>NZ_LZIJ01000171.1 GCF_001667115.1 Mycobacterium sp. 852002-51163_SCH5372311 | reverse complement strand
GGCCGCGCGGTCTTCCTGATCGCCCGGCTGTTCGCCCACCAACATCATCGCCGCCCCGGCCTTTCCCTGACCGAAGACCGTTTGCGTGGCGTTCTCGAAAAGCGGGCAGCCCCGGCAAGTTTCGGCCGCGGCCTGCAACGACTCTAGCGATTGATCTTCGGTCAGGGAAAGGCCGGGGCGGCGATGATGTTGGTGGGCGAACAGCCGGGCGATCAGGAAGACCGCGCGGGCATGCCCTTCGTGGGACCTGCGGGCCGCCTACTCGCTCGTGCCCTCGACGACGCGGGAATTGATCCGGCATCGACGTATCAGACCAACGCCGTCAAGCATTTCAAGTTCACCCGCAAAGACGGCAAACGCCGGATCCATCAGAAGCCGGGCCGTACCGAGGTCGTCGCATGTCAGCCCTGGCTGATCGCCGAGATCGTGGCGGTGCAACCGGAGGTGATCGTGTGCCTCGGTGCCACCGCCGCGCAATCGTTGCTGGGGAAGGCATTTCGGGTGTCGGCCCACCGCGGTGAGGCCACGCGGCTACCCACGGACATCGACGTGCGACTGCCGGCCGAGCCTGTCGTGGTGGCCACCGTTCACCCGTCCGCGGTGTTGCGCGATCGCAGCGGAGACCGCGACGAGTTCTACAAGTCGTTCGTCGAGGACCTGCGCAGCGCAAGCAGCCGGCGCCGCTGAGCCGGCGTTACTTCTTCTTGTGCGGCAGGAACTCCTGCGCCTTGGTTTTCAGACCCACCTTGATGAAGCCGGTCCGGTCCTCGTCGCCGCCCAACACTGCGGCGGTGGCGGCCTTGAACTGTTCCCAGGTGGCGTGCGGCGGAATCGGAGGCATGTCGGGGTCGGTGTAGACGTCCAGCACGGTGGGCCGGTCCGCCGACAGGGCCTCGCGCCAGGCTTTGCCGAGTTCGTCGGGATCCTTGACAGACAACGCGTTGAGCCCCAGGCCGGCGGCGAACCCGGCGAAGTCGACGTCGGGAAGTGCTTGGGATTCCACGAATTTCGGTGCGCCGGCCATGGCCCGCATCTCCCAGGTGACCTGGTTGAGGTCGTTGTTGTGCAGGATGGCCACAATCAGGCGCGGATCGTCCCACTGCTGCCAGTACCGTTTGATCGTGATCAGTTCGGCCATGCCGTTCATCTGCATGGCGCCGTCGCCGGCGAACGCGATGACCGGCCGTTGCGGGTGAGCGAATTTCGCGCCGATCGCGTACGGCACGCCGGGCCCCATGGTCGCCAGGTTCCCCGACAGCGAACCGCGAATATTGCCGCGGAACCGCAGGATTCGCGCGTACCAGTTGGCGGACGAGCCGGAGTCGGCGGTGATGATCGCGTTGTCGGGTAGCTGGGAGGAGAGCTCGGAGAACAGCCGCAGCGGGTTGACCGGGTGGGCGCTGACATCCGCTTCCATCGCCATGGTTTCCCACCAGCGCGCCACATTGGCCTCGATGCCCTCGCGCCACGACCTGTCTTCCTTGCGGTGCAGATGGGGAATCAGGGCCTTGAGTGCGGCCTTCGCATCGGCAACCAGGTTGATCGCGTACGGGTAGCGCATTCCGATCATTCGCGCGTCGACGTCGATCTGCACCGCTTTGCACTGCCCGAACTCGGGCAGGAACTGGGTGTAGGGAAAGCTGGATCCCACCGTCAGCAGGGTGTCGCAGTCGCGCATCATCTCATAGCTCGGCCGGGTGCCCAGCAGGCCGATCGAGCCGGTGACCCAAGGCAATTCGTCGGACAGCACGTCCTTGCCCAGGAGCGCTTTGGCGGCGCCGGCGCCCAGCAACTCGGCAACCTCGACGAGTTCCTCGCGAGCTTCGCGCGCGCCGGTTCCCACCAGCATGGCGACTTTCTTGCCCTCGTTGAGAACTTGTGCGGCGCGCGCGATTGCGGCGTCGTCGGGGGCGATGGCGGGCCATTCGACGCCCAAACTGGACGGCACCATCTTGAAGGCGTGCGTGGGAGCGGAGTACGGCAGCTCCTGGACGTCGGCCGGGATGATCAGTGCGGTCGGGGCGCGCTGGGTCAGCGCCACCCGGATGGCGCGGTCCAGGACGTTGGGTAATTGCTCTGGGACGGTGACCATCTGGACGTAGTCGCTGGCGACGTCCTTATACAAGCTCAGCAGGTCGATCTCCTGCTGGTAGGACCCGCCCATGGCGCTCCGGTTGGTCTGCCCGACGATGGCGACCACCGGCACGTGGTCGAGTTTGGCGTCGTACAGACCGTTGAGCAGATGCACCGCGCCGGGTCCCGACGTGGCCATGCACACCCCGACACGGTTGGTGAACTTCGCATAGCCGACCGCTTCGAACGCGCTCATCTCCTCATGGCGTGACTGGATGAACATCGGCTGATTGTCTGCCCGCCCCCAGGCGGCGAGGATGCCGTTGATGCCGTCTCCGGGATAGGCGAAGACGTGCTGGACGTCCCAGGCTCGCAATCGCTCCAGCAGGTAGTCGCTGACTTCTTGTTTGGACATTGATTTCCCTCCTAGCCAGAGCAATTCACACGATCGATGCAAATCAGACGTTGGATCGGCCAGTGCGCGCAGTCATCGGCGCCATCGTCGCAACTGCCGCACAGCCATCCCGGCCGCGGCGGCAAGGGCCGCCGTCCCGGTACCACCGAGGAGGCCATGATGCTGAGAGGCCCACAGCTGAACACTGCGGCCGGTGGACTGGTCGTCGAAGATGCCGTGCGCGCCGAAGTCGCGACCCTCGCTGCCGTCGGCGGGTTCCCACAGGTTGGCGGGCTGGTCGGGCGGGCGCGGATCTTCGGTCTGCTGCGAGTCGAAGCCGGTTCGGGCGAGGTAGCGATCGAGCAGGCCGGGAGCTATTGCGTTGGCGGCCAACGTCCCAACCGTGCTGCCGCCCACCCAATACTCGCGCCGCCTGGGATGGTCCGCCGCATACAGCACTGCGCGGGCGGCGATCTCGGGCTGGTAGATCGGGGGAACCGGCTGGGCCTGACGGGGCAGCCGCGACAGCACCCAGGAGAATTGGGGGGTATTGACCGCCGGCATCTGCACCATGGTGACGCGAACTTTGCTGCGCTCGTGCAGCAACTCGCATCGCAGGGCCTCGTGGAACCCCTGAATCGCGTGCTTTGCACCGCAGTAGGCGCTTTGCAGCGGAATTCCACGGTAGGCGAGCGCGGAGCCGACCTGCACGATGGTGCCCGCGTTCCGGGGTTTCATTCGCCGCAGTGCCGCCATGGTGGAGTAGACGTAGCCGAGGTAACTCACCTCGGTGACGCGGCGGAATTCTGCGGGGGTGATCTCCCAGAAGGGCGAAAAGACCGACGTGAAGGCAACATTGACCCATACGTCGATGGGCCCGAACGCCCGTTCGGCTTCCTCGGCGGCCGCCTCGCACTGCTCAGGATCGGCCACGTCGGTAGGTATCACGAGGGCTTTGCCGCCGGCCGCCTCGATTTCACTGGCCGCGGCGGCCAGCCCTTTCTCGCCCCGGGCGACCAAGCCGACCTGCGCGCCGCGTGCGCCGAACGCTCTGGCTGTAGCGCGTCCGATTCCGCCACTGGCCCCCGTGACGACCACAGTTTGACCCGAGCGCACAGCTTCCCCACTCACGTAGGTCGTGATACCCGAATTTCCGGCCCTTATACGTGCCAGCAACAATTTCCTACGAGCACGATTGTGAAATCATCTGTTTTCCGTGGTCACCCGCTCGCTGCCGGTGCGGTTTCCTTCGCCGTCGGGTGGGACCGTGCCCAGCCAGCCGTCCAGATCAGGGCCCAGGACTATCGCGTGGCCGGGAGCACGCAGCGCCCCTGCGCCGAGCGCAGGTAGCGCGGGTTCCACAGCGCGTACCCGGCGGTCATCGCCGTAGTGACTGAGTAGTTTCGACGTCAGTTGCGGCAAGCGGACCTCACGCGGACCGGTGACGGTGATCGGGGGATGCGTCTGACCCAGAGCCGTCTCGACCAGGACGTCGGCGACGGTATCGGCGGCAATGGGCTGAATCATCCAGTCCTCGACGAGGACGTCGCGCTCGTTGAACGTCACTGCGGCCGGATTGGTGGCGAACTCGAACCACTGGGTGGACGACACCATGGTCGCCGGGACCGGACTGGACAGCGTTATCTCCTTGGCTGCGCGTTTGGCCACGTAGTAAGGGAATTCGTCGAAGGCGGGATCTTCGATGCAGGCGATGGTCAGCGCGACCACGCGCTGGACCCCCTGCGCGGCGCACGCCCCGACCAGGTTGCGCGTGGCCGTCGTGACGGTGTCGACGATGTCGGAATCGCCATCGGCCGGCATCGGGTTCGAGACGTCGATCACGACGTCGACACCCTCCAGTGCCTCAGTCAGGCCGTGGCCGCTGACGAGGTCGACGCCGAACGCGCGGGCAATCCCGACCACGGCGACGCCGCGGCCCTTCAGCCTCGCAACGACGCGGGCTCCGGCTGTGCCGCTGGCTCCGATGACAGCGATCGTGATCGTGTGACAGCCCCCCTCTCGCACATTTCTGCGCGCCGGCCCGGCCAAGCCCCGCCGAAGTTTGCAGATACCCGGGAATTCGCCGTCCAAACGAGGGCCACCGGATGCCCTTGGGCCACCGCGCTGACCAGGAAGAACTGGCCTCGTCACGCGGAAATTGTTTGACGGGCCCGGCCGCGGGAAGTCGGTACCTGCGACCGATTCGATATCGGCCGCGTTGTGCCGGAACCAGGTTCGCGGCCAACGAATACAAGCTCGCTACCACGGAAGGACATACCCATGGGGGATGAAAAGAGCGGACCGGCCGAAGGCGTCTCGGGAGTCGTCGAGGGTGTCAAGGGCAAGATCAAGGAAGTCGGCGGAGCCGTGACCGGCAGCGACGACCTCCGCAAGGAAGGGCAGGCGCAGCAGGACAAGGCCGACGCGCAGCGCGATGCGGCCAAGAAAGAGGCCGAGGCTGAATCTGCGCGTGGTGGTGCGAAAGCCGCCGAAGAGCGCCAGAAAGGTCACCAGTAGTTTGTCGGGTCCGGTCCTCACCTATCGCGATACCATCGCGGACCTCGAGGACCGGGCCCGCCAACGAATCTCGTTGTGCCGCAACCGATATCGGGGAAGGTTGTGCGATGGGCCTGGTCGACCGTGTACGCAGCGCCGTTGGCTTTCTACGGGCCGGTCACCCGACGGGCATGCCGGGCTACGTGCCGCTGTTTGCGCTATTGCCGCGCCGCGTTTCCGAAGACGAAATCACCGCGATCGTATGGCAACTCGTCGCCAACGGCCGGCGGCGGGTCGACACCGCTGACGTCGGGGTCGAGATCACCCGCATCACTCAAGCGATGCCGTTACCGGATGACGTCGAGCGCGTCCGCAGACGACTCGCCGGCGCAGGCTAGGGCGCAGCGTTGTTCCATGCGCCCGCGACAAAAACCTAGGCAGAAACGAGCAACTAGATGAATCACCCCGCCGCGGACCCTGCGCGGCAGCAGAACCCCAGCCACGGCGTCCCCGCCGTCCTGTTCGACGTGGACGGAACGCTCGTTGATTCCAACTACCTCCATGTCCATGCCTGGCAGCGGGCTTTCGACGACGAAGAAATAGCGGTTGCGGCTTGGCGCATCCACCGCAGTATCGGCATGGACGGCTCGAAGCTGGTCGGCACCCTGTCCGGCAATGCGTCCGACGACGTGCAGGAGCGGCTCAGTAACGCGCACAGCCGGTACTACCGTGAGCTCACCCCGTTGCTGGCGCCGTTGCCGGGTGCACGCGATTTGCTGCGCCGTGTCGCCGATCTCGGTTTGCAGGTCGTGCTGGCCAGCTCGGCCCCCGAAGACGAGTTGGAGGTGCTGCGCAAGGTACTCAACTGCGAAGAGGTCATCTCCGCGACGACGTCGTCGCACGACGTCGATACCGCCAAGCCGGAACCCGGGATCCTGCAAGTCGCACTGGACCGGGCCGGCGTGACCGCAGAACAGGCTGTGTTCGTCGGCGACGCCGTCTGGGACGCGCGCGCCGCGCTGGCCGCGGGGTTGCGGTGCATCGGCTTGCTGAGTGGCGGTATTTCCGGCGCGGAGTTGCAGACAGCCGGTGCTGCAACGATATTCGCTGACCCGCAGGACCTGCTGGACAACTTGGACTCCACTCGCATCGCCGAGTTGGCATCAAATGTCTAGAGACTGAGCGGCTTACACCCGCTCGAGGTCCACCGCGAGCGGCCTGTGATCGGAAATCGACATCGGCTCGGTCTCGGCGGCAGTGCCTCGCAGACGGCGGTCATCGGTCAGGATGTGGTCGAGCTGACGGTTGGGATTGACCGCGGGAAAGGTCGCGGCCACCGCCAGCGGTCGCATGCCCGACCAGCGGCGCACCGCCGGAAGTGTGAGATTGAGATCGCCGGTCAGCAGGCGCGGGCCCGGGAAGCCGCGCAGGTCGCGGATCAACCGTCGCAGCTGGCGTCGATTCCAGCCGGGCACGAACGACAAATGCGTGTTCGCCACCGTGAGCGCGCCAAGCGGGGTGCGCAGCTGCGCGATGACCGCCGCCCGCGGTTCCTCGTCGACGATCATCACCCGGTCGGGTCCGGGCAGATACATGGGAAAGCGCAACGGAATTCGCGGCAATCGCACCACCTGCCAACTGTCCACCGGAAACCGGGACAGCAGCGCGATCCCATAGGCGGCCGTGCCGGGCTGCTCGTCACCGGTAGCGGCCATCCAGGTGGCGCCCGGTGTCCCGGAGATCGCGGCCACGAACCGGTGCGCCACGGCGCCCATGGCGTCGGCCGCGAGCGCGGTGAGGTCGGCCCGGTCGGACCGCGGCTGGTCACAGTCCACTTCTTGCAGGGCGAGTATGTCGGGATCAAGGCGGCGCACACAGTCGCGCAGCCGCGCCGGATCCACCCCGTCGCCGACGGTGCGGCCGTGCAGGATATTGAAGGTCGCCACCCGCATGGCTACCCGAGGGCCCCCGGCACTCCGTCGCGGGCGGCCACCGAAAGCCCGTCGCCGGTATCGAAAACCTCGATGACGACATCGCTGTCGCGGTAACACCCCAGCGGGGTCAATCCGGGTGTGGCCGCGATGATGGTGTGGGCCTTGTCCCCGGTGAGCGGATAGCCGGGTACGGCGCGCCGCCAGTGCGCGGCGATGACGGTGGCTCCGGGCAGCAGCCGGGGGCACTCCCGCCGCAACACCGCGGCCAATGTGTCCGCGTCCAGGTAGTAGGCGACCTCGCTGAGCACCACCAGGTCGAACGGTCCGGGGGGCCACTCTGCGTCCAGCGAGGCCCTCGCCAAGGTCACCTGGCCGCGCAACCTGGCAGCGCGCAGCCGCTCATTGGCGACGCTGACGGCAGCACCGGCCACATCCACCGCCGTGATGTGATCACAGCGCAACGCCAGCATGGCGGTCAGTGTCCCAATTGAGCACCCAGGCTCGAAAGCGTGCCGGTAGCGGCGATTTGGCAGCATCGCCATGGTGATCGCGTACTTGCGCTTTTCGTACCAGCGCGATGTCGAGTGCCACGGGTCGGCGTCGCCGGCGTATATCCGGTCGAAGTAGGTGTCGGGTAGTCGGCTGCCCATCGGAATATCACCTCTCTCATCGCGAGCAGTCGCTGCAGCACGAGCGCCAGGATGCTAAAGCATTGCGCGGCATGGCGTTTACGTTCAGCGCCCACTCGGAGGCACCGAATGGGCTGGTTCCCAGAGTACCTCAGGACGGCGCAGGCTCCGCCGGTTCCGCATCAGTGGCACCAAAAGCCTTGTCGTCCAGTACAATTCAATTCATCGTTTGGACTGAGTGCTAACCATGCTCGAGCCGTCATCAGCACGGCCGCCCGGCCAGTCGTCCAAGCTCGGCCAGATCCCGCTCCGCGTGGCTTTGGCGGACGTAGATGGTGAGGTCGGCCACCCGCTGGGCGTGCCGGCCGTCCTGACACAGCGGGCCCGGCCCCAGTGCGCGGCCGGTGCGGGTGATGGCTTCGTCGACCGCATGTTCCACCACGGTTCGGGCGCGACGGGCCACCAGCTGAGCGATGCCGGCCCGGTCGAATGGATCGGAGTCGATCTGCGCCGCCGCGGAGCCCAGAATCGCCTCGCCGGCGGCAAGTGCGGCGTCCACGGCGCCCAGGTGAGCGAGCGAGTAGGCGTCGGCCGATTCGCTACTGGCGCAACGGTACAGCGGATTGGCGACGCGGCGGGCACCGCCCAGCCAGCAAGCCGCCACGCCGATTGCGCCATGCCAGAAGCCGGGACGGCTCAGGTAGTCACCGGGGTCGCCGACGGCGACCGCATGGGCGTTGCTGAACTGGACCGGCCGGGTGTCGCTGCCGGCCATTCCGGCATTCCACCAGGTGCTCGGCAAGGGTTTGACGGCCGGATCGGTGATCGTGACGGCGAACAGGCCGTATTGCCCATTCTCGATCCGGGCGGTCACCAGCGCATGGGTGCAAAAGCCGGCGCCGGCGCACCACACCTTTGTCCCGTTGAGTGCGAACGTACCCCCGGCGATCTCGGTGGCGTTCAGAACCGCATCGGGAGACTCGGTCGCCCACACCGCCCACAGCTGACCCGGCTCCGGTGGCTTGCCGCCCAATTCGTCGAGGATGGCAACGGCATCGACATGGGCCTCGGCGATTCGGGCCGCCACGATGTCCTCCTCGGCCAGCAGCGCCAGCCGCTGCCAGCGCTCTGCGGTGCGCCCGGAAGCGGGCAGAGGCAACTCCAGTCGCCCCGATTCCAGCCAGTGCCGTACCAGACCGGCGGTCACACGCTACCTCCCGTCGCTGTTCGCCCCGGTTCGCCAGCTGGTGGGCGAAACGGGGCGGGTCCCGGGCCCGGGCGCGCGGAAAGTCCGCCGACCAGCCAATATGCCCGCGCGCTGAAACCCATGTCGGCGCCGTGAATGTGTTCGTCCTCCGCCCGGTAAGCAGATCCGGATGGCTGGGGCCGACATAGCTGCGGATTGCCCGTTCCGCAACCGCTTAAACAGCAGGGAAACGAGTTGAACAGCGGGGAAACGGTCGGCCAGGTTGCCCAACCCGGCGCCGGGGTATGACCTATCCACGATGGCAACTGTCGAGACGCGCACCGATTCGCCGGCGTACTGCGCCCCGTTGCGCGAGGCGTTACGTGGTGCCGCGTCGGCATTGAAAGAGCACGGACCACATTTCGCGCTCGCCGGCAGCTACGCGCTGTGGGCCTACGGCGCGCCCGAACCCTGTCACGATGTCGATCTGGTGGTCGCGGAGTCGGACGTCACCGCCGCCGAGGCCACGCTCAGCGATGCTGGATTCTCCGTCGAGCACCCGCCGGAGGACTGGCTTTTCAAGGCGCGCACCGGTGACACGGTGGTCGACGTGCTTTACCGGGTCAACGGCGTGCCCGTCGATCGAGCCACCTTGGACAGCGCCGAGCAGCGCGACGTACTGGCGATCGGTATGCCGGTGCTGCCGCCGACCACGGTGCTGATCCAAAAGCTGCGTTCGCTGGGCGAGCACCATTGCGACTTCGCCAAGCTGCTGCCGGCCGTGCGGGCCATCCGCGAACGGGTGGACTGGGATCTGGTCAGTGCCCAGACCGCCGACAACGACTACGCCGTCGCCTTTCTGGTATTGGCGCAGCGGCTCGGCATCACCGCTCAGTGATTACGGAGTTTGGTGATCAGCTTGTCTTTAGTCAGCGATGAATAGCCTGACATCCCAAGCTCTTTGGCCCGCTTCTTCAGTTGCGGGACAGTCCAGTCCGCGTAGGACCCGGCCTTGCCGCCTTTGCGGCCCACCGAGGATTTCCCGCGCGACGCGGTCGCATTGGAAATCCGCGCGGCCTTCTCTTTCGAATCGCCTTTCTTGCGCAGCTCCCGGTACATCTTCTCGTTCTTGATCGACGAGTTGGGCATCGTCACCTCCTGTGATGGGACAACGGTGCCAGGGTGCCCGGGCCCGGAGGGGGTCAAACCCGCGACGCGGCAACTCTTAGGCCGGTACCGGGTCCGTGCGCCGCTCCCAGCAGCGGTGCTCGGCCAGGGCGGCGGCGAATCGGTCGACGAACTCGTCCGGCAAGGTGTCCGCCGCGGCCCCCGTCGTGACGACGGATTGGTCGCTCACCACCTCGGTGCCATCGGCGAGGCCGGCATTCACATGCGCCTCGCGCAGCAGGTCGATCCCGGCGCCGAACGCCCCGATCGGCTTGAGATGCTTGTAGGCCTCGGTCACGAAATGCACAGCGTAGCCGTCGCCGGCGAGGGTGGCCACCGATTGCGGTCCGCACGCCACCACGACCGCGTCGTAGAGCACCGAAGCCATCGTCGTGAACGCCCTGTCCACCGGCAGCTCGCCGCCTGAGCCACCGCTCAAGTTGCCACCGGCAACCGGCGCCAACACCTCGACGATGGCGCCCCGCTGATCCATCAATTCCTTAAACCGCTGCACCCCAACGACATCCACGCCATCAGCAGCCAGCACGGCAATCTTGCGCGACTCAATGGTGTCGCTGACCGCGATCTGCGACAGCGCCGGCGACGCGGGCACCGAGTCATCGACCGGCTCCTCCGGCGGCTCGGGTAACCCGAGCTTTGCGGCCACCTGGGTGGCCAGATCGTGGTCCACGCGAACGAGTTGCGCCACTACCGCCTTACGGATATCGGGCACCTCGACCTTGCCGAGTTCGAAGGCGAAGGCCGCAACGATGTGTTCGGCCTCCACGGCCGACATGCTCTTCCAGAACATCCGCGCCTGGCTGTAGTGGTTTTCGAAAGACTTGGCGCGCTTGCGCATGGTTTCGCCGTCGAGCCGCTGCGTGTAGTGGCGGAATACGTTTTCGTCGGCCAGCGCCGGACATCCGCCACCGATGGTGTTCTTGAAGTAGCTGGATCGCCCCTGCGGGATCGCATGCTGCCCGTACCCGTCCTGTTGGTTGTTGCGCACCTCGGCCACCGGCCGGTTGACGGGCAACTGCGCGAAGTTGGGGCCACCCAATCGGATCAACTGAGTGTCTAGGTAGGAGAAGTTGCGGAACTGCAACAGCGGATCGTTGGTGAAGTCGATGCCGGGGACCACGTTCGCGGTGTGGAACGCAACCTGCTCGGTCTCGGCGAAGAAGTTGTCCGGGTTGCGGTTCAGCACCATCTTTCCGACGGGCCGCACCGGAACCTGTTCTTCTGGAATGATTTTCGTCGCGTCGAGCAGGTCGAAGTCGAAGTTGAACTCGTCGGCTTCGGCCACCAGCTGCACGCCCAGCTCCCATTCCGGATACTGGCCGGCCTCGATCGCTTCCCACAGGTCGCGCCGGTTGTAGTCGGGGTCCTTTCCGGCGATCTTCTGCACCTCGTCCCAGATCAGCGAATGCGTTCCCAGCCGCGGCTTCCAATGGAACTTCACGAACGTGCCCTCGCCGCGGTCGTTCACGAGCCGGAAGGTATGGACACCGAAGCCCTGCATCATCCGGTAGCTGCGCGGTAACGACCGGTCCGACATCAGCCACATGATCGCGTGCAGCGTCTCCGGTTGCAGCGAGACGAAGTCCCACAACGTGTCGTGCGCCGACTGCGCCTGCGGGATCTCGTTGTGCGGCTCGGGCTTCACGGCGTGCACGAAGTCGGGAAACTTGATGCCGTCCTGGATGAAGAAGACGGGAAAGTTGTTGCCTACCAAGTCGTAATTGCCTTGCTCGGTGTAGAACTTGGTGGCGAATCCGCGAACGTCGCGCACGGTGTCGGCCGAGCCGCGCGATCCGGCGACGGTCGAAAACCGCACGAACACCGGAGTACGGGTGCCCGGTGTGGTCAAAAATCTCGCCGCGGTGTATTCGGCCAGCCAATCGTCGTACGGCTCGAAGAAGCCGTAAGCGCCGGCACCGCGCGCATGAACGACGCGCTCCGGGATGCGCTCGTGGTCGAAGTGGGTGATCTTCTCGCGAGCGTGGAAATCCTCGAGCAGCGTCGGTCCCCGTTCGCCGACCGTCAGCGCATCGTCGGTGTGGTCAACCCGCACCCCTTGCTGGGTGGTCAGGTATCCGGTGTCCCGCCGCACCCGGGAGGGCTCCAAGTCCCGCTGTTTCGGATCGTCCCCGTGTTTCGGATTATTAGAGGTGTGGTCGGCGCCCACGGCTCGTCCCCTTACCTGTGTGTCTGCTTGTTGTCTGGCCATGCCGGTTGTCCGACCACTTCGAGTAGCCACCATTCGTCCAGGCCAAACCGGAGCACGTGCGATCCGCCAGGCGAGGCGTCCTGCTAGCAGACGAAACGGCAAGTTCTCGCGTTTCGCGGGATATCACGCCGGGGTAAGCGACACCTGGCGTTCTCGCGGTATTGCGCCGCCAAGTCGCGGTGACGCGCGAAGGGAGTTGGCAATGAAGATTGCGATCGTCAGCGCGGACAACTTGCAAGGTGAGGATTTCGCGCAGCTATGGACAGCTCTCGCGGCACAAAGTCAGGACATCACCGCCTACCTCCGGCAAACAACTGGTCGCCACACCCGGAAAACCGCTAAGCACAACTACCGAATCGTCCCGTTGTACGGAGGGCCCAGCAGGCAACAGTCGTATCGCGACCTGTTGCCCTTGGTCGGAGATTGGGCGGTCACCCTCGAACGACGGTGGTCAGCAGACCAACCCGACGTCGTGCACGCGTATGGCTGGCTGGGTGGCTTAGCCGCTCAACTGGCCGCCCGGCCGCAAGGTCTTCCGGTCGTCCAGACTTTCCGAAGTCTGGCCGCGACATCGCGCTCAAGCTCTTTCGATGTCACGGACGACAACGCCGAACGCGAACGCATCGAGCCGTTGTTGGCTCGCAACGCGGCATGGGTGACTGGTGAGAGCAACGCAGATGTCGCCGTGCTGGCCAGGTTGCGTCACAGCCGCGCCCGACTGTCCGTCATGGCGGGCGGTGTCGACGTTCTCCGGTACAGTCCCGTCGGACCGGCGCTTGCCCATAGCGACTTGCATCGCATTTTGTGCCTCGCGCCGAACCCGCTGCCGTGCAACGGATTCGACATGGTGATTCGGGCTCTGCCCGCGGTTCCCGGGACCGAGCTGATTGTCGCGGAAACCGACGTGACCGACCAGTCTCACGACCAGGCGCGAACCGAGTTGGAACAACTCGCCGCAAACTTGGGTGTGGCCGACCGGGTCCATTTTGTGGGTACTGTCGCCGGCGAACAGCTGCCGAGGTTACTGCGATCTACCGATGTGCTTGCCTGCACACCACGCCGGCCGGTGCGCGCGACGACAGCTTTGCAGGCCATGGCCAGTGGAGTAGCAGTCGTCACGCTGCCCGTTGGGGCGCTCAGTGACGTCGTCGTGCACGCCATTACAGGGTTGGTGTTGTCCCCGAACCGTCCCGCGGAATTGGTCGGAGCACTGAGGAGTCTTTCCACCCAACAGTTTTACTTCCGGAGCATGGGTGCGGCGGGCCGGAATCGCGTGTCGTCCCGCTATACGTGGGACCGGACAGCGTTCGAATTGCTGACCATTTATGAGCGGCTCACTTCGCATTGCGTGCGATCAAACAGCGGGGCACGATGACCGCTTCACCGCTACCGGCTTACCCGTCGTCAATTTGGTTTCCCGAAGCCGTTCAGCATGTCGAAGAGCTGTTGACGGACAACGACTTTCACCGCCGGGCGCGTAAGTGGGCGGTTAGCAGCAGTTGATCGAACGCCGATCGGGAGATCGTGCCCGGGCCGGCCGCGCGAAAGTCTTCAGCGATCTGTTCGGCGAGCGGTCGCAACCTGACGTTCGTCTCCTGCGACAGCCGTCTGAGCAGATTGAACGCCGATTCGTCGTCGATGCCGTAAATCAGCATCAACATGCCCTTGGCCTGTTCGATGCCGGCCCGGTTGGCCGCGATCTCGGTCAATCTGGCCGTGACGAGATCCTCGTCGGCTTGTTCGGGGAACGAGGACACGTCGACATAGAAACCCTGTGTCCCGGCAATCGGTGGGTCGCCGTCGGCGTGGTGATCGTTCGCGGGGTGATCGTCTCCGCGATCGCTATACAGCGGGTCACCGACCACGACGACGTGATGCACATTTCCCCGCGTGTCGATGATGCGATGACGCGTGCTGAATGCGCCGTTGCTGTGCAGAATTTCGTCGATAGTGGCGGCGACCCGCTCTCGGTCGTCCGGATGTTTGTGTGCCAGTACCAGTTCGGTGGTCGGGATGACGCTGCCCGGTTCGTAACCGTGCATCCGCTGCACCTGCTCGGACCATTCCCAACGCTGGTCGGCGAAGTAGAACCGGAACCAGCCGACTCGCTGTGGGGCGCCGCCGGCCAATGCTTGCTCGACATCGGCCGACTGACCGTTGAATTCATAGCTCATCGCGGATCGTTCCTTTCGGAATGCGGCGGCGGCCACGACCGTCCTTACGATCGCGGCCGCCGCGTTGCCATCCGCGCGATCAGGCGTCTATGACCTCCCGCTTCTGGGCGTCGCCGATCGCCTGGTGCCCGTTGCCGCGGTCGACAGAAATCTTGCGCGGCTTGGCCTTCTCGGCTACCGGAATGGTCAGCCGCAGGACACCTTCGTTGTAGGCGGCCTGGATCTTCTCGGTGTCGAGGTTCTCACCGAGCACCAACTGGCGGCTGAACACGCCGCGCGGCCGTTCGGTGGCCAGCATTTCCCGGTTGGGGTCGAGGCCGGGGCGCTCGGCGCGCACGGTCACCACGTTGCGCTCGATGTCGATGTCCAGCGAGTCGACATTGATGCCTGGCAGGTCGAACTCGACAACGAACTTCTCTCCTTCACGCCAGGCGTCCATCAGCATGCCTGCCGGGCGGGCGGCCGTGCCCAGCACCTGTTGGGCGAAACGGTCCAGCTCACGGAATGGGTCAGTACGCATCAACATGGCGGTCACCTTTCACTCCAATCTGCTGTCTTGTGGTGGTGTCATTACCTCTGTCTAATGACATAGATTTCTTATACCATTATCGACATTAGAGCGCAAGTATGATAAACAGGTTTTCTGCGAGTGATTCAGGAGAAACCCGATGACCGATCGTGTGGACGCCAGCGCTGGGCCGGCCTCCGACCGCGGGGTGTACGGCATCTCGGTAGCCGCCGAGCTGTCCGGCATCCCGGTGCAATCGCTGCGCCTGTACGAACGTTACGGACTGCTCACGCCGGCTCGAAGCGACGGGGGAACCCGCCGCTACAGTGCCGACGACTTGGCCCGGCTGCAACGCATCAGTGAACTGGTCGATGCCGGAATCAACCTGGCCGGCATCGCCCGCATCCTCGACCTCGAAGACGACAACGCGGACTTGCGATCCACCAACCGCAGTCTGCGCGCGGCGGCAAAGGCGGCCAGGTCGCAGCCGCGTCCGGAACGGTAGCGTTCGGGGACGGGGCCGGTGATCCGCCGATGGCCAAGGGACACAGCGCAGCCGGGGCGGCTGAGTTTGGTGTGCGTCTAGCATGTGCGTGGTAAACGCCGACGGGGCAGGAGAATGATGGTCGAAATTCACTTGGAGCGCACGATTGCGGCACCCGTAGAACAGGTCTTCGACTGGCTGGCCGACCCGGCCAATCTGGCTGCCGCCCCATTGGTTTTCAAGGCCGGTTATGCCAAAGGCTCGTCGGGGCCCGGCGCGGGCTCGGTGCGGGAAGTGACCGGTGCGGGTACCTGGTTCCGGGAAGACATCACGGCCTACGACCGGCCGCGCAGCTACACATACCTCATCGTGCGCTCGTTTCCTCCGTTCAATCACGAGGGCGGCACCCTGACGTTCACCGCATCCGGCGACAGCACCCGCGTCGACTGGCTGACCAACTACACCCACCCGGCGTGGGCGGGGGGCAAGCTGCTGGAAGCGGTCAGCCGCCCGGTGCTCCGATCCAGCTTCCTGGCGATCCTCGATGCCTGCGCCAAGGCTTTGGAGCGTTAACGGCAGAAATCGGGGACACGAGTGTCATGTTGCACGGCCGTCCCGGAATCCGCACCGTTCTCTCTGGTGATTCTCGGAGTTTGTCGTTGATTTGGGGTTAAACTCGCGAACATCCGGAGAACGGGCAACGGGGCCGTGTTCAAGGGGGGAGCGACGATGGATGCTCGGCAGTCAACCCGGGGTGGTATAACAACCCCAACCAAAGTCCGTGTGCCCGGCCCCCTGATCCCTGATCACACGCTGACCGTGCGCGCAACGGACGGCACCCCGCTGCACACGGAGGTGTACGGGCCGCCCGATGGCTACCCGATTGTGCTGACGCACGGCATCACCTGTGCCATCCGCGCTTGGGCGTACCAGATCGCTGACCTTTCCGCCGACTACCGGGTGATCGCGTTCGACCATCGCGGCCACGGGCGAAGTGGTATCCCGAAGCGGGGCGGCTACAGCCTCGAACTCCTTGCGTCCGATCTCGATTCGGTGCTGGAGGCTACGTTGGCTCCGGGCGAGCGGGCGGTGCTGGCCGGCCATTCGATGGGCGGTATCACGATCGCCGCCTGGTCGCAGACCTACCGCGACAAGGTTCGCGGCCGCGCCGACGCCGTCGCGCTGATCAACACAACCACCGGTGATCTGTTGCGCAAGGTGCGATTCCTGTCGGTTCCGCGAGAGCTGTCGCCGGCGAGGGTACTGGCCGGACGAGGTCTGGTCAGCGTCTTCGGCGGGTTCCCGCTGCCGGGCGTGGCCCAGCTGCCCAGCCGCTATGTGGTGGCCATGCTGGCGGTCGCGGCCGACGCGGATCCCAGTGCGGCGAGGGTGATCTACGAGCTTTTCGCGCAGACGCCGCCCGCGGGTCGTGGCGGCTGCGCCAGGATGCTCGTCGAGTCCCTGGGCGCGCGGTATCTCAGCCTTGACGGACTGACGGTGCCGACGTTGGTCATCGGCAGCGAACGCGACCGGCTGACCCCGATCAGCCAGTCCCGCCGGATCGCGCGCACCGCGCCCAACGTCGTCGGCCTGGTCGAACTGCCCGGCGGCCACTGCTCGATGCTGGAACGGCACGACGAGGTGAACCGCCAGCTGAGGACACTGGCCGCATCGGTGAGCGGGCACCCGCGCATTCGGCGGATCAGCTCGTAGCCGCCCTCACAGCAGTTCAGACACCTCGGCGGCCGCACGCTGGCCGGACCTGACGGCGCCGTCGAGGTACCCGGTCCATTCCTCGGCGGTCTCGGTGCCGGCCCAGTGAATCGGTCCGACCGGTTCACGTAACCACTGACCGTATCGGGTCCACGATCCCGGCGGCACCGCGGCGGTGGGGCCTCCTGGCGCGAATTCCTCGGCGCCCCAACGATAATCGACATAGTCGAGGGGCTTGAGCGCGTCGTCGCCGAACAACGACGCGAAGCAGCGCAGGGAGTTGCGGCGGCGCTCCTCGTCGGGAAGCGAGTCGAAGGCGCGGGCGTCGGCGAAGCCCATCAGGATCCCCGGCCCGTCGGCGTGCGGGCTGACGTCGAAGGTGATGAACACCGGGCCTTCGTCGGACAGTGCCATGCCGGAGAAGCCGTTGGCCCGCCAGAACGGGGTCGGGTAGGCGGCGTAGGCCTTGCTGAGCCGGCCCTGTGGCCAGTGCGTGGCGAGCTGCTCGTACTCGCTGGGCAACGGCGGAGTGAACTCGATGGACATGCGGTGGGCAGGCGGGACGGCGACGATGACGAATCCGGCTTCGGCCTGACCCCGGTCGGAGGTAATCGTCACGCCGGCGCCGTGCCGGTCGATGCGCCGGACCGGTGCGTTGAGCACCACGGCTGCGCCGAGTTCGGCCGCCGCTGCCTCCGCGATCTGCTGCGTGCCGCCCGGGAACCGGTCCTGCTGGGCACCGTTTTCGACGTCGAGTAACCGGTCCAGGCCGCCGGCGGCGTGCGTGTAGCGGGCGGCATGCAGCATGGAAACTTCGTCGGGCTCGCACCCCCAAGTCACCCGAGCCATGATGGCCATCAGCGTGCGCGACGACGCGGTGGCCCGCACCGAGCGCAACCACCCGGCCAGCGAGAGCTCGTCCAGCTCGCGGGCGCGGCGCGCATCCCACGGCGCGGCGCGGGGCACTGTCCGGGAGATTCGATCGAATTGCCAACGCAAGCGGGCGATGTCGAGCAGTCCGGTCAGCGAAAGATTCGGGATGGTCCCGCGATACGGGCGTGCCCAGCCACGCCAATGGATAAGGTTCTTGCCGTTGTGGTAGGTCGGTGTGGTGCCGACCTGCAGGTCGGCCGCCAGGGCCAGGACGGCGTCCTGGGTCGGGCCAACGAAGGCGGCACCCATATCGACGGGCAAGCCGGCGACGCTGCCGGTGAAGGAGCGTCCGCCCACTCGGTCGCGACCTTCGAACACCAGCACGTCGTAGCCTTGCTGTTTGAGGTCGCGGGCCGCGGCTAGTCCGGCGAAGCCGGCGCCCACCACCGCAACGTCGACAATCCACGGCGGGTTTGTCACGCCCTATAGTGAACCGCATTTCATCGGTTGGTGTGGCCTTTAATCAGGTTGGGAAGGGCATCGGGCCGCGATTAGCGGCCCATTGAGTAGCCTGGGCGCGTTAAAGTCTTCACCGCTTTGTACGGGCTCACCGATGCCGCCGAGCGCGCGCGGGAACTGCGCGACGCCGGTGCCAGCGGTGTTGCCACCTTCGAGGGGCCGCACGACGTGTTCGCGCCGCTGACGCTGGCGGCCACGGTGGGCGGCCTGGACCTCCTGACGAATGTGGCGATCGCCTTTCCGCGTAACCCGATACATTTGGCCCATCAGGCCAACGATCACCAGCTGCTGAGCGGCGGACGGTTCTTTCTCGGCCTCGGTACCCAGATCCGGCCGCAGATCGAGAAGCGGTTCGGGGCTCAATTCGACAACCCGGTCGCCCGCATGACCGAACTTATCGGAGCGTTACGGGCGATCTTCGAAGCATGGAACTCCGGGGGCCGCTTGGACTTTCACGGCGACTATTATCGGCACACGCTGATGACGCCCACCTTCAGCCCCGGGCCGAACCCCTACGGTCCGCCGCCGATCTACGTGGGTGCACTGGGGCCGAAGTTGACCCGCGCCACCGCCGAGCATGCCGATGGTCTCCTGGTGATGCCGTTCGGGTCCAAGCGGTTCCTGCGCGAGTCCACGATGCCGGCGGTGCGTGCCGGGTTGCAGGCACGCGGCCGGTGGCCGGAGGACTTCACCGTCGTTCCCGAGATCATCGTGTCGGCGGGCGAGACCGAAGAGGAACAGGAATCGGCCGCCGCGGGGACCCGGCGGTTGCTGGCGTTCTACGGCTCCACGCCGGCGTACCGGCCGGTGCTGGCCGCACACGGCTGGGAGGACCTGCAGCCCGAACTCAATGCGATGTCCAAGCAGGGGCGCTGGCAGGAGATGGGCGGTCTGATCTCCGACGACATCATGCGGACCCTGGCGGCATGCGGCACACCCGCCGAAATCGCGGCGTACATCCGGGACCGCGTCGACGGCGTCTCCGACACGGTCTGCCTGTACCAACCGACGCCGATCGGCACGGCGACGCTGGCCGCGATCATCGACCAACTCCGGTGACGGCCCCGAATGCGGGCCTAAGCCAAGCCTTTTCGTGTCCTTGCTATGGAGCGACCGTCAACCAGTCGGCGAAGCCGGAGGGGTCGTGGCGGCCCAGCGCGCCGTGCTCGTAAAGGCCCCAACCCTCCACGGGTTCGTTGTCGCCGTCGCGGCATACCGCCCGGCCGACGTGATCGATGACGCCGAAGCCGGACCTGGCGATGATCGCCGGGTCGGTCATGTCGTAGGTCAGCCGCTCGACGAACTTCTCGCCCTTCCACATCCCGTGTAACCAGTCCGAGTCGCCGCCGTAGCCGCCGCCGACATGGATCGGCACCGGCAGCTTGGACTCCACGTCGAAGTGAACCGGGGTGCCGTCGGGGGAGGTTGCGTCGATGGTGGCCCCAGTCGGGATGCGGGTGCCGGAGCGGTAGTGGATCTTGACCCGCGGCCAGCCCAGCTGCTCGACGCGCCCGTCGCGCCACACTCGGGTGCAGTCGTTGAGGGAGCGGAAACCGCTGGGCTCCTCCTGGATGATGAGCACGATGGCGAAGTCGTCGAACGCGATCGGCACATAGAGCCACCACATGCCCTCGAACGGTGGGTCGGCGGGCCGGCCCGCCGGTTCGGGCTCACCGATGGGCCGGATGCCCCAGGACCGGTCGCGGCTGCCGATCCAGGTCGCGGGATCGACGGTGATCTCCTCGCCGTCGACCACGAGCCGCCCGCTCCAGCTGCCGAGCTGGGCGAATCGCTGCGCGTTCAGCGTCACCCGGTTCCCCGAGCGCAGGATGTGCGGTTGCTCCTGGACCACGTCGAACAGGCCGTTCCAGGTGAGATCGGCCGCAATGCCCTCGGTTTCGTCGAGAACGATCCGCACCTTGTGCAGCGGCTCGATGACCTGAACACGGTAGCCGTTGACGTTCTGATTCAGCCGGTCCTGGTCGATGGCGTCGGAAAGGTGCACCGCCGTCTGGGTATCTCCGCGGCGGACAAGAAAGAACGCGTCCTTCACGCCGAGGTTGGGGTAGTAGCCGATGCCGCTGATCACGAAGATGTCCCCGGTGCGGTCGTGGGCGTTGAAGTAGGAGCGGTCGTAGAAGTTGCGGTCCGACGAGCCCGGCCAGGCGATCGGCTGGGGGACCTGATGTACGGGGTACTCGTCAAGTGGGCCTAGCATCAGTGATCCTCTCCGATAAGACGTTTCATCAAGGCGGCGTGGTAGAACAGCGACTCGACGAAGTTTGGGTCGTCGGTCCTGGCCAGTTCGCCGAAGTGAATGCGGCGCGCGCTGGTCCGCATGAAGACACACGCCCACATGACGCCGGAGTACACGTAAAACCAGTGCAGGTCACCGAGTTCCACGCCGGTGAGCCGCTGGTAGGTGGCGCGGACGTCTTCTTCACGCATGACATCTGGCAGGCCCGGCAGCCCGGCCAAGCCGGCGAGTTCCTCGAACACCTTGTGCGCGTAGATCATCCACGCAACGTCGAGCTCACGCGGACCCAGCGTCACCATTTCCCAGTCCAGCACCGCCACCGGCGCAAAGTCGCGGTACAAGACGTTGCCTACCCGAGCGTCACCCCACAGCAGTACCGGCTCCCGGGCGGCGGCCTCGTCGGGCCAATTGTCTTGTAGCCATTGCAAACTGCGCTCCACCAACGGTGATCGGCCGATGTCGGGCACCGCGAAGTCATACCACGACCGCACCCAGCCGAAGTGCCGGCGCAGCGCGGTATCACCGGGCAGTCCCTGGGTCAAGAAGCCAAATACCTGCTCTGCATGAGGGATTGAATGCAAGGTGGCCAGTATCTCGACAGAGCCGTCCTGTAGCTTGCGCTGCTGCTCGGCAGGCGCGTCGGCAAACCAGTTGCCGCCGAACGTATACGGCATGACGTCCGGCGGCACCACGCCGTCGACGTAGTCCATCAGGAAGAACGGCGTGCCCAGCACCTCGCCGGTGGTCTCGATCCAGCGCACCCGGGGGACCGGGACGTCGGTCAGTTCGCCGACCTTCCGGATGACGTCGAATTGGTGGTCGAGGCGGTAGGTCGGGAACACCGGCACGTCTTCTTTGGTGGGGGCGACCCGGGCCACCAGCTTCTGCTCGACCGGTTGGCCGTTCTCCGGCCAGCGGGCGGTCAGGATGATGGTCTCCGACGACATGCCCGTGGAGTCGACGCCGCTTTCCACGGTCACCTCGGGGGTCACGCCGCCGGGCAGTACCGTCGACAGCCATCGCGACATCAGGCTCGGGACGGCGGTGGTGTCCCGGCTGGAGCGCTGCATGCGGCCCACATCTTCGACAGCGGGTTCGTTGGGCACGGGTGCTTCCTTCGCGAGGTAATTACGATACGGTAGGTAGCGTTATGAAAGCAGACCCGTCCTCCCTTGACAAGGCCCCCGGCGCCGGGCGGCCCCGCGATCCGCGCATCGACTCGGCTATCTTGGCCGCGACCGCGGAACTGCTTGTGGAGATCGGATATTCGAACCTCAGTCTGGCCGCCGTCGCCGAGCGCGCCGGAACCACCAAATCGGCGCTGTACCGGCGATGGTCGAGCAAGGCCGAGTTGGTGCACGAGGCGGCGTTCCCAGTCGCGCCCACGGCGCTGGAGGCTCCGGCCGGTGATATCGCCGCGGACATCCGGATGATGATCGAGGCCACGCGAGATGTCTTCACCACCCCGGTGGTCCGCGCCGCATTGCCGGGACTGGTGGCCGACATGACGGCCGATGCCGAGCTCAACGCCCGGGTGATGTCGCGCTTCGCGGACCTGTTCACCGCGGTGCGGGTGCGACTGCGCGAAGCCGTCGACCGCGGCGAGGCGCATCCAGATGTGGATCCGGACCGGTTGATCGAGTTGATTGGGGGAACGACGATGCTGCGGATGCTGCTGCGCCCCGACGAAAAGCTGGACGAGGCCTGGGTGGAACAGACTGCCGCGATCCTGGTGCACGGGGTGACCCGATGACGTCGGCGCGCCCGCGGCTCGCGGGCCGTGCCGCGATCGTCACCGGCGGCAGCCGCGGGCTGGGCCGCGCGATCGCGCTGGCGCTCGCCGCAGACGGCGCGGCGGTGGCCGTCGCCGGCCGTACCGAACAGGTGTGGGACGACCGATTGCCCGGCACCATTGGCGAGACCGTTGCGGACATCGAGGCGGCAGGCGGACGCGCGGTGGCGGTGCGGGCCGACCTGACCGACCGCGACGATGTCGCCGGATTGGTGGCATCCACGCGAGATGCGTTGGGCCCCATCACGATTCTGATCAACAACGCGGCGTTCACCGCGCCCGGCCGGCCGGCGCGCGGCACGGAGGGGCAAGCCAAGCCGGCCAAGCCGATCGGCGGCAAACCTGGCTGGCCGGGGTTCGTCAGCACACCGTTGGCCGCATACCGGCGGCATTTCGACATCGGCGTATTCGCGGCCTACGAGCTGATGCAGCTGGTCTGTCCCGACATGATCGCCGCGGGTGGCGGCTCGATCGTCAACATCACCTCGGTCGCATCGCGCATGCCCGGCGATGGGCCCTATCCCGACCGCAGCGCCGGTGTGCTGCCGGGTTACGGCGGCTCCAAGGCCGCGCTCGAGCATCTCACCCAGTGCGCGGCGTTCGATCTCGCCGATCACAACATCGCGGTGAATGCGCTGTCGCCGTCGAAGCCGATCATGACGCCGGGCTTGTCCTACTACGCGCGCGAATTCGTCGACACCGCGCCGGCTGAGGAATTCGCGCAAGCAGCGGTGGAACTGGTACTGGTCGATCCGGCCCGGGTCACCGGACGCACGATTGGCCATCACCAGGTCCTCGACGGCAGCTTTCGGCCGTTCACGCTGGATTAATTGTCAGGCGGCGTGTAAGTCGATCATCGCGATGCCGATGGCGGTTTCGACTTCGCTGATGTCGATTTTGAGATGACCGGGTAGTGGTGGGGCGGTGGATCGGTAGTGTGCGCCGGTGGGTGTGGCGAATTCGGCGGTGTGGGTGTGGTTTTCGGTGTTGGTCGTGACTTGCCAGCCGGGGGCTTCCTTGGCGTAGTTGCAGCGCTCGCAGCATCCGAGCCCGTTTTCGGCGGTGGTGTGTCCGCCTTTGGCCCAGGGTCGGGCGTGGTCGCGGTGTCGGATCGGGGCGTCGCAGTAGGGGGTGCGGCATCGCTGGTCGCGTAACTCGATGAACTTGGCGAGCCCGCGCGGAAAGCGTCGTGCCCGTGATTCCATCGTCACCAGTGCCCCGCTGCGTGGGTGGGCGTAGAGCCGTCGAAGCGTGGCGCGCGAGCGTCGATCAGTGACGGCCGAGGCCACCAGGGTGCGGGCCACAGCCGCGGGGATGGGCCCATAACCGCTCACCTCGGCCGGCGTCCTGGCGCCACCGAATAGGGTCTCATCGGTGAGCACCAGATTGACCGCGATCGGGGCGGGCACCGCGGCGGCCACGCCGGTGATGCGCTCGATGAGGGTGTCGGCCATCACCTGCCCGCGCGAGCGCCCATCGAAGGTGGTGTCGGCGGCGCGGCGCAACGCCGCATACACCCCAACGCCCTGGGCGACTGGCAACAGCGCGCTCACATAGGTCATGGTGTCCGGGGCTGGGCGGATGCTGACCGTGCGGTCGGCCTCGGCTTTGGCGGCGCGCTCGACCACGGCGTGCGGGTCCAGCCGGTAGGCGATCGCCTTGGCGGCCGCGGCGATCCGCGCATCCCCCATGCCGTCCAGAGTGGCGGGGTCTGCGCACAACTCCTTGTCCAGCGCGCGGCGATCGTCCACTTCCAGGCAGGCGGACTCACGCACGATCAACGTGGCCCGCCATTCGGAGAGCATCCCGGATTGCAGCGCGGCGAGGGTGTGCGGCATCTCGTGCACCAACGCCTTGGCCAACCCCAGATGCCGGCCACCGCGCGCCGGAGAGTCGCGGCGGGCCAGCGCGATCTCGCTGGCCACCCCGCGCCCACGCCGCGCGGCGGGGACCCCGGCGTCGGCCTCGGCGGCCCGTCGCGCCGTCTCCAATTGGACCGCCGCGCGGGCCTGGGTCGCGGCGGCCGCGGACTTGGCGTGTTCGAGTTCGGCGATACGCGCAATCAACGCGGCCTCGTCGGCGGCGGGATCCAGATACGTCAATGATTCGAACATGTGTTCGACTATACACGACGCCGCCGACAACTGCTGCCGCCGCCACGACCTAAGCGAACTAGACCCGAGTGGGTCAGCGCCGCTAGCCTTCCGCTATGGGGCGATCGCCTGCCTCGGTGCGGCGCCGGCGCAACTGCAAGCCAACCCTGCGCCGGATCCTCGCGCGCAAGCCGGTATTGGCCGCCTCGTGACTGAGAAGCCCACGGGGCGCGTCGTTGTCCTGATAGTGCTGTTGCTGCTCGTAGCTGCTGCCTTGCGCGGATACCTTCCGGCCCATGATCGTTCGACACGCAACGAGCTGATCGGCAATCGTGCGGCGCTGATGATCATCGTGGCGATATTGAGCGTGACGCTGGCGCTGGTGGCGATGGCGGTCATTGCACGGTTGCGAGATCCACAGGCGGTGGCGCCGCACACGCGCAATCTGCCCGAGATGCTCGGCGGCGGCAGGGGACGAGCGAATTGGCGCGTGTTGCTGATCGGATTCGCGGTGATCGTTGCCTGGCTGTTGATCGCATTGCTGCTGGCCCGGTTATCCGCGCCGCATGACGTCAGTTCCTCGGTGAGTACCACGAATCCGACCGCTTCCGCGCCGGCCACCGGTACCGCAACACCGTCGCCGGCGCCAGTGCAAAACTCGCCCCAGGGCGGGGGCGACATGTTCAAAGTCCTGCTGGCCGGTGCGCTTCCGATGATGCTCATCATCGTCGCCGGAGCGATCCTGATGTCACGACGGCGCCGGCAGGCGGCCACACCGGCGACCGTCGTCGACGATTATGTCGAAAAAGTGGCGCCGCAGCCGGATTCGGAATCCCTGGTGCGAGCGGCCGAAGTCGGGCTTGCCGAGATCGCCGACCTCAGCCGCGAACCGCGAGAGGCGATCATCGCCTGCTATGCGGCGATGGAACGTGAGCTCGCGAATGTCCCCGATGCCGTCCCTCAGGACTTCGACACCGCCACCGAGGTGCTGGCCCGCGCCGTCGAACACCATGCGCTGCATGTCGATAACGCAGTGCAACTGGTAAACCTGTTCGCGGAGGCCCGGTTCAGCCCGCACGTGATGAACGAAGGCCACCGCGAGGTGGCGCTGCGGGTGCTCAGGCTGGTTCTCGATGAACTCGCACCGCGGACCGGCATCCGGGGTAACGCATGAAAAGGCTTATCGCCCTAGGGGCTTGCCTGATTATCGGGATCGAGTTGCTGGCGCTGATCCTGCAGGACCGTCGGTTCGTGCTGGCGGGGGCTGGGGCGGCGGTGGCCCTGGTGCTACTCAACGTTCGCCGGCTGGTGGGACACCAGGCCGGACCCGAAATCGACGGTGATCCCGACGATCTCGGCGACGGGTTGCGCCGCTGGCTGGCCACCACCGAGACGACGATCCGGTGGTCGGAGTCCACCCGCGCGGACTGGGACCGGCATTTGCGTCCAATGCTGGCCCGGCGCTTCGAGATCGCCACCGGCCATGGACAGGCCAAGGACCCCACGGCGTTTCATGCGACCGGCCGGATGCTGTTCGGCCCCGAATTATGGGAATGGGTCAATCCGAACAACGTCACTCGTACCGGTGACCGCGCCCCGGGCCCCGGCCGGGCGACGTTCGAAGAGATCCTGCACAGGTTGGAGCAAGTGTGATGAGAGGCGCCACCGAGATATGACTATGCCGGCCGCTTGGGCGCCCAGTAAAACCACTTCCCATTGCGAGGCGGTGCTCGACGAAATCGAACGGGTCGTGGTCGGCAAGCGCTCCGCGCTCACGCTCATCCTCACCGCGGTCCTTGCCCGCGGCCACGTGCTGATCGAAGATCTGCCCGGTCTCGGCAAGACCTTGATCGCCCGATCCTTCGCTTCCGCGTTGGGCCTGCAATTCACCCGGGTCCAGTTCACGCCCGACCTGCTGCCCGCGGACCTGCTCGGCTCGACCATCTACGACATGCAGTCGGGCCATTTCGAATTCCGCGCCGGGCCCATTTTCACCAACCTGCTGCTCGCCGACGAGATCAACCGCACACCGCCCAAGACCCAGGCCGCGTTGCTGGAGGCGATGGCCGAAGGCCAAGTAAGTATCGACGGCCAAACCCATAAACTGTCAACACCTTTCATCGTCCTGGCCACCGACAACCCGATCGAGTACGAGGGCACGTATCCGTTGCCGGAGGCACAGCTGGACCGGTTCGCGATCCGGCTGGAATTGCGCTACCTCTCCGAGAGTGACGAGACCGCGATGCTGCGCCGCCGCCTGGAACGCGGGTCGGCCGAGGCGACGGTGAATCAGGTCGTGGACGCCCACGATCTGCTGGCCATGCGCGAATCGGTCGAGCAGGTGACCGTGCACGAGGACGTGTTGCACTATGTCGTCTCGCTGGCCAACGCGACCCGGCATCATCCGCAGGTGGCGGTGGGCGCAAGTCCCAGAGCCGAACTCGACCTGGTCCAACTCGCCCGTGCCCGGGCCCTGCTGCTGGGCCGCGACTATGTGATCCCCGAAGACGTCAAGGCGCTCGCCACGGCGGCGGTGGCGCACCGGATCACCTTGCGGCCCGAGATGTGGGTGCGAAAGATTCAGGGCGCCGACGTGGTCGGGGAACTATTGCGGCGCTTGCCCGTTCCGCGCACGAAATGAGACTCCGGGCGGGACCGGCGTGATCGAGAGTCAGGAAGTCGAGTTATGCTGGCGGGCATCAAAACTGACCCGCGCAATCGCCACCTGCGCCGGATTCGCCTTGGCCGCAGCGGTTATCGGCGGCCGCTGGCAGCTGATCGCATTCGCGGCGCCTCTGCTCGGTGTGTTGTGCTCGATCACCTGGCAGCGGCCGGTGCAGAAGATACGAGTACACGGGGAGCCCGACTCGCAGCGGCTCTTCGAAACCGAGCCGGCGCGAGTGACCGTCTGGGCCACCCCGCAAAGGGATGAAGCCGGCTCACCATCGGAAACCCGTGGAGTGTCGGGAGTCGAACTCACCGTCTTGGCCGTCGAGGGAATGCAGCTCGAGGTGGCCGAGGAGGCGGACCGGAAATCTGTTGTGGCGGTGGCGCAACGCTGGGGCCGTTACCCGATCCGGGCGAGGGTGGATGTGGTCGCGCGCGGGGGGTTGCTGACGGGTACCGGGACAGTTGACGCCGCGCACGTCATCGTGTTTCCGTTGACGCCGCCGCAGTCGACGGCGATTCCACAGACTGAGCTCCTGGACCGCTTGGGCACCCACCTCACCCGCTTTATCGGCCCGGGTGTGGAATACGCCGACATCCGCCCCTACGTCCCCGGGGACCAACTACGCGCGGTGAACTGGCCGGTGAGCGCGCGCCGTGGCCGGCTGCATGTGACGCAGCGATTGACCGACCGCGCCGCTGACGTGGTGGTGCTGATCGACACCTATCAGCAGCCGCCGGGCCCGGCGACCGAGGCGACCGAACGAATCGTGCGGGGCGCTGCCCAGGTGGTGCAGTCCGCGTTGCGAAGCGGCGACCGCGCGGGGGTCGTCGCGCTCGGCGGCAACCGCCCGAGATGGCTTGGCGCCGACATCGGGCAGCGCCAGTTCTATCGGATCCTCGATACCGTGCTCGACGCGGGCGACCGGTTCGAAAGCACAACGGGGACACTGGCCCCGCGCGCGGCTATTCCCACCGGTGCGATCGTCATCGCGTTCTCCACGCTGCTGGACACCGAATTCGCGCTGGCGTTGATCGACCTTCGCAAGCGCGGGCACGTCGTGGTGGCCGTCGACGTTCTGGACAGCTCGCCCTTCGAGGATGAACAGGCGCCCCTGGTGATCCGGATGTGGGCACTGCAACGCTCCGCGATGTACCGCGACATGGCCACCCTCGGCGTCGATGTAATCGCCTGGCACGGCGAGGACACCCTGGAGCAGTCGATGGGTGCGTTGCCCGACCGGCGTCGCCGGATACGGAGATAGCGCTGACATGACAACCACGACCCAGCCCGGAGCCCGTGCCCTGGCGGCGGCATTCGGGCTCCTCATGGTCAGTTCGGCCGCGCTCGGATCCCATGGGCCGGCGTTTGCCGCCGGAGTGGCAGCGCTGCTTGCGGCGGCCGTGGGCCTGGCTTACCGTCCGGCCGCAACGCTTGCGGTGCTGCTGACCGTCGGCACCATCGTGCTGTCCGGTCCGCCTGCGACGATCGCGGCGGTGTCCGGACTGTGCGCCGCGGCTTACCTGGTGTGCCGGCACGCCATCGGCACGCCCGTGGGCACCGTTTTGGGCAGTGGACCGACAATCATTGCGGCCGTGGGCTTTACCTTCGCCGGGCTGGTGGCAACGGCATTCCCGTTGCAGTTGCCGTGGCTGCCTTTGGTGGCGCCATTGGCGGTGCTGGCGATCTATGTATTGGCCACGCGCCCGTTTCTGGGCTGAGCCCTCAGCCGAAAAGCCTGGTGTGGGCTAGTTTGTGCGATTGGACCATCCCGGCGGTAGATCCTGAGGCGCGGTGTCGATGATGGTCTCGTCGTTGATTCCGACGAACTCGAACAGCGTGATGTGAGCGAATTCGGGGACCTCGTAAATGGGATAGGTGGGGCCTTGGTCACGGTAGGCGCGCATCTGGTCCAGATGTTCGTTCTGGAAGCAGACCGTGCGCTCACCGTGTGTGCGGACCCACTGCGGGAAGAAGATCACACCGTGGATTCGACGTTTGGCCGGCAAGATGTTGACGGCCACGCAGGTCCCGGTTGGTTCGGTCCAGGACACTTTGAAACTGTCGTCGTCGAGTTGGACCAGGTTGACCTGCTGGTCTTTGACCCACCGCCCGCCGACGTGTCCAGAGTGGATGCGGTAGTCGATAGTCGTGTCGTTCTTGACGTACATCTCGTACTGCCAGCCGTTGGCGTAGGTGTAAATGAAGCGGTGTCCGACGATGCCGGAAAGATCTTGTGCGGGAATAGGATTGGCAACGCTGGTCATGGGTCAACTCAGTGCAGCAACTGGGCGGCCTGGTTGGCCAGGTCGAGCAGCGGCTGCGGGACGATGCCCAAAACCACTGTGACCGCGGCACATACCGCGATGGCGGCCTTGCTCAGGATACCCGGCGCGTGGACATGCGGCGTGTCGTCCGAGCCCTCGGTGAAGAACATCAGCACGATCACCCGCACGTAGAAGTACGCGGCCACCCCACTGGAAACCACACCGATAACCACCAGCGGCACGGCGCCGCCCTCGGCGGCTGCCTTGAACACCGCGAACTTGCTGACGAATCCACTGGTCAGCGGGATGCCGGCGAAGGCCAGCAAGAACATCGACATCATCACGCCCACAATCGGGGAGCGCTGCCCGAGCCCGGCCCAGTGGGAGAGGTCGGCGTCCTCTACTCCGTCGGCATTGCGGATCAGGCCGACGATGGCGAACGCGCCGACGGTGCTGAAGCTGTAAGCAACCAGGTAGAACAACGTCGACGACAGTCCCGCGGGGTTGTCGGCGATCACGCCGGTGAGGATGAAACCGACGTGAGCGACCGACGAATAGGCCAGCATCCGCTTGACGTCGGTCTGGTTCACCGCGGTGATGGTGCCCACCGTCATGGTCAGGATCGAAATCGCCCACAGCACCGGTCGCCACTGGTCGTGCAGCGGCGGCAGCGCCACATAAACCACCCGCAGCAGCGCGCCGAACGCAGCGGTCTTGGTGGCCGCGGCCATGAACCCGGTGATCGGGGTGGGAGCACCCTGGTAGACGTCGGGAATCCAGGAGTGGAAGGGCACCGCGCCGACCTTGAACAGCAGGCCGACCGACAGCAGCGCGACGCCGACCAAGGCCAGCGAGGTATCGCCGTGCGCCGCAAGAGCTTTGCGGATCAACGGCAGCGTCAGGGTGCCGGTCGCGCCGTAGAGCAGCGCGACGCCGTAGAGGAAAAAGGCGGACGAGAACGCGCCCAGCAGGAAGTATTTCATCGCCGCTTCCTGCGACAGCAGGCGGCGGTGGCGGGCCAGCCCGCACATCAGGTACAGCGGCAGCGAAAGAACTTCCAGCGCAACGAACATCGTTAACAGGTCGTTGGACGCGGGGAACACCATCATGCCGCCGACGGACAGCATGGCCAGCGGGAAGAGCTCCGTCTGGGCCGCTCCTGCCCGCTCCGCCTCACGCTCGGTGCCGCTGCCAGGCACCGCGGATGCTTGCGGGGTAAACGAATCCAAACCGCCCGAATGGCCCGCCGCCACAGGTACTTTGGTCTGCCCGGTTATGCGGACGTTGCGCTCGGCCATGAAGATGACGGCCATTACCGCGACGAGCAGGATAGTGCCCTGCAGGAACAACGTCGGTCGATCAACGGCCACCGCGCCCAGCACCGCGGAACGCCCGGATGCCCCCAGCGACCTGGCCACGAAGATGACGGCGACGAACGCCGCAATCAAACCGCCGAGGGCAAGCGTGACCTGCGCGAGGTAACGGGCCCCTCGTGGCACGAACGCTTCCACCAGCACGCCGACCACCGCGACCCCGAAGACGATGAGCATCGGGCACAGCAGGAAATACTCGACGCTGGGGCTGGGCAGGGTCATCGGTGCGGTCCTTCGGCTGGGCGGGGGGCGGCCTGACCCGGCGGCACGCGCGGCGCAGGATCGTGCTGGCCGATAGTCGTCATGGTGTTCTCAACCGCGGGGTTGATGATGTCCAGCACCGGTTTGGGGTAGACCCCGAGCACGAAGAGTAACGCGATAAGCGGTGCCACGACGACCATTTCACGCCCCACCAGATCACGGATCCGTTCGTTGCCCTTGGCCACCGGCCCGGTCATCATCCGCTGATAGAGCCACAGCATGTAGATGGCCGACAGGACCAGCGCGGTGACGCCGAATGCCGCTGCCAGCCAGTAGCGGTTGAATGTGCCCAGCAGCACCAGGAATTCACTGATGAACGGGGCCAGGCCGGGCAACGACAGGGTGGCCATGGCCGATACCAGGAAGGTACCGGCCAGGATGGGCGCCACCTTCTGGACGCCCCCGTAGTCGGAGATCGTTCGGCTGCCGTGCCGGGCTATCAGGAAGCCCGCGATGAGGAACACCGCCGCGGTGGAAAGGCCGTGGTTGAGCATATAGAGCGTCGAGCCGCTCTGACCCTGAGTCGTCATCACGAAGATGCCCGCGATGATGAACCCGAAGTGGGAGATCGAGGTGTAGGCGATCAGCCGCATCATGTCGGTCTGGCCGATAGCGACGATCGCACCGTAGATCACCCCGACGATGGCCAGGCCAACGATCAGCGGACGGAAATACGTTGAGGCGCCGGGGAACAGCTGCAGGCAGTAGCGCAGCATGCCAAAGGTGCCGACCTTGTCCATCACCGCCATCATCAGCACGGCGGTGGCCGGTGTCGACTCGACCGCGGCGTCGGGCAACCAGCGGTGGAACGGCCACAGCGGGGCCTTGATGGCGAACGCGAACATGAAGCCCAGGAAGAGCGCCTTGATCACCGCGGGGTCGGCGCGGTAGTAGCCGATACGGAACCCGGTCACGATCTGCTGGAAGTCGAAGGTGCCGGAGCCGTGCTGCGAGGTCACGACGTACAGCCCGATCACCGCCGCCAGCATGATCAACCCACCGAACAGGTTGTACAGCAAGAACTTCACCGCGGCGCGTGACCGTCCGGGTCCTTGGCCGAAGCCGCCGATGAGGAAATACATCGGGATGAGCATGGCCTCGAAGAACACGTAGAACAGCAATACGTCCAGCGCGACGACGGAGATCAGCACCATCGACTCGATCGCCAATGTCAGGGCGACGTAGGCGTGTACGCCGCGGGTGCGCTCGCCCCCGTCGTGCCAGCCGGCCACCAGCAGCAGTGGGACTAGCACCGCGGTCAGTATCACCAGCACCACCGCGATGCCGTCTACACCGAGGGTGTAGCCGGCACCGAATGCCGGTATCCACCTATGGCTTTCGACGAACTGGTAAGGGGCGCCGTCGGTGGTGTCGAAGCCGACCGTGATGACGATGGCCACCGCCAGCGTGAGCCCACTGACGAACAGGCCGGTCCATTTGGCCAGCTCCCGCCATGCCGGTGGCAGCACGATGATCAGCACGGAACCGGCCAGCGGCACCAGCCACAGCACCGTCAGCCACGGTATGTTGCCGCTCACCACAGGTGCACCGCCAGCAGGAGAGCGACCACCAGGGCCGCTCCGGCCAGCATGGACAACGCATAGTTGCGCGCGAAGCCGGTTTGCATTCGCCGCAGCCGATTCGAGGTCAGGCTCACCAGCCCCGCCAACGCGTTGACCGAGCCGTCAACGCCCGCGTTGTCAACCGCGACCAGCCCGTTGGTCAACTGCCCACCAGGGCGCATGAACACCTCCTCGTTGAAGGCATCGCCGTACAGGTCGGCGCGTGCCGCGGTGGTCAGCACCGAGACTTCGACCGGGGCCACCCTGGGGATTTCCACCTTGCCGCCATACATCCGGTAGGCCACCACGATCCCGATGGCGACGACGGCCAGCGCAAGCCCGGTGGTGACCAGGCGCGGAACGGCATGGGCGACCTCTTCATGAACGCCGACGACCGGTTCGAGCCAGTGCTGCAGGCTGCCGCCGGCCATGAACAGCCCGCCGGAGAACACCGACCCGACGGCCAGCAGGATCATCGGCCACGTCATCAATGCGGGTGCCTCGTGTGGATGCAGGCCTGGTGCCCAGCGCTTTTCGCCGAAGAAAGTCATCAGCATCACCCGCGTCATGTAGAACGCGGTGATGCCCGCACCGAGCAGTGCTGCGCCACCCAGCACGTATCCGTGGGTGTCGCCGGCGCCCAGCGCGGCTTCGATGATGGCGTCCTTGGACCAGAAGCCCGCGAACGGGGGCACACCGATGATCGCCAGGTAGCCCAGGCCGAATGTGGCGAACGTGACCGGCAGCGCCGCACGCAGGCCACCGTAACGTCGCATGTCCTGTTCTTCGTGCATGGCGTGGATCACCGCTCCGGACCCCAGGAACAGGCCGGCCTTGAAGAAACCGTGGGTGAGCAGGTGCATGATCGCGAACGCGTAGCCGGCCGGGCCCAGGCCGGCAGCCAGCACCATGTAGCCGATCTGGCTGATCGTCGACGCCGCCAGCGCGCGTTTGATGTCGTCCTTGGCGCAGCCGATGATCGCCCCGAACAGCAGCGTGATGGCGCCGACGGTGACCACGGCCAGCTGCGCGTCGGGCGAGAGATTGTAGAGGGGGTTGGACCGCACGATCAGGTACACGCCGGCGGTCACCATGGTGGCCGCGTGGATCAGTGCCGACACCGGGGTGGGACCCTCCATCGCGTCGCCCAACCAGGCTTGCAGCGGAACCTGCGCGGACTTGGCGCACGCGCCCAGCAGCAACAGCAGACCCATCGCGGTCAGCGTGCCACGGGAAGCACCCGTGGCACCGGCGAATACCCCTGCGTACGACAGAGTCCCGAATGTGCTGAACATCAGGAACATGCCCAGTGCAAGACCGGCATCCCCGACACGGTTCATCACGAATGCCTTCTTGGCCGCGGTTGCCGCAGACGGCTTGTGGTACCAGAAACCGATCAGCAGGTAGGACGCCAGGCCGACGCCTTCCCAGCCGACATAGAGCAGCACGTAGTTGTCGGCGACGACCAGCAGCAGCATCGAAGCCAGGAACAGGTTGAGATAGCCGAAAAACCGGCGCCGGTCCGGGTCTTCAGCCATGTAGGCCACCGAATAGATGTGAATCAGCGAGCCGACGCCGGTGATCAACAGCACGAAACACATTGACAACTGGTCGATCTGCAGTCCGAAGTCGACCTGCAGCTGGCCGACCGGGATCCAGCTGAACACCTTCTGGTGGATGGCGCGGTTTGGCACGTCGCGGCCGAGCATGCCGGCCAGCAACGTGGCGCCGACCCCGAATGCCGACAGGGCCGCGGCGCAACCCAGCCAATGCCCCCAGGCATCGGTGCGTCTGCCGCCGAACAGCAAGATCACGGCACCTGCCAGCGGCAGCGCCACCAGCAGCCAGGTGTAGTCAGTCATCGTGGCGTTTCTAGCCTTTGAGTAGGTTCGCGTCGTCGACGGACGCCGATTTGCGGGCACGGAAAATCGTCATGATGATGGCCAGGCCGACGACGACCTCGCAGGCGGCGACCACCATCGTGAAGAACGCGATCATCTGACCGTCCAGGTGCCCGTGCATCCGGGCGAAGGTGACGAACGCCAGGTTGACGGCATTGAGCATCAGCTCGACACACATGAACATCACGATGGCGTTGCGGCGCAACAGCACACCCGCCGCCCCGATGGTGAACAACAGCGCCGAAAGGTAAAGGTAGTTGGCCGGATTCACGAGGCACCGCCCTGCACGGGTAGGCGATCCGGTTCGGCGCCGGTGTCTGATTCAGCCTGCGGAGTCGCCTTCACTTCCAGGCCGTCGGCGCCGCGTGTCCGCAGGATCTTCGAGACCGACAATCCCGAGTAGGAGCCGTCGGGGAGCAGCGCAGCCACGTCGACAGCGTTCTGGCGCGCGTAGACACCGGGATTGGGCAGCGGAGTGGGCCGTCCGCCGGAACGGAACCGCTCCTGAGAAAGTTCACGCTGGGTCTTGCGGCGCTCGAAGCGTTCCCGATGGGCCAGCACCATCGCGCCCACCGCCGCGGCGATCAGCAGCGCGCTGGTCAACTCGAACGCCCACAGGTAACGCGAAAAGATCAGTGCCGCAAGACCTTCGACATTTCCGTTGGCGTTAGCGGTGGTCAGTCCGACGAACCCGCCGGTGCCCACGTTGCCGATCGTGGCGATGAGCAGGACGCCGAACCCGACCCCGGTCAGCACCCCGGCTACGCGCTGTCCACGCAGCGTTTCCTTCAGTGACTCCGCCGAATCCACGCCGATGAGCATCAGCACGAACAGAAACAGCATCATGACCGCGCCGGTGTAGACGACGACCTGAACCACGCCCAGGAACAACGCGTCCTGGATCATGTAGAACACGGCCAACACGATCATCGTCATGGCCAAGAACATCGCCGAGTAGACGGCGTTGACCGACAGCACCACGCCGATCGCCCCGATCAGGGCCACCGCACCCAGCACCCAGAACGCCACCGCTTCACCGGTGGAGGTGCGGACGATGACGTCTGTCGCGAGTGTCGCGATCACTGAGCTTCACCGGCTTGGGGTCCGGCTTGGGTTCCGGCTTGGGCTGCGGTGCTTTGTGTCTCGCGCAAGCCGTGTGCGGTCACGTTGCCCAGGTAGTAGTCCTTGTCGGTGGCGCCCGGCGCTCTGGGGTGCGGCGGCGCGGTCATCTCCGGCTCCAGCGGGGCCAGCAGCCGGTCCTTTTCGTAGATCAGGTCCGCGCGGTTGTCGTCGGCCATCTCGTAGTTGTTGGTCATGGTCAGCGCCCGGGTCGGGCAGGCCTCGATGCACAGGCCGCAGCCGATGCAGCGCAGATAGTTGATCTGGTACACCCGTCCGTAGCGTTCGCCCGGGGAAAACCGTTGCTCCTCGGTGTTATCCGCGCCTTCGACGTAGATGGCGTCGGCCGGGCACGCCCAGGCGCACAACTCGCAGCCGATGCACTTTTCCAGGCCGTCGGGGTACCGATTGAGCTGGTGACGGCCGTGGTAGCGCGGCGCGACCGGACCCGGCTTCTCGGGATACTCCTCGGTGATGGTCTTTTTGAACATCGATCCGAACGTCACGCCGAAGCCTGCTACGGCGTCCAGGAACTTAGGCACGTACTGTCTCCTTGCTCGCTTGCTGCGCCGGCAGTGGCGGTGTCGGGAATGCCGGTGCGGTACTGACGCTTTCGGTGCCTTTGGGACCGGTCCGGCGCTGCTCGGCCTGTGCCCGCGCGCGGGCGCGCGGACTGGGGGCGCTGAACGGCCTGCGCAGCGAGAACACCAGCGCGGTGGCCACGACGATGCTGCTGATCACCAGCAGCAGGGTCCAATGCTGGTAGCCCTGATTGCGCAGTGTGCGGATGACCGCGGCGATCATCACCCAGACCAGCGAGACCGGGATCAGCAGCTTCCAGCCCAGCGCCATGAACTGGTCGTAACGCAGCCGGGGCAGGGTGGCCCGCAGCCAGAAGTACATGAACAGGAAGGTCCATACTTTGGCGACGAACCACAGCAATGGCCACCAGCCGGTGTTGGCTCCCGCCCACATGTTCAGCGGCCAGGGCGCATGCCAGCCGCCGAGGAACATGGTCGCGGCCAACGCCGAAACCGTTGTCATGTTGACGTATTCGGCCAGCATGAACATCGCGAACTTCAGTGACGAGTACTCGGTGTGGAAACCCGCGACCAGCTCGCCCTCGGCTTCCGGCAGATCGAACGGCGCCCGGTTGGTTTCGCCGACCATGGAAACCAGGTAGACCACGAACGACGGCAGCAACAAGAAGACGTACCAGACCCCGTTCTGCGCGGACACCAGCTTCGACGTCGACATGGTGCCGGCGAACAGGAAGACCGTTGCGAACGACAACCCCATCGCGACTTCGTAGGAGATGACCTGGGCGGTGGAGCGCACACCGCCCAGCAGCGGGTAGGTGGAACCAGATGCCCACCCGCCCAGCACGATGCCGTACACCCCGATCGCCGACAGACCCAGGATGAAGAGCACCGCGACCGGCAGGTCGGTCAGCTGCAGCGGGGTGCGGTGCCCGAACACCGACACTTCGGGACCGAACGGGATGAAGGCGAAGGCCGTGAATGCGGGAATCACCGAAATGACCGGTGCCGCAAAATAAACGAACTTGTCGATGCCGAACGGAGTGATGCTCTCCTTCAGCGCCAGCTTGATCCCGTCGGCCAGGCTCTGCAGCGCACCCTTCGGACCTACCCGGTTGGGGCCAGGGCGCAGCTGCATCCGGCCCAGCAGCTTGCGTTCGGCCAGGATCGCCACCAGCACCGTCAGCATCAGGAAGACGAAGATGGCCAGCGACTTGCCCAGCACCAGCCACCAGGTGTCGTGTCCAAAGGCGTTCAGGTTCATGAATCCACCCCGATCTGCACGACGCTGCCCAGTGTCACACCCAGTTGCCGGTGCACCGCCGAACCCGGTGAGTTCAGCGGCAGCCACACCACCCGATCCGGCATGTCGGTGATGGTCAGCGGCAATGTGATCGAGCCGCGGGCCGTGCTGACGGTGACCTCGTCTCCGTCGGCGGCGCCGATCTCGGCCGCGGTGTCGGCCGACAACCGCACAATCGGCGCCCGCGCGGTACCGGCCAGATGCGGCTCGCCGTCCTGTAGGCGGCCGGCGTCGAGTAGCTGCCGCCAGCCGGTCAAAACTGCCTCGCCGGACTCGGGTCGAGCCGGCTCGGGGGCTGCGACGTGCGGGCTCGCGGGGCGCTCGCCGTCCCAGGGGCCGAGTGCGGACAGCTCCTGGTGGGCCGTCTCGAAGGTGGAGAAGCCCAAGTAGACGCCCATTTCGTCGGCCAGCGCGTCGAGCACCCGGTGGTCCGACTGGGCAGCTTGCTGGGTGGTGCCACGCAGGGCGGGGGCGAAGCCGCGGTAGCGGCCCTCCCAGTTGAGGAACGTGCCGGCCTTCTGAGTGGTCGGCGCGACCGGGAATACCACGTCGGCGCGCTCGGTGACGGCACTGTGCCGCAGCTCCAGGCTGACCACGAAGCCCGCCGCGTCCAGCGCGGCCAGCACCGCGTCCGGGTCGGCGAAGTCGGCCGGTTCCACGCCGCCGACCAGCAGCGCGCCCAGGCTGCCGTCAGTCGCTGCGGCCACGATGCCGTCGGCGTCACGTCCAGCGGCGGAAGGCAATTCGGAGACGTGCCACGCGGCGCTGACCTGTGCGCGGGCAGCGTCGTCGGCCAGTGGACGGCCGCCGGGCAGCAGCGTGGGCAGCGCGCCGGCCTCCAGCGCACCCCGCTCACCGGCCCGCCGCGGCACCCACGCCAGCCGGGCTCCAGTGGCATCGGCCAGCCGCGCGGCGGCGGACAGTCCGCCGGGCACCGTGGCCAGGCGTTCTCCTACCATGATGACCGCGCCGGGCTTGGACAGCAGCTCCCCAATTTCACCGCTCGCCAAACCATCCAGTGTGGACGGCTCGGCGCCCGGAGCGGTCTTGACCAACCGCCCGGACATCTTGGTCAGCGAGCGGGTCGTAAACGGTGCGACCGCGTACACCGGCATGTTGTGCTTGCGGGCGGCCTTGCGCAGCCGCAGGAACACGATCGGCGATTCCTCTTCCGGCTCGAAGCCGACCAGCAGTACCACCGGGGCCGATTCCAAGTCGCCGTAGCTGACGGTCACCGGCCGGCCGGCGATGCGGGCCGTAAGGAAGTCGGCTTCCTCGGCCGAGTGTGGACGGGCGCGGAAGTCGATGTCGTTGGTGTCCAGCACGATTCGGGCGAATTTGGCGTAGGCGTAGGCGTCCTCCCAGGTGACCCGTCCACCGACCAGCACACCGCTGCGCCCGCGCGCGGCCGCAAGTCCTTGCGCAGCGACCACCATGGCGTGGGCCCATGACGCCGGTTGCAACGAACCGTCAGCTTCGCGGATGAGGGGAGTGGTGATCACGTCGGGCTCGGTTGCATACGTGAAAGCCCACCGGCCCTTGTCGCAGTTCCACTCCTCGTTGACTTCGGGGTCGTCGCCGGCGAGGCGGCGCAGCACCTTGCCACGACGGTGGTCGGTGCGTTGCGCGCAACCGGAGGCGCAGTGCTCGCAGACGCTGGGGCTGGATACCAGGTCGAACGGGCGGGCCCGGAACCGGTAAGCGGTTCCGGTCAGCGCCCCCACCGGGCAGATCTGCACGGTGTTGCCGGAGAAATAGGAGTCGAACGGCTCGTTGGCGTAAATGCCGACCTGCTGCAGGGCACCGCGTTCCTGCATGTCGATGAACGGGTCTCCGGCGATCTGCTCGGAGAACCGGGTGCACCGGGCGCACAGAATGCAGCGCTCGCGGTCCAGCAGCACCTGCGACGAGATGTTGATCGGCTTGGCGAAGGTGCGCTTGACGTCGGTGAAGCGAGAATCGGCGCGGCCGTTGGACATTGCCTGGTTCTGCAGCGGGCATTCGCCGCCCTTGTCACACATCGGGCAGTCCAGCGGATGGTTGATCAGCAGCAACTCCATCACGCCGTGCTGGGCCTTGTCGGCGGCCTCCGAGGTGAGCTGGGTGCGCACCACCATGTCGTCGGTACAGACGGTGGTGCACGACGCCAGCGGCTTGCGCTGGCCCTCGACCTCGACCAGGCACTGCCGGCACGCCCCGACCGGGTCGAGCAATGGATGGTCGCAGAACCTGGGGATCTGGATGCCCATCAGCTCGGCCGCGCGGATCACCAAAGTCCCTTTGGGAACGCTGATCTCGACGCCGTCGATGGTCAGCGCCACCATTTCCGGCTGGCTGACGCCGCCGGATTCGGTTTTCGCCGCACCAGAAGTGGTGGTCATCTTCGGTGTCATGCCTTTCCGTCTGGGGTGAGCATGGAGTCTCGGGGGTCGAACGGGCACCCGCCTCCTTCGACGTGCGCGACGTACTCGTCGCGGAAGTACTCGATCGACGACATCACCGGACTGGCGGCGCCATCGCCCAAGGCGCAGAACGACTTTCCCAAAATGGCGTCGGAGATGTCCAGCAGCTTGTCGAGATCCTCGTAGGTGCCCTTGCCGGTTTCCAGCCGCTCGTAGATCTTGTCCAGCCAGAAGGTGCCCTCCCGGCAGGGCGTGCATTTACCGCAGGACTCGTGCGCGTAGAACTCGGTCCAGCGGCGCACCGCGCGCACCACGCAGGTGGTTTCGTCGAAGATCTCCAGCGCCTTGGTGCCCAGCATCGAGCCGGCCGCGCCGACGCCCTCGTAGTCCAGCGGGACGTCGAGGTGCTCGTCGGTGAGCAGCGGCGTCGACGACCCGCCCGGGGTCCAGAACTTGAGCCGATGCCCCGCGCGCACGCCGCCGGCGTAGTCGAGCAGCTCACGCAACGTGATGCCCAGCGGGGCCTCGTACTGGCCCGGTCGGGTGACGTGTCCGGACAGCGAATACAGCGTGAAGCCAGGCGATTTCTCGCTGCCCATCGACCGGAACCAGTCGACGCCGTAGAGAATGATCGGCGGCACGCTGGCGATCGTCTCGACGTTGTTGATCACCGTCGGGCAGCCGTAAAGGCCGGCCACGGCGGGGAAGGGCGGCCGCAACCGCGGCTGGCCGCGCCGGCCCTCCAGCGAGTCGAGCAGCGCGGTTTCCTCACCGCAGATGTAGGCACCGGCGCCGGCGTGCACCACCAGCTCCAGGTCGAAACCCGAACCGTTGATGTCGCGGCCCAGGAAGCCGGCCTGATACGCCTCGGCCACCGCGTTCTGCAGGCGGCGCAGCACCGGCAGCACTTCGCCGCGCACGTAGATGAAGGCGTGGCTGGCCCGGATGGCGTAGGAGGCGATGATGACGCCTTCGATCAGCACATGCGGCGTGGCCAGCATCAGCGGAATGTCTTTGCACGTACCGGGTTCCGACTCGTCGGCGTTGACCACCAGGTAGTGCGGCTTGGCGGCCGGGCCGGTGTCGCCCTGCGGGATGAACGACCACTTCGTCCCGGTCGAGAATCCCGCGCCGCCACGCCCGCGCAGCCCGGAATCCTTGACGGTGCCCAGTACTGCGTCGGGCTCCATCTCCAGCGCCTTCGCCATGGCCTTATAGCCGTCGTGGCGTTGATAGGTCGCCAGCGACCACGACTCGGGGTCGTCCCAGTAGCGGGTGATCACCGGGGTCAACGGGGTGGCCTGGCCGCTCATGACTGCTCCTGCGACTTGGTCTCCGGCGCCGTCGGTGGCTCCGGTGCCTCCATGCCGTTTTCTTGCGCGACCCGCAGTCCGGCCAGTGTGGCCGCGCCGGCGCCGCCCTGGCCCTGGTCGGGCCGGGGGTCGGGTAGGCCGGCCAGGATGCGCGACGTCTCCCGGAAGGCACACAGCGGAGCGCCGCGGGTGGGCTCCTTGGGCTCGCCGGAGCGCAGCGAGTCGACGAGTTCGCGCGCGGACTCGGGGGTCTGGTTGTCGAAGAATTCCCAGTTGACCATCACCACCGGTGCGTAGTCGCAGGCGGCGTTGCATTCGATGTGCTGCAGGGTGACGGTTCCGTCGTCGGTCGTCTCGTCGTTGCCGATGCCCAGATGGTCCTTGAGGCTTTCGAAGATGGCGTCGCCGCCCATCACGGCGCACAGCGTGTTGGTGCAGACGCCGACCAGGTAGTTACCGGTGGGGCCGCGCCGGTACATGCTGTAGAAGCTGGCCACCGCCGAGACCTCGGCGCCGGTCAGTCCCAGCAGGTCGGAGCAGAACTCCAAACCGGCCGGGGTCAGGTAAGAGTCCTCGGACTGGACCAGGTGCAGCAGCGGCAGCAACGCCGACCGCTTGCTGGGGTAGCGACCCATGATCTCTTTGGCGTCGACCTCCAACCGCGCCCGCACGTCGGGCGGATAGGACTGCGGGGCGCCCTCGACGACGAACTGGTTGGGCTCGTCCGGCGGCGGGCCGAGCCGGATGAACACCGGCTGGCCTTGCGGTCCGGTCATCGATCCACCCCGCCCATGACCGGGTCGATGCTGGCGACCGCGGTGATCAGGTCGGCGACCATCCCGCCCTCGCACATCGCCGCCACCGCTTGCAGGTTGGTGAACGAGGGATCGCGGTAGTGCACCCGGTAGGGGCGGGTCCCGCCGTCGCTGACCATGTGCACGCCGAGCTCTCCGCGCGGCGATTCGACCGCCACGTAAACCTGGCCAGCCGGTACGCGAATGCCCTCGGTCACCAGCTTGAAGTGGTGGATCAGCGCCTCCATCGAGCTGCCCATGATCTTGGCGATGTGTTCGGGCGAGTTGCCCATGCCGTCGGGGCCCACCTTCAGGTCGGCCGGCCAGGCGATCTTGCGGTCCTCGATCATGGTCGGGCCCGGCCGCAACTTGTCCAGGCATTGCTCGACGATCTTTAGCGACTCCGACATTTCTTTGACGCGAATGATGTAGCGCCCGTAGGCATCACAACCCTCGTCGGTGATCACGTCGAATTCGTAGTTTTCGTAGCCGCAATAGGGTTCGCTCTTGCGCAGGTCGTGCGGCAACCCGGTGGAACGCAGGATCGGGCCGGTGACGCCCAGCGCCATGCATCCTTCGAGGTCCAGATAGCCGATGTCCTGGGTGCGCGCCTTCCAGATGGCGTTCTCATTGAGCAGATCACCCATGTCGCGCAGTGCTTGCCGCAGCGGCTCGAGGGAATCCGCGATCTTGCTGACCGCGTCGGGCGGCAGGTCCTGAGCCACGCCGCCGGGCCGGATGTAGCCGTGATTCATCCGCAAACCAGTGATCAATTCGAAGATGTTGAGGATGTATTCGCGCCCCCGGAAGCCGATGAACATTGCGGTCATCGCGCCCAGTTCCATCCCGCCGGTGGCCAATGCGACGAGGTGCGAGGAGATCCGGTTGAGCTCCATCATCATCACTCGGATGACGTTGACGCGCTCCGGTATTTCGTCGGTGATGCCCAGTAGCTTCTCCACGCCCAGGCAGAAGGCGGTTTCGTTGAAAAGCGGTGACAGATAGTCCATCCGGGTCACGAAGGTGACGCCCTGGGTCCAGTAGCGGTACTCCAGGTTCTTCTCGATTCCGGTGTGCAGGTAGCCGATTCCGCAGCGGACCTCGGTGACCGTCTCGCCTTCGATCTCCAGGATCAGGCGCAGCACGCCGTGGGTGGACGGGTGCTGGGGGCCCATGTTGACGACGATGCGTTCACCGGGATCCGCGTTGCGGGCGGCCTCGACGATCTCGTTCCAGTCCTGCCCGCCGGCGACCACGACGGTTTCGGTCATCTTTGCTCGGCTTCCATCTCAGTTGTAGCCTCTGCGCTCGTCGGGCGGAGGTATCTGTGCGCCCTTGTATTCCACCGGAATTCCGCCCAGTGGATAGTCCTTGCGTTGCGGATGTCCATGCCAGTCATCCGGCATCTCGATTCGGGTCAGCGACGGGTGACCGTCGAAGATGATCCCGAAGAAGTCGTAGGTCTCGCGCTCGTGCCAGTCGTTGGTCGGGTAGACGTCGTACAGCGACGGGATGTGTGGATCACCGTCCGGCGCAGCCACTTCCAGCCGCAGCCGGCGGTTGTGGGTGATCGACTGCAGCGGGTAGACCGCGTGCAGCTCACGGTCGGTCTCGTGCGGGTAGTGGACGCCGCTGACGCCAAGGCACAGCTCGAAGCGCAACTGCGGTTCGTCGCGCAGCCGCCGTGCCACCTGCGGCAGCAGGTCGCGGCGCACATGCAGGGTCAGTTCGTCGCGGTACACCACGACTTTCTCGATGGCGTCGTCGAATTCGAGGTCGTCGCCCTTGAGTGCCTCGGCCAGCCGATCGGCGATGTCGTCGAAATAGCTGCCGTAGGGCCGGGGGCTGCCGCCGGGCAGGGCGACCTCGCGCACCAGCCGTCCGTATCCGGAGGTGTCGCCAGTGCCCTGGACGCCGAACATGCCGCGGCGAACGTCGACCACTTCGGCGGTCGATCCGGCGCGGGTGGTCGCCTCCTGCGGGTCCTGATCCGGCGAGCTCATCGCAGCAACCCGTGCATCTCGATGGTGGGCCTGGCGGCCAGCGCTGCCTGCTCGGCCTCGGCGATGGCCTGCTCACGGTTGACGCCCAACGGCATTTCCTGAATCTTCTCGTGCAGCTTGAGGATTGCGTACAGCAACATCTCCGGGCGCGGAGGGCAGCCAGGTAGGTAAATGTCCACCGGGACAACATGGTCCACGCCCTGCACGATCGCGTAGTTGTTGAACATGCCGCCCGAGGAGGCGCACACGCCCATCGACAGCACCCACTTCGGCTCGGCCATCTGGTCATAGATCTGGCGCAACACCGGCGCCATCTTCTGACTGACCCGGCCCGCGACGATCATCAGATCGGCCTGCCGGGGCGTGGCGGAGAACCGCTCCATTCCGAACCTCGCGAGGTCGAAGCGCGGTCCCGCGGTTGCCATCATCTCGATGGCACAGCAGGCCAACCCGAAGGTCGCCGGCCACAACGAGTTCTTGCGGACGTAACCCGCGACCTTCTCGACAGTTGACAGCAGAATCCCACCGGGCAGCTGTTCTTCCAGGCCCATGCTTACCTCAATCCCACGTCAGGCCCCCGCGCCGCCACACGTAGGCGTAGGCCACGAAAACCGTCAGCATGAAAATCACCATCTCGACCAGCGCGAACATCCCCAGCGCGTCGAAACTGACGGCCCAGGGGTAAAGGAACACGATTTCGATGTCGAAGACGATGAACAACATTGCGGTCAGGTAGTACTTCACCGGGAACCGCTGGCCGCTGGTCGCCTGCGGGCCGCTGACCGGGCTGTCGGTCGGCTCAATCCCGCATTCGTAGGCGGCCTGCTTGGAGCGGTTGTACCGCGATGGGCCGACCAGGCTGGCGATCGCAACCGAGCCCACGGCAAACGCGGTCGCGATCGCACCCAGCACCAGGATGGGTATGTAGACGTTCAACTCGCTCCATGATCCGTCGTACGGGCCGCTTGGCAGCGGCCGGGCGGGTGACCGGGCTGCTGTGACGGACCGGGTTTTTGAGCCGTCACAGTGACCTTCAACATAGCGTCGCGACGCTCGGAGCACGTGCCCGGGGTGGGGCTTTGGCTGCGGGTGCTCGGCTGCGCATCGATGCACCGGATTTCATCGGTGCAGGGCCCCGTCCGAGGCCACATCAGCCACACAGGCCCGCATTGCCTGACGTCAAGATGCGCGCGGAAGCATTCGACTGATTGATCTCGGGCGTAAACGTGAGCCGCCCTCGCAGCTATGGGCCTTCACTGCCGTAGTCACAGGTGTCACTTCCGCACCGGCGCGGGCGCTATTAATCGGTTCCGGAAAGCGCTAGCGCCGGCGCTAGCACATCTGTGAGCCGATGCACCCGACCTTTCCCGTGACTGGTGGAAATGATGTGACGGATGGGGCGGACCGGCGCCGGCGTGGGGCCAGAAGGCCACCGTTCCGTTAATGCGCGGGAGCGCGCAGCAGTCCGAGCACCGTGCGGCCCAGCACAATCGGATCGATGGGATGGGGCACCGCTGCCTCGGCGCGCGACCAGGTGGCCAGCCAGGCATCGTCGGGCCGGCCGGTGAGCACCAGAATCGGCGGACATGTCTCGAGTTCGTCTTTGAGCTGCTTGGCGATTCCCATGCCCCCGGTCGGGGTGGCCTCACCGTCCAGAATGACCAGGTCGATGCCGCCCTCGTCCATGGTGCGCAGCACCATCGGGCCGGTCGCAACCTCGACGTAGCTCAACTCGGGCAGCTCCGGGTGCAGCTGTTTGCCCAGTGCCTGCATCACGCGTTCGCGGGTTTGGACGTTGTTGCTGTAGACGAGGATCCGCAATGTGTCGTTGGAGGCGGGCACGGTGCAGATCGTACTGGGACGACGCCCGGCCTACTGGGGCGCCTGGCCTACTGGGGCGCCTGGCCTACTGGGGCGCCCGCACGAAGATGGCTTCTGTTCGTACCGTCGCCTCCGCGCCGATCATGCCGCGCATGTCCCAGTCGACGCCGAACTGGAATCGATCGATCTTGGTTTCCCCGGCAACCCGGATCGAGCCGTCGGCGAGTTCGGTGACGGTGACCGGCAGCGGCACCTCGGCGGTAGCGCCCTTGATGGTGAAGCTTGTCCTCAGGTCTGCGGCGTTGCCGGTGGACGGTTGGAGACCGGTGACGACAACGCTGATCTCGGGGAAGCGTTCTGCGTCGAAGAAGTCGGCGGAGAGCAGGTGCCGGTCGCGCCGGCGGATGCCGGTCTGCAAGGACGCGACACGGATGTCGACCCGGCCGAAGACGGCGCCCTTGGCAGTCAGCTGCCCGTCGCCGCTGAACTCGGTGAACCGGCCTTTGACCGGCACCAGCCCCCACATGTTCTTGATCTTGAATGCGACGGTCGACTTGTCCGGAACCAGGTTCCAGACGCCGGCCGCGTCGGGATCGTTCAGCAATGTTTCCAGCGTCGTCATGGCTCACCTCACCGCCCGCGTCGAAACTCCATCGCCGGCATCGCCGCCTTCGAGCAGCGGGGCGATCCCGGCTGGGTCGAAATATTCGTCGATCCGGCTGATCAGACCGTTTGCGCCCAACTTGATCACGATGCACACCCGCAGCGAGATCGACTCGCCGGCATGACCCGTGGCCTGCAGGATGTGCTGCTGCACAAAGCCCCGGACGGACCCGTCGTCGAACAGCACCCGGTCGAGGATCTGGTAGCTGCGCCGGCTGGTGACCCCGATGAACCAATCGATGACCCGCAGCGCGCGGGCCTTGTCGTTATCGCGGGCGGTGCCTACTCGCCACACCGCGATGCCGTCGTCCCACAGTTGAGCCACCGCCGCTCGGTCACCGTTCTCGATGGCGGTGAACAGCCGGTCGGCCACTTCGTCGACGATGTTGATCTCGACCCCCGCCATGTCCCTGCTCCTCTCTGCCCGATCAGTATCCGGTCGCTCAACCCTGCGCGTATCCAGGATGGGCAATCGCCAATCGATGTAGCACCACAGTCCGCAAGCAGGCAAAAACGTCCGGAAGCCGATCGTCGAACTGACCCGCCCGGATGGCGGCGGCGAGCTGGGCTTGGTCATCGGCGCCCAGGCTGGCAAGCGCCGCGCGGGCGGCCGGTTCACCGGCATCGAGCAACTCACGCTCGACCATGCGCAAGGCGTTGGCGGCCACCCTGGCGTGAAAGTTCACTTGTCCGTCGGTCGCTTCGCGGACGTCGGTTTCGAGGAACTCGGCGACCGCCGCGACCAGCTCGGCAGCCGTCGGGCGGCCGTGAATGCCGTGCCTGTCCAGGCTCATGAGATTTCTTCGTCCAGCAGGTCGAGTAGGTCCCACTCAGTCTCACAGACCCGCCGGCCAATGGTCGCCAACTCCACCGAGCGAGCCTGCCCGCTCAGGTGCCGCTCCGCCTGGAAGCGGCAGATGACGCCCCAGCGCAGCGTGGCCAGCGCCATCCACCAGCGAAACGCCGCGCGATCGACGGCGGTGCCGCCGGCGTCTTCGTAGCCGCGAAGAAAGGTCTCGATGCTGCCCAGGCCACCAGCCCCCTGGCTGGCCGGGGCACCGAACCGCCACGCCCGGATGCAGAACCAGGCCAGGTCTTCGTAAGCCGCGCCGAGGTGTACCAGCTCCCAATCCAGGACGGCCGCCAGCCGGGATCCGTCGACGATCAGATTGCCCATCCGGAAGTCGCCGTGCACCAGCACCAGGCCCGACGGCGGCGGCTGATGGCGGGTCAGCCAGCGAAACCCCAACTCGAAGGTGGCGGTGGTGTCGCCCATCGCATCGAGGCGCTCGCGCCATTGCCTTAGCGGGTCTTCGCAGGCCAGGTCCAGCTCATGCGCGTCGGCACGGTGAATGGCGGCCAGCGCCTGCGCGCACTGCTGAAGCAGGCTCGCGCGGCCCTGATCGTCGAGCTGGCGCTGGATGCGACGGACGATGGTCTCGCCCGCGATCTCGTCGCAGATCAGAAACGGATTGCCAAGCGCGGCAGTCGAATTGTCGGCGACCAGGATATGCGGGACGGGCGTGCCGGCCGCCGCGGCAGCGGCCTGGGCGCGCGCTTCGAGTTCCATGCTGGCGTGCAGGTCGTCGGGCGGCCCGGTGCGCAGGATCAGCGATCGGCTGGCCTCGCCGATGACGGCGTGGAACGCCCAGGTGGTTCGGCTGGCCCCACCGGTGAGCTGGCGCAGGTTGTCGATTGCCGGGGGTGCGCCGAGTGCCGGCGCCAACACAGTGGGGAGTGCCGCCGCCAGCTCGTCGGCTGACGTCACTTGGATTCCCGGCCGAATTTGAACAGCCGCTGCGCCACGCGGCGGATCTGAATTTCCTCCGCTCCCTCGGTGATGCGGTAGCGGCGGTGGTGGCGGTAGATGTGTTCGAACGGCTCATGGCGGCTGTAGCCCAGACCGCCACAGATCTGCATCGCCCGGTCGGCGGCGTCGCAGACCAGTCGGTTGGCGCGGTAATTGGCCATCGACACTTTGTCGGAGACCTCCATGTGGTGGTCACGGTCCAGGTGCCAGGCCGCGTAATACACCAACAGTCGCACCATTTGGGCTTCGGTTTGCAGTTCGGCGAGCGGCCATTGCACCGCCTGGTTCACCGCCAGCGGCTTGCCGAAAACCCGGCGTTTCCCGGCGTATTCGGCGGCGCGGTCGATGCAGTATTGCGCCGCGCCCAGACTGCTTGCCGCCTGCCGAATCCGGTTCTCGTGCAGGAAGGTTTGGGCGACCTCCAGACCGCGGTCCACTTCCCCGAGTACCGCGTCCGCGGGCACCCGCACGTCGGTCAGCTCGACCTCGCCGTGATCGGTGGGCATGTTGAACGTCCACCAGTAATAGGGGACGGTGAATCCAGGCGTGTCGGTAGGCACCAGAAACGCGGTGATGCCCCGGGCTTGCCCGGGCTCACCGGAGGTGCGGGCGAAGATCAAGTCGTGTGTCGCGCGGTGCACGCCGGTGTTGAACCTTTTCGAACCGTTGATCACCCAGTGGTCGTCGTCTTGTTCGGCGTGCGTTTCCAGCCATGTCGCGTCGGAACCGTGCAGCGGCTCGGTCAGGCCGAACGCCATCGAGCGCTCCCCGGTGATCAGCGCCTCCGACCAATCGGCGCGCTGGGCATCTGTGCCGAACCGTTCCATCATGATCACCTGGGGAAAGTTCCCGACGATCGATGATTCGTTCTGCAAGTCGTTGTGCAGGCCAAGACCCTTGTGCGCCAGGTGTTCCCGGATCACCGCCATGTCCACGTTGGTGCCGTCACGGCCGCCCAGCGAGGCCGGCAACCCGTAGCGCAGCCAGCCAGCTGCATCGGCCCGCCTGCGCATCTCGGTGAGCAGGTCCTCCCACTCTCGCGTCGGTATGCCGTCGTTGTCCACGTCGGTGCGGGCGAACTCGCGGCGATGGTCGAAGTATTGCATGTTCTCGGCCTGCAGCGGCGCGATCTCCCGCTCGATGAAGGCATCCATCTCGGCAAGCAGCGGTGGAAGGTGTTCTGGCAGTGTGAAATCCATGGCTTACCCTTTCTGACCTCCGCTGCCTGCCGCTAACGCCCGTACAGCGTCTTTTTCCATACCGTCGCCAGCGTAGCGATGGCTTCGCGATCGCTGATCTGAAGGCCCAGCCCGGCCGGATCAGGCCGCAGCACCACACTGGTGAACTGTTCGAACAGCAGCGCTATGGCGGCGGCGGTGTGTTGCGGGTTCAGGTCGTGACCGTAGCCCTGTTGCTGGGCGTGCAGCACCGATGCGGTGACGATATCCATCCCGAAGCGCCGGAATTCGTTCTGCAGCGCCGCAAACCGTGGTTGGGTGGTGCCCAGCTGGGCGATCGCCACCATGATGCCGATGTTCTGCTTGAAGATGTTCCAGTAGCCGGTCACCACCGAGTCGAAGAACTCGCTGTCCTCGGGTGAGTGTGGCAACTGAACAAACAGACGGGCGGACGAGAGCACCTCGTGCAGAAAGGACTTCGCCAGGGCGGCGAGCAGATCTTCCTTGTCGGCGAAATAGCGGTAGAACACCGCCGAGGACTTGCCCGCAGCCGAGGTGATGTCGGCCAGCGTGGTGCCGTGAAAGCCACGCTCGGCAAACAATTTTCGAGCCGCTTGCTCGATCGCCTCGCGGGTTCGCTGGCCCTTTGCCGTCAGCGCGGGCGACGCTTGCGGGGACATGTATCAGCCCCGGATCCGGTCACCGGCGCGCAGCAGGGCGCTCGGCAGATCGTGGCCGACGACGGCGCGCGCGACTTCTGCCGCCTTGATCGCCGCTTGCAGGTCGACGTCGACTTCGATATCGCTGTCCCGCAACAGGTATACCAGGTCTTCGGTGGCGATGTTGCCGGTGGCGCCGGGGGCAAACGGGCAACCGCCGAGCCCGCCGACGGATGCGTCCAACCGGGTGACGCCGGCGGCGACCGCCGCATACGCGCTGGCCAGCCCGGCCCCCCGGGTGTTGTGGAAATGGCCGCCCAGCGGCATGTCCCCGATCACCGGACGCAGTTGGGAGATAAGCGAACTCACCCGCTTGGGGGTGGTCGTGCCGATGGTGTCGGCAATGGAGAACCGGTCGACGCCATGGTCGCGAGCGGCCGCGGCGATGTCGAGTACCCGCTGCGGCGGGGTAGGCCCCTCGAACGGTGAGTCCCACGCAGTGGCGACGATGACCTCGACGGTGGCGGGAGGGCCGGTGGGGCTGCCGTGCGCGATGGCGACGATCTCGCCGATCTGGTCGGTGGCCTCCGCGCTGGTGCGCCCGACGTTGGCCATGCTGAATGCGTCGTCGGCGGCCACCACATATTCGATCGATCGCAGCCCCGCGGCGATGGCCCGTTTGGCGCCGTTGGGGCTGGCGACCAGGGCGGAGAATTCGATGTCCGGATAGTGCCGTAGTTCGGCTGCCACCTCGGCAGCGTCGGCCATCGACGGCACCTTCGACGGAGAGACGAACGCCGTGGCCTCCACCTCGCGCACGCCGGTGGCGGCCACCGCGGCCAGCAGTTCCAGCTTGGCCGACAACGGGATTGGCTTCTCGATCTGCAGCCCGTCGCGCAGCGACACCTCGCGGATGTCGACATGTTGGTTCATAACACTTCCTCCGCCCTCAGCTCCGCGAGCTCCTCCGCCGTTTTGCCGAGCAGCCCGAGGTAGACGTCGTCGTTGTGCTGACCCGGATGGGCGGGGCCGGCATTGCGAACCGCGCCAGGTGATTCGGACAGCACCGGCACGATCCCGGGTCCCAGCACGCTGCGCTCGATCCGTTCGTCGAAGTGCTCGACCAGCATGCCGCGGGTGCGCAGCTGCGGGTCATTGACCACTTCGGCGACGGTGTTGATCGGGCCCGCGATAACGCCTGCGGCGCCGAGTGTTTCGATGATCTCGCCGGGTTGCCGCCCGGCCGCCCAGGCCCCGATGATGTCGTCGAGCTCGTCCTGATTGCGGCCACGGGCGCGGTGTGTGGCGAACCGGTCGTCGGTGGCCAACTCGGGACGCCCCATCGCCTTGCACAACCGGGCGAACACGGTGTCCTGATTGGCCGCGATCACCACCCAGGAGTCGTCGGCGCTGCGGTAGATATTGGACGGCGCGATGCCCTCCAGCCGGGTGCCCGACGGCCCGCGTACCACGCCGCCCACGTCGTAGTCGGGAATCGTGGATTCCTGCACTGCCAAACATGATTCGGTGAGCGCGACGTCGACCACCTGCCCGTGGCCGGTGACGCTGCGGCGGTACAGTGCGGCCAGCGCCCCCTGGGCGCCGAACATGCCGGCCAGGCTGTCGCCCAGGGACAGTGCCAGGCGGGGCGGCGGTCCGCCTGGGAACCCGTTGAGGTGCCGCAGGCCGCTGGCCGCCTCGGCCACCGACGCATAGCCTGCCTTGTGCGCCTCGGGTCCGGTCTGGCCGTAGCCGGATACGCGCACCAGGATGATGCCCGAGTTGCGTTCGCGCAGCGCGTCGTAACCCAGGTCCCACCTCTCCAGCGTGCCCGGACGGAAGTTCTCCACCACGATGTCGGACTTCTCGACGAGTTCGAGAAACAGCTCCCGGCCGCGTGGCCGGCGCAGGTCCAGCGTGATGGCTCGCTTGTTGCGCGCGTGCACCGTCCAGAACACGTGGTGCCCGTCGACTTCGGCTTGCCCCCAGGTGCGCAACGGGTCCGGGGCGCCGGGTGGTTCCACCTTGATGACGTCGGCGCCCATGTCGCCGAGTAGCCGTCCGGCGAACGGCCCGGCAATCAAGGTGCCCAGCTCCAGTACCCGGATGCCGTCCAGCGGGCCCGCGGGTACGGTCATTCGGCGCTCGCGAAGTCGTGGCGGACCAGCCAGTCGGTGGCGATGTCAACAGCGCGGCGCAATTTGTCGCGCTGGTCGGGGCCCGCGTAATAGTGTGTGGCGCCCGGAATTTCGTACATCTCCTTGTCGGGATGACCGATCGCGTCGAAAAGCCGCCGGGTGTGGCTGGGTGTGCAGGCATCGTCGGCCAGGTTGCCGATCACCAGCGCGGGGATCGCGATGTCGCGCCCGCAGGCGACGCCGTCGCCGCGAGCCTCGTCGTAGCTCCATTGGGACAGCCAGCCGCGCAGCGTCGAGAACCGGGCCAGGCCGACCGGGCTCATGTTCACCACTTGAGGATCGCCCAGATAGCAGGTGCCCGGGGTGCGTTCGTTGGGATCGACTGTGGGATCCAGCCAGCGCGGGTCGGCCATGGTGCCGTGCACGACAAAAGCAGAACTCGTCATCGGGGCGCCCGGCGGCAGCCAGCTCGGCGAGTTTTTCTCGGACCCATGCCGTGATCCGGCGGTTGCGGTCGATCTGCGCTTGGCGGTAGCGATCCAAAAATTCTTCGGTGTAAGGCGACTGGTTGGGGTTGTCCGGGTTGTACAGGTCCAGCTCGGGATCGCGTGTGGTCGGGTCGGATTCGTCGAGGATCGACGCGTCCAGCCATTCGGTCAGCGTGCCGTGCCTGCTGATGTGCGCAGCCAGCAACATGATTCCGTCGGCGGGCGGTAACTCCAGCTGCGTGAGGTCGGGGCCGTCGCCGGAGGGGCTGGACGTGATCGTCGGGTGCTGGGCCTGCTGCTGGTAGAACACCGACAACGAGCCGCCGCCGCTCCAGCCGGCCAGCACCACCTTCTGGTAGCCGAACCGCTTCTTGGCGTCCTTGATGCATTCGCCCAGATCCTCGACGACCTTCTCCATCAGCAGCGCCGAATCCGTGCCGCGGAACCGGCTGTTGCAGTAGATGACATGGTGGCCCGCCCGGGCCAGCGCGTTGATCATCGGCAGGTAGGCGCCGCCGCCGATCGGGTGCATGAACACCAGCACGGTGTCGGACGGCCGGTCCTTCGGCTTGAGCAGGTAACTCTCCAGCACGGTGATCTCGGCCAGACCGCCATACACGTCGCGGACCCCCGAATTGTTCTGGAAAGCAACGATATAGGGGATTCTGTCGTATTCGTGCTTGACGGCGTGCTGCATCAGTGTTGTCCCAGGTCGTGTGCCAGCACCTCGGGCGACGGTGTCAGGCGCTTGCGGGTGTCGACGGCGATCACTTGCCAGTCGACCGTCGAGTATTCGTCGAACTTGCGACGGGTGCGTTCGCGTGCCTTTTCCGGCGCACCGTGGTGAACCCCTTGCGGCGCATGGGAGATCAACCCCGGCGGCATCGGAATGCCGTACAGCGAGCCGCCATGGAAGAACGCGATCTCGTCGTAGTCGACGTTGCGGTGATACCAGGGGGTGCGTTCGGTGCCCGCGACGCCTTCGGCGGGTTTCGGCAGAAAGTTCATCACGTAGACACCGGTAGCCTGCATGAACAGATGCACCGTCGGTGGCAGGTGGACGCTGTCGGAGGTGATCACGTTGTAGTCGGCAATGTTGAAGGTGAACGCGAAGTTGTCGCCGCGCCAACCCTCGACATCGATCGGATTGTGTTGGTAGTAAAGCGTGGTGGCGGGCCCGCCTTGAACATCCCGGTGAACCAGCCGGACCTCGTATTCGTCTCGGTCGGGGTCGTCAATGGGGGCCGGCTCGGGGATGGTGGCTTGCGACGGGTCGAACGGGAAGTGCCGTCCGAGCTGTCCGGGCGGTGGTACCCGAAACTCGTCGGTGGCTTCGACCATCAGCAGCGTGGTCTCGCTGTCCGGCACCTGGCGCCACGTGCAGGCCTTCGGGACGTAGACCCAATCGCCCTGCCGGTAGCGCAGCGGGCCGAACTCGGTTTCCAGCAGACCGGCGCCGGTGTGGACGAAGCTCAGCAGATCACCGTCGACGTGGCGGGTGTAGAACGGCATTGTCTCGTGGCGGCGGCTCAACAGAATCCGGCAGTCGGTATTGCTGAACATCAGCAGCGGCCCGCCGTTGGGGTCGGTCGCATCACTGGGTTTGAGCTCGCCGGCGAGCACGTCGACGGGGCGCAGTGGGCCCACCGCGCGGAAGGCGGTGGGGTCATGGCGACGGTAGATGTTCGCGGTACGCCCGGTGAAACCACCTCGGCCCAGCTCGTCGTCTTTGAGGCCGTCGAGGTCGGCATGCAGGCGCCGCGGCGTCTTCCCTCTTCGCAGGTGGACAAAGGACTCCATGGATTACTCCCTGGGTGAGTTTACCTGGGGCGATGCAAAACTGAAAGTGACATTACTTTTTGTTTCCGCTCGGCACAAGGCCTTTGTCGCGACATTGCGTCACGCGATGAAGGATCACCCTCTATCGTCTGACCGCGAAGAAATGTCTATGTCAATCGGGGGGCTGGGCAGTGGAAGCTGGCGTCGGCGACACGCCGTTCGGACGATACCGCCTGATCGAATTGTTAGGCCGCGGCGGCATGGGCGAGGTGTGGCGCGCCTTCGACGTCGAAACCCAGCGTGTCGTCGCGGTGAAAGTCCTGCCGGCGCAGCTCGCCGACGACCCGACCTTCGCGCAGCGGTTCCGCCGCGAAGCGTTCGCTGCGGCCGGGTTGGCTAATCCCCACGTGGTGCCCATTCATCAGTTCGGGGAAATCGACGGCCGACTGTATGTCGACATGCGCCTGATTGAGGGCCGCGACCTGCACCAGATCATTTCCGAGGGCCCGCTGCCGCTGCCCCGGGCCGTATCGATCATCGAGCAGGTCGCCTCGGCGCTGCAGGCCGCACACCGAATCGGGCTGGTCCACCGCGACGTCAAACCCTCCAACGTGCTGGTGGATGACGAGGACTTCGCCTACCTGATCGATTTCGGCATCGCGCGCGGCGCCGGACACACCAAATTGACCAATACCGGCAGCGTGATCGGCACCTGGGCCTACATGGCACCCGAACGGCTCTCCACAGACCAGACCGACGCTCGGTCCGACGTCTACGCTCTGGCCTGCGTGTTGCATGAGTGCATGACCGGCAGCCAACCGTTTCCCGCCGCCAGCCTGGACCGGCAGATCGCCGCGCACGTGGCTGACCCGCCGCCACGACCCTCGGCGCTGCAGCCAACGGTGCCTACCTCGATGGATGCCGTCATCGCCAAAGGCATGGCCAAGAACCCCGACGAGCGGTACCAGACCGTCAAAGACCTGGCCAACGCCGCCCGCGCCGCCGCGACGACCTACCCCACCTCCGCAGCCGAGTCAGCACTGGTACCCCAGGACGCGCAGACACCTCTGTCGCCCTCGATCCCAACTGCGCACGACACGGCTGCCCCCACCGCACACGCCCCGATGCCGCTCGCAGCCCCTGCTCCAGCGCCGGCCCCGACACCGGCGGCCGACGCGGCCAAGTCGGGCAAGGGGCGCCGGATAACCTTCGTCGGCGCTGCGGCTGTCTTCGTCGCGGTCATCGCCGTCATCGCGGGGGTTGCGTTGATGCCAAACAGCCACTCCGGGTCCGGCGATCGGCCGACCGCCGCGCCGGCCAGTGCCATGCACCCCAACACCGGTCCATTCACCGGAACCTTCACCGTGGCAATGGGACCCGGGACCGAACTTAACGGGGGCCGTCCTGAGACGGACGCGTTCTCGGAGGCGTGGCGGCTGCGGTCGGCCTGCGGCGCCAATGGATGTGTTGCCACCGCAACCACCGGTGGCCAATACCCCGTAAAGAATTTGGTGTTCGACAACGTCGGCGGTCGCTGGCTCACCGTGACTACCTCACAGCGAAAGTGCGGCGCACGCGAGGACGACGAAGCGTGGAACGTCATCTCCCTGCAACCCCAGGCCGACGGGAGTGTGTCGGGCGAAGCGACCCAAATCACGACCAACGGATGTTCCAACAAGCGGGCCGTAGTCTTCACCCGGACCGCCGACACCGACATCTCGCAACTGCCCGATCCGGCCGCCCTGCCGCCTCGCGTAGTGTCACCGGCCGAGGCGCTCCACGGCGGCTACGACCTAGTGGTGAACTTTGCTAACAGCGCCAAACGGACCTATCACAAAGGAGTCCGGACTGACTGCCTGCGTACCGGCGACCGATGCATGAGCAATTTTCTCGACTCCAAGACGGCGGCAGGCTCGCCCTTCGTTTTCCAAACCGGGGCGTGGAATCGAAACCAGGATTACGACAGCGATTGCTCCTCGGGCGGGACCATACGCATCAAGGCCACCACGTCACTGCCTCTCCCGCAGCCGCCCCAAAATCCCATCACCCTGCTCACCGGGCACGGTTACCAAGAAGTCTTGACGAGTTCCAAATGTCCGAGCCAGGCCTTCGACGTGACGTACACCCGCACCGGCGATTAGGGCGGGTCCGGCTACAAGCTCGCCTGGGTGCGCGAGTGCCCCAAATGCCGGTCCAGCGTACGTTTTGAGTGATCGCCCGCGGCAGCGGACAACGGCCCGGGGGACCGTCAGCCGCGCACGCGTACTACGACTTTTCCTTTGGCGGTGCGATTCTCCAGTGACGCGACCGCCGCGGCGGCTTCGTCCAGCGGGTAGACCGCCGGCTCGGGAGGCGCGAGTCGGCCGGAGGTGAGCAACTGCTCCAGTCCGGCCCACTGCTCGGCTAGCGCGCCGGGATGCGTCGCCGTCCAAGCGCCCCAGCCGACGCCGACCACGTCAATGTTGTTGAGCAGCAGGCGGTTTACCTTCACCGTCGGAATATCGCCGCCGGTGAAGCCAATCACCAGCAGCCGGCCTCCCGGAGCCAGCGAGCGCAGCGAGTCAGTCATCCGGTCGCCACCGACCGGGTCGACGACGATGTCGACTCCCCGCCCGTTCGTCAACTCCTTGACGGCGTCCTTGAACCCGTCGGCCAACACCACGTCGGTGGCACCGGCCGCCGTCGCGATCTGGCCCTTCTCCTCGGTGCTCACCACGGCGATGGTGCGGGAGGCCTCGAGCGCGGGCGCCAGTCGCAGCGCCGATGTTCCGATCCCGCCCGCGGCTCCGTGCACCAGTACCGTTTCGTCCTGCTGCAGCCGGCCCCGCACGGTCAGCGCGAAGTACACGGTCAGGTCGTTGAACAGCACGCCGGCGCCGGCCTCGAAGCTGACGTTGTCCGGTAGCCGGAACGTCCGGTCCGGCGCCAACACGGCGACCTCGGCCATGCCGCCGGTGAGCATCGTCAATCCGACGACGCGGTCACCGGGCTGCCATTGGCTGCCGTCCGGTGCCGATCGAACCACTCCGGCGATCTCGGCTCCGAGCACGAACGGCGGATTCGGCTTGTACTGGTAGAGACCGCGGGTCAGGAGCGCGTCGGGGAACGCTACGCCGGCGGCGTGCACATCAACGACCACGCCGTCATGGGCGGGTTCATCGACCTCCACCACCTCGATCGCATCCGGACCGTCAAGCCGAGTCACCCGTGCCGCGCGCATGCCGAACAATGTACTTCCAGTTCAGAACCCACCCGCGACCCGCACCACCCCCCGGCCGGAGAATGTCCCCGCCCGAAGCTGGTCAACCACGTCGAGGACATCCTTGACATCGACGTCGCAGGTGATCGAGTCCAGCCGGCGTGGCCGCAACGAGTCGCCGAGCCGGGCCCAGAGCTCCCGGCGCCGGCCGATGGGCATCTGGACGGAATCCATCCCCAGCAGTGCCACGCCGCGCAGGATGAACGGCATCACCGTGGTGTGCAGGGCGGCGCCGCCGGTGAGGCCGCTGGCGGCCACGGCGCCGCCGTAGTCGACGGTGCTGAGCACATCGGCCAGCGTGGCGCCGCCCACGCAGTCCACTCCGGCCGCCCAGCGCGCCTTGGCCAGTGGCCGCGGCTTGGCGTCCGGATCGGCGGGCAGCCGACCGATAACATCAGCAGCGCCAAGACTTTTCAGTCGTTCGGCGGCGTCAGCCTTGCCGCTCGACGCCACGACCTGGTAGCCGGCAGACGACAACAGGTCCACACTGACCGACCCGACGCCGCCAGACGCGCCGGTGACGACGACGGGACCCGCGTCGGGAGCGACGCCCCAGTCGATGAGCGCCTGGACGCTCATCGCGGCGGTGAAGCCGGCAGTGCCGATCGTGGCTCCGTCGTACGGGCTCAATGAGCCGAGCGCCACCACCTGATCGGATGGCAGTCGGGCGTACTCCGCATAGCCCCCATGGTGGCCGGTGCCGATCTGGTAGCCGTGGGCGAGTACCGTGTCGCCGACTTTGAAGTCGGGCGAGTGCGACTCGACTACCTCGCCGGTCAGGTCGATGCCCGGGACGACGGGGTAGTTGCGCACCACACCGCCACCGGGAGTCAATGCCAGCGCGTCTTTGTAGTTGACGCTCGAATACAGCACCCGGATGGTCACGTCACCGGGCGGCAGGTCGGTGGCATTCAGCGTCTCGACCGACGCGGTTATCCGATCTCCGTCTTGGCGTGCGACCAGCGCTTGAAACGTGTCCATGATGCGACGCTAACCTCATCTGATGGATTCCTTCCCACTTGGTGGGTTTTCGGTCGGCCGTATCGGCTTCGGCGCCATGCAACTGCCGGGCCCGAACGCGTTCGGCCCGCCGCGGGACCGGGACGAGGCGCTGGCCGTGTTGCGGCGCGCCGTCGAACTCGGCGTCGACCACATCGACACCGCCCAGTTCTACGGTCCCGACGTCGCCAACGAACTCATCCGGGAGGCACTGCATCCGTATCCGGAGAACTTGGCACTGGTGAGCAAGGTCGGCGCACGCCGCGACGATGCCGGCGGTTGGCTGGCGGCCTCCGAACCTGCCGATCTGCGCCGGGACATCGATACCAACTTGCGCGCCCTCGATATCGACCAGTTGGCCGTGGTCAACCTGCGGCTGATGGACAGCGAAGGGCCGGATCAGCGCTTCGACGAACAGCTTTCGGTCATGATCGCCGCTCGCGACGAGGGGCTGATCGGCGGAATCGGCCTGAGCGAGGTGAAACTCGAACATCTTCGGTACGCGCTGGGTCGCACCGAAATCGACTGTGTGCAAAACGCTTTCAACCTGGTCCACCGGTCTTCGCAGGACGTGCTGGACGAGTGCCGGAAGCGCGGTATTGCGTTCGTCCCGTTCTTTCCCTTGGGATCGGCGTTCGTGCCGTCGAATCCGGTGTTGGGTAACGATGTGATTCGAAGGGCGGCTGCGCAACTCGGCCGTACTCCGGCCCAGATCGCGCTGGCGTGGACCCTGAGCGTGGCCCCTAACATCCTGTTGATCCCGGGAACTTCGTCGGTGCGGCATCTGGAGGAGAACATGGCCGCCGCCGACATCCAACTCGACCATGACACGCGCGAGCAGTTGAACGCCGTAGCTGGCTGAATGAGCCGCGGTCAGCCGGTGCTCATCAGGCGCGCGACGACCCGCATCGCGCCACGGCTGACCGTGTGTCGTAGCCGCTGGACAGTCGGCTGCGTAATCGGTTGTGGCGCAGTGCCGAACCGCGGGAACAACCAGAGCGCGTTGGTGCGGTCGATCGCCGAACGCGTGCCGGCGTCGATCCCAGGGTAGGTTTCCAGCCCAGCCGCGAACAGCTTGCCGGCGGCGACGGGCGCGAACGGCCAGTCCGAGCCGAACGTGATATGACCCGGCTTGGCGAAGGCCAGCAGCGTCGGTAGAGCTGCGGCACTGGAGGACAGGGCGGTGTCGAAGTAGAAGCTGGAGAAATCGTCGAGCGAATCGGCAGGGCTGCGTCCCGTGTCTGCGGTGATCGCCAACGCCATCCGATGGCTGGCGTACGGAACGAAACCACCGGCGTGGCTGAGGATGAACTTGATATCCGGATAACGTCGCCTTATCCCGTTGCGCACCAACAGGTATGCTGCGCGGGTGGTGTCGAGCAGGAAGTCGGCGGCGAAGGGCGCGACGCCGGGTACGGTTGGCCCTGGCAATTCGGCAGGATGGATGAACACCACCGCGCGGCGGTCGTTGAGAACCTCGAACAGCGGGTCTTGGCCGTCCTGTCCCAAATAGACACCCGCGTTGTTCGCCAGCAGCACGACACCGTCGGCCTTGAGTTCGTCGAGCGCGCGTCCAATTTCTGCAACGGAATGGCCGCTACCAGGCATCGGGACGGTGGCAAAGAATCCGAACCGATCTGGCTGCGCGGCAACCAGATCGGCGCTGTAATCGTTGAGGTCTCGCGCCAGCGCGGCGGCATCGGCCGGGTTGGGCAGGAATGCGGTACCGGGTGTGGAGACCGAGAGGATGGCGGCGCCGACGTCTAGCTCGGCCATGGTTTGCAATGACGCCTCGGGGGTCCAATCGGGCACCGCGCGTCCGCCGGATTCGTCGATTCCTGCTTTTTGCAACGCTTTCCGGTAGTCGGGCGGAATCATGTGATGGTGAGTGTCGATGCGTAGCATGATCGCCTCCCGTCAGTCGTCGGGGATACCGGCGCCGGCCAGCGCTCGGACAGCGTTCTCGCGATGCAGCAATGATTGTCCCGCGGTCTTGAATTGCGCCAGCTTGTCGATGATCCGCTCGCCCTCCCGAGTATGACCCCAGATACTGATTCCCTGATGAGTCGTCGGCTCCCAAGTGCTTTCGTCGACCACGATGGGATTCCAGCCGACTTCCCATTCGAACCCTGAAGGCGTCATCGCGTAGAAGGACAGTTCGCGGTCGTTGGTGTGTTGGCCGACCGCGAGCGCCATATGAAACCCGAGTTCTTTGACGCGCTGGTAGGAAGCGACCATGTCGTCGAGATCTGCGACCTGAATATTGAGGTGCTGCACCCGGGTACGTATCGGGTTGATCGGCAGCCGGTTCACCGCCGCGATCGCTACCGAGTGGTGGCGCTGGTTGACCCGCAGGAAGCGGATCTTGAATTTCAAGCCGCTAATGGTCTCGTCGATGTAGTCGGATAGGCGGGCGTCGAACACCGTGCCGTAGTAGCCGCGCACCTGTTGCGGCTTCTTCGACGTGACGGCGACATGGCCGATTCCGCCGGTCGCGGTGACGAAGCCGCCGCGCACCGCCATGTCCAGCGGTGTGGCGCTGGAGCGGGGGGCGGTGAAGATCTCCTGCGCAAGCCCGTTGGGCCCGGGGAAGCGGGCCATGCGTTCCACACCTCGCAGCGCGGCTTCTTCTGTTGTGCCCTCGGTGATCGGCACGCCGTGGCGCCTGACGCGGTCGACGATTTCGTCGAACGTCTCGTGCTCATTGAGTTGCCAGCCCAGGGCGACCACGTCTTCGGCCGGCCCCCGACGTAGCAGAAAGCGGCATTCGTTGTCGTCCAGGCGAAATCGCATGACGTCGGGAAGAACGTCGTCCAGATGCATTCCGATGGCGTCACGGCCGAACCGGCGCCAATCGGCGAACTTGTCGGTCTCGATGACGATGTAGCCGAGCTCGACTTTACCAAAAACCGAGCCGAACACCGACTTCGCCGGCGCGGTCATGATGCGAAACCGCCACTGCCGGCGAGGAATTCGCATACGAGCTGGTTGAACAGCTCGGCGCGTTCCCACTGCATCCAGTGACCGGTGTGTGAGGTCATGACCAATTGCGCGTTGGGCAGCGAGTTGAGCAGCATGGGTCCGCCGGTGGGCCGGTTGACCTTATCGTCGCGGCCCCACAGGATCAGGGTCGGAGTGGGCAGTCGCTTGAGACGCTTGTCGCGGGTGAGGTCCATGCGCCATAGCGTGCGCAGGGCCAGCGGCCCCGACGGGCGGCGCAGGGGCGGGTCGGCCACCACGTCGGGCTCGATCGACGCCTGGTATCGCAGGTCGATCAATTCGTCGGGGACCGAAGCACCGTCGTAAACCAGATACGTGCGGATGAAGGTCTCCAGCTTCGTGCGGTTGGGTCCATCGCCGCCGTAATAGGACAGCAGGCTTTTCAGCCCCGCGGTCGGTGCGCTTCTGGTGGTCCCGATCCCGCCGGGACCCATCAGCACCAGCTTGTCCACTCGGTGCTGTGTGTCCAGCGCCAGCCGCAGCGCCGCCGCGCCGCCGTACGAGTTGCCGATCAAGTGCGAGGATTCGATGCGCAGTTCGTCGAGCAGTCCGCGGATCATGTCGGCCAGGTAGCCGAACGGGTCTGACTGATCAATTGCCTTGTCGGAGCGGCCATATCCCGGCATATCGGGAACGATCACCCGGAACCGTTGGGCGAGCGCGTCGATGTTGCGCGAATAGTTGGACACTCCGGAGGCGCCGGGTCCGCCGCCGTGCAGCATCACCACTGTTGGACCGCTACCTGTTTCGACGTAGAAGATCGGCTTGCCCGCGACCATGACGGTGCGTTCGTCGAGTGCGGTGGTCGTCATGCGATTGCCCCTGTCACGGTCGTGGGATGTGAGACGCCAGCGGCGTAGCCGGCCGGTGGCGGCGGTAGCGGTTTCCCGGGTTCAGTTGCGGCGTAGATGAATCCGTCGGGACGTACCACCACGGCCGCCGCCTTCTTCCGGCTAAGCCAGTGCAGCAGAGTTCCGTCTCTATCGCGGATTGCGTTCGGGCTGGGACCATCCTGCGGGCCGATCAGTTGAATCGCCGGCACGCCTGATTCAATCCAGGCTCGCCGACCTGCGGGTGCTACCCCGGTGTAGAGCAGTGTCCACTGCCCGGCGAGGGCGTCGTCGAGGCGGACAGTGGCGCCATCGGCGTCGACGACCCACGGTTGGGGGATCTGCCAGCCGGCCGCGCGGTGACCTGCTACCAGGAAACCGTCCCTATAGCGCGCCTCGGGAACCCACATCGATTTCTGCAACCGATTCGTCACGGCTGCTAACGGCATGATGGCCCGGCCGGCGTGATTGCGAAGGGCGGCAATGGCTTTGTTGCGTTCCGTGATGATCCGGCCGACGAACACCGCGCGCCTCGTCACCTCTGTGACGTGCGGCTTGCGTTCGGCCTGATAGGAGTCCAGCAGCGAGTCGGGCGCCTGTCCGCGCAGCACGGCGGCGAGCTTCCAGCACAGGTTGGCCGCATCGCGCACACCCGCCGACATGCCTTGACCGATCCATGGCGGCATGGCGTGGGCCGCGTCGCCGGCCAAGAAGACCCGTCCGACCCGCCAACGGTCGGCGACGCGGACGTGATGGCAGTAGACCACGGCGCGCAATATCTCGACCTCGTCCTCGGTGATGCCCTGGGCGTTGAGGACCTTCCAGACCTCCGCGTCGGAAACCAGCTTCGAGGCGTCCTCACCTTCGCGGGCTGGATACTCCCAACGGTGATGGCCAAGCGGGGTCGGGCAGTCGACGGTGGGACGTGCCGGATCGCAGTGGAACCGCAATCGGTCGTGTGCGTCCCACGGCCGTATCACTTTGGTGTCGATGACGACCCAGCGCTCGGCGTACGTGCGTCCGGAATAGCCGACGCCCAACTGCCCACGGGTCGGGGACGAGCCGCCGTCAGCGGCGATGACGTATGAGGCACGCAGGCGTTTCAATGTGTCGGTACGCAGGTCGGCCAGCATCAGCTCGACGGCGTCGTCTTTCGTGACTGTCCGCAGGCACTCGTGTTCCACGAGCACCTCGACATTCGGCAACCGGCTCACTCCGTCGCGCAGCACCTGATCCACCGCGGGCTGATACAGGAACTGCTGCGGCGGATGGCCCATCCCGTGGGAGTTGATCTTCAGGTCGATGAACGGCACCCCGTCGGCGTCGACGAACGCGATCGGCCGGTCCGGCAACATGTCCTGCTGCAACCGCTCCGCCAGACCGACCGACTGCCAGATCCGCATGACTTCTTCATCGGTCGAAATCGCCCGGGCTCGTCCGTAGATGTCCGGATCACGCTCGATGACAACGACTTTCAGGCCAAACCGGCCCAACAGGTTGGCCGCCGTGGCGCCGGTCGGGCCGTAACCGATCACAGCTACGTCGTAAGTTGCGGACTCGGTCATTGTTGCTCATCTTCCAATCCGGGCCGAGGGTTGTTCTGTAGTGATCATTACGGTAATGTAGTGATCGCTACAGAGTCAACACCCAATTTTGGAGGCAGTTTGATGGCGAAGGACAAGGAACCGAAGCCCCGTTCTCGCCGGCGGAGCCGGGCCGACGGCGAATTGTCTCGCGCTCGGATCCTGGACGCAGCAACCGAAATCGCTGCCGAACGCGGGTACGAGGGTGCCAGCATCGCGTTGGTGAGCGCCAAGTGCGGGTTGCCGGCCAGCTCCATCTACTGGCACTTCAAAGACAAGGACGACCTGATTGCGGCGGTCATCGAGCGCAGTTTCGGCGCCTGGGAGTCGGCGTGGGGTGTTCCGCAGAGCGGCACCGCCGAGGAGCGCTTCCTGGGCCTGGCGACTCAGATCGCCAAGGCCTTGCTGGATGCCCCGGACTTCATCCGGTTGGGATTGATGCTGGCGCTGGAGCGTCGGCCCACCGAACCGCGCGCTCGCACGATGTTTCTCCAGGTGCGTGCTCAGGCCTTCGAGCAACTGATGGCAAACTTCCGCGAGTTCGTTCCCGGCTTGAGTGACCCGGACGCCCACCAGCTGTCGACGTATGCGATGGCCGGCGCCGACGGTTTGTTCATCGCCAAGGAAGTCGGCGGCGATGCGGTGGATCTGATCGCGTTGTTCGAGCTGCACGGCCGCGCCATCTACGACATGGCTCGCCGGTTCGTCGATGAAAGGCCGGCGCCGTGATGCTGAGCGCGGTGCAGATCGCCGAGGCGGCCGACTTCTTGTACGCCGCCCAGATCGGACGGGCGCCAATCGATCCACTAACTGCGCGTTATCCGAGCCTCGACATCGCCGACGCCTACGCGATCCAGCAAGCCAACCTGTCGCGCCGGTTAGGCGACGGACGCACCCTGGTCGGCCACAAGATCGGGCTTACCTCTCAACCTATGCAGCAACTGCTCGGAGTCGACGAACCCGACTTCGGTTACATCCTCGACGACATGGTGGTGGACCGCCTAGCGGTGCCGGCGGCTCGGTTTTGCGCGCCGCGGGCCGAACCCGAGGTCGCCTTCCTGCTAAGTCGGCCACTGCGTGGGCCGGGGGTGACGACCGACGACGTACGCGCCGCAACCGAAGCGGTCGCGGTTGCCCTGGAGATCGTCGACAGTCGCATCGCCGGCTGGCGACTGACCCTGCCCGACACTGTCGCCGACAACGCCAGTTCAGGCGCGGTAGTGCTCGGCGACTGGGTGCCCTACTGCGACCGGATGGACTTGAGCGGGGCGTGGGCGTCGTTGTCGCTCAATGGAACCGAAGTCGATTCCGGTCTGGGGTCGGCGGTGCTCGGTGACCCGGCTGCGGCGGTGGCATGGTTGGCGAACGCGCTGTCTCCGTTTGGGATCGCGCTACTGCCCGGCCAGTTCGTCATATCCGGCTCGTTCACCACGGCGGCATTCGTCGAGGCCGGCGACCACGTCGTCGCCACAATCAGCGGCCTCGGCACCGTGTCGCTGAGCTTCACCTAGGGAAGATCATGACGACACAATGTGATTGGCCGGTGGCGATCATCGGATCTGGCAACATCGGCACCGACCTCATGATCAAGATTCTGAGCAGTGGTGGTCCACTGAGGGTGGCCGCGATGGTTGGCGACCCGGGGTCCGACGGACTTGTCCGCGCCGCGCGCATGGGGGTGCCGACCACCGCTCACGGTGTCGACGGATTGATGGACATGCCTCAATTCGCCGATCTTGGGCTGGTTTTCGATGCCAGCTCCGCCGATGCGCATCGAACGAACTGGGCCAAGCTGGCCGACACGGGGGTCCGGGTGCTGGACCTCACGCCCGCATCGATAGGGCCGTTCTGTGTGCCGGCGGTCAACCTCGACGACCTCCTCGACGCGCCGAACCTGAACATGGTCACCTGCGGTGGGCAGGCCACGGTGCCGATCGTCGCAGCAGTGGCTCAGAGCGGAATCGTTTCCTATGCCGAGATCGTCTCGTCGATCTCGTCGAAGTCCGCCGGACCGGGAACCCGTGCCAACATCGACGAGTTCATCGAGACCACCGCGACCGCACTGCATGTCGTCGGCGGAGCGCGGCGCGGCAAGGCGGTGATGATCCTCAATCCCGCCGAGCCGCCGGTGCTGACGCGCAACACCGTGTATTGCCTGGTCGACGGCGACGCCGACCATCAGCGTATCGAGACGGACGTGTTGGACATGGTCGACGAGGTCAGGGCATACGTGCCCGGCTACCGGCTCAAGCAACGTGTTCAATTCGAAACCTTCACTACGCAAAGCCCGCTGTACATTCCCGAGACGGGCAAGTTCACCGGCACCCGGGTGACTGTCATGCTCGAAGTCGCCGGCGCCGCGCATTACTTACCGGCGTACGCGGGGAATCTCGACATCATGGCCTCGGCGGCCAAAGCGACCGCCGAGCGCATCGCCACGCACGCAACCGAAATCGCCGGAGCCACAACATGAATCTGTACATCAGCGATGTCACTCTGCGCGACGGAATGCACGCCGTGCGGCACCAGTACAGCATCGAGCAAGCAATCGCAATCGCCAAGGCATTGGACGGCGCCGGCGTGACCTCCATCGAGGTCGCCCATGGCGACGGACTCGGTGGGTCCAGCTGCATCTACGGCTTCGGCGCGCATACCGACCTGGAATGGATCGAAGCCGTTGCCGATGCTGTCACCCGCGCCAAGATAGCCACCCTGCTACTGCCCGGCATCGGCAGCGTGCGCAATCTCGTGGATTCGCGCCGCGCGGGGGCCGACGTCGTGCGCGTCGGCACGCACTGCACCGAAGCGGATATCTCGGCCCCATACCTGTCCGCCGGGCGCGACCTAGGCATGGACGCCGTGGGCTTCTTGATGATGAGCCACCTGACCGCCCCCTCCACGCTGGCCGGCCAAGCGAGACTGATGGAAGGCTACGGGGCAACATGCGTCTACGTCGTTGACTCCGGCGGCGCCATGACTATGCGGGACGTTGGCGAGCGTGTCGACGCGCTGCGCCAAACACTCTTGCCCACAACGGAAATCGGTATCCACGCGCACCACAACCTGTCGCTCGGCGTTGCCAACTCCATCGTCGCGGTGGAACACGGTGCCAACCGCGTCGACGCATCGTTGGCAGGAATGGGCGCAGGGGCCGGTAATGCGCCGTTAGAGGTGTTCGTCGCCGCCGCCACGAAACTGGGCTGGACTCACGGCTGTGACTTGCACGCACTCGAGGACGCCGCCGACGACATCGTCCGGCCGTTGCAGCACCGACCGGTTCGCGTCGACCGTGAAACGTTGACGCTGGGTTACGCCGGCGTCTACTCCAGCTTCCTGCGGCATGCCGAGATCGCGGCCGAACGCTACGGCATCGACGCACGCGCCCTGCTCGAGGAGGCCGGCCGCCGCGGCATGGTCGGCGGTCAGGAAGACATGCTCGTCGATATCGCGCTTGATCTGGCGGCGAGGAAGGAATTCAGCGGCGCAGCTTCCCCGGTAGCTCCACCTGCCTAGCTGTTCGGCGATCATGTCGACATTGGGGCACCGGTAGCGGGCCTTCGGTGTGTACTGGGGGCTTTCGCTGTGAACTCAGGGTTTTCGCTGTGAACTCAGGGTTTTCGCTGTGAAGCTACGGCGAGAATCACTGCGAATTTCCGCCCAGGATTCACCGGCAAAGCCCAGAATTCACACCCGAAGCCAAGGTTTCACGCTCAAAGCCCGAGATCAACGAATGCCGCCGGAGATACCTTGAAATGTGTCTCTTCGCGATGCTGACAGCGACAAATCGCCTGACGCACAATCGTTGTCGCTCTGAATCGGAAAGGTACACCATAGTCACCCTCTGGTGGAGCGTCTGCTCGCGAGGGCCCTTACTTGAGTTCGGAAGACGACAGACCCAGCAACCGGCGCGCGACCACCAGCTGCTGAATCTGCTGGGTGCCCTCGAAAATGTCCAGGATCTTCGAGTCGCGCGCCCACTTCTCCAGCAGTGACTGCTCGGAATAGCCTGTGGTGCCGGCCAATTCGACAGTCTTGCAGGTGACGTCGCTGGCCATCCGGCCGGCCTTGGCCTTGCTCATCGAGGCTTCTTTGGAGTTGGGAATGTTGTTGTCGGCTTGCCATGCTGCCCGCAGCGACAGCAGGTAGCTGGCCTCCCAGTCGGCCTCCATCCGTAGGAACTCGGCCGCCGCTGCGCTCTGGACGTGCGACGGCTGGTCGTAGTCGATCTCCACCCCGGCATTGGTCAGGATCTTGCGGATTTCCTCCAGCGCGGCTCGACCGATTCCGACGGCCATCGCGGCGACGATGGGCCGGGTGTTGTCGAAGGTCTCCATCACCCCGGAAAAGCCTTTGCCGACTTCGATTTCCGGGTTGCCCAGCAGGTTGTCCTTGGGAATGCGGGCATTGTCGAAGCGGATCACCGCAGTGTCGGAACCCTTGATGCCGAGCTTGTGCTCGAGGCGCTCCACCGTGACACCGGGGTGCTCACGCGGCACGATGAACGACTTGATCGCCGCACGGCCCTTCGACTTGTCCAGCGTGGCCCACACCACGATGTGGGTGGCACGAGAACCGGCGGTGACGAAGATCTTCTCGCCGTTGATGACGTACTCGTCGCCGTCCAGCGTCGCCGTCGTCGTGACGGCCGCCGAGTCCGACCCGAACCCCGGCTCGGTGATAGCCATCGCGGCCCATACCTTGCCCAGCCGTTCCAGTTGCTCGTCGGTGGCCACGGCGGAGATGGCAGCATTGCCCAGACCCTGATACGGGATGGACAGCATCATCGCCACATCGCCCCAACTGGCCTCCATCGTCTGGACCAGCGCGGCCATGTTGGCGCCGTTGTGGTTGTCGCCTTTGTCCTCGCTGTCGCGCAGCGAATCGGCTCCGGCGAAGCTGAACGACTCCGACGCTCCCTCGAACAGACTGATCAGCGTGTCCAGTTCGACCGGGTAGGCGTGTTCCTTCAGGTCGTACTTGCGCGCGATGGGCCGCACCATCTCGGCGACGCCCTGATGCGTCTTGGTGATCACCGCTTGCAGCTTGCGCGGTAGCTCCAGATTGATTGCCATGATTAGTCTTTCGATTCGCTGGAGTTAGATGAGAACGACGCCCTCGGCAACGCCGATGGCCCGCAGGTCGCGGTACCAGCGTTCGACCGGGTGCTCCTTGGTGTAGCCGTGGCCGCCGAGCAGCTGCACGCCGTCCAGACCGATCTGCATGCCCTTGTCGGAGCCGAGCCGCTTGGCCAGCGCCGCTTCCCGGGCGAACGGCAGGCCCTGCTCTGCGCGCGACGCACCGCGCCAGGTGATCAGCCGCAGCCCGTCGAGCTCGATAGCGATGTTGGCGCACATGAACGCAACGGCCTGACGATGGGCGATCGGCTCTCCGAACGCCTGGCGTTCCTTGACATACGGGACGACGTAGTCGAGCACCGCGTGCGACGTGCCGACCGCAAGTGCGGCCCAGCCCAACCGGGACAGCGCGATCGCCTCGGAATAGGCATTGTCGTACTCGGCCTCGCCCGCGTCTTCTGGACCGAGCCTGGCGTTCAGCGGCACCGAAACCCCGGACAGCTCAACCCGACCCAGGGCCGCGGCGCGCACACCCATACTCGGATCCGCCCTGACCGTCAGGCCCTCGCTGGACGATTCGACGATGAACAGCGCCGGCTTGCCGTTCAGCTGCGCGGCGACGATGAACAGTTCGGCGTCGGCCGCCGCCGGAACCAGCGACTTCACCCCGTCGAGTCGGTATCCGCTCGGCGTACGCGTCGCGGTTGTCTTCAGCCGGGTCGGGTCGAACAACGCATGCGGTTCGGCGATGGCCACACAGGCTTGCGGAACATTCTCTCCCGCAAACTCTTTCAGGTAGGTGGCCTGCTGGTCGGCGCTGCCCCAATGGGTCAGCGCGGATGCCACCCCGCCGGGTGCCAGGATCGGCAGCGCCAGACCCATGTCGCCGTAGGCGAGAGCCTCGGCCACAAGCACGTTGGTCACGCTGGAGCGATGCGCGGCGATGCCTTCGAAGTCCTCGGGGATGTTGATCGCGGTGATGCCCAGCTCGGCGGCTTTGGCGATCAGATCGGGCGGGTAGGTCGCGGCGTTGTCGGCGTCGTGCGCCGCCGGCCGCAGTATCTCTGCGGCGAATTCGTTGACGGTCTCGACGATCAGCTTCTGGTCGTCATCGGGCGTCAGGTCGAAGTAGTTCTTGTCGCTCGACTTCAGCCGGGTCGGCGCGCCGCGCAGGTTCTGCACGCGCTTGAACTGACGGCTGGTCGCGCCCATGGTGGAGAACATCTTGTTCACGCCGTAACGCAGTGACCGGTTGAGTGGATCGCGCAAGTGGTACTTGTCCAGGAACTCCTGGCCGACGATCGGCGTAAGCAGTGCCAGCGAGATGTCGATGCCGGTCCGCTTGTGCGGATGCAGGCCGACACCGGTCTTGCGGCCGCGCCGGGTGAGGCGCGAGCGGGATTTGCCCGATGGGGCATTCGACGCCGATGAAGCAGGAAGTGTGTTCGTCATGTGAGCAGCCTCGGTTGTGGGGGCGATGCCAACCACCGTATCTTACTCCCGAGTAAGATAGCTAGTGCCGTGTTAACAAATTCACACGTCGGAGGCGTTGAGCCTGCTCAGCACCTGTTCGTGTAATAGCCCGTTGGTGGCCACGGCACTTCCGCCGTGCGGGCCGGCGGTGCCGTCCAGGGCGGAAAATCGGCCGCCGGCCTCAGAAACCAGGACGTCCAGAGCCGCCAGGTCCCACAGCGACACCTCCGGCTCGGCGGCGATGTCGACGGCGCCCTCGGCCACCAGGCAGTAGGACAGGAAGTCGCCGTAGCCGCGTACCCGCCATACGGCGTCGGTCAACTCGACGAAGCGTTCGCGCAAACCCAGCTGCGCCCACCCCGACAAGCTGGAGAACGATAGGCTCGCCGCACCCAGCTCCGCCACCGACGACACCGACAGGCGCCTGGGCGATGCGCCCTCGACCGATGCGAATGCCCCCTGCCCGCGCGCCGCCCACCAGCGGCGCCGCAGGGCCGGTGCGCTGACGACGCCCACCGACGGGACGCCGTCGTCCAGCAACGCGATCAAAGTCGCCCACACCGGCACGCCCCGCACGAAATTCTTGGTGCCGTCGATCGGGTCGATGACCCATTGCCGTCCGCTGAAACTGCTTGTACCACCGAACTCTTCGCCGAGCACGCTGTCGTCGGGCCGCTCACGCCCGAGCTCATCGCGCAGAGCGGATTCGACCGCCCTATCGGCGTCGGTCACCGGCGTCAGGTCCGGCTTGGTGTCGACGCGCAGGTCGAGTGCGCCAAACCGGGCGCTGGTCAGCGTGTCTGCACGGTCGGCCAACGTCAGCGCCAGCGTCAGATCAGGTGAGCTCATCCCTGCAGTCCTACCATTGTTGGATGTGGGAATTCGCCGTCGTGCTCCTGTTGGTCGCAATTTTGGTCGCGATGCTTGCTCCGCGGTTCATCTCGGGTAGCCCTCGAGGCGCGACGGCGGACGGCACGCTGCTGATTACCGGGGTGAGCCCGCGGCCGGACGCCAGCGGTGCGCAGTACGCCACCATCGCGGGCGTCATCAACGGACCAACCGTCAACGAGCACGCGACATATCAGCGCATGGTCGTCGACGTGGAACAGTGGCCGACCATTGGCCAGTTGATGCCGGTGGTGTATTCGCCTAAGAATCCGGACAAGTGGTGGTTCGCACCGCCGCAGCCGCCTCGGCGGCCCGAGCCGCCCGGATCCGAAGGGTTCTGAATCAGCGACTCTGGAAGCTGTCGGTGACGCTCTGCAACAGCTCCGGGTGCCGGAGAAACGGCGTGATGATGTCGACCGGCAGCGGGAAGACCACGGTCGAATTCTGGTCTGCCCCCAGCTCCAATAACGTTTGCAGATAACGCAGTTGCAGCGACGCCGGACTCTTGGACAGCGTCTCGGCGGCTTGCCGCAGCTCTTCTGACGCCTGCAGTTCACCGCGGGCGTTGATGACTTTCGCACGCCGTTCGCGTTCGGCCTCGGCCTCGCGGGCCATTGCCCGTTGCATCGACTCGGGGATCTCCACGTCCTTGATCTCCACCACCCGAACCTGCACGCCCCACGGTTCGGTCATCTTCTCGATGATGGTGCGCAGATCGCTGTTGAGGTCCTCGCGATGCGCCAGCAGCGTGTCCAGGTCGGCGCGCCCCAACAGTGAACGCAGCGTCGTCTGCGCGATCTGCGAGGTCGCCACCGCATAGTTCTCCACCGCCAGAATTGCTTTTAGCGGATCAACCACTGCGAACATCACGACCGCGTTGACACGGGCCGGCACGTTGTCGCGGGTGATCAGCTCTTGAGGCGGGATGGTCAACGTCACCAGCCGCTGGTCGACCCGAATCAGCTTGTCCACCAGTGGAATGAGAAAACGGAGTCCGGGCTGGTACAGGTGGCGGACATGGCCCATCCGGAACACCACTCCGCGTTCGTACTCGCGAAGTACGGTCACTGAGAACAGTGCGACGACGGTCAGCACTGCGATTCCTACGGCTAGTACGCCGATCACTGCTCCGGTAGCGATGTCTTGTCCTCCTTGCCTTCCCAGCCGCCCCATCGGGTGGAGTATTGGTCGATCGCGGCGGCCACCCGGTCCTCCAGCGCGGTCCGATGCGGAAGGTGGTCAGGCGCGTTGGACGGAGTGTTCCACAGATGGCGCGCCAGCGGCAGTGAAAGCAGTCCGACGATCACCACCGTGCCGGTCAGCACCAGAACGTCGCTGGCCGAATGGCTGGCGACCAGTGTCGCCAGGGGCAGCACGATACCCAGTGCCGCCACGCAGCAGGCAATTCCGCGGTGGAACCGCCCGGCATCCGAATGCGGCCACGGGTCGATCTCGCGACTGATCTCGCGGCCGTGATCAGAAGTGGTGCAACGCGATTTGACCGGGCAGCTGTTGCAGACCACCGGGAGCGCCCGATATCGCATCACCCGGTGCTTGGGATCGAACGAACTCGGCCACAGCCAGTGGTCCTCCGGACACACCCAGGCGTCGTGGTCGGGCCGGTACACGAACTGCCCTGTGCGCCAACGTGCTGCGTGCACCGAGGCGCGCCGTGCCATGGCGTCGAAACTCCACCCGAAGATCAGCAGGACCATCGAGTAGCCGGCGACCAGCAAAACCGATGTGGCCGGCGAAGACATCCGTCAGTCCTTCGAGGTAGCCGGGGCCTGGTCGGCCTCGGCGGCGGGTTCGGTGTAGAGCGGATGTTCGGGCATTTCCTCCAATGTGGTACCTGAACGGAAGTTACGCAACGCGGTCCACGCGATCCAGACGAACGGCAGTACACCTCCCACGATGAGGATCACGTCTCCGGGCATCCGCAGCCATTCGATGACCGAATTGCCTGGTTTGGTGATGTAGCCCAGCGACCGCGCCTCGAAGTAGCCGTCGTTGACCGAGTGGAACAGCTGCAGCACACCCAGGGGCAGCAGGGTGGCGAAAACCATCCACGCCAGCCCGATGTTCATGCACCAGAACGAAATTCGGGCTAACCTGTCGGGCCACTTTTCGGCGGGGATCACATAGCGGAAGGCGAACATGGCCAAGCCGACGGCGAGCATGCCGTACACACCCATCATCGCGGCGTGCCCGTGGTTGGCCGTCAGCGCGGTCCCGATCTGGTAGTAGGACACCACCGGCAAGTTGATCAGGAACCCGAAGATGCCTGCGCCCAAGAAGTTCCAGAAGCCCACGGCGACCAGGAACATGACCGCCCAGCGATGCGGGAACGGGTTGGCGTCACCGGATTGCTGGCGCGCACCCAGCTGCAGGAAAGCCCACGCCTCGACCGTCAGGAATGTCAGCGGGATCACCTCGGCCGCCGAGAAGAACGCGCCCAGCGCCATGTGCTCGACCGGCGTGCCGGAGAAGTAGAGGTGGTGCATGGTGCCGATGACACCGCCGGCGGAATACAGGATGATGTCAAGGAAGATGACGCCCAGGGCAATTCGCTCGCGCACCACGCCTAGCAATACGAACATGTAGGCCACCATCACGGTGGTGAACAGTTCGAGGAAGTCCTCGACCCACAGGTGCACCACCCAGAAGCGCCAGAAGTCAGCGACGGTGTAGTGGCTGTCGCTCGGCGCCAGCATCCCCACCGTGTAGAACACCGGAATCGCCAGGCCGGAGAAGAAGAACAGCCACGGCATGTTCATCTTCGACTCGCCTTTGAGCCGGGCGCGCATGCCGCGCCAGATGATCGCGATCCACACGAACATCCCGACGATCAGCAGGATTTGCCACAGCCGCGGCAGGTCGAGATATTCCCACTGCTGAGAAAGCAAGCCGCCCGGCGGAATTACGCCGTAGATGGAGAGCGCCTCGCAGATCAGCGAACCGAACACCACCAGTGCGACCGCGCCCAACAGCACGTAAGCCAGCACCCCTTGACGTTTCGGCTCCCGACGGGCGATGAACGGCACCAGGAAGATGCCGCCGGCCAAAAACGCTGCCGCAGTCCAGAACAGCGCGAGCTGCAGATGCCAGGTGCGTGCCAGGTTGTACGGCAGTATCCGCGCCAGGTCTATGCCGAAGAACGTCGACAGATCGGCCCGATAGTGCTCGGCGGCCGCGCCCAGCAGCGTCTGAGCCAGGAACAGCAGCGACACGATCGCGAAGAACCAGATGCAGGCCCGCTGCGCCGGTGTCAGGCCCACCTCGCCCGGCTGGCGGAACGACAGCGTGGATGTCTCGGCGCTGTGCCAGCCCACCTTTTGGCTCCAGCGTCCGTAGACGGCGAACATGATCCCGATGCCGCCCAGCAACGCGATCAGTGACAGCGCCGACCACACGATCACCGACGCGGTCGGGCCGTTGTCGACGCGAGGCTCGGCCGGCCAGTTGTTGGTGTAGGTGTACTTGTGGCCGGGGCGATCGGCCGCTGCGGCCCACGCCGTCCAGGCGAAGAATGCGGTCAGCTGACGGATCTGTGCTTTGTCGGTGATCAGCTGTGGCAGCAGCCCGTATTTGGTGGAGTTTTCCCCGAAATAAGCGGCGTAATGACTTTGGATTCGGTCGAACGCCGCGGCCTGCCGGTCGGTGAACACCAGCGTCTTCGTGCCGGAGTTATAGCGATTGGTGCGGAATTCGTTGACCACCCGGTCGTGCGGATCGGTCACGCCCTGCGCGCGGAATTGACCGGTGACGTCGTCGGTCGCCATGCGCAGGTATTCGGCCGTGTAGTCGGGGCCCAGGTAGGCCCCGTGGCCCAGCACCGACCCGTACTGCATCAGTCCGCGGGCCTGGTACAGCTCTTGGCCTTTGGTGATGTCGTCGCCGGTGAACAGCAGCTGGCCCGATTCGCTGACTACCTTGTCGGGCATGGGCATCGACGCCGTGTAGGTGCGATAAGCCAGGATTCCCATTACCAGGAAGCCGAAGATCATCACCAGCGCGACGGCCTGGATCCAGCCCTTTCCGATCAGGGGCTGCGATGACGGCTGCTGCGCGGTTTGCTGAACGGACATTGCGACGACCTCCCTGTTGCGGGGGGCGGCTGCCGGGCGTCGATCACGCGGCAACGCCAACGAACCTTGAATCTAGGTACTGCCGTGGCGACAACCCTAGTTTTCGATCTGTCCGAATCAAAGGGACTAATGGCACTTGATTGAGGACTAACGCCCACTGGGGAATGCGTCCATCGGTTAATAGCGTGAATTTCAAACCAAACGCTCGGCATGAGGAGACCGCGATGAGCACCATTCAATCAGCCCCCGCAGTGGTCGTGGGTGTCGACGGATCCCGGGCGGCAATCCACGCGGCGTTGTGGGCCGTCGACGAGGCGGTGAGCCGCGACATTCCGCTGCGGCTGGTCTATGTCATCGATCCGCTGCGAGCCTCCGGCGACGGCAGTCACGACGGCCGGCAGATCATCGCCCGGGCGGCGCTGTACGAGGCCTACCGGGCCGTCGACGCCAGCGGCAAGCCGGTGAAGATCGAGACCGACGTGCTGTGGGGCAGGCCGCTCACCAAGCTGCTGCAGGAGTCCCGGTCGGCGGCGATGATCTGTGTCGGTTCGATCGGGCTGAACCACGCTTGCCGTGGCGAAGGTACCGTCGCGGCCGCCCTGGCCGGATCGGCCCTGTGCCCGGTTGCCGTGATCCACCGGCCGCCCGGTACTTCGGCCAGCCCCCAGATCAGTGCCGTTGTGGCAGGAGTGGACAATGGTGTCGTGTTGCGACACGCGTTCGAGGAGGCGAGGATGCGGGAGGTTCCCCTGCGCGTGATCTCCGCACACCATACCGACGCCCATCACTCGGGTCATGACTCGGATGACGAAAGCCGATCGGCGCAAACACAATTGGATCGCCGGCTGGCCCGCTGGACGCGGTTGTACCCGGACGTGCGCGTCGAGCCGGCCGTCATCCACGAAAGCGTCGCCTGTTACCTGGAGCGCCACGCGAACTCGGGCCAGGCGTTCGTCACCGACGCACACGCCGCCAGGGATCTGTGCGGCGCCTACACCGCGGGCTGCTCGATGCTGACCGTACGTTGCGGCAATTTGTAAGGGACTGTGAGGAGCAGGCGCCTTGGTAAAGGTCTTCTTGGTCGACGATCACGAGGTGGTGCGGCGTGGGTTGATCGACTTGCTCGGCGCCGACCCCGAACTCGACGTCGTCGGTGAAGCAGGATCGGTCGCCGAGGCGATGGCCAGGATTCCCGCGGCGTGCCCGGATGTCGCGGTGCTCGACGTGCGACTGCCCGACGGCAACGGCATCGAGCTGTGCCGAGATCTCTTGTCCCGCATGCCGGATCTGCGCTGCCTGATCCTCACGTCGTATACGTCCGACGAGGCGATGCTGGACGCGATATTGGCCGGCGCCAGCGGATATGTCGTCAAGGACATCAAGGGCATGGAATTGGCACGCGCCGTCAAGGACGTCGGCGCCGGGCGGTCCCTGCTGGACAACCGCGCCGCTGCCGCGCTGATGGCGAAACTGCGGGGGCAGACCGAACAGCATGACCCGTTGTCGGGCCTGACCGATCAGGAGCGCACGCTGCTGAGCTTGCTCAGCGAAGGCCTGACCAACAAGCAGATCGCCGACCGGATGTTCCTGGCCGAGAAGACCGTGAAGAACTACGTGTCCCGTCTGCTGGCCAAGCTGGGCATGGAACGCCGAACGCAAGCTGCGGTATTCGCAACGGAATTGAAGCGCTCGCGGCCGGGCGACGGATGAGTTGCCGGGCATGACTGACACCAACGATGCGAGTGTGCGGCGCTTGCGCGACACGCTGTCCCAGCTACGTCTGCGCGAGCTTTTAGCGGAAGTGCAAGACCGCGTAGGGCAAATCGTCGAAGGCCGTGACCGGCTGGATGGCCTGGTGGAAGCCATGCTCGTGGTCACGTCGGGCCTGGAGCTCAACGCGACACTGCGCTCGATCGTGCATTCGGCGACCAATCTCGTCGACGCCCGCTACGGCGCGCTGGAGGTGCACGGCCGGGACAACAAGGTGCTGCACTTCGTCTACGAGGGGGTCGACGAGGAAACCGTCCGGCGGATCGGCCACCTGCCCGAAGGTCTCGGCATCATCGGCCTGCTCATCGATGAGCCCAAACCGCTACGGCTGGACGATATCTCGCTGCATCCCGCCTCGGTCGGGTTTCCACCGAACCATCCGCCGATGCGGACCTTCCTCGGGGTGCCGGTTCGGGTGCGTGATGAATCGCTGGGCACTCTGTACCTGACCGACAAGACCACCGGCCAGCCGTTCAGCGACGACGACGAGGTACTGGTACAGGCGCTGGCATCGGCCGCGGGTATTGCCATCGCCAACGCCCGCCTTTACGAGAAGGCCAAGGCGCGCCAGTCGTGGATCGAGGCCACCCGTGATATCGCGACGGAGTTGTTGTCCGGCACTGAACCCGCGACCGTGTTCCGTCTGGTCGCCGAGGAGGCGATGAAGCTGACCCGGGCGGATGCGGCTTTGGTGGCCGTTCCGGATGAGGCGGCGCCGGCGGTCGGCGTGGGGGAGCTGTTGGTGATCGAAACTGCCGGCCTGGCAACCGATTCCGCTGTCGGCCAGACCATTCCGGTGACCGGCACCTCAGTTGGGGATGTTTACGTCAATGGCACTCCGCAACGGGTAGACCGCATCGATCTGGACGGTCTGGCTGACCCGGGCCCGGCGCTGCTGCTACCGCTGCGTGCCACCGACACCGTCGCCGGTGTGGTCGTCGTGCTGCGGCAGGGCGGCCAAGGCTCGTTCAGCGACGAACAGCTCGAGATGATGGCCGCCTTCGCCGATCAGGCCGCGATGGCCTGGCAGCTGGCCACGTCACAACGCCGGATGCGCGAACTCGACGTACTCACCGACCGCGACCGCATCGCGCGTGATCTTCACGACCACGTCATCCAGCGCCTCTTCGCCGTCGGTCTCTCGTTGCAGGGCACTGTTCCCCGGACACGGGAACCCGTTGTACAGCAACGGCTCTCGGCGGCCATCGACGATCTGCAGGCCGTCATCCAAGAGATCCGGACCACCATCTTCGACCTGCATGGGGCGTCGCAGGGCATTACCCGGTTGCGGCAACGAATCGACGAGGCGGTGGCGCAATTCGCCGGGTCGGGGTTGCGCACCACCATCCAATACATCGGGCCGTTGTCGGTCGTCGGCAGCGCGTTGGCCGACCATGCCGAGGCGGTTGTCCGTGAGGCGGTGAGCAACGCCGCGCGGCATGCGCAGGCCAGCACGTTGACGGTTCGGGTCAGCGTGGAAGACGACTTGCGTATCGAGGTGAGCGACGACGGACGAGGGATGCCCGATGAGGTCACCGGCAGCGGTCTGACGAATCTGCGGGGGCGGGCGCAGCAGGTGGGCGGTGAATTCGCCATCGAGAGTGTGCCCGCGGGCGGCGGCACACTGTTGCGCTGGTCAGCTCCCCTCGTCCAATGACCCTTCGGGCCATTCGACGACGCGGGAAAGCTTGCGCCGCGGCGTCGCCGGTAACGGATCGGCATTGATCGGGGCCCAGCCCACGCGCAGCAGCATCTGTGGGTAGCCCTTGCCGCCGAAGACGTCGGCGCGGATCGCGTCGCGCGTTTCGTGGATCTCCAGCGGTTCGGTGATCGGGCAGCTCGCCAGCCCCGTCGCCGTCGCCGTCAGCAAGACGACGCTGGTGGCTTCGCCGGCGCGCAACCGGGCCAACCGGTCGTCTGACTCGGTGCCCAGCGCCAGCAGCGCGGCGTTGTCGTCGGTGGGGGAGGCGCCGGACGGTTGAGCCAGTCCGGCTCCGGCGAAAACCCGTCCGGGGATCGGTGCGCCCGGGTCCGCGGGCGGGATGTTGCGGGCCGGGACCCCGGCGACCGAGCCGTATCGGCCGCTCCACATGGTGAGCTCGCGCAGGTAGTCGCCACTGGACATGTGGTTCCAGACAGCTTGCGCCACAATGGTCTTCATCCGGTCCAGGGCGTCGACCTGGCGGAGCATAACCCCGCTGCGAGCCGCGCGGGCGGCCATCAGGGCGATGTCCCCGCCGGCCACCGGCCAGGAGCTGTAGGTCCGCCGGTCGGTGCGTCGCCGCGGTATGGCCGCCGCCAGCGCGATGTCGGCTTGATCCGGGGTGTGCGGCCGGACCTCGATGCTGGCCAGCAGTCGCGGGTCGTCGGGATCGGGTAGGCGATGCACCTTGGCGTGCCAGCCCATCGAGGCCAAGGCGACGACGCAGTGGTGCAATGCGATTCCGCAGCTGACAATCAGGTCGCGCCCGTCCGGGTCGGTGCTGTGCAGTTGCATTTCCGGTTCGGAGCACAGGTCCAGGCTCGCGCTGCGCACGCGCCACCGCCACGGTTGCGTGTTGTAGATCGAGGGGGCGCGGGTGGCCAGCGTGAGGACCGTCCGAAGAGTCTGGGCGTCGGGGAATTCGGCGTTCATGGCTGCCTCTCTGCTCCGGCAAGCCGCACTGTCGACAACGGTGGCCATGCCTTCAAGGATGCTCCGGTCGCGCCGGCCACGGCAGAGCATGAAGCCCCGGCAGCGAAGGACTTTCGGCCCTGCCCGGCCCGTCCACACCGCGGGATAGTGGTACTGCGGGTTTCAGTAAACAGTCGCTAAAGCGCAGGAAGGTCGCCAATCATGAACCAGCTGACCACACTCGACGCGGGGTTTCTCAAGGCCGAAGACGCCGATCGGCGGGTGAGCCTGGCGATCGGTGGACTCGCGGTCATCGAAGGTCCGGCGCCCGAGCAGGAGGCGCTGGTTTCGGTCGTCGGTGAACGGATGCGGGCCTGCCCACGGTTCGGTCAGCGGTTGCGACTGCGCCCCTTCGATCTAGGGGCTCCGGAATGGGTCGACGATCCCGACTTCGACATCCAGCGGCACGTGCGACGTATTGCGCTGCCGCGGCCCGGGGACGACCGCGAGCTGCACCGAGTGATCGCCGACGTGATGGCGCGGCGTCTGGACCGGGACCGACCCCTGTGGGAGCTATGGGTCATCGAGGGACTCACCGACGATCGGTGGGCGATGCTGACCAAGGTGCACCACTGCATGGCCGACGGAATCGCCGCCACCCACATGCTCGCCGGGATGTGCGATAACGGGATCAGCGACAGTTATGCGCATCGTCTGCGCGCTTCCGTGGACGCCGGCGCGCCGCGGAACGCTCCGCCGGATCCGCTCGGTGTGCTGGGTCGCCTGTGGAAGGCGCCGGGCGCACTCACGGCAGGTGTGCTGCGCGCCGCGCAGGGCGCCGGCGAGATCGCCGCCGGACTATTGAGCCCCGCGCCGTCACCGCTGAACGGGCCGCTGAGCAACATGCGCCGCTACAGCGCGGCACGTGTCGCGCTGGCCGACATCGAACAAGTGCGCCAGACGTTCGGCGTGACGATCAATGATGTTGCGCTGGCGGCGATTACCGAAAGCTACCGCAATGTTCTGGTCGAACGCGGCGAGCAACCGGCGTCCGACTCGCTGCGCACGTTGGTGCCTGTCTCGATGCGGGCCGCCGACGCGTTCGACAAGACGGACAACCGGGTGTCGGTGATGTTGCCGAACCTGCCTGTCGACGAGGACAATCCGGTGCAGCGGCTGCGGACGGTGCACGCGCGAATGGACCGGACCAAGGCCGGCGGCCAGCGCCAGGCCGGAAACGTGTTCGTATCCCTCGCGAATCGCATACCGTTCGCGCTGACCGCGTGGGCGACCGGGTTGTTGATGCGACTGCCCCAGCGTGGAGTGGTGACGGTGGCGACGAACGTACCGGGGCCGCAACGTCCGCTGCGGATGATGGGCAGGTCGGTACTGGCGGTGTTGCCGGTCCCGCCGCTCGCGATGCACCTGCGGACGGGTGTCGCGATGCTCAGTTACGCCGACGATCTGTTCTTCGGGATCCTCGCCGATTACGACGTAGTTGCCGATGCCGACCAGTTGGCCCGGGGGATCGAAGCCGCGGTGGCCCGTCTGGTGGCGATCAGCAAGCGGCGCAGTGCTTCTCGTACTCGCGGACCACTGTCCCTCGTGGTGTGACGTTTCCAATTTGACGATGAGCGCATCAGCTGGGGATCTCGTCGACCGCTCGGACGTGGAGGCACTGCTGCACCGCTTCTACGGACGCGTCTTTGTCGACGACGTGTTGGCCGAGCCGTTCGCCGACTTACGGGCGAGAGGACTGGACGCGCACATGCCGACGATGTGCGACTTCTGGGAGACCGTGCTGTTTCGCGCCGGGCGCTACCGGGGCAGCGCTCTGGTCGCCCATCGGAGCGTGCACCACCGGACTCCACTGTCCGGGAGCCATTTCGTGCGCTGGCTAGGGATCTGGTGCGACACGGTCGACGAGATGTATCAGGGGCCGGCGGCCGAGCGCGCGAAAATTCAGGCGACCAGGATCGCCTGGGCGATGCACCGCCGGCTCACGGGAGTCGATGCGCGCGAACTGGACGCGCTGCTCGCGCGGTGATTCAGGACGCAAAGCTCGCGTGCGGATCCGGTTCCGGACCGAACCTGAACTGGCGGCCGGTGATTTCGGACGGCGTCACCCGGACGTAGTGCACCTTGGGGGTGGCGGTCCACGGGATCAATTGCGCGCGTTCGGCTTCCGTGATCTCGGCGTCGGTGCGCAACAGCTTTGCACGGCCCCTGACGATCACGCTCCAGCCTTCGGCGACATCGTGGTCGTCGGCCTCGAAGAGCACGGTGTTGCTGGCCACGGCGGAGAACAATTTGGTGCCCTCCGCTGTCCGGAACAGCACGGTCCGGCCCTGGACGGCATAGTTGACCGGGAAGATCTCTGGCTCGCCGGCGAATGTGGTGACCAGTCGGCCCAGCGCGACGCCGCCCAACCGGCGCCAGCTTTCGTCTTCGGACAGAACGGTAACGGGCTCCTCGGCCATGGACTCAACCTTTCTTTCGGTTAACGAATCTCTAGCACATTGTCCAATGGCCGCCGCGGAGTCGGGGCCGGAAGATCTTCCATTGGCGGTGTAATGCCTGCGCGGATCACGACCTGTGGTTCGCCGCGATTGCCGATCAGGCCACGCACGATGTCGCGACTCTCGGTCGTTTCGATCAGATGGGTCAACGGGCAAGTCGCCATGCCGGCCATGGTGCATTCCAGTAACACCGTCGAGAGCACCTCGCCGCAGCGCAACACGTCGAGGCGGGTGTCCTCAGGGGTGGACAGCACAAGGATCTTCGAGTCGTCCGCAGTGATCTCGGGGCGGCGATTCTGATGGCCCCGGACGGGGAAATCGCGGCCGACGTCAACCCGGAGCCGTTCGGTGTCCGATGCCAGCGCATTCGGCGGCACGCCCTGTGCCAGTGCGAACGGCGATGTCCACCATTGCAGTTCGGCGTGATACGACGCATCGTCGCGCCGAAGGGCCTCGGTGAGCTGTGATGCCTGTGCCAGTCGTGGCCGCTGGTCATCGTCGAGGACGTCGAGCATTACCTCGCCCTCGTCGATGCCGCTTCGCAGCACCGGTTCGAAGAGGTGCCAACAGGTGGGGGAGTCAAAGGGAAGCCGATCCGTCCGTCGCTGCAGGATTGCGCTGGCGCGGTTTCGCTGCGCTTCCGTGACGTGCTCGATTGGGCTGAAATCGATTGTGGCCAAATGCGCCGCGTTGTTCGGGTTGGGGAACCGGGTGATGTGTGTTCGCCAATGCGCGGCCGTCATCGCGACGCGCAGGTGATCTAGTGCAGCGCCACAACTCAGCAGAGCCTCCCGACCGGAATGATCTGCGGCGGGGACGATTTGGTGGTAGTCGACGAACAGGCGGAGCGCGCTGCCGTCGGCAATCCAATGCCAGGGTTGGCTATTGTGCACGGACGGCGCGCGGCAGGCCAGCAGGACTGCCTTCCTGACGACCGCGATGTCCACGTGCTTCACGTTACGAAGTCTCGGTGTACGTCGATAGGGCCATTGGTCATCTCAGCTAAATCACTTGTCTCATCAGCTATTGCGAATCATCGCGGCGTTTGACCCGATTCGACTCAAATTACTCGACGGTGGCACCCATGGCTTGCGGACTGGGTTGCGCAGTAAGGAATTTCATCGGTGATCAGGCCGGATCGGTGGGCAGCGCCCGGAGCCGCCCCGGTGAGGATTGGCCCCCTAATGGCATCACGTATCTGTGTTTTCAGTGTGAGCTCAGGGCTTTCACTGTGAACCTCCGGCTTTTGTTGTGAACCTACGGCTTTCATTGTGAACCTACGGCGGAAGTCGGCGGCAATTTCCGCCCAGGATTCACGCGCAAAGCCCAGGATTCACGCGCAAAGCTCGACACAGCGAATGGCCGCCGCGGTGACACCTTGAGGCATGGTCCACTGATTCCGCGATCTGCTATCACCGGCGCTATCGAATTGAAGCATCGCGACATCGCGCCTTTTCTGGTAGCCGAGTGGCAGGTGTGACGAGCTGCCAGGGCCCGTCTGGGTACCCGCCAACAAAAAGCGGTGAAAACCGAATTGTCTGGCATTCTGAATCCCATGGGCAAGGAAATCGATCGGGTCCGGGCGACGAGTGCGCTCGAAGTGATCAGGCAGCACCCCGGACTGACGCTCTTCGCGTTGTCGCCACTGATCGGGCTGGTGGCCGTCACCTGGATTCTGGCCGGTGCCGGCTGGGGTATCGCCCTGGCCCTGGTGCTGCTCGTCGCCGGCGGGGCATTCGTCGTCGTCAAACGCTGACGCCGCCGCATGCGTTCGTGGTGGGGTTGGGGCACAGTCGAGGACGCGCTGTCCGTGCAGGAGACGCGGACCTTGGAGTCGCGCGTCGCCGAGTTGCTGCCCGGCCATGACCTGACCGACCACCGGCCCCCGAACCCCAACGAGCTCGGGTTGGCGGCCCCGCGGATCGCTCCGCCGCCCTCGCTGGCCAGCCTGTGTTCGGCCGATCCCGCGGATCGGGCCGGCCATGCGCGCGGTAAGGCGTTTCGTGACGTCGCGCGCAATCTGAACGGCCACCTCGACCACGTTCCCGACCTGATCATCCGGCCGCGCCGCGAACAGGACGTGATCGACGTGCTGGATTGGTGTTCGCGTGAGGGGATTCCGGCGATTCCCTACGGTGGTGGCAGCTCGGTGGTCGGTGGGGTCGAGCCGCGTTTCGACGGTCCGGCGGTCACGGTCGACGTCTCCGTCATGAGCTCAGTGCTGGAAGTGGACCGCGTCAGCCGCGCCGCACGCATTCAGGCGGGCGCGCTTGGTCCGTGGATCGAGCAACAGTTGCGCCCGCACGATCTGACGCTGCGACACTTTCCGCAGTCCTTCGCTTTCTCTAGCCTCGGCGGCTGGCTGGCCACCCGCGCCGGCGGGCACTTCGCGACGCTGTACACCCATATCGACGACCTGACCGAGTCGTTGCGGGTGGTCACACCGGCCGGGGTCAGCGAGTCACGGCGACTGCCCGGATCCGGTGCGGGGCCGTCCTCGGACCGGTTGTTCCTCGGCTCCGAGGGCGCGCTCGGCATCATCACCGAGGCATGGATGCGGCTGCAGGACCGGCCGCGGTGGCAGGTCACGGCGTCAGTGGCATTCGACGATTGGACCGCGGCGGTGGCCGCGACCCGGACCATTGCGCAGGCCGGCCTGTACCCGGCGAACTGCCGGCTGCTGGATCCGGCCGAGGCCTTTCTGAATGCGGGCACTGCGGTCAGCGGCGGGCTGTTGGTGCTCGCCTTCGAGTCGGCCGATCATCCGATCGACCCCTGGCTCGATCGAGCCGTCGAGATCGCGGGCGGACACGGCGGCACCGTCATCGCCCGACGCAGTCGCGAAACACAAAGTCACACAACGGGAAACGATGCTTCAGCCACCTGGCGCTCGGTGTTCCTGCGGATGCCCTATCAGCGTGACGCCCTCGCCCGGCGCGGGGTGATCGCCGAGACCTTCGAAACCGCTTGTACCTGGTCGGGATTCGACGCCCTGCATGCGGCGGTGACCGATGCGGCCCGCACGGCGATCGAAAAGGTCTGCGGGGCCGGTGCAGTGACGTGCCGGTTCACCCACGTCTACCCCGACGGACCCGCACCGTATTACGGCATCTATGCCGGGGGACGCTGGGGCTCACTCGAGGCGCAGTGGGACGAGATCAAAGCCGCTGTGTCCGAAGCGATCAGCACACACGGCGGCACCATCACCCACCATCATGCGGTTGGTCGCGACCATCGACCGTGGTATGACCGGCAGCGCCCGGACCCGTTCGCGGCGGCACTGCGCGCGGCCAAGTCCGCGCTGGACCCGGCCGGCATCCTGAACCCCGGGGTGCTCGTCGACCCGTAAATGGTCGCGGCCCGCTTCGCCCGGCTCCGCCGCGCTTGCGACCGCGATACTTAGATGGTCGCGTCCCGCTTCGCCCGGCTCCGCCGCGCTTGCGACCGCGACCCGTAAATGGTCGCGGCCCGCTTCGCCCGGCTCCGCCGCGCTTGCGACCGCTTCGATGATCAGCCGTGGCCGACGCGCAGCAGCTCGGCCAGGTTCGGCAGTTTGACCCGCGGGCGCCCCTGCGGTTCTCCTGCGGCCCGCTCAAAGCGGTCGATGACATCCCAGTGCGCCGACGTGATCAGCTTCGGCTGGCGTTCGGCCAGCCACTCCGTCAGCTTGTCGGCGTGGTCCGGGGGGAAATCCGCCAAATCGGCGCCGGCCAGATCGGACATCAGCGTGTCGACGGTGTCCTGTGAGTCCTTCTTGTTGGTGCCGATCACACCCGTCGGCCCCCGCTTGATCCATCCGACGACGTATTCGTTGCGGCTGCCCTCGACCCGGCCGGCGGTGTTGGGAATGGTCGCGTTCTTCTCGTCGAACGGCAGCCCCGGGGTGGGCACGCCGCGATAACCCACCGAGCGCACCACCAGCTGAACTGGCAGCTCTTCGCGCTCGCCGGTGTCCCTGGCCGTGATCCGCCCGTTCTCGTCGGTGACAAGTTCGTTGCGGCCCAGCACAATCCGCTCCACTTTGCCCTCGCCTTTGATCTCGATCGGCGATGTCAAGAACCGGAATACCATCCGTCGATGCCCAGGGCGTGGCTCGCGACCGGCATACCCGCGCAGCACGGCGATGTTCTGCTTGCAGACCTTGCCCACGGCGGCCGCATCCTCGTCGGTGATGCCTTCCAGTTCCGCCGGATCGAGCACCACGTCCACGCCTTCGAGATCCGCGAGCTCCCGCAACTCCAGCGTGGTGAACGCAGCTTGCAGCGGCCCGCGCCGCCCGACGATCACCACTTCTTCCACCCCACGCGGCCGCAGCGATTCCAGTGCGTGGTCGGCAATGTCGGTTTCTGCCAACACATTCGGGTCGGTGATCAGGATGCGTGCCACATCGAGCGCGACATTGCCGTTGCCTATGACGACCGCGCGACGGCCCGAGAGGTCGGGCATCATGTCGTAGAAGTTCGGGTGGGCGTTGTACCAGCCCACGAAGTCGACGGCGGCGATGCTGCCCGGCAGATCCTCGCCGGGGATGTTCAGCGCGCGATCGGACTGCGCGCCCACCGCGTAGATGACGGCGTCGTACTGCTCGGCCAGCTCGGCGGACTCGACGTGCTCGCCCACGATCACGTTGCCGAAGAACCGGAAGCGGGGGTCGGCGGCGGTCTTCTCGAATTGTTTGCTGATCGACTTGATCTTGGGGTGGTCGGGCGCGACGCCAGAACGCACCAGCCCCCAGGGCGTCGGCAGCATCTCCAGCATGTCGACGGCGACGTCAATCTGATTGGACGCGTCGGCGGCCTTCAGCAACGATGCCGCAGCAAAGAATCCCGACGGCCCCGAACCGACGATCGCGACATGATATGGACGCATACTCAACCTTCTGTTGTGTCCGGCTGCGACGCCGACGGGCTGAGGAAGAGCTGGGCGTCGCAGTCGCGGGCTGCACACGATTGCCACTCGATGCTAAACGGTGCGCTGCTGGTCGCGGCGCGAACAGGGGCGCCGGTAACGTGGGCGGCTGTGGAACCCGACCGTCAAGCCGACATCGCCGCCCTCGACGCCACCCTGACCACGGTGGAGAGGGTGCTCGATGTCGACGGTCTTCGCAGGCGCATCGAGAAGCTCGAAGTGGAGGCTTCCGATCCCAAACTGTGGGACGACCAAGCGCGGGCGCAAAAAGTGACGAGTGAGTTATCCCACACCCAGGGTGAGCTGCGCCGGGTCGAAGAATTGCGGCAACGCCTCGACGACCTGCCCGTTCTCTACGAATTGGCGACCGAGGAGGGTGAAGCGGACGCGCTGGCCGAGGCTGACGCCGAGCTCAAGGAGCTGCACGACGAGATCGAGGCCGCCGAAGTGCGGACCCTGCTCTCGGGTGAGTACGACGAGCGTGAGGCGCTGATCACCATCCGGTCGGGTGCGGGAGGCGTGGACGCCGCGGACTGGGCCGAGATGCTGATGCGGATGTACATCCGTTGGGCCGAGCAGCACAAGTACCCGGTCGAGGTGTTCGACACCTCCTACGCCGAAGAAGCGGGAATCAAGAGCACCACCTTCGCTGTGCATGCGCCGTTCGCCTACGGCACGCTGTCGGTCGAACAGGGCACCCACCGGCTGGTCCGGATCAGCCCGTTCGACAACCAGAGCCGGCGGCAGACGTCGTTCGCGGAAGTCGAGGTGCTGCCGGTGGTGGAGACCACCGATCACATCGACATTCCGGAAGGTGACGTGCGGGTAGACGTCTACCGCTCCAGCGGGCCGGGCGGCCAGTCGGTGAACACCACCGACTCGGCGGTGCGCTTGACCCACATCCCAACGGGTATCGTCGTGACTTGTCAGAACGAAAAGTCGCAACTGCAGAACAAGGTTTCTGCGATGCGAGTGCTCCAAGCAAAGTTGTTGGAGCGCAAGCGTTTAGAAGAACGTGCAGAGCTGGACGCGTTGAAAGGGGAGGGCGGCAGCTCCTGGGGTAACCAGATGCGCTCCTACGTACTTCACCCGTACCAGATGGTCAAGGATCTGCGGACCGAGTACGAAGTCGGCAATCCGGCGGCCGTTCTGGACGGAGACATCGACGGGTTCCTGGAAGCGGGAATCCGGTGGCGCAACCGAAAAGATGACGACTAACAGACTTATTCTTGCGACAGGGTGGTCCAGCGGGACCCATTACTGGCATGACTTCTGGCGCAGCACGATCGGCGAGCGCAGTCTGCGCATCGTCATATTGCTGATCGGCGCGGTCCTGGCGGCCCGCTTCGTGAGCTGGGTGGCACAGCAGGTGACTCAGCGCCTCGACGTCGGCTTCGAAGAAAGCGACGCGCTGGTGCGTTCCGAGGCCACCAAACACCGTCAAGCGGTGGCGTCGGTGATCCGCTGGGTGTCGATCGTGCTCATCGGCATCGTCGTCGTCATGCAGGTCAGCGACGTCCTGCAGTTCAAGGTTGGGGGCCTGATCGCGCCGGCAACCGTGCTGGGCGCCGCGCTTGGCTTCGGCGCCCAGCAACTGGTCAAGGACCTGCTGTCCGGCTTCTTCATCATCGCGGAGCGGCAGTACGGCTTCGGTGACCTGGTCAAGCTTTCTCTTGGGTCCGCCATCGAGGCTTACGGCACCGTCGAGAATGTGACATTGCGAGTGACCAGGCTGCGTTCTGCCGACGGCGAAGTGTTCACCGTCCCGAATGGTCAGATCATGAAGTCGGCCAACCTGTCCAAGGATTGGGCGCAGGCCGTGGTCGATATTCCGGTGTCAACCACCGCCGATCTCAACCGTGTCAACGACGTCTTGCACCAGGAATGTGAGCACGCCCGCGATGACAGAGTGCTGGGGGAGTTGCTGTCAGACGAGCCCACAGTGATGGGTGTCGAAAGCATCCAGGTCGACACGGTCACGCTGCGCCTGGTGGCCCGCACACTGCCGGGCAAGCAGTTCGAGGCAGGCCGGCGACTGCGTTATCTGGTGGTCCGGGCACTTGAGCGCGCCGGCATCTTGACCGCCGCCGACCCCACGGTGGGCCTGGTCGACGGTCCGGCCGTGCCCGCCGCTGAGGCCGCACAAGAAAACGCGCCGCCGAAATCCGATAAGAAGATTCAAGGCTCGGTGTAGCGCGATGAAGCTCACACTCAATATCTTCGAGAAACGCCAGGAGGACGAGGACAAGCGCTGGCCGAACTATGTCTTCGGCGGACGGCTTCGCACGTCGACGCTGGTGCTTGTCGTCGCGTTCTTCGCGCTGCTGTGGCTACAGGCCCACGAACTCAACGAAAACTCGCCGTCGAAGACGACCACGGTCGTGCCGCCGCCGCCGCCGGGCTACACCACTGACAACCACGAGGGCACCAAGACCTATGTCCCCGACCCCAACTCGGACTACACACTGGTGCCGCGCACCAGATTGCAGCCGCCTTCGACCACTACTGAGCCGCCGCCGACCACGACGACCATCACGACGACGACCCCTCCGCCGTTCCAGCCGCCCTGCATACCGCCCTTCTGCACCCCCAGCCCGACGACGCCCACATCGCCGTCTCAGCTACCGCAGCCCGGGCCCGGTCCGGTGCCCACCCCGGCGCCGCCCGCTCGGTGACCGTCGCGACCCGGCGAAAATCACCGCTACACTGGCGACCCGTGATGATCACGCTGGACCACGTCAGCAAGCAGTACAAATCATCGGCACGTCCGGCGTTGGATGACGTCAACGTCAAGATTGACAAGGGTGAGTTCGTATTCCTGATCGGCCCGTCGGGCTCGGGCAAGTCGACGTTCATGCGGCTACTGCTGGGTGCGGAGGTGCCTACCACCGGTGATGTCCGGGTGTCGAAGTTCCACGTGAACAAGCTGCGTGGCCGCCACATACCGAAGCTGCGCCAGGTGATCGGCTGCGTCTTCCAGGACTTCCGGTTGCTCCAGCAAAAGACCGTGTTCGACAACGTCGCCTTCGCGCTCGAGGTCATCGGCAAGCGCACCGACACGATCAACCGGGTGGTGCCGGACGTGCTGGAGACGGTCGGCCTCTCCGGCAAAGCCAACCGGCTACCGAACGAGCTATCGGGCGGTGAACAGCAGCGGGTCGCGATCGCCCGGGCGTTCGTCAACCGGCCGCTGGTACTACTGGCCGACGAACCCACCGGCAACCTCGACCCCGACACCAGTCAGGACATCATGGATTTGCTCGAACGCATCAATCGCACCGGCACGACGGTGGTGATGGCAACTCACGACCACCACATCGTCGACTCGATGCGGCAGCGCGTGGTCGAACTCTCACTGGGCCGGCTGGTTCGTGACGAACAGCGCGGCGTATACGGGATGGATCGTTAAGTGCGCTTCGGCTTCCTGTTCAACGAGGTCGTCACCGGCCTTCTTCGCAACATCACCATGACCGTGGCGATGATCCTGACCACAGCGATCTCGGTCGGCTTGTTCGGCGGCGGTCTGCTGGTCGTCCAGCTGGCTGAGCACTCCCGGGCCATCTACCTGGATCGGGTCGAGTCCCAGGTGTTCTTGACCACCGACGTCTCGGCCAACGACCCGGCGTGCGATGCCGACCCGTGTAAGGCATTGCGCGGCAAGATCGAGGCACGCAAAGACGTCAAGTCGGTGCGCTTCCTCAATCGCGACGACGCCTACGCCGACGCCATCCGCAAATTCCCGCAGTTCAAGGACGTGGCCGGGAAGGATTCGTTTCCGGCGTCGTTCATCGTCAAACTCGACAACCCCGAGGAGCACAAGGATTTCGACGCCGCCATGCAGGGACAGCCCGGGGTGGACCACGTGCTCAACGAGAAGGAGCTGATCGACCGGCTGTTCGCGGTTCTGAACGGCCTGAGCAACGTCGCGTTCGCCGTTGCGCTGGTCCAGGCCGTCGGGGCCATTCTGCTGATCGCCAACATGGTTCAGGTCGCGGCCTATACCCGGCGTACCGAGATCGGGATCATGCGCCTGGTGGGTGCCAGCCGCTGGTATACCCAGCTGCCGTTCCTGGTGGAGGCCATGCTGGCCGCGACGGTCGGTGTGGGCATCGCCATCCTGGGCCTGCTCGTGGTGCGGGCGTTGTTCCTGGACAGCGCGCTGAGCCAGTTCTACCAAGCCAACCTGATCGCGAAGGTCGACTACATCAACATCCTCGACATCACGCCATGGCTCTTCCTGCTGGGCGTGGCGATGTCCGGGTTGACGGCGTATGTGACGTTGCGCCTATACATGCGGCGGTAAAGCGGTGGCCGACAAGCCTTCCGGCAAGCGCGGTGGCAAACAGATCATCGCCACCAATCGCAAGGCCCGGCACAACTACGCGATCGTCGAGCTGTTCGAGGCCGGGGTGGCGTTGCAAGGCACCGAGGTGAAGAGTCTGCGCGAGGGCCAAGCGTCGCTGGCCGACGCGTTCGCAACGGTTGACGACGGCGAAGTGTGGCTGCGTAACCTGCACATTCCGGAGTATCAGCACGGCAGCTGGACCAACCACGAGCCCCGTCGCAACCGGAAATTGCTGTTGCATCGGCGCCAGATCGACACCCTGATCGGCAAAATTCGCGACGGTAACCTCGCCCTGGTGCCGTTGTCTCTGTACTTCTCCGAAGGGAAAGTGAAGGTCGAGCTCGCGTTGGCGCGTGGCAAGCGAGCGTACGACAAACGCCAGGACATGGCCCGCCGCGACGCCCAGCGCGAGGTGGTCCGCGAACTCGGCCGTCGAGCGAAGGGCATGAGCTGATCGGCACGCACCCGATCGCCGCGGGTTGACGCGTTTCGGCGCTTCGCGGCTTACGATCCGACCATGGCCGACCGACCCCTCACCACGCTCGACAAGGCCGACGTTTTGTCCGGCCTGTTCGAAGTCTGGGATTCCATCGACGCGCTGCTGGACGGGCTGCCCGAGTCGGGCTGGCAGGCGCCGACGCCGCTGCCCGGCTGGAACGTGCAGTCGGTGGTGTCGCACATCATCGGGACGGAGTCCTTCCTGTCGGGCATTTCGCCACCCGAGCCGGACGTCGAGGTCAAGGAGCTTGACCATGTCCGCAACGACATCGGTGCGTTGAACGAATGCTGGGTGCGCCATCTCAGCGGGGAGCCGGGAGCCAGTGTCCTCGAGCGGTTCCGTTCGGTGACTCAGGGCCGCCGCGAGGTTTTGCCCGGCATGTCCGACGAAGAATGGAACGCGCTGACCGTGACACCGGTGGGTCCGGAAAGCTACGGACGGTTCATGCGGGTGCGGGTCTTCGACTGCTGGATGCATGAGCAGGACATCCGAATGGCACTGCAGCGGCCGTCGTCCGACGACGAACTCGGCGGGCGCGCGTCGCAATTGTCGCTCGACGAGATCGCCGGCACGATGGGGTTCGTCGTCGGCAAGCGGGGCAAAGCCCCCGACGGTTCGCGCGTCCTGTTCGAGCTGAACGGCCCGCTGGCCCGCGAAATCCGGGTCAGCGTCGACGGCCGCGCTCAGGTGGTCGACGATTTCGGTGGCCAGGAGCCGACGGCGACCATCCGGCTCGACGGGCTGCAGTTCACCAGGCTTGCCGGCGGCCGGCCGATGTGTCCGGCGCGTAGTCAGGACGTCGAACTCAGTGGTGATGAGGATGTGGCTGCGCAGATCGTCGAGCGCCTGAATTTCGTAATCTGAACGCATCTTTCGCGGTACGTGATGGCCGTTGGGTCAATGCGACATATCTCACAACCGGCCGTTAAATGTTGTCGGTGCGGCCAGCCCGGGTAGCCGAAAAGATACGGGCGCAACTCGCGCCGACAACCAATCGTGAACCCCAGGAGGTCTACTGATGACTGCACCCGATACCTCGAGACTGCTAGTCCAACTGCGCACTCTTCTCGATCTGACCAGCACCGAAATCCAGGTCGCCGAAACTCGCGTCGCCCAGGCTCGCACCGAGGCCGTGCGCCGTGAACTCTCGCAGAACGCCGCCCATGGCCGCGAGCGAGCGGAAGCGATCGAGCGTGCGATACGAGACCTGGGCGGCTACCCCGACGTGATCGGCCCGTTCTTGGGCCGGGCCGCAGCGGCGGTCAAGGCGTTGACCGAACAGGCCCAGCCGTTCGACGAGGCGCTGTTGGGTGACCTTGCGCTGGAGGACCAATTGCTGGACCGTGCCCGCTACGCCAAAGCGCTGGCGGTGGCCGCCGACCGCAAGGACATCGTGGAACTCGCCGACCGCTTGATCACTGCGCACGCCGCGACGGTGGACTGGCTGACCACGGTGCTGGCCGAAGACGCCCTCGGGGGTCCGGCCGCGCTTCGTCGCACCCCGCTGCAGGCAGCCGCGGGCACGGCGGTGAAGTTGTTCAACCTGCCGGCGGCATGGTCGGCGCGTGGGGTGGACAGGGCGGTCGACGCGGTGCGCTCCACCGGTCCCGCGGTCAACGACCTGATCAAGCGCGGCGGCAACGCCAGCGAGATCGCGGCGAAGGCGCTTTCTGCCTCGCAGAACGCCGCTCTGAAAGCCGCCGAGCGGGTCACCCGCTCCGAGGGGGCCAACCGGGTCGCCGACGCGTTGCACACCGGGCGCACCGCCGCAGGCGTTCTCGACGCCCGCGAGTTGCCGATCAAGAACTACGACGACCTCAACGTCAACGACGCGGTGGCCGCGATCAAGGAGCTGACGGCCGCCAACGACGTTCGCGCGATCATCGCCTACGAAGAGGCGCACAAGAACCGGCAACGCATCGTCTCCGCGGCGCAGACTCGCGTTGCCGCCATCGCGCAAGATGTGGTCGGCATCAGCTAGCGAGCCGGCGAGCCAGTCAGTTGAGCGGCCCCCGGGGACCGGGGGCCGTTCGGCTTTGGCCGCCCGGCCCGCGAAGTTAATTGCGTTGCCGCGTGTTGATTTCGGCGTACCATTGATGGTCCTGCCGAAAATCGGCGGGGATGCTCGAAGCAGTAAAGACAAGGGGCTGAAAGGTTTCGACTTCGCGCATCGAATCAAGGGAAGCGTGCCGGTGCAGGCAAGAGACCACCGTAAGCGTCGTTGCAACCATATAAGCGCCGATTCACATCAGCGCGACTACGCTCTCGCTGCCTAAGCGACAGCTAGTCTGTCGGACCGGGAACGCCCTCGACCCGGACCCCGGCATCAGCTAGAGGGATCCACCGATGAGTTCGGTCGCGGGACTCATCGGGACAATCACAGCGACTGGGATCGTCATCCTGGCTAGTTCGCGGGACCAGGAGATCCGAGCAGAGGCATAGCGAACTGCGCACGGAGAAGCCTTGAGGGAATGCCGTAGGACCCGGGTTCGATTCCCGGCAGCTCCACCACGGAAGTTCTGGTACTCCGGGAACTCGTCCGCCGCGTTACCAGCAGAAGTCGCATGAATCCTCTCGAACCGGGGGCGGATTGTCTCCGTCCCACACATCGCTCGGTAGGTGGCCCTTGTACGGAACGTTGCCGGCCGAATTCTGTACCCAGTACCACGTGTGGCAGACATTCATGTCCCATTGGTAGGCGACGCCTGGTCCTGACGACATGTCGTAGCGGGAGTACACCATGGAATTGCCGGGGCACCACGTATGCGGTGGTAGGGGTCGGGCCTGGGCAGGAGCTGCCAGCAGCAAACCACAGCCAGCCAACACAGTGGATGCCAGTGCTGCGATTCGTCGGTTCATCTTCTGATCTCTCAGTTTGTTGGTAACCACAGCGTGCGCCTGACAGCTTGCGGAACTCTTGCGTCGGCCGGGCGGTACCGACCGAAGACGCCTCCGCCGCTTCGCAGTAGAGCGGATCGCCCCGTCTGGTTCTCGATAGCGGAGTGGGCAGACGGAAGTAGACCAAGTTGGTTGCCGCTGCCAGACCATCTGATCAGGTCACGGCGCGATAGATTCCTACTTGTGAGCGAAGACAGAGTCCGTCTGCGGATCGCCGAAAACGGCGTGGCAACGGTGACCATGGTGCGCGCCGATAAGCACAATGCGCTCGACCAAGCAATGTTCGAAGGCTTGGTGGAGGCCGCAGAGCAGCTGGCGGGTGATACATCGGTCCGCGCGGTCGTTCTCCACGGTGAGGGCAAGAGCTTCTGCTCTGGTTTGGACGTGGCAAGTTTCATGGGCGGCGAAGGTGGCACGGGCGTTCTGTTGGCCCGAGACGAGGACCGGCCGGCGAACCTCGCTCAGCGCGTGAGCTACGACTGGTCGCTGGTACCGGCGCCAGTCATCGCCGCGATCCACGGCAACTGCTTCGGCGGCGGTTTGCAGATCGCACTCGGCGCTGATATCCGGATCGCCGCGCCTGACGCGAAGCTGAGCATCATGGAGATCAAGTGGGGACTCGTTCCCGACATGGGCATCACGCAGACACTGCCGAGACTTCTACCGATCGACGTCGCGAAAGAGTTGACGTTCACTGGCCGCATTGTTTCCGGAAGCGAGGGTTCCGAGCTCGGCTTGGTCACTCGGACGGCCGCGGATCCGCTGGCAGCGGCGCTGGCGCTCGCGGGCGAGATCGCACTGAAGTCACCGGATGCCATCCGTGCCGCGAAGTGCCTGTACAACGAAACCTGGATCAGCAACGACGCCGCGGCGGCTCTTGCGCGAGAATCAGATCTGCAAACCGGACTGATCGGCACACCCAACCAGATCGCTGCCGTGGTCGCTGGAATGTCTGGGGAGCGTCCGGTTTTCGCCGACCCCGCTTAGCGTGATGATCTTTCGGATCCCGGAACCTCTGAACATCTTCCGTCGCGCACATCACATTGCGGGGCACAACGCCGACTCCTGAAAGCTCGCGGCTACGCGCCGAGCTCCATAGTGTTGATGCCATCAACACCTTCCGCGTAACCGGAGGTCGTGTCGCGACGATTCGCCTACTATCGCGTGCAAAATTCAACGTTTCCGCACCTCGGAGCCATTTTTGTGGTGTCGTCGATTCCCGGCAGCTCACTGCTTGACCAGCGGAACCCCACAGGCGCGATCTGACGAATCCGCTGACGCGTGTTCGCCACGACCGGCCGTCGGTCCGCACGCGGTATCTCCGCCCGGCATGCTTCACAGGAACAATCCACGCTAGTCTCGCGTGCGCGGCGCCGTGCCGCAGTTCGCTCGGAGGGATTTGGACATGCGAATCGTCAAAGTGGCCGTGCTCGTTGCGGCAGCCGCCATCGTCGGCTCGAATGGTGTCGCCGGGGCCGCACCGAAGGATTACTGCGCCGACCTCAAGGGTGGCAATACCGGTAAGACGTGTGAGATCCAGCTCTCTGACCCCGGGTACAGGGTCGACATCAGCATCCCGCTGGACTACCCCGACCAGAAGTCGGTCGCCGACTACATCTCCCAAACGCGCGACGGGTTCTTGAACGTCGCCAAGTCGGGTGCGCCTCGCGATACTCCGTATGAGCTGACCATCAAACCGACGGAATACAACTCGGCGATTCCCCCGCGCGGCACGCAGGCCGTGGTGTTCAAGGTTTACCAGAACGTCGGCGGCGCGCATCCGCAAACGACGTTCAAGGCGTTCAACTGGGACCAGACCTATCGCAAGGCGATCACCTATACAGCCGCGTCGGACGACAAAGAACATACGCCGTTGTGGCGGGTCGATGATCCCCTGAAGACCGTCGCGCCGATCGTGCAGGCTGAGCTGCAGAAGCAACTGGCCCCAACGCCGCCGCCGGCACAACCGGGACAACCGGCTACGGCCACGCCGACTCCCGCGCCGCCATTGCCGATCGCACAACCGGCGCTGTACAACCCTGCCAACTACCAGAATTTCGCGGTGGTTAACGACGGGGTGATCTTCTTCTTCGACCAAGGCGTGCTGCTGCCCGACTCATTCGGGGCGTTGCAGGTCCTGGTTCCCCGGTCGGCAATCGACCCGATGCTCGCGTAAAAGTCCCACCACCGTTAGTTCCGCAGGTCGGCGCGATTTCTACGACTGAATGTCCTTATTGGAACCGCTGCAACAGACTGGGCGATGCGGGTCCTGACCGCCACTGTGTCAGCGGCATGGGCATCCGTTACCGCACACTCGCCCGCGTTCTCGAACCCCTACGAGAAACGACTGCGTTTGCGTTTCGGCTATAACGAAGTTACATTCGCCCGATGGTTCGCAAACTTATGGGTCGAAGAATCGTTATCACCGGAGCGGCTCGCGGCATCGGAGAGAAGGTGGCACGAGTCGCGGCTGCCCGAGGTGCTCGGTTGGCGCTGATCGGCCTTGAGCCCGATCGGTTGTGTGCCCTCGCTGAGGACCTGGGTCCTGGCGCGTCCTGGTGGGAAGCCGATGTGCGCGACGGCGCTGCTTTGCGGTCGGCGATCGATAACTGTGCAGGGGTGATGGGTGGCATCGACATCGTGGTCGCCAATGCAGGGGTTGTGTCCTATGGGACGGTGCGGCAGGTCGACGAAGCGTCGTTCGAGCGAGTTGTGGACATCAACGTGAACGGCGTTTTCCGCACCCTCAAGTACGCGACGCCCCATCTGCAGCGCAGCCGAGGCCAGGTGATGGTCGTAGCATCCGCGCTTTCGTTCACGCCGCTGGCTGGAATGAGCTCATATGCCGCGAGCAAGGCCGGCGTCGAGATGCTCGCCCTGGCTTACCGCCAGGAGGTGTCGCACCTCGGTATCAGCGTCGGGCTCGTGCATCCCTCGTGGATTGACACAGACCTCGTCCGAGGCGCGGAGGCAGACTTTCCGTCGTTCCAGGACCTGCGCCGACGGCTGCCCTATCCAGGCAACGTCACCACGAGCGTCGACCGGGCAGCCGCCGCGATTGTCGACGGCCTCGCGCGCCGGCGCAGCCGGGTGTACGTCCCGCGCGCAGTCGTGGTGGCCAACTGGGCCAAGGCGGCGCTGAACTCCCCGGCGGCATGGCCCTGGATGAGGCGATTCGCAGCCGATGTGGTGCCGACCCTTGAGAGCGAGTGCGAGGCACTGGGCAGGCATGACCAACTCGTACCGGGGGTCGACAAACTTAATTACGAGACCACGCCATCCTCCACGTCAGCCTGACGTTCGTCAGCCCGCGCAATCGACTCGAACATGCGCGCGGCCACTTCGTGTGAGGCCTGCGCCCTTTTCCGCGTATCGCCCAGTCCGACAGAAAGATTCACACCCATCGGCAGTAGTACCTGCCTGACTGGGTCATCGAAATCGACGAAGGTCTGCGCCAACTCGAGTGTGATGAAGCCATGCACGAAGCTCCACAACTGGGCAGCGACGCCTTCGGGTTCTTGTGGCGTGACCCTGCCTGAACTGACGAGCCGTTGGCACGCTTCTGCAACATGGGCGTAGGCGGCTCGGAAGGTCGGCGAACTTCCGCTAGAACGAACGTCGGCTTCTGTCAGCGGACGATACGTCGAGCGAGTGGACAGTCCAAACATGACGTCATACAGGTGGGGGTTCTCGCGGGCGAACCGCCGGCACGTCAGCGCCTGGACAGCCAGATCCGCGATTGGATCATCAGTCACCGGAAGACGAGAAAACGCTCTGTCGAGCTCCTTGAACCCTTGCTCTACAACGGCACCCATGAGCTCAGGAACCCCACCGAAGTAGTGGTACACCAAACTCGTCGAGAGCCCACTTGCGGCCGATACGGTACGCACCTTGATGGCGGATGGCCCCTGCTCGGCCAGCAGACGGATCGTGGCCTGAATGAGCCGTTCCGGCACCCGCTCCGGTATCGCCTCATCTGAGGTGCTCGGCATGGTTTCCCCTGAATTCACACAGTCCCGAAGGACAGTCCGCCTGATCCTTGCCAGATCAGTATAACTTCGTTATAGTATCTTGTAACTTCGTTACAAACTCGTGTTTACGAGAGGACACACCGATGACTGACCATTTCGAGATCGATGACCGCGGCGCCGTGCTGACTGTGCGGGTCGACGGGGGACCCCACAGCCTGTTTGGCCTCGACATCGCCAACCAGCTCGACGAGTTCGTGGACCGCGTCGACCGCGATCCGCGCGTGCACGCCGTTGTCTTCACAGGCGCGCGACCCGGCCGGTTCGTCAGCCATGCCGATGTGCGCTGGCTGCAGGCAGAGGGTGCCGCTGTTCCGGAATTGAGCCGACGCGGCGCCTCGGCCGCACTGCGCTTGGCGAGAGGCATAGACCGAGTCCGCATCCTCGAGCCGGTTGTGCAGCGAACCCCGCTGCGGGGAGTCGCTCAGCTCGACCGCTTGCACGCGACGTTCTTGAAGATGAACGCCAGCGGCGTAATCTTCGTTGCTGCCCTGAACGGTTCGGCTCTGGGCCTGGGTGCGGAATTCGCGTGGGCATGCGATTTGCGCGTCATGGCCGACGGTGACTTTTTCATCGGTCAGCCAGAAGTCCTCCTCGGGATCATGCCCGGCGGCGGTGGCTCCCAGCGACTGACCCGGCTGATCGGTGCCCACAAATCGCTGGTCGCGATCCTCGAGGGCAAGCCGTTCACCCCGGCGGAGGCTCTGGCCAACGGCGCCGTTGACGACGTGGTGGCGCCTGACGACGTCGTCACCCGAGCGGCCGAACTGGCGGCATACTTCGGCAAGCGGACCAAGGGGTCAGTCGAGGCGATCAAGCGGTCGGTGTACTTCGGTGGCTCGATGTCGCTGCCGGAAGGCCTGCACATGGAGCGCACCGAGTTCCTCGGCACCGATCAGTCCGAGGTCGGTCAGGAACTGATGGTCTCCTACCTGGCGACCACGGAGGCCACCGGCGAACTACCTCTCTACCGCCCGGACACCTATGCAGAAGCGCTCGCATCGGGTCGGGTGCCCGGGGTCGGCACTAGCAACGGTGCACTGAAGAAATGACCACCGTGCAGCCTTTCACACGCCACGACGTTTCGTTCACCTCCGGCGAAGACACCTGCGCCGCATGGCTTTACGTGCCAACCAGCGTCACCGCGCCGCCCGTGGTCATCCTGGGACACGGCCTCGGTGCCACCCGCGAGATGCGCCTGGACGCTTTCGCCGAGCGTTTCGCACACGCCGGCATCGCGGCCTTCGCCTTCACCTATCGGCACTTCGGCGACAGCAGTGGACAACCCCGCCAGCTCCTTTCGATCAAGCGACAACTCGCAGACTGGGACGCCGCCATCGAATGGGTGAAGACTCGACGCGACATCGACGGCAACCGGATTGCGGTGTGGGGCAGCTCCTTTGGTGGCGGCCACTCCATCATCGTCGCCTCACGCCATCCCGAACTGCGCGCGGCCGTGGCTCAGTGCCCGTTCACCGACGGCCTCGCCTCAGCGCTCGCGCTGGGCACTGCTGAATCCCTGAAGGTGTTGCCCTCGGTCGCGCGGGATTTGGCTTCCATGATCTTTCGCAGGCCGCCCGTGATGATCCCGCTCGCCGGCCCCCCGGGCTCGTTGGCCCTGATGAACGCCCCGGACGCCCTTCCCGGTTACGCGGCGCTGGTGCCGCCCGACAGAACGTTTCGGAATGAGGTAGCGGCGCGGGTCGCGCCGACAATCATGGCCTATCGGCCCGGACGCGCTGCGAGGAAGATCGGCGTCCCAATCCTGTTCTGCGTCAGTAACACCGATTCGGTCACGCCACCCGCCCAGACCCTGCGATACGCGCGCACGGCAAGGCGGGGTGAGATCAAGCGCTACGATGCCGGCCATTTCGACTTCTACCTCGGGGAGGTCTTTGAAGCACTGGTACGCGACCAAATCGAGTTCCTCACCGAGCAACTCCGCCCGACGCCTGCGTCAGGGTAAACCCCTGACCATCGACCCGCAGCGCTGCAAGCACTTTGCGCGCGCAATCTCAGCGGCTACAAGCGCCCAACCACGTTCTTGTCGCCGATGCCATCCCGAGAAACGCGGGATCGACAAAACCCTCGCTGCGGAAACGCCTTGGCGCGGCCGAGGCCCGGGCAATGACCATCAGGAGATCGACATGAACACGATGAAAGCTTTTGCTATCAGCCGATATGGAAAGAAGGAAAGCCTTCAGGCTATCGAGGCGCCCGAGCCCGAATTGCGGGACGGTGACGTCTTGGTCCGAATCCACGCCGCCAGCATCAATCCCTTGGATCTGAAGATCAGGAATGGCGAGCTCAAACTCCTTCTGCCCTACCAATTGCCGCTGGTCCTGGGCAACGATCTCGCCGGCACTGTCGTCAAGGCTGGCCCCGAGATTCAGCGATTCAAGCCAGGTGACGAAGTCTACGCGAGGCCCGCTCAAGACCGGATTGGCACTTTCGCGGAATTGATCGCAATCGCCGAGAACGACGTCGCCAAAAAACCGCACCGGCTAGATATGGAACAAGCAGCTTCGGTACCTCTGGTCGGTCTGACCGCTTGGCAAGCCCTGATCGAAAAAGCAAAGCTACAACCCGGCCAGAAGGTGCTCATCCACGCCGGCTCCGGAGGTGTCGGGACGATCGCCATTCAACTGGCCAAGCATCTCGGGGCGACTGTCGCTACAACCACCAGCACTGCGAACGTTCCATGGGTCAGAAGTCTCGGAGCAGATGTCGTCATCGACTACAAGAACAACGATTTCGAAGCCATCCTGCGCGATTACGACGTGGTACTCGACACCCAGGGCGGCGAGACACTCGAAAAGTCGCTGCGGGTGCTCAAACCCGGCGGCAAAGTCATCTCCGTGGCAGGGCCGCCTGAACCCAACTTTGCCAAAGAGTTCGGGGTGAACTGGCTTTTGATACAAGCGATGCGCCTCCTCAGTTTCAAGATCAGACGGAAAGCCAAGCGGCGCGGAGTGACCTACTCGTTCTTGTTCATGAAAGCGAGTGGTGACCAGTTGCGCGAGCTCGGGGACCTCATTGATTTCGGTGTCATCCGTCCTGTTGTGGATCGGGTCTTTCCATTCCAATCGACCAGGGACGCTTTGGCCTACGTAGAAAAGGGGCGCGCAAAGGGCAAGGTGGTCGTAAAAATCAGAGGAGAAGTTCTGGAGGATGCAGGAACGTTGGCTCACCTGTCGCCAACCGTCTGAATGGGATTGACCCACTGGACTTCACTGAATCGCGCGAAATCCGAGTCGGCGCTGATGATCGTCAAGCCGTGTTCGATACACAACGCAGCAAGCGCCGCGTCGCTGACCAGGTTTGCGCGCAGCTCCAGTTCGCGGACTAGCCGGGCGAAAATCTTTCGGTAACCCGGCCCCGGAGCCGGAATCCATGTTGTGGGTGCATCGAGCCAATCCTCGACGTAAGACCACGCTTCCGGCGGAGTCAGGGGTGAATGCAACGCCCGTGGGTGGGTGGCGATTCGAACGAACGCGGTCGCCGAACTCCACGGAATACCCACGCGCCGGCTTCCGTTGAGTGCACGTTCAAGCCAGCAACGTGACGCCTCATGGAAGGTGCTGGTCTCATCGACGGCGTAAAGCAGGATGTTCGCGTCGACCAACAAATTATCGCGCCTCGATCCCGTCGAGGTCCTCGAGCGCCTGCGCCACGTTCGAAACGTCAATGCGGATACCGAGTCGCGCTGTTTTTTGTTTGAACGGCATGCCGGGGTCCCGTGGCAGCAGGCCTCGTCGGATGAGTTGGTTGACCGCCTCACTGGTGCCGATTCCGCGGTCGCGGCGTAGCTGCTCTATCGCTTTCGCGGTGTCGTCGTCCAAGTCGACTGTCGTACGCATGTTTCGACTCTATCATCTCGAATCGACTCCTAGTGCATCATGATGTATAAGACTAAGCATCATGATTGTCACTAGTGCCGGGCGCAGGTATCGGGCATCTGAGCTATGCCGCTGTGCCGAGGCGCCGGGCGTAGCACGATTGCTGGCAGGCGTGCGTAGCGGTTGGGCACAGGAGGGGCGCGTGGTGGCGGACTTCAAAGGGCGGATGGAGCGGGACGTGCGTGACTCGGAGCCTGATTGGAGGCTCCACCAGGAAACACAAGCCGCATTGCGCCGAGACTGACGTCACTGTATTTGGGGGACCGCACGATGAGCTTTGATACGTTTCGCGGCCACGCCCTGCGCTACGTCAACGCGGTCCTCGCGGCGCCGCTGCAGTTCTTCGTCTTCGTCGTCGGAATTTGGTTCACCCTCAACGGAATCATCGCCTTCGGGATTTACCCGGACATGGCCTTCGGCGGCGGGCACATGCGGTCCTGCACGATCCAGTTCCTCGGCTTCATCCCGGTCACCGTCAACGGCTGGCACGCCCTGTTCCACCTGGTCACCGGCGTCGCCGCACTGGTGGCCGCAACGATCCGCGGTCGCGCGTTGGCTTACACCTGGATTTGCGGTCCGTTCTACCTGCTCATCGCCGCGCTCGGCTTCGTTGGCGGCGACAACGTCTTGCATGTGATGGCCGTCGACACCTTCGGCAACATCGTCCACACCACCGAGGCAACGATCCTGCTCGCCACCGCGGCCGGCTCCACGCTCGTGACCCGCCGCGCCCAGTTGACCTCGAAGTAGGCCTCAGCCTGGCGGCTGCGCCGGCTTGCAACGAGTGAACCATCCAGTGCTCAAAGGACTGTGATTGGCCGTGTTCCAGCGTCGAGTTCGATACTGCCGAACGCCCCAACTGCGCTGTTGTGCTGGGCGAGGCTGGTGGCGATCAGCCAGACCGCAACCACCCGCTGCGGGGGACGGCCGCCGATGGCAGCTTGATGGTCAGCAAGGATCGGTCGTTCGTCGGTGACCCAGCGGCCCAGGTCCGCGGTCCCGCTGCGGACCACGATATGCGTTTCGCGGTGCCGCCAATGATCGAGCGGACACCGATAGGACAAACCCTGAGGGAGGGTCGAACTCCAGTACCAGGTGAGATCCTGCCCGTCGTCGAACTCGACGGCGATGCTCACGTAGTCGTGCGTCAGGATCGTGTTCTCCGGCAACGAGGACGGAAGCTGATCGAGACGCCACGACCAGCGCAACCGCAACCGATCATCTAGTTCGACATTCACGGGATGACGAATGATCGCGACAGTGTCGCAACAGTCCACCTGGATACCGTCGTCGGTCGAGGTGTACACCTCCTCGTGCCCCAGAAGCGGATGGTAGAACCAGCCGTCCGGTGGGCGAGGTGGGTCCGACAGCCGCTGAAGCTCGATCGTGCACAGTCCCGACGAGTCCAGGGAAACGATTTGTTCGAGTTCATGGTGGACATCGCTGCCCTGCGGCCAGACTGCGACAACGGCACTGAAGCCTCCACGGATCACACGAAACGGGACGCGGTCGGTCCGGACTTCGCCACTCGACAGCAGCTCGCCAGGTAAACGCCCACCGAACCGCAACTCACCGTCCCGGTCGGCGGTGAACGTGAACGTGGGACGGGCGCTCATCTGAACCGGCCCGTCTTCGACACGGCCGAGCAACCCGAAGCTCGGCCCGGCGCCAATTCCCCGCTCTATCAGCGCATAGGCTCGCCCCCACGCCAGCCACGTCACCCGATCTCCCTGCTTGACGCGTACGCCACTCGACGTCCACGGACGACGGCTGACTGGGACCTCAACCAGGCGTGCATCACTCGCCACACCGGCGAGCAGACTGCACAGCTTCGGACCATCGACCACCGCACAATCCGATGGCGGTCGATTTCCAGCCAATGCCCGCGCGGACGTCAACGACCGCCGAAACAGCGCCCGCGTCGACGTGTCGGTGAAGACGTCCATGGGCGCAGCATAAGCCGGATCAAGGCGGGACAAGACCACCCGTGGGGCGCACCACGGTCAGACCGCTGCGCCTGCACCTCGGACCTCGAAGGCGGCCGGGCGGCTACGGTCGACCTAGTACGGGGATCTGGTCTTCGCGTGAAAAGGGGTTGCCGCATGCCGACGTCTACCGTTGAGGATTTGCACCGGCGGGCGGTCGATCGGCGCGCGGTCGAGGCCGCGATCTGGGACATGCCCTTGGTGAACGTTGACGCAATGCGGCAGGCGTATTTCCGCGCCGGGGCCCGGTACAACGACTGCATCTTCTGGTCCAATCCGAACACCTGGATGAACCAGACGACGACCCCGAACCATTCGACCAGCTACGTCATGTACTTCATCACTATCGCCGACGGTCCCGTCGTCATCGACATTCCCGCCGCCAGCGAACAGGCGTTGTACGGCGCCATCATCAATGGCTGGAACGAGCCGCTAATCAACGTCGGAAACACCGGCTACGACCAGGGTGCCGGAGCCAAATACCTCGTGCTGCCAACCGATTACGACGGCGACGTGCCCGAAGGCTTCGTCGCCGTCCGGTGCACCACACACAACGCCTACAGTCTGTTACGAATCGAAAGGGTGTAGGAGGATGTCCTCGCCGGTGACCGAGGCCCCCGGGAATCCGAAGGTGCGACGCTTTCGCCTCGGCGATCCGCTGTCGATCGTCCTGGTCGTCGTCATCGTTGTGTCCCTGGCCACTGCGAGCCTCGTCGGCGCGGAGCTGTATGCACGGCACCGCGCCGTCAGTGCGGTCGCGGCGGCCACCGAGTGCGCGGTGCAGGACAAGGCCAGCGTGTCGTTCGGGGCAAGGCCGTTTCTGTTGCAACACATGACCGGCCACTACGGCGACATCTCGATCACGACTGCGGGGAATCAGATCCGGAAGGCCAAGTTCATGAAGGCCCAGGTGAGGATTGACGACGTACGGCTGCAGAGCACCGCCAACTCAAAAGGCACGATCGGGGCGTTGGACGCCACTGTCACCTGGTCATCGGACGGGATCAAGCAAACCGTGCAGAACTCCATTCCGTTGTTCGGCAGCTTCCTCAGCGACGTCAAGACCAATCCGTCCGACGGCACGATCCAGCTGCATGGCGTGCTGGGCAGCATCACCGCCAAACCGCAGGTAGGGGCCAACGGTGTTGGGCTGAAGGTCGTCAGCCTGAGCGGGCTCGGCTTCACGCTGCCCAGCGAGTCGGTGCAGCCCGCCTTGGACGCTTTTGCCAACGAGCTGACCGATAACTACCCACTCGGCATCCACGCCGACAGCGTGCAAGTGACGGATAGCGGAGTGGTGGGCCACTATTCGACGCATAACGCATCCATCCCACGGGACGACGCCTGCTTCGCGAATCTGTAGATCCGCGCCCGGCTAGGAGGCTATGCGGCGGCTTGCAGGGTGATCTCGGAGATCGCCGTCCGGCTCTGACCGTCGGTCGTGCCCAAAGTCGAGATCCACACCAACACGTTGGACGTCTTGGTTCGGTTATTCACCGCGATCCGATTGTGCCCCGGCTGTAGTGACGTCGTGGGAGTCAGCGGGGTGGTATCGGCCAATTTGGCTGGGGCTTGGGTGGGCGACGAGCGGATCTGTACCTGGGTTCCTGTGCTGGACACGTCGATTGTCACGACGCTCAGTGCCGTCGGTTCCGAGAGGTGCAGCAACAGGCCCATTCCTTCGATGAATCTCGGGAAAGGGACGGCGTCCTGATAAGTGACGGTGGACCACGCCGTCTTCGGGTTGCCGTCGATCGCCAGTTTTGCGTTCTGCGGATTGTCGGGGGCACCGTCTGGCGAAAACACCGTGGCGCTCACCGGCTTGACGATGGGCCCGGGGCGACTCCAAGTGCCGAATCCCTGGGTGAAGTACACAACCGCACCCGCAATCAGCACGATCACACCAAGGGCGGCGGCGACGGCAACGAGTCGGACTTTTCTGGTCTTCGGCGCCTTGTCTCGCGGTGATTCGGGGCGAACTTTGGACCGACGGCTCTTCGGCCGAGGTTCAATCGAAAAGTTGATGATTTTGTCGGCATCGAGGGTGTCGCCGTCCCAAGTGCCGCTGACCTCTACCTCGTCTCCGTCTGCGAGCTGACCGTCAACGAGATCAGTCTGGATTTCCACGGGAACATGAGTACACCCGTTGTCCAGTGGTTCGTATGGGATCACCTGAAAGGACAAGATCCCGACGTCATCGTGCGCACCGACGGAGCTTTGCCGTACGCCGCGTGCGATCCCGTTGACGACGAGGCGTTCGAGACGCTGCGTGGCCGGACGTTCGGCCGAACCAGGGTTCTCGGCGGCGCTCGCCCCCGGCGCGGGCAAGCCCGATCGCGCACGCGGTGCAGCTGCCTCGTGGCCGGGACCTTGCTGGCTGAGGGCCTGGGCGAAGGCGGCGCAACTCGGGTATCGCTCGGCCGGGTCTTTGGCCAGCGCCCGTGCCAGCACGGCGTCCAGGTGCGTGAGGTCGGGTCGCCGCCGCGAGATCCGCGGCGGTGGCGCGTTGAGATGCTGGCTCAGTACGACGGCGCGATTGGGGTCTTGGAAAGGCGGCGCGCCTGTCAGTAGGAAGAAGGTCGTGGCAGCCAGCGCATATTGATCCGCTCGCCCGTCAAGTGGCTTCCCCAGGAGTTGCTCTGGGGCAACGTAACTGATGGTTCCGATAGCGACGTTGGCCTCAGTGAGGTTGCTGACGTCGTCGATTCTGCGGGCGATGCCGAAGTCGGTCAGCAACACCCTGCGTCGGTTGCCATCGGCTGCGGTCACGAGGATGTTCTCAGGCTTGACGTCACGATGGAGCAGACGGCGATCGTGACCGAAGTCGAGTGCATCGGCGACCGCCGTCACAATTTCCGTGACCTCTGGTTCTGACATGCCGCGCGGGTGGCGCTCCCGAACCAATCGGCCGGCGTCAGTGCCGTCCACGTATTCCATCGAGATCCAGAGCCGGCCGTTGAACTCACCACGATCGAGAACGCCGACGATGTGCGGGTGCCACAGCGTCGCCGCCAATTCGGCTTCGCGATTGAATCGTGCGCGGAACTCGTCGTCGGCTGTTGCGGACAGCGACAAGATCTTCAGCGCGTCGTGACGAGGCAGACGAGGATGCTGGGCGAGGTAAACCTCACCTGTACCACCAGTGCCGAGTAAGCGCTGGATGACGTAGCCAGCGAAGACCTCGCCGTTGTTGAACGGCATGTCCGAAAGCCTACAAACCGGCACCGCCGGGGAGCGAATTCAGCCGGATCCGGGCTCCGGTGAGGCAGCCATCTGGTCGGCAACACGAATGGGACACGTTGCTCTGAGCAGCAGTCAGTCGACGTCGACACTCCCGTCGCCCGTTGGGAAGCCGATCTCGCCGGCATGAGCGAGCCGCTGGTCAGCGATCGCCGTGATCACTTCCTTGCTGGTCGAGTTTCCCGTCATGGTCCGCAAGAAATCCTCTCGGCGCAGGCGCCAGAGCGTGCCTGCTTCCAGGCACCCCACCGTGGCCGTGCGTGCCGCATCAAACAGCAGGGCAATCTCGCCGAAGTGGTCACCGTGATGCATCGTTCGTATGCGCTGGCCGTCTATGGTGGCGTCGAAGACGCCGGAGCCAATGAGAAACATGTCCTCTCCGGCCTCACCTTGTCGGACGATGACATCACCCTCGGTGGCCGGCACGGCGATGAGAGCAGCGGCGAGCTGGTCCGCGGCCGCAACAGAAAGTGGTCTAAACGCTTCCACGCTTCTGATGGCGTCAAGTTCTTCGTGGTGCGTCGGAAATCGCCTTTCGACCCGCATCAGGCGTCCCACGCCGTACAACGCGCCCAGCATCGCCAAACCGCCGGCCACGCCGAGTGTCCCCCGCACTCCGATAACAGCGTTGAGTTCCGCAGCGCCAAGCGCAGCCACGCCGACGGTCGCGACAGCGATCAGGGCGTTGATACCGACGAGTAGGTCTAGCGATCGCCCTGACGTACTTCTTTGAAGCAGGGTGCGGCCACTCACGATTTGATAGGTTGCGCCGATGCTCCACACGCTCAGGAGCGGGATGGCCAGGACTTTGGACGAGGTCACCGCCAGCGCGAAAAATGCCAACGCGCAAATGAGAAGACCGATTATCAACGGAAAAGACATCGAACGGCGACCGGGTGAGAGGCTTGCGAATCCTCCGACCAGTCCCCCAACACCGACAGCTCCAATCAGCACCGGGGTTCCCGCCGCACCCATGTGCAGAAGGTCAGTCGCGATGCTGGCAAAGACGCTTTGCGCAATGCCGGTGAGCGAAGCGGTGACGGCGATGATGATGACCACTGCCCGAGCGCTCGCCAACCCTCGAAGTACACCGACTCCGCCGACGAGCTCGTTGAGGACTCGTGAACCGTCACGGGTGACACGGGTGTCTATTCCACTTATTGCGTAAAGCGGCCAAGCTCCAAGCGCGCACAGCATCACGATCGTCATCAAGGCGGCGGAGGGCCCCGAGAGCCACAAAGCCACCGCGGCCACACCTGCACCGACCAGTACCCCGGCGCCCTCGAGAAGAGAGGACAGTGCATTTGACGCGACCAGTTGGGCCGGCGAATCGGCCAACCACGGAAGCAGCGCGTCGTGCAATGCCCTCGGGGCGGACTGCGTCAACCCTTCGACTGCGATTAAAAGAAATAGGAGGGGGTTCCCTGCGTGAAGTTCCAGCAGCGGAATCACCAGCGCTACTGCGACCCCCCGTGCAACGATGGCGCCAGCCAGGACGCGCTCACGCCTGAACCGCCCCGCCAGGGCGGCATAAACGGGAGCGCCGATCGCCCCGGTGAATTGCCGGACGATGATGAACCAGCCCGGACCGATTGGGCCGAGTCGATTGAAGGTGACGACCAATATCGTCGAATTCCACGCCACGTGTCCGATTCCGCCGGCAGCGAACGATGCTTGTGCCCGCGCAATGTTCGCATTCGACAAGGCATTGCGACATGCGGTCCACCGGCTCGCTCGTGCCGGGCCCTCGGCCATCGACTGAGCATATCGCGCTCCGAAAGGCTCACGGCACGTCGACGAGTTCGGCTGCAAGGCGATAACGAACGCGACTTTCGGGTCGGTGGGCGGCATTCCCGCGCCGACGGCACGCGCGGGGGATCCTCGGCGAGGCCCACCCACCCGTACCGCTCGTTGTTCGGGTGCCGCCGGGGTTGGTACTGCATAATAGAATTTCCAACATAGCATTTCGGATTGTTGAGGATGGAGATTGCTTAGGATTGTCCTGTATTCAACCGATTATGCCGAAGCCGTTGTACGCGGATCTCCTTATGTCCGCTACCTGAATGAGCGCAGTCTTTATCATTTAGCAGACCTTCGGCGGCCTGACGTGCGGATGGTAATCATTACTCCTGGCAAGCTCGATCAATATGTTTTGGACTACCATTTGCGTGAGCTGTATCAGCTGGACGGCACGGCGGCACAGGCGGCACTCGACCGTTTAGTTCTCGTTACACCCTCGCCGGCAACTCGTGGATCGCTGGCTGAGCGCGTTCTCATGGATCCACAAATTCTTGACCGGCTCGACGAAGAGCGAAAGCAAGCCTCAGCGGTTGAATTGATCAACTGGGCTCCTTCGGCCGCAAGCGACGCTTTAGCACTGCGGCTGGGCGTTGAACCAGAGGAGGGGCCGTACGAGCCGTCCGTTCGCTGGGGGAGTAAGTCTGGCGGCAAAAAAGCCCTCCGCATTGCCGGTGTATTCACATCGCCGGGGCCTTCCACAATTTTTCGGACTGGCCAAGACGTTGAGGCCGTGGTCAAGCGGATGGCGCAGTCGACACCCCGGCCCCGATATTTGATCATCAAGCTCAACGATCCGAGCTGGGGAAACGCAATCGGAAACGCGGTCATCGACTGTGCCAAGCTACTGCGCGATGACATATCTCAGGCGATTGAAATGATCGCCCAGCCCTGGGAGCAGTTCGTCCAAGAAATTCCCCGGTATGGCGCGATTGTCGAGCACTACCTGACAGGTTCGGTTTGCTCGCCCAGCGGCCAGGGTTATATTGATCGACACCGCAACGTATTGGTGCTTTCTACGCATGACCAATACGTGATCGATGACAAGTATTCTGGTTGCTCGTACCCGGCGTCGAACGATTTCGCATCCAAGGTGCGCGACGCAGTCGTCCGGGTGGGTAAGACCTTATCAATACGCGGCGTACATGGGCACTACGGAGTTGATTTCATTGGATTCCATAATGGCGAATTGATTGCAATGGAGATCAATATCCGCAAAGTGGGCCCCACACACGTATTTGCCTACACCAGTTCACTCGTTGCAAGTCGTGCCGAGGAGGATGGGCAGCTACGCGTCAACCATAATCCAGTCAATTATGTGCATCGCCGTCTCCATAAACCTGATCTTCTTTCCGGTGTTGATCCAAGGGCCGCGGTCGAAATGCTCAAATCAGCCGGCCTACACTTCAATCACGAGACGAAACAAGGTGTTATTCTCCACGTTCTTGGGGCTTTGCAAACCTGCGGTTTTGTCGAATTAACTTGCGTCGCATACACATCCGCCGATGCGATTGCGTTGCGACAACAGGTTGAGAACGTCCTGCTGGGCGCCAACCTCAGGTGATGCCGTGACCGGACTGGCCGGTATTGACGGTAGACCCGATGGATTAAGGAGCTGCTGGTCAGCCGCCGTTCACTATGTCACCCATCACCAGTCCCTCGCGGCGTGGGTCGGCGCCGCCGGCCCAGCCTGAGTCGCTCCGCATGATCGCCGACAAACCACTGGACTGATCGGCGACATTGACCTGATGCCCCAGGGCTCGAAGGCCCTGCACCAGCGCATCTCGGTCACCGCCATCGGAATTGTTGATTGCGGGATGCTCACCACCCACATTGGTCTGCGGCGAATTGGCCGCCCCAAAATCCACCGCGGACACCGCCTGCTGCGGGTTCAGACCCCAATCAAGGATTCCGACAAGCGTTTTCGTCACGTACTGGATGATCGCCGCACCACCGGGCGAACCCGCCACCGCGTAAAGCCTTCCGCGGCCGGAAGGCGAGCTGTCGAATACCAGTACCGGGGAAATCGCACTGCGCGGGCGCTTTCCGGCTTGAACGCGGTTGGGCACGGGGCTGCCGTCCGGGTAGACGGGTTCGGCTGAGAAGTCGGTGAGCTGGTTGTTCAAGACGAATCCGTCGACCATGTGAGACGAGCCGAACATGGACTCCACCGTGGTGGTTAGCGAAGCGGCGTTGCCTCGCGCGTCCACGATGCTGATGTGGCTGGTGCCGTGCTCGCGCGGGGTAGCCGCAGGGGTGGACGGCACACCGAAGTTTCCGGGGGATGCGATGCCCATGGTGTGCCGCTCGGAAATCAACGCTGCTCGCCCGGCCAGATAATCAGAGTTCAGCAGCGTGTCGGGCGAGCCACCCGGCAGTGGCACGAAATCCGGGTCTGCGACATATCGGTCTCGGTCCGCGTATGCCAACCGCTCGGCCTCGGTCACGAGGTGAACCCCCATCACGGCGGGTCGACCACCATTGAGGTCCACGCCGGTCGGCGGGTAATCGCGCATCGGGAGGTGCGCCAGGATGCCCATCGTCTCGAGCACCGCAATGCCGCCCGACGGCGGCGGCGTGGTGCAGAGCTGATGGTCACGGTAACGGATGCAAACCGGATCTCGCTTCTTGGCGGCGTAGTTGGCCAGGTCAGCCAGGGTCATCAGGCCCGGGGTGCGACCAGCGGTGGTATCAGCTGTCGCGGTCACGATGTCCTGGGCGATGTCGCCGGTATAGAACGCCCGGGCACCTTCAGATGCGATGGCGCTCAACGTCTTTCCGTATGCCGGGTTGGTCAGCCAAGTGCCGGCGTTCTTCGGGTTGCCATCCGGGTTGAGAAAATATGCCGCGGCCGCGGCGTCTGCACGCAACTGTGGTGCGGCAGCCGCGATTACGCTGGCCATCCTTTGACTTATCGCGAAACCGCCGTCGGCCAATGCGACGGCGGGATTGAACAAGTCGCGCCACGGTGTCCGCCCGTGTTCGCTGTGCACTAGCTCCAGCATTCGCAGGATGCCCGGCACTCCGATGGAGCGTCCTGATGCGCGCGCATCCGGTTGCGGCGAAGTGTGATTGGCAGCGTCGATCCAGCGGAGATAGTTCTCCGTCGCCGCGGCCGGCGCAACCTCACGCCCGTCGTAGGTCTGCACAGAACCCGAGCCCGCGTCGTAATAAATCACGAATCCACCACCACCGATGCCGGACGATTGAGGCTCCACCAGTCCCAGCACCGCCTGCGCGGTGACCAGCGCGTCAGCCGCCGACCCGCCGTCGCGAAGCACCTGACATGCCGCCTGGGTGGCCAACGGGTTGGCGGTCGCCACTGCATAGTGCGCGGTCCGCACCGCGGTCATGTCGCGGCGGTATCCGGTAGCGACCTCGGGACCGCTCGAGGTTGTCACTGAAGTCTTCGGCGCCAGCGTGCCGTTGGTGACGATCGCGCACAGCCCGGCGGTGCTTGGCGTATGTCCTGTGGGGCCAGTACACCCAGCTGCCGACAACACCAAACAACCAAGCAACGCGGTCGTCCACGTGCTCACACGGGCTCGCATCCGTTGATCGTAATTCCTCGGCGTTTATCGCATTCGCGGTACGCATGGCGGGTTAATGTGTCTCCGTCAAACGATTGGCTGCACAAATAGAGTCCAGCGGATAATTAGTCAACTGGTGTTTTTGTCAGGCAGGTCCGTCACTTACTGACCAATTCCGGCCCCAAGCTACCGACCTCAATGAGCGGTAATTTGTCGTCGGCAGCTGCCACCGCGAACAGGGTAGCGGCGTTGTAGAAGGACTGCTCGGTCATCAAACCGCGCCTGGCTAACTCGATATGGTCTACGTCGGCACCCCACCGGGTGGCGTAGAGCAGTTTGAGTCGCGCGGGGTCTGGCCGGCGCAGGTTCAGCTGCGGTTTGTTCCGCGCGAGGTCCTCACGCATCGCTAGGGCGCGCTCCGCCATGTCGCGCCATTCAGGGAGGCGGGGGTCGTTGCGCAACAGTTCGAGGAAGTACTGGATTGCCGGGAACGACGGAGCGGAAAACAGCGTGCGCGTGACGACTCGCGCCGATATTGCAACGGGGTCGTAGCCTAGGCTCACGTTCTCCTTTGCAGTTAGCCAGTACGACCTCAGGCACTCGGGAAAGCCGGACTCGTCGATGATGCCGGTGGTCAGCGCGTAGCGGTGGGCCACGGTCTCAAGGGCACGTTCGTACGTCTGGCCCACCACATCGCCGACCGCACGCAAAGCGCGATCTCGAACGGTGCCGTCCTCGTCAGGGTGCGTCAATGCCCGGTGCCATGCAGCGACCTGTTCGAGAGCTGGGCGGTATGCCCACCGGTCGACCGAGCACACGCTCAGCAGTGATAGGACGTCCAGGTCCGAAACCGGGCGCGCGTCGTTCTCGGCTCTGGTTGGGACCTGTGCGCCCCCCCATCGCTGCTGCCACCGCTGCGACCACACGGTTGGCGGCGGGTAGGGCCGCACCGGCCTGGGTTGCCGAGAATGGGTGATGTGACGCAGCGCGATGAGCGCATCGTCGTGCTTGACATCGACCCGCATGGACCGCAATTGTGCGGCCAGACCAGCCGGCGCCCCGACAACTTCGAGTAGCCGAGGCCAGGTCCGCGTGGTGAACGGCATATTGCGGGCTGCCTCGATTATGTCGGCAGCCAGCGGCGCTGCCATGACACCGCCTTCCACGGCTTTCGCTATGGTGTGGCGCATGTTGACGAGGGCATCCACGAAGATCGGATAGTGGTCTTCAGCGGCGCCGTGCACCATGCCCACCTCGTCGTCGGCGTCCAAGATGCCATCGCGGTACGCCTCGAAAACCCAGCCGCAGCCTTCCATTCCGAACTGGTACAGCTCGGCGGCGCGTAGCGCACCCATGCTCGACGACCCCATGACCCGTATTCCATCGGAAAGCAGGGTGAGCAGTTCCTTGTGCCGAACTGACTGGTGCTGAAAGAAGAGTCCGTCGACGATGAGTAGCACATCCCCCGACCGCAATCCGTAGGAGAGCGCTTGGCCAAACGAGATCGGGGGGACTACTTCGGCTTGGGGCACCACAGCGTGAATGGCGGCGCAATCGATGGTGGGTCCGGCGGTGACTACCACTCGGCTGGCGGTCCTCACGTCAACCCTTCAAGCGAGACCCGCATCGGCGTTACGACCTCGGACGGCAGGCCGGGGGCGATAACACGCACGACCGGAATGCAGGCGCCGGCGAAGTCACAGACGACCGCTAGCGGCTCGGTACCGGCTCGAGCCGCTACCGCCGATGCCGCCGCAGCTAGCAGGTCGGGCAGCGAGTCGGAACGGGTGACAGGCCAGGGCGTCGGTGTCGCCTTGGGCAAGTCGTGCATTGATCGGTGGGCCGCGGTGTAGGTGTGCACCCGTGCGAACCGGTGGTAAATCGCCGACGGAAGATCCTCTCGAGCTCCACTGATTGCAGTGACGCGCGACTGAGCGGCCTCGGTGACGGCTCGTGACAGGGCAACGTCGGGGTCGTGGTGAAGCCCACTGCCGCTGAATGGCACTTCCAACATCGGTGACCACAGCTCAACGGCGAAGCAGTAGTAACCCTCCCACGCGTCGATCCGGGCGATGTGCAGTTCGCTCCCGGCTTTGTGGACCATGTCGACCAGTTGAGCCGAGGTTGGGGTCCCGACGTCTGCCGCTCGCACCTTGAACATCGTCAAACCCGGAGTGGCCGTGCTCAGGCAGTGCCGTTCCATTATTTCGTACACGCCGTGCAGGGCGGCCTCGTCGTAGCTGTTGCCCGAGGCCAGTCCGTTAGTGCTCATTTTGAAACTGGGCGGTACCCATCGGTCGCGCACGGCGACGTTCACCACGACGGCTGCCCACGGGACCCAGGTTGTGCTGCCGGTGAGCAGCGTGGTCGCAGTCATCCAGTCCAGCTTCGCGCCGACGTGGTAGAGGCTCCCGGCTGGACGGCAAAGTTGGGCGGGATCGTAGGTCAGGGTTGAAGTCAGATCCTTGGCGGCCGTGGACGCCAGATCCGGGGTGGCGTTCTCGCAGTGCCAGCCTTCCATCGATTCCATCACCGCCGAGACTTGGGCAGCGCGGTATGTGGTGCCCTTTCCCTGACTGACCGAAAGCGTCAACGAGGCCGGCCGGACTGCCTGCACGGTGGGAATTCCGATGTCATCCAGCCAGGTCACATCGGCGACCCGAGTGATACCGGCCGATTCAAGCAGCGGTTGCACGGCCCGCCACGTTTGGTCGGGACTGATGAGGCGATGGGTGCCTTCGCGGTAGCCGATAGTCGTCGTGTTGGCCGAACCCAATACGCGCGTCGGCCAGTGGGACCAGTTTGGCCCAACCGACGCCGCAATATGAGACGTGGCCAATCTCGACACGAATCTTCCTTTGTTACAGCGGATTGTGGCGCGTTTGGGGTGCGATTTGTCGGCCCTCAACTAACCGGCGGGGATCACGCATTGGCTGCGAGATTCCCCGCCGATCAGCTAACGATATGTCGGCTAAGACGCCGGCCGGTCCTTACTCGTCGAGGTCGTCAACTGTGAATGCAGTCGCCCCGTAGGGGACTTCATCCTCGTGAAAGAGAATTTCGTGGGACATGTGTTCACCTCCTTTACGTCCGGTCGAGAAAGTGAGTTTGGTGCTAGTAAATGTAATGGCTCCTGGCGACCGCGCACAGCGGATTGAGCGTGATGATCTATGGGCACACGCTCCGAAAAAGGCGAGATCGTTACTTTTGCTTCTTATCGCGTGCGGCGCCGGGTCCCGGAGTCGAAACGGGCCCTAACGGCCGGCGAGCCAGGAGAGTGAGCGGCCCGGCGCGGTGCTGCCGGCGCGCACGGCTAAGCTGCCGTTTGGCCCGGCGACTGGAGGTCTGCGGTGCGCGTATTCATTCGTACGGCGGCAGTATCGCTGGCCGCCGGCCTGGTGCTCGTCGGGTGTGACCACCCGGTAGCGCGGCCTTCCAAACCCAAAGTCGGTTCCTGGGGCGTCGACCTGGCAGACATGGACAGGTCCGTCCGGCCCGGCAACGACTTTTTCGATTACGTCGTCGGCACCTGGATCAAGAACGCGAAGATCCCCCCAGACCGGGTGTGTGCGGGAGTCAACCTCGATATTCAGAACCAGCTCGACGCGGACCTCAAAGCGATTGTCCAGGGCGCCGCTGCCAAACATGCGGCTGCGGGCGATATCTCGCAGCAGATCGGCGACCTCTACGCGTCGTACATGGACGAGGCGCTGCTGAACAAGAAAGGGGCCGAGCCGGTGCGGCCCCTTCTGGCGTCGATCGACACGATCAACGACCGGCCGGGACTCAACGCGGTTCTCGTGTCCTTCAACGGCAAGACCCGGGTGGACGACCCCTTCCCGGTCTCGGTGGACATCGATCCGAACAACCCGACCCGCTACATACCCAGGATTTGGCAGGGCGGCCTCTCGCTCGGTGACCGCGGCCATTACGTGAACACCGATCCCGAATCCGTCGAGTTACGACAGGCTTTCGTCGCACACGCGGCCAAGCTGCTCGGCCTCGCGGGTTACGCCGACGCGCAGCAGCAGGCCGAACAACTGCTTGCGCTGGAAACCAAGCTGGCCGAGGTGCAACTGCCACGGGAGCTCGCGCGCAACGTCGAGAAGACGGACAACATCATGGCGCGTGCCGAAGTCGAGCGGCTCGGGCAGGGCGCGCCCTTGCCGGAGATGTTCGACGCGCTGAAGCTGCCGGCGACGACCGACTTTCAGGTCGGCATGCCCGACGTATTACGCCAGACCGCAGAGCTTTTCGCCACCGAGCCGTTGGACGCGTGGAAGGCTTACGAGCGCTACCACGTCCTGCATTCATACGGCAGCGAGCTTTCGACGCCGTTCGCCGATGAGCTGTTCGACTTCTACGGCCGAACCATGGCGGGCGCCCAGGAGCGGGCACCGCGAGACAAGCGCGGCGTTTCTCGGGTAAGCAGTGAACTCGGCGACCCGGTCGGAGAACTCTATGTCGGCGCACACTTCACTCAGCCGACGCGCGACAGCGCGCGAGCGCTGGTCGAGAATCTTCGCAAGGCGTACAGCAAGCGCATCGACGGCGCCTCGTGGATGGCACCCGAGACGAAGAAAGAAGCCCAGGCCAAGCTCGCGGCACTGGTTGCCAAAGTCGGCTATCCCGACAAATGGAAGTCGTACGCGACGGTCAAGATCGGCGCCACCGACCTCGTCGGCAACGAGAACAATCTGGCGATCTGGTCGTGGAACGACGACGTCAGCAAGTTGGGAAAACCCATCGACCGCGCCGAATGGAACATGACGCCGCAGACCAACAATGCCTACTACTCTCCGCGTCTCAACGACATCGTGTTTCCGGCGGCGATTCTGCAACCACCGAACTTTGATCCCGCCGCCGACCCCGCGGCCAACTACGGCGCGATCGGGGCCACGATCGGTCACGAGATGAGCCATGCGTTCGACGACCAGGGCCGCAAGAGCGACGGCACCGGTGTACAGCGCGATTGGTGGACGCCGGCCGACGCTGAGCGCTATGTCCGCGAGTCGGACAAGCTTGTCGAGCAGTTCAACGGCTATGAGCCGCTACCGGGCAACCGCATCAACGGGAAGCTGACGATCGGCGAGAATATCGCCGATCTTGCGGGACTTCGCATCGCCTACGACGCCTACAAGCTGTCCCTCAACGGAAAAGAGGCGCCGGTAATCGACGGCCTCACCGGCGACCAGCGGTTCTTCATCGCCTTCGCGGCGAGCTGGAAAGAGATCTGCCGGCCCCAGACTGTGCGCACCCGATTGCTGTCGGACGTCCACAGCCCCGCCAAGTTCCGGGTCAACGGAATCGTCCGCAACATGGACGAGTGGTATGCGGCGTTCAACGTCCAGCCAGGGGACTCGTTGTTTCTCAAGCCCGAGGACCGCGTCCGGGTCTGGTGAACCTAGACGTCCTGATCGGTCTCCAACAGCCGTAGTGGATGCAGGCCGTCGACCGCTCCGACGAAGGGCGGGTGGATGCTGTAGCCGAGCATGCGGCGAATGTCGTCGGAGACCGCTCGGGCGGTCTCGCGCGATATCGACAACGTGAAGGCTTCCATGGGACGCAGCCACGGTTGGCAGTACTGGGCGGTGACGGCAAGACGGTCGCCGGTGCTGGTGTTAGCGCCTCCGCCATGCCAAAGGGTGCCGACGAAGAAGACGCACGAGCCGGCGGGCATGACGACAGGTACGGCGTGATCGTCTGGGGTGGGGCGACGTTTGCCCCAGCGGTGGCTACCGGGTATGACGACCGTGGCGCCGTTGTCGGCGGTGAAGTCGTCGATGGCCCAGATCGTCGCCGCTGCCAACGGTTCACGTGGACGCGGAATCGGATAGAAGCCGTCGTCATGGTGGGGCAGCTGCGCGGTTTCTCCCGGCTGAATGTTGATGGCCTGCAACGCGGAAAGCAGGTAGTTGGGCATCAGCAACCGATCGAGCACCGCGAGCACCCGAGGATGGTCGACGAGCCGGTCGCACACTCGCGTCCGGCTCAGCACGCTGTAGATGCGCTGGGTACGCCGGCCCTCGAAAGAGTTACGTCCGGTGTGTCCGAGCCAGGGGCGCACGACCTCGCGGATTTGCCGGCACTCGTCTGCACTCAGCAGGTTCTGCCAGATGACGTAGCCGTCGCGGTCGAGGGCCGCTAAGTCAGCTTCGACGATCGCGCTGTCGACGCAGCTTCCGCCGGTCGGTGCCCACCTATACCGTTGCGCCAGATCGCCCCGCAGATCCTCCAGCGTTGTCTCGGATTCCTCGATGTCCATTGGTACCCGTTCGTGGGATCGGATTTCTTCTGTTCACACTAAGCTGAGTTCGACTCGGACACAGCATCATGGCGGGACGAGGACCTGTGGGGATTCAGTGAACGGCGACTGCTCGCTTGGGGGCTTTGCCGTCGGTGGGGCCGGCGGTCCCACCAGTCACTTCAGTCACCGGAGAGAAGTATGTGTCTTTTTGTCCGCCTCCGAGCGACAAATCGGGCTGTTGCGAAATTGGCCGGTCCGTCCCCGCGGCGACATTCTCTGCCTTGCCGTTGGGTGTGAAGCCAGGGCGTTGGGTGTGCATCCAGGGCGGAAATCCGCGCCGATTCCCGCCCTCACTTCACGCGCAACGCCGTCGGTTCACGCTCAACGCCGTCAGCTCACGCCGAACGACGCCAGCTCACGTGGAAAGCCCTCAGACGCCGACGGTTTGGGCAAAGCGCGGGGATTGAGGCTTGCCATACGCCGAACGCGCACAACTCCGGCTCACGGACGACAGCGCCGAATTTCGCAGGAGCGACAAATCAGATTGCGCCACAACGGTTGTCGCGGTCAGGCGGGCCAATGAGAATAGCCATTGCCGTCGGAATTCTCTGCCTCGTACTCACGGCTTGCTCGCCTGGTCAAGCCGCCCGCACCGAAGTGAACGACACCGGGCATTCAACGTCGCCGCCCGCCGCGCCGCCGCTCCCGGCTCCGACAACGGATTTCACAACACCGTCCCAACCGCCCGATCCGGCTACCGCACTCGAGTTCGCCAAGGTCTCCAAGCTGATCACCGATGCGATTGCGGCCAACAGGCTGCCAGGTGCTGTCGTGGTGATCGGGCACGGTGGCCAGATCGCCTTCCACCAGGCTTATGGCTCACGCAAGCTCGCGGGCGAACCCGGGCTGAACGGAATGCCTGCACCCGCGGAGCCGATGACCGAGGACACGATCTTCGACTTGGCGTCGTTGACGAAGATCCTCGCAACGGCGACCGCCGTCCTGCAGCTCTACGAACAAGGCATGGTTCAGTTCGACGATCCCGTCCAGCAGTATTTGCCCGACTTCAACACGGCCAACGATCCGGTGCGCGCACAGGTGACGGTTCGCATGTTGCTTACGCACACTTCAGGCGAACCGGGAGATGTAGAACTCAAAGATCCGTGGGGACTGGACCGACCCGACAAAGCAGAGGGCACACATCGCGCTTTGAATACGCCGCTGCAGTCGGGTCCCGGCGAGGTGTTCCACTACTCCGATATCAACTTCATTCTGCTCGGCGCGCTGCTCGAGAAACTTACCGGCGAGGCAGAAGACGTCTACGTTCAAGAACACGTATTCGCACCCCTCGGCATGGCCGATACCCGCTATCTCCCTGCGGCCAAAGCATGCGGCCCACACTCGGTGAGAGGAGCTGCGGTCGGGTGGGCTTCCGCGCCAACGGGATCCACAGTTTGTCCGGCGGGTACCTGGAACGCCGGTCTGTTGTCGCGCATCGCACCCACAGCACGGGACGAAGAAGGCAGAGCGGATCCGGGCAGGAATCCCGATCTCGATCAACTGCTCCGGGGCACCGTGCACGACACGACCGCGCGCCGCATGGGTGGGGTGGCCGGGCATGCCGGCGTGTTCTCCACAGCCCACGATGTCGGCATCTTTGCGCAAGCCTTGCTCGATCGGCTTGCCGGACGCCCAAGCGAATTCCCGCTGAGCCAAGCAACTTTGGAGTTGATGACGACTCCGCAGCAGCCGGACCATACGCCTCGACAACTCGAAGCAGCGAACGATGCCGCCCGACAAGCGATCGCAAAGAGACCGAATGCAACGGGTTCGCTACTCGCTCCGCACTATCCGGCGATCGCAGGACAGAACCTGCGCGGCTTCGGCTGGGACATCGACACGCCCCTCTCCATGCCGCGAGGCATGGTCTTCCCTGTCGGCAGCTTCGGTCATACCGGGTTCACTGGAACCTCGATGTGGCTGGACCCAGGCTCAGACACCTACGTGGTTCTGCTCACGAATTCGATTCATACACGCGGCAGTCCACCGATCTCAGACATCCGGGGTGAGGTGGCGACGGCAGCTGCGCAGGCGCTGGGTCTTTGAATCTCAGGGCCGCTCGAAGTGTTGGTAGTCGGTGTCATTCGCCCAGTAACCACCCCACGCCCAGCCACGATCTGTGAAGACGCGCACCGTCGAGTCGTCGTTGTGTAAGAGGCCGGGGTCGGTGCGGCTGCGGTCCAGGTAGACCGCCGCGTTCCGTGGTTCGAAATATCCGCCGGTATACAGACACGGGTTGATCAGCGGATTGAGATCGATGGCACGGCCGTAAGCGTGCGGAGACCATTGGTTGGTACCCGGGATGAGTCGGCAGTTGAACGCCGAGGTGTTGTTGTCCTCCATGGATAGCTCATCGTCAGCGTCCGAGTAGTTGTCGACCGTGCGGATCTTGTCGACGGGATAACGCATTCGGTGGAGCTGCTCGAAGATCGCGATGACGTCCGGGACCAGGTCTTGGTGCACGACCAGCTCGCCGCGGTGGGGCTGGCCGTCGAAACCGATGTAGGCGACGGCGACCCGTCGCAGCTGTTCCGGCTCGACGGGACAACCAGGGTGCCAGGTCGTGCTCAGATCCGCCGCAGTTACGGGTTGCACTGACGCAGCGCCAGGTGCCGGCGGGGCGCTGGTCGACGACGGCGGTGCGGCGGCCGACGGCGACGCGGCGGTCGACGGCGACGTCGACGGCGCAGCAGATGGTGTGGCCGCCTGCGGTGGCGGCGCGGCGCTGCACTGCACCAGCACGACCACCGCTGCGAGCATTTCCGCCACCACGGCCCCCCGCCGCTGGAAAGACCTCAATTGGGATGAGTCCTCACCGCTTGCTTCCGTCTCGAGCCGCTGCGTAATCGGTTTCGCTAGCCAAATCCGGCGCCAACGCTACTGCAAATGTTGCGGACTCGGCGCCATGGCCCGGGCGGCCCAACCGGCGGCAGCGGCGGAGAGGACGTGCCAGGCGCCGTGGTACTGCCACAAACTGTCGGGCCGGCACAGCGGCGAGCCGGTGCGTCCCGCGGCGTAGGCAGCCAGTGCCAGCGCGAAGACGCCGGCCGCTGTCGCCCACGTTGACCAGCGCCGCCGGCGCGCGCTCCAGGCCAGGCCGGCGAAGTACACCAGGGCCAGGGCGACGATGGGCCAGTCGTGGGCGCGCTCTGCCCACGATGGCTGAGGCCCGTGGTAGGCGAAGCTCCCCGCCCCAACCGCCACTAGCGCCACGCCGGCAGCCCCGGCCAGCGGCGCCCTCACCCGCACCGCCCAGCACAGCACGGCCACCCCCGCGGCGACATAGCCCAGGCTGGTGACGGCCAGGACGGGCTGAGCCAGCTCCGTGCCTACGATGCGCTCGCAGTCCGAATCTCCGAAACAGCTCAGCTGACGCCTAACAGCAACTCCTGAAACGCGTTTTCCATGCATTCGGCATACCTGGCCGGGTCGGGCAGGGCGTCGCGATCCGCAGTGGCGCTGATCGAGAGAGTTCCGTTGTAGCTCGCAACGACATGGATGAGATTCAAGCCGCCTATTAGCGGCCCGAGACCGGCGGCGCGGACGAGCCGGGCGCCACTGAAGAAGATCGGGTCGGGTGGACCGGGCACGTTGGTCACGGTCGTGTTGGCGACCGTTGGGCCAGAGAACGGAATCACACTCGCGGCCTTTGCAGTGATCCCGAGCAGTGACGTCGGCACTGTTTCAATCAGGTCGAGCAGGCGGTTCCCAGTGGACTTGTCCGCTCCCGAGAGACCTGCTGAGGTCGCTTCAGCGATGGCAGCGAGACGTTCGAGCGGATCAGCGATGTCCGTGCCGAGCGATTGCAACCGCCCGAACACCGCGTTGCCCTTGCTGGTCTTATCGCCCGCCTCGCGCAGTGACATTGGGCATGCCGCGACAAGCGATTCATCAGGAAGCTCGCCATGGCCATCCAGATATTCGCGAAGGGCACCGCCAACGTATGCGAGAGCCACATCATTGATCGTCGCGCCGGGCACACTCGCCTTGATCCGCCGGAAATCGGAGAGATCGTGGAACCGCGCCTCGAAGACACGGTGCGGTGACACCGTTTGGTTGAAGCGCGTCTTCGGTGGAAACGACGGAAGACCGCTGCCCTCGGCGACCTTTGACGCCACACCGCCGACCAGCTTGCCCGGCAGACCGGCTAGGCCGCGGATTACCTTGGGGGCGTTCGACGCGATCACACTGCCCGCCCGTAGAGGGTAGAGCGCTGCGTTGATTGCCGTGCGCGCCAGTAAGTCGGCATTGGTAGGAAGGCGGTCGGGATGCCAGGGGCTTTCCGGCCCGGCGGGGCGGGGGCTATCAGCGGCAAGGTCGTGGAGCGACGCAATCATCTGCACGCTGGCCATGCCGTCGACAGCACAGTGGTGCAATTTCAACGCCATTGCGAACGAGCCCTTCGGTACTCCTGGCACGGAATTGAGTCCCTCGATGACAGTGATTTCCCACGGCGGACGTCGCAGGTCGATCTGTCGGGCGTGCAGCCGGGCGATCTGGATACAAAGCTGCCGCCAGTCACCAGGTTGGGGTAGCGCGATATGACGGACGTGATACTCAAGATCGAAGTTCGGGTCTTCCACCCAGTACGGCCTGTGCAATCCGCCGGGCAGCTCGGTTAACCGCCGCCGGAACACATCCGCGAGATGCAGCCGGGCGGCGAGCTCCTCGAGAATCCCCTTGAAGGTCACTTTGCCGCCCGGGGCGGTCGACGGGTCATAGATCAGAAGCAGCTGAATCTGTAATGGTGTCTCCGGTCTTTCTGCACGTAGCAGCATGTCGTCGGTCCAACTCAGCTGCTGCACAGACAACCCCTCACGCATGTTTACTCGCAAGGGTAAGCCCGGTAGTCCTGTCGGTGTGAAGTTGTCGGACCTCGCGGTCGGGCTCAGCCGTGAGCCCTCGTCTTCCAGCTTGAGGAGTCGGGATTAGCAACCTGCTTGCAGGCGTTGCTTGTGCGGAACACGGCAGATAAGGGTGAGGATGAAATTCGGGATCGCGACGTTCGTCAACGACGACAGCATCGACACGGTATCGCTAGCGCGGGCAATCGAAGAGCGGGGTTTCGCCTCGCTGGTTATCGCTGAACACACGCATATTCCGGCAAGTCGGGAGTCCGCCTATCCGCTTGGTGGCGAGCTGCCGTCGATCTACTACCGGACCCTGGATCCGTTCGTGACGTTAGCCGCGGCTGCAGCGGTGACTTCGTCCATTGAGTTGTTTACCGGGATCGCCTTACTGATCCAGCGCGATCCGATCATCACGGCAAAGGAGGCTGCCAGCATCGACCTGATCTCCGGCGGCCGCTTCGTGTTTGGTGTCGGTGCCGGTTGGAACATCGAGGAGTTGCGCGATCACGGCACGGACCCGAAGACGCGAGGCAAACTGCTCGATGAGCGGATCGAGGCGATCAAGGCGCTGTGGACGACCGAACCCGCTGAGTACCACGGCAAGTACGTCGACTTCGACCCGTCCTACAGTCGTCCCAAGCCGGTTCAGCAACCGCACCCGCCCATCTTCATCGGCGGCGACTCCGATGCCACCGTCAAGCGGATCATCCGCCACGACGCGGGCTGGATATCCAACCCGCTCCCGGTGGAACGACTGACCCAACGCATTGATCAACTGCGTGAGGGCAGCGGACGGAATGTTCCGCTGGCCATGTTCGGCGCGCCGGCCAAGCCGGATTATTGGCACGCCGCCGAGGGTTTAGGTTTCGATCAATTGGCACTGCTGTTGCCCACCCGGCCGCGGGACGAATCACTCCGATTGCTCGACGAATACGCCGCAAAGGTGGACCGTTACCGCGGTTGAGGTCGCGAAATCGAGTGTCTGTCGATCGACATCGGCAACGACTAGAGCGCGCGAAGAGTAGACCTTCCCGCACACGTGAATGGCGGCGGCTGTCGTCAGGCGCCTTGCTTCCCGGGCTCTGCCGGCTCGATCAACAGGGTCGGAACGCCGCACGTGCCGTCCTTCACGCTGAGTACGCGCGTGCCCGGCTTGCGCCCCAAGCGAACCTCGGACACGTCGAGCCCGGCCTCCGCGAGGCGCGCCCGTGCGGCATCGGCGTTCGGAACGCGCCAGGAGAGCCCCCAGACCCGATCGGTTCCGGCGATGGGCCCCGCGTCGCCCAGTGGCTGCGCGATTTCCACGGTGACTCCGCCCACGCGCAGAAACACCAGTCGCGTGCCCCAGTCCGGGAAGCTGCGGTCGAGCGCGAGGCGCAGGCCGAGGCGATCGCGGTACAGCTTGATCGCCGCGTCCGCATCGGATGTACTCACCACCACGTGATCGATCCCCGTGACGATCGCATCCCCGGATCCCACTGGCGCGGCCTGGGGAAGGAGATCCGGCGACTCGTGCTCGATCGCGATGATCAGCACACCGCGGGTTCGTGTTCCGGGCATCAGCACGCTGCGCCAGCGGCGAATCAGCCGGGTGCGGGTGTCGCGGCCGAGACCGGGTGACACAGGCGACGGCTCAAGGCCGTTCGCGGCGAGTTGCGCGTACGCAGTGTCGAGATCGGACGTGGCGAACGCAAGACCGATCGGCCCCTCGCCTCGTTGATCGAGCTGTGCCGCGACCGTACGCCCGAAAGGCCCATCGCCATGCGGCGTTATCAGCTCGAGGTAAGTGTTGTCGAGTCGGAACAGTGCATTCGCCGTGCCCCAGCCCGGATGATCTCCGCGCCACGAAGGGCTCCTGGACAGCAGCGTGGCGTAGCGTCGCGTGGCGTCGTCGAGGTCGCGTACCGCGAGAATCACATGGTCGAGCGCATCGAACACGAACTAAGTCACCTTCAGCGACCCGTGAACATCGGAGCGCGGCGCTGGGCTGCTGCGGTCACGCCCTCACTGAAGTCGGCGGTCGCCTGTAGCCGGGTCTGTTCTTCGAGCTCGCGGGCGGTGGCGGCGGCGACCTCCTCGGCGAGTCCGGCGCGCATGGTGGCGCGAATGCTGGTGAGCGCCAAGGGAGCCGACGCGGCGATGCGCTCGGCGAACCGGAGCGCCGCCGCGCGCACGTCACCATCGGCGGCCAGTTCATCGACCAACCCTGCCGCATAAGCGATTTCACCGCCGAAACGTTCACCGGTGAGCGTCCACTCGAGTGCGCGTTGCTGACCGACGACACGTGGCAACGTGGCGGTGATGCCGAAGCCGGGATGAAACCCGAGCCGGCTGAAGTTGGCCGCGAATTTCGACGAGGGTGCAGCCACCCGGAAGTCGGCACTGAGAGCAAGTCCGAGTCCACCGCCGATCGCGGCACCGTGCACCGCGGCGACGACGGGCTTGGTGGCGCGGAACAACCGGATGGCCTGAGCATAAAGCTCACCGGGCGACAGGCGATCCGCGGCGGGCTGAGAGAAGTCGGCGCCGGCGCAGAAATGCCTTCCCTCCGCACACAACACGATCGCCCGGCATTCGGCTTCGTCGTCGAGTTGCTCGTAGGCGTCGGCGATGCCCTTGATCAAAACGGTGTCGAAGTAGTTGTTCGGCGGCCGATGGATCTCCACCACGGCCACGTGGCCGGCGAAATCGACGCTGACGTCCGGAGTGCTCAAATCTGTTCCAGCAGTTCGCGTACGGCTGTATTGAACGCCTCGGGCTGGTCCATGTTCGCCGCATGCCCCGCGTTCTCGATGACGACCTTGCGAGAATCCGAGATCTTGCGGTGCATGTATTCGGCCCCGGCCAGGAAGTCGGTATCCTCCGCCCCGACGACCACCAACGTGGGAACGCGGATGCTGTCGAGCGATGTGATGACGCGAGCGTCCTTCTGCGCCATGACACGGCGGGCGGCGCGCGGCAATCCCTCGGGATGCTCATGCACCGCTTGGGCGAGTTCTGCGGACATGTCGGCCGGCATCTCGCCGCGCTCGAGTTTCTGGGCGCGTCGCTCTACCCACGCGTTCCACTTCTCACGGGCTTCGTCGTTGCGGTAGCCCGGTCCCGTATCGACCAGCACTAGTCCGGCTACCCGCTGCGGATGGGTGAGGTGAAAGGCCAGAGATAGGTAGCCGCCCAACGACATTCCTCCGATGACTGCTCGATCGGCACCTGCGGCGTCGAGAATGGCCGCCATGTCCGCGACGCTGATCTGCGCGCTGTAGCGGTCCAAGTCGTCGGGCGCGTCACTGCTTCCATGCCCGCGCTGGTCCCAGACGATCACCGGGCGGTCGGCACTGAGGGCATCGATATTGGGGCCCCACATGCCCGCGGTGGCACCGAAACCGTGCGTCAGCAGAAGCGGCACACCCGGCGCCTGCGGGTTGTGGACCTGATATGCGAGGGCGACGCCGTCGTCGCGCTTTAGTCGGTTCACAGATCCACAATCGTGCCGGCCCTGGGGTCGACTTTGCCGTCGAGCAGCTCGAGGTAGGCGCGCTGGATGTCGTCGGTGCTCGAGATCCGTTCGACCCGAAGCCAATTCGACGCCCACTCGGCAAACGGCGTCCATGCCTCGGCGACGTTGAGGTCGAGTTTCGCGGTGCCCCAGTCGGAGCCGCGTTTCTTGATACGGTCCGGTGCGAAGAAGAAGACGGGGCTCGGGCCCGCGAGATGTCCGCTACCTTGCGCCATCTCGGTCCAGTGCGTCATGCCGACCGCAGCGCTGTGGGCGAGGCGGTCGCCGTAATGGGAATGGACGGCGGTGCGGATATTGCCGTCGCCGGAGATGTCGATGTAAACGGCACGGTCGCCCGGCAACTGAGAGATGTCGTCGTATCCGCAAACCGAGTCGTAGACGTCCAGCCCGGTGACGAACTCGCTGTTGCCTGCCGAGGTCAGGCCCACGATCTGGATGCCCTCACGCTTGGCCAGAAGGTAGGCCGCGATGATCGCCGTTTTCGACGAGGCGCTGGAGATCACGATCGTGTCCGCACCGAAAAAACCCTCGTCGGCGACGAAGTCGTCGATGAGGAACGACGTGAAGAACAGGGGAAAGAAGAGGATGTGTTCTGCCTCGCGATCGGCCGAGTACACCGGATCGGTCTGTACGTCGCGGTAGCCCTGGTAGGCCGAGGGCAGCGCCGCGCGGTGCGGGGCGGCGTCGATGAATCCCTTCTCGTTGATGCGGTCGGGGATGACCAGCAGGTGGCTCGCACAGGGCAGGTAGCCGTAGACGCGCGTGCCCTGCGCCAGGTCCGGATGTCGCGATTCCTCCACGTGCGCGTAGCCCCAGACGTTGAGCTTTCCCCAGTCCGGATCCGAGGCCGGGAAGAAGTCCCAGTACTTCATCGCCTCACCGAATACGGCGTAGGTGATGTTGTTCGACGTCAGCCCGAACGACTCGACGCGAAGCAGCGCGCCCCCATCCTTCGGCGACGGAGCATCGCCGAAGAGGAACCGGGTCTGGTGCAAATCTTTGCGATGCAACTCGAAGTCCATCAGGCGAGCCTATGAGCGTGTGCTCCGGTGGGAAAGACCGAATCGGACTAGCCGCCACCTCGCCGAATCATGTACCATCTGGTACATGTTTACTGACAGCGGCGTGGATATCGATGCACCAGCGTCCCTGGTATGGGAGGTGTTCAGCGATGTTGAGCGGTGGCCGGAATGGACCGCCTCCGTCACCAGCCTGGTCGCCCTCGACGGACCCGGACTAGCTGTCGGCAAGCGGTTCCAGATCAAACAGCCGAAGCTGCCCACGCTCGTGTGGGAAGTGACCGAGGTGTCACCGGGGGTGTCGTGGACCTGGGCGCAACGTTCCCCCGGCGGCAGGACTGTGGCCACTCACACGGTGACGTCGGTCGCCGATGGCCGGACGCGGGTAGACCAGAGGCTCGACCAGCAGGGTCCGATTGGGGCGATCGTCGGCCGACTGATGCTCCGCACGACGCGTCGCTACCTCGAGATGGAGGCCCAAGGCCTCAAGGGTCGCAGCGAGCAATTGCGGCAATCCCTTGGCCCGCACTCGTGACCTGAGTCGACGCCAGCAGCTTCTGGATGCGCTGGTCGAAGAGTTTGCCGCCGCCGGCATCGGGGACCGTTCGCTGCGCGAAGTCGCCGCTGCGGTCGGGACCAGCCATCGCATGTTGCTCCATCACTTCGGCTCCCGGGACGAATTGCTGCTGGCGATCGTGGAGGAGGTCGAACACCGGCAGATGGCCGTCCTGTCCGAACTGCCAGTCGAGCCCGCCGGCAGCTTCGCCGCAATGTGGGAAATGCTGCGCCGGCCTGAGCTACGGCCGTTCGAGCGCCTCTTCTTCGAGTGCTATTCACGCGGGGTGCAGGGCGAGGAGCCCTTTGTCCGCATGGTGCCCGGCGCTGTCGACGCCTGGCTGGCCGAAGTGGACAAGGCGGCCGGCGGTGACGCCGACGCGGCGTTGGTGCGCCTTGGCCTGGCTGTCACCCGCGGACTGCTGCTTGATCTGGTGGCTACCGACGACGACGCGGGCGTCACGTCGGCGGCGCACGCGTTCGCGGAGCTTCTTCGGCGCTGAGCTGGTAGGCCCGGGACACAAATAGCGGGCCCCTTGTGTTGGTCTCGTTACGGCTACACGAAGGGAGACCCGGGTGAAGATTCGCTTCGGTGTCGGACTGGGTGCGAACACCGCGCCCGATCAACTCGGCGACATCGTCGACCATCTGGAATCCGGCGGGGTGGACTCGCTGTGGTTCTCCGAGCTGGTCTATTCCCCTGCGGTGGATCCGATGGTTGGGATGGCATACGCATTGGCACGGACCGCCCGGTTGAAGGTGGGCACTTCGGTGGCGGTATTGCCTGGTCGTCATCCGGTGTTGGTTGCCAAACAGCTGGCCTCGCTCGCCGCACTCGCGCCCAAGCGGGTTCTTCCCGTCTTCGGTCTGCGTTCGGCAATTCCAGCCGAGCGTGAGGTGTTCGTAGTCTCTCACGGCGAGCGGGCAGCTGTGTTCGACGAGTCGCTGCGGGTGCTGCGCTCGGCGCTGCTCGACGACTCGGTCACCTACCGCGGCAGGTTTTTCACGGTCAATGGCGCAGCGGTCGCACCGCGACCGGCGCCTCCGCTGGACATCTGGCTGGGCGGCTCCTCGCCCCCGGCGTTCCGTCGCATCGGCACGCTGGCCGACGGCTGGTTGGGTAGTTTTCTCACGCCTGACGAGGCCCGCAAGGGACGCGAGGCGATCGAACTGGCTGCGGCGGAGGCGGGGCGGCGAATCGAGGCCGATCACTTCGGCATTTCGCTGGCCGTAGCCAGCTCCGCCGACGGCGACTTGCCGGCGGAAGTGGTGGCAGCGGTGCGCCGGCGGCGTCCCGATCTCGATCCCGGCGAGTTGGTCGCCGCCGGGTGGGACAAACTGCACCGTCAACTCGACGCCTACCTGGACTCTAAATTGTCGAAGTTCGTCATCAGGCCCGTCGGTGGGGCGCCAACGGACGGCTTCATCGATCGCTTTGTCGCCGAACTGGTCGGTCGCCAGAACTGAGCACCGGATCCTGGTGACTCAAAACGCGGCCTGGCGGGTACAGAGTTCGCAAGCCGACCGCGCGCCGCTGAGCCATTGGAGTTTGCCATGCAACGACCCGACACGATCATCGAAATTCATCGTGAACGCGTCCAGGATCAGACGGCCGACATGTTCAGCGGCGACAGCTACACCGAGTCCGTCGACGGCACGGGCTACTCGGCGACGGCCACGCTCGATCTCACGGTGGACCGAGTCTGGTTCATCCTCGATTCGCATCAGCGGTTGTGGCAGGAGGAATCCGACGGCGAAACCCGTGATCCGTTGCGGCATTTCGCGATCGACCTGGTGATCTTCAATTCGAAAATCGTCATCGACTCGGTCACCTGCATCCCGTTGGTCGAGCTGCCGCCGGCGACGATCACCGTCCCGGACGGTCCGCGCGCCGGGGAAGCACGCGAAATCCCGTACAACGAGATACCGCTTTTCGGCCGGTTGACGATTCACGATCAGCTCGAGCCGCATCAAACAGAGCCGGGTAAGCAGACGATCGCCCTGAACTTCGGCGTGCAAGACGCTCCTGTCCTGCTGGCCACCTCGCTGCGGGAGGAGTACGCCCCGCGCCTGTTCGGTCCGCACATCGAGCGCCGTGCCGCCGGTGAAACCGCATTCACCGGACAAGACCCGCGAATCACCTGGGAACTCGACTACGCCGAGGCGTATTGGATAACGCACAGCATCGCGGGGGAGCTGATGGTGAACCTGGAGAAGCTGCAGCACCCCGGCCTGGCCGATGAGGAGGCGAGGGACAGGGTGCTCGACTCGCTGGCTGCCCAGATCGCCGATGCGATGCGGCCGAAGCTCGCGGAGATGGGGGAGGAAGGCATTGTCAATCTGCTGCCGTCACCGCTGGAAATCGACCCCGATGCGCAGGACGACAGCACGTTCAAGGCCCTTGACGCCGTCGTGCAGCGCTTTCATGTCGGCGCGTCGTCCGACGCGGCGTTGCCCGAGAATGCCATCCACGAATCCATGGTGGTCCAGCTGCAGACGCTGCGCGAACTTCCGGCCGGCGAGGATCTGCCGGCGTCGATCCTGGCCGAAAACCCACGGGAGAAGGCCGGATTGGCCGTCACCGGGTGGAGCATTCTGCGGCAAGTTCGGGACACCGTGATGAACAGCTTCGGTCTCGACGAGAGCGACTTCGACGCCGAAGCGCCGTGCCTGCTGATGGGCCCGAAGACCATCAGCATCGGCGGTCAGGACCGAAGCCTGGACTCTCTCGACGCCGATATCGTGCCCCGAACCGAGGACGGGCGGTTGGTCGTCGACGGCACCGTGAGCGCCGATACCAAGCTCTACGACTTCAAAGCCAACTTCAAGGTGACCTACGAGATGGGCCTGGACGACATACCGCGTGACCCGAAGGGGGAGGAAACTCAGCGAGTTCACGGAACCGTGGAGAGTCTGGAGCAGGAACTGCGCGAGGCCTCCGAGAAGAAGCGCACCGGTGAGCTCAGCCACCAGGACTACGAGGCAGTCGTCAAGCGGGTCAGCGAGCGATTCGGCGAGCTGCCCAGGACCGTCGGGGTGCGACCGGCGCAGAATCCCGAAGAGCCGGATGTGAATGCGGACTTCAACCTTTCGTTGGCAGGCAAGGCCGCCACCGCCGCCGGGGCCGCCGCTGTCGTCGGTCTGCTCGCGCTGCCGGTCACCTGGGCAGTGGGGGCGGCGGGTGTGGGTGCGGCCGGTGCGGGCGGATTGCTGACGCTGGCGATCGCGCAGTACCTCACGACCCTGCTCACGATCGACTGGTTTGGCACCGGCATGGGGTCCCGTCAAGTCAAGAAGTCGCTGAACGATCGTCCCGAGGGCACCTTGCTGCCCCCGATCGGCATACCGGTCGACGTGAACCTCAACCGTCAGCGCCTCGCCGTGTACTTCCGCGCGCTGCCCGGCAAACTATGGGTCAGTTGTGCCACGGTCCAGAAGGACGACGACGATCAGGAAGACAAGGACCGCAACGACATTCGGCTCGTCGGTGGCCGGTGGCCGACCGACGGCCAGCCCTGGAAGCTGTCCAGCGATGACGCCGTCTTGTTCGTCGATTCCGGAGAATTGCAGCTCTTCCTGGATTCCGACGGTGGCGGTGGGGAAGGGTCGCCGATCGGTGTCGCCACCGCCGAGGACGGGCGACGCCAGCTGCGGGTGGAGGGCGGGGACCCCGACGAGTTGCATCGGCTTCCGCAGTGCTCGGTCACGCCAGGAGCCGCGATCGAAGCCGCAGACGAGGAGCAGTGAGGACCGTCCGTCGACCGGCTTGTCTCGATCGATTTGGCGCTGAGCCGGAATGTGTTGGAAACTGGGCGGTGTCCGCGTCCAACAGCAGTTGAGAGATCCCGAGTGCCCGACGATCGATTGCTGACTCCCGGCCAGACATGCTGGCGCATAGAGCGTGCCGACCAGTTCGCCTGCATCGTCGATGCTGCCGACTACTTCAAGCACGTCAAGGCGGCGATGCTGCGCGCTCGGCACCGAATCATGTTGATCGGTTGGGATTTGGACGCCAGAACGTCATTCGAACGAGGCGCCAAGACACTGCCCGGTCCCAACCAGCTGGGTGCCTTCCTTTATTGGATGGTGTGGAAGCGGCCGGATCTCCACGTCTACCTGCTCAAGTCCAACCTGCGCCTGCTGCCCGCCTTCGACGGCATCTGGTATGGGCTCACACCGGTTTCGCTGGTCAATCAAATTACCAGCAGGCGAATGCATTTCGCTGTCGACGGCAAGCGTCCGACCGGCGCCGTTCATCACCAGAAAATTGTGGTGGTCGACGATGCGGTGGCGTTCTGCGGTGGTATCGACCTCACCATCGGCCGATGGGATACTCCTGCGCATGAGCAGCGCAGCCGTCATCGACGGGCGCTTGGGCGCAGCTACGGCCCTCGCCACGACGTCGCGGTGGCAGTCGACGGCGCCGCCGCGCGGGCACTGGGCGAGCAAGCCCGAGCCCGATGGCGGTCCGCGACCGACGGATCGTTGCGGCCGGTCGAAGCCAAACACGTCGCGTGGCCCAGCGGACTGGAGCCGGCATTGCACAATGTCGAAGTCGGAATCGCGCGAACTTTGCCAAAACTGCGCGGGCGCAAGGAGGTTCGGGAGGTCGAGGCGCTGAACCTGGCGGCCATAGCGGCGGCCCGGCACACCATCTACCTGGAGAACCAGTATTTGGCAGCCCGGCGCATCGCAGACGCGCTGGCGGCTCGACTCAGGGAAGACGAAGGTCCGGAGATCGTCATCGTCCTTCCTCGCAAAGGCAACAACCCCCTCGAGCGCGGAACCATGGACGGCGCCCGGCACCGGCTCATTCAAGTGCTATGGGCCGCAGACGATCACCACCGACTGGGCGTCTACTGGCCCGCGACCGACCGCGGTACGCCGATCTATATCCACTCGAAGGTGCTGGTGGTCGACGATCGCCTGTTGCGCATCGGATCGTCGAATCTGAACAACCGGTCGATGGGATTCGACAGCGAGTGCGATCTCGCCATCGAGGCGAATCCGGATGTGTCACAACACGATGACGTCCGCCGGCAGGTCACGTCGACGCGTAATCGATTGGTGTCCGAACACCTCGGGGTTTCCGTCGGCGAGTTCGAGAGGACGATGGCCGAAGCCGGGTCATTCCTGAAGACCGTCGAGTCGCTGCGCGGGCAGGGCAGGACGTTGCGGCCGGTGACCGAACGCACGGTGTCCGACGAGGCGAGTCCGCTCGCGGAGAACGATCTGATGGATCCCGACCACGTTCCGCCGTCGCTCACCCGAAGCATGCAGCGGCTCATCGCAGGACTGCGGCGATGATCGGGGCGTCGAAGCGGCGCGCGAGCTAGCCCGACTGCCTGACCCCACGCACCACGGCAACGCACAGGTCAGCGCAGATGGCGGCCAGCTCATGAGTGGTTTCGCGGGGATCCTGGAGCCAGGCTTCGATGATTTGGTTCACTCCGCCGACCATGAACACCGCCCCGCGGCGCAAGTCGGCTGGATTCGGTCTGAAACCGGCGAGGACGTCCGGGCTGTACTGGATGACCAGGTCGGTGATCATGTCCAGGATGTGTGTGCGGTGCTGCGCCAGGCCGGCAACGCTGCTCACGTCGCCGGTGGCAATGCGGTGGACGTGGGGGTCGGCGGCGATGATGTCGAGGAAGGCGGTCAGCGCCGAGCGGAGCTTGTCCCTGAGCGTGCCGGGGTCGCCGACTCCCGCGACGACCATTGCGTCGAGCAGTTCGTCGCGAACGTCGTCGGAGACGGCGAACAGCAGCGCGTCCCGGTTCGGAAACTGCTCGTAGAAGTAGCGCGGGATCAGGCCGGCCGCGTTGCACACCCCGCGGACGGTCACCTCGCTGACTCCCGATTCTCCCCAGATCTGCCGTCCGGCAGCGAGCAGCTTGCGGCGGCGTTCGGCGCGGCGGTCGGCTGCGCTGATGCCGCCGTAGTCCCGCACCACTTCCGCGCGTTTCATTGACAGCAACCCTACCCGGAACCTACCTTTGGAACACGAGCGTTATCCAAACTGCGCCTCAAGGAGCGGTGATGAACCTGCCTGTTCCGGCTCGCCATCCCGACAAGCCGTTGCCGGTTCCGGCTGCCATCTCGTTGTCTGCGCGGCTGTTGGGCTTGCGTGAGCCCACGCCGGAGCAGTGGCGCAGGCTGGGCGAACGGCTCACCGTCGGCGACGAGCCGATGGACCGCCTGGTCGAGTGGATGGCGTCCGCCGGGATGGAGCAGATGCGCCCGCTGTTCGACCGGGCGCTTAACGAGGGCATCGCGAACGTCCCCGAAGCGCCGGACCCGTTGCGCGACTTCTTTGTTGGGGTGGAGGCGGTTCCGGATTGGGTTGACGCGCGCAAGCTACGCAGAGGACAACGGGCACTGCGCAGAGGCGGCGCCGACGGCATGTACGTCGCCCGCGACGTGTCACTTCTGGGCGGCTACCAATTCTCCGAATTCAACAAGACGCTGTTGCGGACCGGGGCGCTGGAGAAGGGCTCGAACAAGCGGTTCGCGGAGACCATGCAGTGGGCAATGGACGTCATCTCCGACGGCGGCCTGGCGCCGTTGGCCGTCGGTTACCGCTCGACCCTGCGAGTGCGGTTGATCCACGCGCTGGTGCGTCGCTATGTGTCAGCGATGGCCGACTGGCGCGCCGACGAATGGGGCCTGCCGGTCAATCAAACCGACATGGCGGCAACGTTGGTGGGCGCGCTCATTGCGCCACCGGTCGGCGCGATCGGGATGGGAATCGTTCCTACGCCACGCGACCTGGAAGCCATCGCGCACCTGACCCGCTATGTCGGCTGGCTGATCGGCGTGCAGGACGAATGGCTGCCGCACAGCTTCCGCGACGCGATGCGCGTCCTCTATCACACGTCTACCGCACTTGCCCGCCCCGACGAGTCCACCAAGCAGCTGGCCGTCCCGATGGCCGACGACCCGCTGGTGTGGCACTACCGCAGCATGCCGGGACTGCGCCGCCGAGTCGCACGGGCGCAGCACCTGTCGGTGACCAGCGGCTTCCTCGGGCCGCGGGCGATGCGCGCGCTGGGCCTGCCGGCCTACGTGCCGCCCTGGTATCCGCTGTTGCGGATCCCGGTCAACATGACCCGCAGCGTCGCGGCCCTGGCCCTGCCCGGCGGTATGGACCGCGCGGCGGCCCGCGGACAGCGTGAGCAGAAAGCGCTGCTGCACACCATCATTGGCGACGGCAGCGCGACGATCGGCGACTCGGCCGCGCACATGGACAGGGTCGCGTGACGATTTTCTCGCCGATGGCCAAACTACTTGCCGGAACTGGGTTTTGGGCGGCGGCTGTGGTGCTCGCGCCAATTGCCCATGCTGACCACACGGTTACAGCTACCCAGGCGTGCGCGGAGGCGCTTCCGGGATCGATACCTGTGCAACTGACTTTCGAGCTGTCATGCCAAGACCCGGACGTATGGAAAAGGCAGGGAACGCTGCCGGGGACCGAAGCAATGCCTGCCCTGATGGCCCGGGTCTTTCCCGGTTCATACCGGGTCAACCCCGCTAACCGCTGGTCGGACTGGGTGATTCCGGACTGAGCGTCTGGCGCGGCGTGTACCACGTAATGCCTTGTGCCACAACCCTTAATGCAATGCCAGCTAGACCGCCCGTCAGCTGATGGGACCAAACTGGTTTGGTTTGGCCTGATTGCGGCTAGTTAGTTGTCGAAATCTTCGGGAGGATTCATGAGCAAATACAAGGTTGTGGTGGTTGGTACCGACGGATCGGAGACGTCGTTTCGCGCGGTTGACCGCGCTGCGGCGATCGCTGGGGACTCGGGAGCAAAGCTCATTGTCGCCTCAGCGTTTCTCGATACCGATCATGACCCTGCCGGACCCGATCCTGATCAGCCTGGCAAAGAGGAATATCGGACCGAAGGCAACGCGCCCGTCTACGAAATGCTTCGCCAAGCCGCAGGCAGGGCGCGTGACGCCGGTGCCACCGACGTCGAGGAGCGTGCCGTAGAAGGCGCTCCGGTGGACGCGCTGGTGCAGTTGGCCGAGGACGCTAAAGCTGATTTGCTTGTGGTCGGAAATGTCGGCGCCAACTCGATCGCCGGACGGGTCCTGGGTTCGGTTTCGAGGGCTGTTTCTCGTCGCGCCAAAACCGAGGTGCTGGTAGTCGAAACCGAAGATTGAGCACCGAATTGCGTTCCTCGCGGGCTGAACGGCGTCAGTAGCCCGGTCCGGCTTCCGGTGTCACATTCCGTGCGGTGATCTCGTCGCCGCAGTGCGCGCAGATCAGGCGCGGATCCGCGATTTCACCACAGCCGTTGTGACGCAGCACGATCGGCGGCCCGTTCGGGTGCGGCAGGTGCTCGTCACCCCATTGCATGAGGACAACGATCGCGGCGAAAAGGTCGTGACCGGCCTCGGTGAGTCGGTACTCGTGGCGCTCCGGGTCTCGCGAATAGGGCACCCGGTCCAGCAAACCGACCTCCACGAGCGTGCGCAACCGCGACGAGAGCGTGGGCCGCGGGATGTTGAGGTTACGAGCGAGCTGGCCGAAGCGCTGCACGCCGAAGAACGCCTCGCGCAGGATGAGCAGGGTCCAGCGCTCGCCGACCAGCTCGAGGGCGCGGCCGACCGACTCGCCTTCGAAGCGGTGAGACAGATCGGCCGTCATAGTTCAACAACTGTACCCGGTTCAATTGCTGAACCATAGGTGGTAACGTAATTGAACCGTCCGGATCAGGAGCCGCGATGAATCACACGGATATCGAGATCGTCGCCGAGAAGATCGCGCTTTCGGCCCGTGAAATGTCGGCGGAGATCGACCGCGAACGCCGACTCCCAGACGAATTGGTTACCCGCCTGAACGAGGCCGGGCTGCTACGCGCCACCATGCCGCGCGAAGTAGCGGCGCCCGAGTTGTCGCCCGGGCTGACTCTGAGATGCGCCGAAGCGCTGGCTCGAGGCGACGCATCGGCGGGTTGGTGTGTGTCGATCGCAATCACGAGCGCCCTGCTGGTCGCATACCTGCCTGCATCCAGCCGTGAGGAGATGTTCGGCGGCGGACGGGGTGTCGCGGCAGGTGTGTGGGCGCCACGCGGTACGGCGAAATCGGTCGACGGCGGAGTCGTGGTGTCCGGGCGCTGGCCATTCTGCAGTGGCATCAACCACGCCGACATGTTGTTCGCGGGATGCTTCGTCGACGATCGGCGGGTGCCGTCCGTCGTCGCGATACCCAAAGCCGACCTGCGGATCCTCGACACCTGGCACACGCTGGGTTTGCGCGGTACCGGCAGCCACGACAGCGCCGCCGACGAAGTCCTCGTACCCGCCGATCGCGTCTTCTCGGTGTTCGACGGTCCGATCCTGGACCGGCCGCTGTACCGGTTTCCGGTGTTCGGGTTCTTCGCGTTGTCCATCGGCGCGGCGGCGTTGGGCAACGCGCGCGCCGCGATCGACGACCTTGTGGAGTTGGCCGGCGGCAAGAAGGGCCTGGGATCAAGTCGCACGCTGGCCGAGCGCCCGGCCACCCAAGCGTCGGTGGCCGCCGCCGAGGCATCGCTAAGTGCCGCTCGCGCACTGTATTACGAGTCGATCGAGGCCGCCTGGCAGGCCAGCCAGGCTGACGACGCAGTGCCGGTGGCGCTCCGCAACCGCCTGCGTCTGGCCGCCACTCACGCGGTACGGACCTCGGCTGACGTGGTGCGCGACATGTACGACCTCGCGGGTGGCAGCGCCATCTACGACGGGGCACCTCTGCAGCGCCGGTTCCGCGACGCGTTCACCGCCACCGCGCACTTCCAGGTCAACGAGGCCTCTCGTGAACTGCCCGGTCGCGTCCTGCTCGGCCAGTCCGCCGACGTGTCGATGCTGTGACGAATTTAGAAGTCGCCCTGCCGTTTTGGCTCGACCGACCCGACGACGAGGCAATGGACGTCGCGGCGGCGGCGTCCGAAACCGGGTTCGATGCGGTGTGGGTCGGCGAGATGGCCACCTACGACGCCTTCGCGCTGGCTACCGCGATCGGGCTGCGCGCGCCCGGGATGCCGCTGAAGATCGGGCCGCTGGCCGTCGGCGTTCGCGGACCGGTGACGCTGGCGCTCGGAGTAAGTTCCGTCGCGTCCCTCACCGGCGGCCCGGTGGACGTCGCCCTGGGCGCCTCGAGTCCCGCGATCGTGACCGGGTGGCATGACCGCCAGTGGTCGCACCACGTGCCGGTCATGCGCGAAACCATCGAAAGTCTGCGTTCGATATTGGCCGGTGAACGCGTCGACTACAACGGCCGCTACGTCAGCAGCCGCGGCTTCCGCCTGCGTCACGCCTGCCCAGACACGCGAATTGCATTGGGGGCCTTCGGACCCGGGATGATTCGGCTGGCGGCGCAGCACGCCGACGAAGTGGTGCTCAACCTCGCTTCGCCGGCCCGCGTCGCCGAGGTTCGCACGGCAATCGAGACTGCGGCGACAAACCGTCCCGCACCGCGCCTCACCGTGTGGGTGCCGATCGCGCTAAATCCCGGTACTGCCGCGCACACCCAACTGGCGGCTCAGCTGGCCGTCTATCTCGCTCCCCCCGGTTACGGCGAAATGTTCAGCGCACTGGGTTTCGACGACCTCGTCCGCAGGGCCCGCACCGGCGCGACTCGCCGCGAACTGGCCGCAGCCATCCCGGTCGAACTGCTCGACGAAGTGAGCGCACTGGGCTCCGTCGACCGAATTACGTCCCGGCTGAACGCATATCGGCAAGCTGGAGCCGACTGCGTCGCGGTGGTGCCCGCCACCGCTGAAGACCCGGGGGCGCGGGCAACCCTGACCGCGCTCAGCTCTGCCATGGAGGTGTGAATTGCCCGTCAACACTGTGTGCCGTCTGGCTGCCCGTCCGGTCGGCATGCCCAAGCCGTCGGATTGGGACATCGCCGACGAGCCCGTCGGGAGCCCGGCCGACGGCGAGTTTCTGGTGCGAGTCGAGTACCTGTCCGTCGACCCGGCGATGCGGACGTGGATGAACGCGGGGCGGTCCTACGTCCCGTCCGTGGAAATCGGCGAGGTGATGCGCGCCGGTGGCATCGGACGCGTAATCGACTCGCGCCACCAGGATTTCGCGGTGGGGGATTACGTGTACGGCTTCTTCGGGGTGCAGCGTTACGCGATATCCGGCGGTGACGGTGTGACGCCGGTGGACACCACGCTGGCGCCCGCGCCGGTGCATCTCGGCGCGCTCGGCATCAGCGGGCTGACGGCCTACTTCGGCTTACTCGATGTCGGTCGTCCGCAGCGGGGCCAGACCGTCGTCGTCTCCGGTGCGGCCGGGTCGGTGGGCAGCATCGCCGGACAGATTGCGCGGATCAGCGGGTGCCGAGCGGTCGGTATCGCCGGCGGCGAGGCCAAGTGCCGCTGGCTGGTGGACGAGCTGGGTTTCGACGCGGCCGTCGACTACAAAGCGGGTGATCTGCGTAGACAGCTGAAGACGCACGCCCCCAACGGTATTGACGTGTTCTTCGACAATGTCGGGGGAGAGGCTCTGGAGGCTGCGCTGTCGCGGCTGGCGCGGGGTGCGCGAGTCGTGCTGTGCGGAGCTGTCTCGCAGTACAACGCCACCGGTGAGCTGCGCGGACTGGGTAACTATATGCAGCTGCTGGTGGCGCGGGCCTCGATGACGGGCTTTGTGGTTTTCGACTACGCCGATCGGCATGCCGAAGCCGTTGTGCAGCTTGCGGAGTGGCTGGACAGTGGTGAATTGCATTCGCGAGAGCAAGTCATCCACGGCGATGTCGGCGACTTTCCCGATGCCTTGTTGGCGCTGTTTCGCGGTGAAAACACCGGGAAGCTCGTCCTCGCGCTCGACGGTGATTCCTAGCCGCTGGTCGCTTGTTGCGCGCCAAGCGATTTGTGTCGTGAGGCGGACGAAAAGGGTTCGCGTGAAGGTGCCCGCGTGGTCTCAGGCTTCGAGTGTGAATCGTCGGCGTTGCGGGTGAATCGTCGGCGTTGCGGGTGAAGCCTGGGCGGAAAGTCGCGCCGATTCCCGCCCTCCTTTCACACTGAAAGCCGTCAGTTCACAACGAAAGCCGTCGCTTCACACTCAAGGTCGCCGGCGACGTGCTGGCCGGCATGCACAGCGTCAGCCTTAAGGCGCAAAGCTCCAATTTCGCAATTGCCCAACCCGTTTCGGGCTGAATGAAGATTGCGTGCGGGCCGGGGCAGCTTGGTGGTGCACAGAACCGGTTGGCCGGGTGTTTCTCAAGCGTCTCATCCGTCACAGAATCTCGGGTGTATGTCTTTTGTCCGCCTCCGAGCGACAACCGCTGCGCGGCAGGTCAATTTGTCGCTATGAGTTGGACAAAAAGACACGAAGCCTCTTTCCGGCGACGGGAGTGACCGGTGTGGCTGATGATGCACTTAGCCAGTTTTCAAATCCCAATTCGTCGCTCACTGGTGGACCAGAAACACCTGCTTTTCTTGGAGTGACGGCAGTGGCTTAGCAGGCTCACCTGTCCGAGCGCCCCTTCTCAACTCCAGGCGCCCTGAGCGTCTTGGCGGTCTCCCAACTGCTCTGGGATGCCCGCCAGAAGATGTATCGGTACTTTCCGGCGCAGGAGGCACTGCCGGCCGGGACGGCGATGTCAGCGGTCAGCGCCGCACGCTGCGCTCGTAATCCCTTGCCCCACTGGCTTATTGCCGCCGCTCGGGCTCAACGGGTTTAGCTACCGCCAAATGGGGCAAACTGAAGCGCATGTCTCAGCAATCCAGCCATGAGTTGGCGGTTCGCATGGCCGAGCTGGCCCGTGCGGTGGCCGTCCCACGCGGGGCTGAAGACATTTTCCAGGAGGTCACCACCGCCGCGGTGGAGCTGATCCCGGGTGTCGACACGGCCGGAATCCTGCTGATCAAGAAGGGCGGGGAATTCGAGTCGCACGCCGGTACCGACGGGCTGCCGCACGAACTCGACGAACTGCAGCACACCCTGCAGGAGGGACCCTGCATGGACGCCGCACTCCACGACGTCATCGTCCGCACCGACGACTTCCGCAAGGAAACCCGCTGGCCCGCATATTCGGCTGCCGTCGTCAAGCTCGGTGTGCTCAGCGGGATGTCCCTCCGGCTCTACACCCACCAACGGACGGCCGGCGCGCTGAACCTGTTCGGCTTTCAGCCGACGGAGTGGGATAGCGAGCGGGAGACGATCGGAACGGTGCTTGCCGCCCATGCCGCCGCCGCGATCATGTCCCACCGCCACGGCCGGCAGCTCCAATCGGCCCTGTCGAGCAGGGACCGCATCGGGCAGGCCAAGGGCATCATCATGGAGCGCTTCAACGTCGACGACGTCCGTGCCTTCGACATGCTGAGACAACTTTCCCAGGAGGACAACACCCCACTCACCGAAATAGCGCAACGTGTGATCGACACCCGCGGCGATTCCTGAGCGGACCGACCCTCTGCCGCGCGCCGACGTCGTCCCGGTTCGATCAACCCGTCGCGGGGTATCAACAGTGCCGTGGACATCGTCGGTTCTCTTGCACACACCGGTCAGCGGCTTGTTTCAATCTATCGGAGGACCGGGGCCGATCTGCCGTTCGGGGATCCGCTGCCGTCGCACGGCACCGAGATGGAGGGGTGGTTCTGGCGGCTTTCGGACCCGGTCGACGAGCGGGTGGTGGTGGCGCTGTGCAGCGCGAACCGTCACCCGGAGGGCGACTGGTCGACCGCCGCGATTGCTCTGCACCCAGGCGGAGTGGTGCGTTCTGCCGCGATCGACGGCGTCAGCGCTGACCGAACCCGCTTTTCGGTGAAGGCCCGCGCGGGGTCCGACATCGTCGACGCCGATCGCGATCAGCTCAGGATGGTCATCGGCGACAGCGAGGTCAACGTGAAGCTCACCCAGGAATGCCAGTGGCCCAAGGCATTTGGTGGTGGCGGGGCGTTCTCGTCGGTACCGTTCCTGAACCAGTATTGGCATCCCTACCGGCTGGGCGGCAAGGCTTCGGGTACGGCGACCGTCGGCGACGAGACTTGGACGTTCACCGACGCCACCTTGTACTGCGAACGCAACTGGGGCGCGGGCTTCCCGCTGCGCTGGTGGTGGGGCCAGGCTCATGACTTCGGCGGGGACGACGTGTGCGTGGCATTCTCGGGCGGCCTGCTGGAGCTGGGCCCACTGAAACGAGATGTCACCGGAGTCGTTGTGCGACTGGGAGATCGGGTGCTACGGATCACTCCGCCCGCGCTGGTGTCGTCCAGTTGCGACGGACACCGGTGGCACATCGACGCGCGCACCGCGCGCTATCGGGTCGAGCTGGACGGACAGGGTGTCGGCGCGGGACCGCACGTGCTTCCGGTGCCGCTGCCGGCCGAGCGCCGCAACATCGACACCGACTACGAGTACCTGGCCGGTACCCTGCGGTGCAGGGTCCGCGAATGGGGCCGCACCATTTTCGACGGCACGTCGCAGCTCGCCGGCCTGGAGATCGGCAGCCGGCCCGGCTGACGGCCTCCGGACAAGCTACTGTCGTTCCCAGGCGTCCCAGATCCGTTGTGTCTCTTGGCTTACCGACGGGTGATGATTCTGCTGGAAGTTCCGCCCACCCCGGCCGAAGGTGGCGACCACCGCGTCGGGCACTTGCGGTTCCAGCAGCGGCTCGGGCAGCCAGTCACACGGCCGCACGTGTACCAGGTCGACGGCCGCGGCGGCCGGATCGTCGTCATAGCGGTACTCGCCGCAGATCCGGCCGAGCCGGAACAGCCCGTCGGCATCGCGGGTCCACACGAACGAACCGTCCGCCGCCGCGGCGAACCGCGCGACCCGACTGGCCAGCCGGTCCTGTTCGCCCGGCCCACGCACCAGGCGACCGAATCCACACAGACCGAGCCGGCGCGCACGTTCGATAGTGGCGCGGGCGTCGACGGCGTCGCTGCGGGATCGCATCGGCGCTCGGTAAACGGCGGTCATGCTGGACATCATTCGCCCACCGTTTCGATGCGCGCGCACAGCCAGCCCGTATAGTCGAGCCATTCAGCGTCCGGCATCAGCCGGCGTCATTCGCAAGGAGCAAGGATGCATACGGCTCTCGCCCGCCGATCCTGCGTAAAGCGTTGCAGCACAGTACTGTTCGCTGTCACGATCGTGTTTGGCCTGGGCGCGTGCTCACCGGCGCGCACCACGTCGACCGGCACGCCGTCTCCGATAGCGACCACGCTGCCGGCGCAGCCGGCGTTGGCGTCGGACCCCGCGGTGCTCGGCGCCGATCTGGCCGCCGACGAGCAGACCCTGCGCGACCCGTCGTCGCCGGAGGGTGCGCTGGTGTCGGCAGCGCTGCGTCAGCAGGCCGCCTACCGTGCCATCGGTCGGCACCCCGAGTGGGAGGCAACCGCGCGTGGGAAAATTCCGGCTTCGCTCGTCGGCGCCTACGACCGCAACGTCTCTGCCCGTCACCACCTCACCGCGCTCAACAGGGGAGAAGCCAAAGACACGCTGCCCGCCTGGCGTATCGAGTCCCCGGCGCCCGCCGATGTACTGCTCGGCCTCTACCATGACGCGGAGGCGGCCAGCGGCGTCGGCTGGAACTACCTCGCGGCGATCAACCTGGTGGAAACCGGCTTCGGCCGCATCATCGGGCCTAGCACCGCAGGCGCGCAGGGTCCCATGCAATTCCTGCCCTCGACATTCGCCAGCTACGGCAACGGCGGGGACATCGCATCGCCGCATGACAGCATCCTGGCGGCCGGTCGCTTCCTGGCCGCAAACGGCTTCGCGAGCGACCACGACCGCGCCATCTTCGCCTACAACCACTCCGGCGAGTATGTCGGCGCAATCAACGACTACGCCGCGGTGCTGGCCGGCGACCCGGCCGCGTTCGCGGGCTACTACCGGTGGGATATCTACTACTTCACCACATCGGGTGACGTGCTCCTGCCCGTCGGTTACGCGCAGAGCCAGCGCATACCCGTCGCCGACTACCTGGCGAGTCATCCGCAGTAGACGTTCACCACGGTTACCGGCAACGGGTAGCCTGCAACGCGATGGTGGGCACGCGATGAGTGCAGGTCTGTTCGGACTGCTGGACGACGTTGCGCTTCTCGCGCGACTGGCCGCCGCCAGCGGTCGCGCGACAGCCAAGACCGCGGGAGTCGTCATCGACGACACCGCAGTGACGCCGCAATACATCCACGGCATCGCGGCCGAGCGCGAGTTGCCCATCATCAAGCGCATCGCCAAGGGATCCCTGCGCAACAAGCTCGTGGTGATCCTGCCCGTCGCGATGCTGCTCAGTCAGTTGGCGCCGGTGCTGCTGAGCCCGATCCTGATGCTCGGCGCCACGTATCTGTGTTATGAGGCCGCGGAAAAGGTGTGGGACAGCATCCGCGGCCATGAAGGCGAGGCGGCGCCGGCCGACGAAGACGGCATGGTGGCCGGGGCGATCCGGACCGACTTGATCCTGTCCGCCGAGATCATGGTGATCGCCCTCAACGAGGTGGCGGACCAGCCGTTCGTGCCGCGGCTCGTCATCCTCATCGTGGTTGCCCTGGTCCTCACCGCAGTGGTGTACGGCGTCGTCGCCGTGGTCGTCAAGATGGACGACGTCGGCCTGAGCCTGACGCAGACCACATCGCGAATCGGGCAGAAGGTCGGTGGGGCGCTGGTGGCCGCGATGCCCAGGGTTCTCGCGACGCTTTCGGTAGTCGGAACGCTGGCGATGCTGTGGGTGGGCGGCCACATACTGCTGACCGGGGCCAACCGCCTGGGCTGGCACACCCCGTACGACTTGTTGCACCACCTCGAGGATCAGGTTCGGCACGCGGTCGCGGTGGTCGGGGGCGTGCTGTCCTGGCTAGTCGAGACGGGAGTATCCGCGGTCGTCGGATTGGTCGTCGGAGCCGTGGCGTTTGCGGTCGTACGGCTGCTGTCGTTGGTGGTGCGGCGAGTTCGCTCCAGCTCGTCGCCGTAGCAGCGGCTAGTTGATCAGGGTGAACTGGCCGACGTCGGTGTAGTGGTCGCGGAACAGGTCCGAGCATCCCCTCAGGTAGTGCACATAGATTGCGAGTGCCCGTTATGACGAACCTCCCTCAGATAAAGTCCGAGCCGCCGTCGACGTTCACCGACGCGCCGGTGACATAGCCGTTGCGTCGCGAAACCAGGTAGGCGGTGATCGACGCGATCTCTTCGGGGAGCCCGGCCCGGCCGAGGTCGCACGGCTGATGGAAGTACTTGTCGATCCAGGTCATGACGTCGGACGGATTGGTGGCATCGAGCCCCTCCGCGGCGAGGACGTCTTTGAGCTGTTCGGTGAAGCTGGCCGTGACGATGGTGCCGGGGCACACGCAATTCACCAGAATGCCCTCGCTGGCAAGGCTTTTCGACAGGTTCTTGGTGACGCTCGAGAGCGCCGCCTTCGATGCCGTGTAGGCGACGATGCGCGGGTTCTGTCGCTGGATCGAGTGCGCCGACAGCGTCACGATGCGAGCCCAGTCAGCCGCACGCAGCAAGGGCAACGCCGCGCGAATCGAGCGCACCCCCGACATGGTGCCAAGGGTGAACGCGGCGTCCCACCCCGCGTCGTCCAGCTGCTCGAAATACCCGTCGCCCGGTCCGATGGTGTGTACCAGGCTGTTGAGTTGACCCCAACGCTCGGCTACAGCGGCGAAGCCGGCCCTGATCGATTCGGCATCGGCCATGTCCACGCTGATTCCCACCGCGTCCGGAGCGCCGGCCGCCCGAAGCTTTTCCACCGCGGCGTCGAGTCCCTCGCGGTTTCGGGCCATCACCGCCACGCTGGCGCCTTCGGCCGCCAAGGTTTCCGCGATGGCCAGTCCCATGCCCTTGCTGCCGCCGGTGACAACGGCTCTTGATCCCGCAAATCCCAGATCCATCGCGCCTCCTTGCGATCAGTGCGGTGCCGACAGTTGTGCGATTGTCTCGGGCGCTGTGCCCAGTCCGCGCAGGCAGAAAGTGAGCAGATGCCGGCGGACATCGGCACGCTCGCAATCGCCTGTCGCCCACTGACGTTCAGTGCTCGCCCACACCACGCCCTGAATGGACTGCGCAGCACTGACGGGATCGACGTCGTGAAACACGCGCAGCGCGACTCCGCGGTGCAACTGTTCGATCAGTGGCTCGAGCATCGAGGCGTAAGCAGGCTGAATCAGGTCGGGCGCGGCGAAGATCTGCGACTGCGCCTCCAGGGACAGCCGGCGCAGATCGGATTTGACGCTCTCGTCGAACGCCAGGTCGAGTCGTCCGTCGATCCAAGCCGCCACCGCCTCCACGGGAGTCGATGCGTCCGCCATCTTTCTTCTCAGCCTGAGCATCTCGACGCGTGCCATCTCCAGAAAGATCGCCGCGACCAACTCGTCCTTCGAATCGAAATGGCGGTAGAAGGCGCGGGTGCTCAGCCGCGCGCGTTCCAGGACCGCCGAGATGCTCAGTCCTCGAACACCCTGCTCCCGAGCGGCTTTCGCCGCGGCGTTAAGAATGGCGACACGCACATCGGGGTCGGGGGGAAGCTTATTCCGCCGCCGCGTTGCCGGCCGTGTCATGCGCTCGCGTCGTAGGTGCGCAGGTACTGTGCAAACCGTTCCCGGACGCCGTCCGGTGTCAGGCCGTAGTCTGCCAGGTCGTAGTCGTGTGCCCCGCGGGAGCCGGGCTGGTGCTCGCTAGCCCACTGCTCGACCGAACGCAAGGTCGCGTCGGTGAAGTCCAGCCCCAGGGATTCGTACGCCGCCGCAAGGGTTTTCACCGGGTCGCTCTGCAGGTCGGCGAAGGCCACGTCGGCGAACCGGTCGTCGCCGGCGCGCTCGCGGAAGTCCATCGCTCGTCGCACGGCCTCGGCCCAGCTGTCCAGTTGCTCGGCGCCGAGTTCTTCCGGGTCGTCCCGCTCGCTACTCCAGCTACGGACATACCGGATGAGACTGCATACCGAGCCCATGACTTTGGCCGGATCACGGTGGCTCCACATGAATTTCGCGTTCGGGTACGCCTCGACGAGCGCATCGAGGGCGAACATGTGCACCGGCGTCTTGAGATGCCAAAGAACGGGTGGACAGTGCCACTGCAGGAGTTTGAGCACCCGGCGGTGGAACGTGTAGGTCTCGCGCATATCGCAATTCATCAGCCACGCAACATATCCCGGAACGCGTACGACTCCGTCGAAATGGAAGGTACGAAAGCTCATACCCATCAAATCCTGACATTCGGTCGGGGCCGTAGCCTCGGAGTTGTACAGCGTCTTCATCAACGGGAACATGTCGTGCAGCATCTTCAGGCCTGCTTCGGCCTGGGCGATGCGGGGATCGGTGTGCTGGGTGGCAGCCTCGGGTGGCGGGGTGGGGGCCTGCGATTCCCACATCCGCAGCGACCGGAACTGCGGGTCGGCCGCCACCAGTTGACTCAATGCCGTTGTGCCGGTGCGGGGTAAGCCGATCACGAAGACCGGTCCGCCGACGACCTCGTCGGCGATCTCGGGGTGCCGCGCGTAGGTGTCCTCGATCTTGAGGCGCTGGATCAGGGCGTTGCTGATGGTGGCGTGCTGGATGACCTTGCCCATCTCCGACAGGCCGGCCTCGGTGTTCAACGCTTCTACGGTGCGCTCCAAGCCTTCCCGGTAATAGGGCGAGCCGAAGTCGTCGAGGCCGGTCGCGGCGCGGGCCCCATCCTCCAGCTGGTCGGCCGAGAACGTCATCTGGCTGAAAACCTCATCGTGCGAACCTTTCGGCTACCGCGCGGCGGCGCCGCGCCAGCACGGACGCCCGCTCGTCGGGGGTGATCTTCCTGGTCTGTGCGGGCAAAGCTGAGGCGACGTCATCGAACGAGACCAGCCGGGTGCTCGGTGTCGGGGCCGTTGCGGTGCGCACGCACCGCAGGATCACCGGGCCGTTGCTGAAGCCGGCGGTGTCAAGCCAGTTCGCGACTCCCGGATCGCGTCCGCACAGCACGACCCGGACCAGCCCGTCGGAGTCCACCACGGCCTGATGCCCGTTCAGGCTGGACTGGTGGCGACCGTAGTGGATCGTTTCCCACCACGGGTTGCCAAGCGAATAACTCCAGTACACGCCCTCGGGTGGTTCGACCTCGAGGATCAACGCCTCGTCAGGCCCAAGCTCCCAGCGGCCGATCACGGGCTTGTTCTCCGCGGCCGCGCCCATCGCGGTGCGGTCGATCGGCGGCAAGAACCCGTTGGCCGGCGCCGCGGCACCGAACTGCAAAAAGAACTGCAGGTTGTCGTGAACGAAGTCGCCGAGCGCGACCAGTTGCCGGGACAGCGCAACGTCCGGATCGACCGACGGCGTCGCGGCTTCGACCGGGCCGCCGAGGCTTTCGATGTGCAGCGAGGACGGCACCTCGGTGTCCCAGTCGTAGAAGAAGTGTCGCACCGTCAGGGTGGGATGAGCTCCCTCGATGCGCATCCAGTTGCCGTCCCGCTCGTCGGCGGACAATACGACCTCGAAGTTGCCGTCGGCGTCTACCTCAAGTTCGTCGACCAATTCGTTTGCGGTGGAGACAATTCCGTTCATGGTCTGCAGCCCGACATAGCGGGCGGACCCGCGGTTGCCGAAGAGCCGATAGCTTTCACCGCCGCGCAGGGTGGCGCGGGTGTAGATGCAGTCCGGGCACTCCATACCCCAGCTGATGATGTCGTCGGTGCTGGTGCGCCGTACGGCGAGGATCGGATCGGGATCGAAACGCAAGGCCTCGTCGATGCCGGCGGCAAGCAGCACCAGTAGATGCCGCATACCCGAGGCGAAATCGAACCGGTTCCGATTCACCGGATCGGATTCGACGATCTGTGCCGCCTCCCCGAGCCGGCGCGTCAGATGCGACCACGCGCGCGGCAGTGCCAGGCCGGCCTCCGGTTCGGCGGCCAACGACGCCTCGGCGATCGAGAAGGGTAACCACGCCATCGGCCTATCCGCCACGGTCACGGCTCCTCAGGGTGCGTACTATCTGAAAACAACATTTTCATTTAACGCTGAATCACTATTGCTGCCAATCGGCAAATTTGTCAATGCTTGTTCAGCGGCGTTGCGGGCAGTACGCCTGGATCGAGACGTCGATGTAGTCGTCGGCCTTGCTGGCGAGGTCGGGATTACTCTGCCGGAACGCGTCGGCCTCGGCCTGTCTGGTCACGCCGCGGCTGAGGTCGTTGCAGACCATCTTGCCGTTGGCGATAGCGGTCTCGGGATTGCTGAAAGTGATGCCCTTGTTGTTGAGGGATTGGATGTATCTCTTGTCTTGATCCGGATTCGAGGTGATTGACGTCGGCGTCGGGCCGGCCGTCGCAGAATTCGCCGGCTCGGCGGATGTAAGTGTGGTCGGAGCCGACGAGGGCGCGGCTTTGGTAGGAGAGCTCCCTGGGGCTAACAGCCAACGCCCCAACACAATTGCCCCGGCCAGCACCAACCCGGCGGCGACCAGCAGACCCGCGATACGCAGAGTCGCGGACCATGACTGGCCGGTAGCCGCCTCCTGGGGTTCTTCCTGGAAGTCGTCACCCAAGTCGTCCTTGCCGAAGTCGTCGCCGCTCGACCACGCCAGCTCAACCTTGTCGGTGGGCCGGGTATTCGGCATCGCGGTGGTTTGACCGCCGCCGAGGGGGGCGGCAACGGTCTGGCCGCCGTCTAGTGGGGCGGCGACGGTAGGGTCGGACGGCCGCCGGGGGCGCTTGGCCATGAGGGCCATGGTAGCTACCCGAACCCCAAACCCGCTGTATCTGCGTCAAGTCAGGTAACGGTTGCGCCACCGTGCGAAGCGTCCGGTCGGCAAGTGGATCGCAGCCATCACCGAGCTCATCGACGATGCCACCGACTTCGCGTGTGTCGAGGGCTCACCGGGAACGGGTGCAGCGTCGCCTTCCCACCACGTCGGCTCCAGCAGCGCCGACGTCACCGGAATCGCTTTTTCGACGCTATTGCGTCCCCACGTGCATGCGCGGTCGATAGCCGCGACCGAGGGTGCCAGGTTGATCGGAGACAACGTCGGCGCAAACCGCACCAGATGGTCGGCGTAGGGCGCGTTGCGCAGCATCTGCAACTGGATCGCCTGCAGGATCGGCGCCAGCCACAAGTGCCGTGAGTCCCATTGCGGCTGGAAGCAGTCGAAGGCCAGATAGCACGCGTTGCGGGTGCCGAGCTTGCCGTCGCGCACTCGTTTCCACGCCAGCTCGATCGGCACGTTGCTCGCCGCGCCGCCGTCGACCAGAGCCGCGACCTCTTTTTCTTCGCACAGCTCGTCGAGGATCGGGATCATGTCGGGGTCGCTGGTCTCGTGGTGCAGCACGCCGGGGATGGCCGACGAAAACGATGCCGCGTCAATGACATTCAGGTCGCGGGCCGGGTCGTCGCCGCTGATGACTATCGGCTTGACCACTCGCACGTCGATGAAGGCCGAGACCTGCCACATGCGGGCACCCACCCGCGGCCCGATGCCGATCGGGATGAAGGGAAGCGAACGTCCCTGCAGCGCCGCCAACTCGGGATGCCGAAACTTCGACGGCAGCGCCCGATAGGGCTGCTTGCGCACGCCGGCAACGACGACGTCGAAGGGGATCGCCAGCTCCGACATTCGCATCAGCTCGCCGTCCTCACGGCTGAGCAGGGCGCGGGCGAACTGGTCGAAGCGCAGCGCGAACAGGCCGGCCAGACCGTGGCGGCGGCGCATCCGCTCGGGCCCGAGGATCGCGCGGTAGGACACCGACTTCGCCCAGTCGACGTACTCCTCGATCGGCACCGGCAGCGTCCGCGCCACCAGGCTGCCCATGATCGACCCGAACGACGAGCCGATCATGTAATCGGGCACCCGGCAGGCCTCCAGCAGCCGCTGCATTCCGCCGATGTAGACAAACCCCGCACCGCCGCCGCCACCGAGGACCGTGACGAGCTTTTTGTAACCGACCTCGGCGTCCAGCTCCGCGGGCGAGAAGTCGTTTCCATGGCGCTCGATGAGCACCTGCCGCTGGTCGTCCTGGTCGGCAGCCAAGAACGCGAGCGCGTCTCGTGCCGCTTTTAGCGCCGTGACGGGGTCCCGCTCCTCGCGCAGCGGTCCGTACAGCGTGTCGCTGACCCGGGACCGCCAGGGCGCCACTTCAGCACCGACGGCGATGTCCCCGCGTCCACGACTGCCGCCCGGGCCCGCAGCCCCAGGCTCGAAGTCGTCGAGTCTGACGAAATTGAGGATGTAGCGCAGCTTGCGCAGCTCCTCGCCGCTCAACACGTCCGGCGTGGACAGGTGCAGCCGGACGAGCCGGTTTTCCATCCGTTGCAGCAACAGAGCCGGCTCGGCATCCGGCAAGTCGACGGTTTCCAGGGATGCGTCGGTGTCGGACGCCTCGTCCTCGGCTTCCTCGATGTGCTCGAGTTCGGGGCCGCGCTGCCGCAAGCGGCTGCGCAACGCGTCGGCGAACGGGATCTGCATGAGGACCTACCCTCTCATGGTGACGTAGCGTCAACACATGGTCCAAGGCACGAGGGCCCGGCTTCAGCGTGTGGTGAACTACCAGATCAGCGTCGGGGCCCTGCTCGAACTGGCGGTGTGGCTCGCGATTCCGTACCTGTGTCTGGGCGCGGCCTGGACGGTTGTGCATCCGGTGCAGACTCAGCAGATGCAACGCCGGCTGGAACAGATATCGCCGGTAGGAGCCGATCTGGGGGCGTTCCTGTTGACGACGGCACTCTGGCCGGCTTCGCTGCAGATCGCGGATGGCTGCCGGGACAGGTGACGGGAGCGATACGCTGCCGCCATGTCGATAGACCGTGCCGCAGTGATAGCGGGCAGCATCCGTCTCGCCTCGGGCGTCCAGTTCCTCGTCGACCCCCTGCGCGCCAACCGGCTCTGGGGCGACCCGGACCAGCCGTCGCCGACGGCGCGACTGCTGCTGCGGTCGATGGGCTACCGCGACGCCTTGATCGGTGGGCTGCTCTTGGCGTCGGGGCTGCGCGGCAAGAACACCCGCGGCTGGTTCTTGGCGTCCGCAGGCGCCGACGCGTCCGATCTGCTTGGCGGTATGAGTGTGCGCGACGAGCTGAAACGTTCACACCTCATCGGGCTTGGCGGCGCCGTACTCGGCATCGGCGTCGGGCTCTGGGGAGCAGCGCGACGAACCACGCGGGCCGATCAGGTGGTCGCCAGCCGCGACCAATAGCGGCGTTCCTGCTCGGTCAGCTCGTTCGATGTGATCGCACCGAACGCGGCGGCGTCGCGCGCGAACCGTTCCGGCGCATCGGGCAGCGCATCCGGGCCCTCCAGCCGAAAACAACTCGGCGCCAAGGGGCCGAACAGTAGAGCGCGGTGCAAATGCGGCCAGTTGTCCAGTTGTGGTTCGACGCCAGCGGCCCGAGCGAACATCACGGCGACCAGGTTCATCCGGGTTTTCTGCGGCGTTCCCCGCTGCGAACGATACGTCTCTATCGACAACCGCTGGTCGGTTTCGTTGGACGCCGGGACGGTGCCGCTCCACGTGTATGCGATCCATCTGGCTTGAAGTTCCAGTGGCACAAAATATCCGCCCGATTGGTCCCACATGCCCATGATGGCCAGACCGGGCAGGCCGGGATGGAAGGTGTAGCGGTCGGCGTCCAGGTGCACCGCGTCGACATCGAGCATGACCCGGAGTTCGTCGTCCAGGTAGGGCATATGCAGGTCGAACCCGGTGCCGAGCACGATTCCGTCGAACTCATCCGTTTGTCCGTCGGCAAAAGTCACTTCTGAGTTTGCAATGCGAGTCATCCACGAGCGCACCGTGATTCGGCGCTCTGCCACCAGGGGAAGGTACCCCTGGTTGAGGGTGACGCCGGCGGTGAAGAACGACGGGTGCGGCGTCGGCGCGCCGTAGTCGTCGGGGCTTCCTCCGGCTTCGACCACCAACTCCTTCAGCTGACGGTCGACCTCTTGCCTGGGCAGCGATTCCTCAGCCAGGACACCGTATCGGGTGAAGATCCGATGATCGGAGGGAACGCTGCCCGCGAACTTGGGTAAGACGTATCGCTGTCGCCGTTGGGTCACCACGACGCGTGCCGCGCCGAGCCGGGCGATTTCTCCGGCGATCTCGAGGGCGCTCACCGCGCAGCCGGCCACCAGAACACGCTTCCCGAGGTACGGCTCGGGCCCTCGGTACTGGTAGGTGGAGGTAACACCCAGTGAGCCGGCGAAGGTATCGAGTCCTGGAACGTTCGGGATGACTGGGGCATGAAACCTCCCGGTAGCCAACACAACTCGTCCGAATCTCTCGTCGGTGCCGGAATGCTCGAGCAGCCATCCGTGCTGGCTTCTCCGGAGGAGCTCCACCCGGGTGCCGAGCCGAATGCGCGGTATGAGGCCGAACGTCGCGGCGTAGCGATGCAAGTAGCGGAGGACCTGGCGGTTGGAGGGGTAAGCCAGGTCGCTGTGGTGCTCGAGGTCGCTGAACGCCGTCAAGATGCGGCTGCTGTTGGTGTGCATGGCCGGCCAGACCCCGCTGTGGCCGCCCAGCCCGGTCCACTGCCCACCCAGCATCGGGGCCTGCTCGAAGATCGTCGGCTCAAAGCCCTGCGCCACCAGCCAACGCGCCGCGACCAGCCCGCCTGGCCCGGCTCCGATGACAGCGACGCTTTCCGCCACACAGGAACTGTCCCACGCGAAGCCGACTCCGGTCTTGCCTATCGCCGCTCAGCGCTAGGCAAGCGCTGCGTCTATCAGCGTCTCGGCCGCCGTGCGAGCCTGGTCCCACGCCGACGCATCGTTCAACGACGTGGCTAACGAAGCTGCGCCCTCGTAGAGCACGGCGAGCTGGTTGGCCAATAGTCGCGGGTCGGGGGCGCCCGCCTGCGTGGCCACCTCGGTAACCGCGTCGATAAATTTGTGCTTGTTGGCACGGACGATCTCTTGAACAGCCGGCATAGATCCCGCGGCCTCCACGGCCGCGTTGTGGAAGGGGCAGCCGCGCAGTGGTGCTCCGCGTCCGGCGGGAGCCTGGAAGAGGGCCAGGAGTTGCTCGCGTGGCGTTAGGTCGGCGGCCGGCGGCGCGAGGGGATTCGCGACGCGCGGCTCGATGTTGCGCAGGTACGCCTCGACCACGGCCGCCTTGCTCGGAAAGTGTTGGTAGAGCGTCCTTTTTGACACCGACGATTCGGTTGCCAGTCGTTCGACGCCGGTGGCGTTGATGCCTTCCCGATAGAACAACTCGGCAGCGGCGGCCAGGATGCGCTGGCGCGCGCCACGGCCGCTCCTGCTCTTCGTGCGCTGCGCCATGGCCGAAGTATACCGAACGGTTTACAACGAGAGTCAAGTCGTGTACCGTCGCTGGCACAGAGGTACACCGTTCGGTTTACTAGGAGTGGAAATGAATCACCGATCGCCCGTGGTATTGGTTACCGGCGTCTCATCAGGAATCGGCCGTGCCGTGGCGAAGGTGTTCGCGGCGAAGGGTTTTGAGGTCTTCGGCACCAGCCGCAACCCGGGCAGCACCGAACCCGTCCCCGGGGTGGAATTGGTCCGGCTCGATGTCACCGACGCCGCGTCGGTCACCGCGGCCGTATCGACGGTGGTCCAGCGCGCGGGCCGCATCGACATTCTGGTCAACAACGCCGGTATCGGGGTGATCGGCGCCGCGGAGGAAAGTTCGGTCGCGCAGGCGCAGCAGCTCTTCGATACCAACTTCTTCGGGCTGGTGCGGCTGACCCGTGAGGTGCTTCCTTACCTGCGCACCCAGCGCAGCGGGCGCATCATCAACATCGGTTCGGTGCTGGGGATCTTGCCGGCGCCGTACGGCGCGCTGTACGCGGCCACGAAGCACGCGGTCGAGGGGTACTCCGAATCCCTTGACCACGAAACCCGCGAATTCGGCGTACGGGTCTCAGTCGTCGAGCCCGCGTACACCAACACGTCTTTCGAGGCCAATGCGACCGAGGCCGATTCGCCGATAGACAGCTACGCGACGACGCGCGAACAGGTTCGGCGGGTCCTCACCGAGGCGGTGCGCGCCGGTGACGATCCCGCGGTGGTCGCACAGGTCGTGCTGAAGGCGGCGACAAGCCGCACGCCGAAGTTGCGGTATCCAGCGGGACCTATGGCCCGCCGGCTGACGCTGCTGCGCAAGTTCGCCCCGGCCTCGTTGCTGGACAAGGGGATTCGCAAGGCCAACAAGTTGGCGGCGACGCCGAATCCGACCCTCGTCGCCGCCCGCTGAGCCAACGGCCGGGAATCGTCGCGCCGGCATCGGTACGCTCAGTCTGTGCCGGAAGCGTCGTATGTCGCCTGCGGCGGTTTCCAGCGACCAACTCTGTGCCGTCGGGTCATTAGCAGGGAGGTGCGAGCATGCGTTTCGGTGTTCTGACGTTTCTCACCGACGAGGGCATTGGTCCGGTCGAGCTGGCCGTGGCGCTGCAGGAGCGCGGATTCGAGTCACTGTTCGTCGCCGAGCACACGCACATCCCGGTCGACCGGAAGACGCCGTATCCCAGCGGTGGCCCGATCCCGCGGAAGTACTTCCGGCCGCTGGACCCTTTCGTGGCGCTGACGGCGGCCGCGGTGGCCGCCGAGAACCTGGTGGTGGGTACCGGTATCGCCCTGGTTCCGCAGCGCGACCCGATCGTGACCGCCAAGGAGGTCGCGTCGCTGGACCTGGTGTCGCAGGGGCGATTTCGTTTCGGCGTCGGGGTGGGCTGGCTGCGCGAAGAGATCGCCAACCACGGTGTCGATCCCGCGGTACGGGGGCGACTGACCGATGAGCGGCTGGACGCGATGATCGCGATCTGGACGCAGGAGGAGGCCGAATTCCACGGCGAATTCGTCGATTTCGACCCGATCTACTGCTGGCCGAAGCCGGTGACGAAGCCGTTTCCGCCGATCTATGTGGGTGGCGGCCCGCCAAGCTTCAAGCGGATCGCCCGGCTGGGTGCGGGGTGGATCGCGATCACTCCGTTGCCGGAACTTCTGGCCGTCGCGCTCGACGAGCTGCGCGCCGTCGCCGGCGACGACGTGCCCGTCACGGTGTGCCAGTGGGGTGAGGATCAGACAGCGAAAACCGTTGCGGGATATCAAGATCTGGGTGTGGAGCGAGTCCTGTTGGACTTGCCGACCGAGCCTCGCGACCAGACGCTGCGGCGTCTGGATGAATTTGCCGCCGACCTAGCCCAACTGGGATAGTCCCCGCCAGCCTTAGGTGCCGCAGAAGGTCCGGTACGCGCCGAAATCCTCCGGCGCAGGACTGGCGTAGCGCTCGAGGCCTCTTCGCTCCACGAACGGAGCGGTGACTGCATCGAGTAACCGCTCGAGCGGATCGACATCGCCGGCCGTCGCCGCCGTCAGAGCCTCCTCGACGAGATGGTTGCGCGGAATGTAGATCGGGTTGGTGCGATCCATCAGTTCGGCATCCGGATGCAGCACTCGCCAGCGTGACATCCAATGGTCGAAGCCGGCGAGATTGATGAACATTCCCCGCGCGGTTTCGGCATCGCCTCGCGCCGCCTGCCCGAGGTGGCGGAAGAACGAGGTGTAGTCGATGTGGCTCTCCCTTAGCAGGCCGAGCAACTCGTCCACCAACGGCGACACGACGCTCACCGAAACGCCAGCGGACAATCCGAGTTTGGCGCGCATACCAGACCACCACACAGCGTCATACTGGGCGGCGAACACCCCAAAGGCCTGCTCTGCCATGGCGATCGCCTGCTCGCTGTTGTCGGATAACAACGGAAGAAGCGTCTCGGCGAACCGCGCGAGATTCCACTGGGCAATCACCGGCTGATTGCCGTAGGCGTAACGCCCCCAGGAATCGATCGAACTGAAGACCGTTTCCGGATCGTAGGCCTCCATGAATGCGCATGGCCCGTAGTCGATGGTTTCACCGGAGATCGTCATGTTGTCGGTGTTCATGACGCCATGGACGAACCCGATCAGCATCCACCGAGCCACCAGCGACGCCTGGACGGCAACCACGGCCTGGAATAGCGCAAGGTACGGGTTCTCGGCCTGGGCCGCGCTGGGATAGTGACGGGCGATCGCATGGTCGGCTAGGCGCCGCACCAGCTCGACGTCGCCGGTCGACGCGGCGTATTGGAAGCTGCCAACCCGCAGATGACTGCTGGCGACGCGGACAAGCACGGCGCCGGGCAGCTCTGTCTCTCGTTGTACCGGGCGTCCGGTAGCGACGACGGCCAAGGACCGAGTAGTCGGAACCCCCAAGGCGTGCATCGCCTCGCTGACGATGTATTCGCGCAGCATCGGTCCCACCGCGGCGAGGCCGTCCCCGCCGCGAGCAAAGGGCGTGGGTCCGGAACCCTTGAGATGGATGTCCACCAGCCGTTCGTCGGCGCCGACGAGCTCACCCAGCAGCAATGCGCGGCCATCACCCAACCGCGGGACCCAGCCGCCGAACTGGTGCCCGGCATAGGCCTGCGCCACCGGAACGGCACCGCTCGGGACCAGGTTGCCCACCAGGAAGCGCAGTCCATCGGAGCTCCGCAGCCAGGTAGCATCCAGGCCGAGTTGTGTGGTCAACGCCTCGTTGAGCGCGAGCAGCCGCGATTGGGGAGTTGTCTCGGCCTGCCAGCGGATGGCCAATTCGGGCAGTTCACGGGCAAAGCGATCGTCCAAGGTGACTGCGATATCCGAACTGACGCTCACGTGAACCAGACTACGGGTCGAGGCGCTGGACTAGCCGTCCTCGGCCGTGTGCAGCCCCTTAGGGGGCGGGGTGGAGTAGGCGGGGTATGCGGGCGGCGCTACCACGCTGTGGTCGTCACCACTGTTCTCGGCTGCCGGCTGGCCGGTCTCTGCTTCGATGTCGTTTGGCGGGTCCACATTGGTCATGGGTCCTCCCGGGAAGTGAGTGCCCTGCCGGCTAGCCGATGGCCTGTTTGATCAGGTCGCGGGCGCGGTCGAGCATCGACGCGAAAGGTCCGACAGCGAAATTCAACTTCGCCGATTCCACACCGGGGTGCGGGCGAGTCGGCGAGATGGCCTCGGCCGCTCGCACGGCCGTTCCCATCCGCCTGAGTTCGTCGCTGTCGAGTGTTCGCTCTAGGTAAGGGAATTCGTCGTTTTCCTCATGCTCGGCGTGCTCGAGCACCGCCTCGCGCAGCTTGGAGAGCTCGTCGATGAATTCCTGTGACGTGATGTCGATCTTCTCGATTTTCGACAGTTGCTCCTTGGCGCCGTGCTCTTCTTCAAGCCGAGCGTCGACGATCGCGTCGCCACCATCGATCTCGCGGCGCACCCGCGGATGCACCACCATTTCCTCGGCCGTCTCGTGCACAGCCAGCAATTGGCGCAACTCTATGAATGGCTTCTCTCGTGCTTCGGGGTCGGAGGCGTGCAGCACCTCGTCGAACATGTCCTCGATGAGATTGTGCTGCGCTTTGAGAAACGCGACGACTTCGTCGGGCGATTCGATGATCATCTCGGCCACGGCGGTACCTCCGGTGATTTGGGGATGCGGGCTGGGCTGTGCGCCGCTTGCGCCATACATACCCGGCAAACCGACTGCTAAACGATTTAAGACCGACGCTGCCCGTTGCTGTTCGAGTTGCACGACGCGATGCGTGCCGAAAGCCCCCGTCAGAGCGTTGAGCACTCTGACGGGGACCCGCTGGAGCAGACGTGTGCGGCTAGACGCCGCGCCGGGGATTTGTGGCGGGAGTTACGCCGGTGCCGACATCAGTGTCTTTGCGGCGTTTCAGACCCGCGAGTCCGCCCAGGCCCAGAAGCCCGAGCAGGCCCCACAGGCCAGTTTTGTCGCTGTGTTGTTCGTTGTTGTTGTTGTCCGCCAACGTCGTTGTGGTTGACGACGGCGCGGGCGCACTCTCAACGGTGGCGTTGGCTACGCCTGCCCCGCCGAACACCAGCGCCCCGGTGGCAGAAATGGCCGCAATGAACTTACGCATGGTTACTCCTCAGAAAAGTCTGATCGGATGAATCGTTGATCCAGATTGGGGACCAGGGTCCTCGAGTCCCTTCGGACGCGAAAGGCTCCCGCGTCACAAGCGATGGGCTACCCGCCACGGGAAGAATGAAACGGATACGCCGCAGATCCGTCCGGCCCTTACCGGGCCGAGTAGTGGTGTCCGCAACAATGTCGTCATGCAGTAGCGATGCGGCTACGGTTTATCGAACACGAACCCGACATCGACGGAACAAAAGAAAGACGGCGGCTCAGTCAATGTATGAACACGTCAACAGCCAAGCGGTGGATCCCACGAGCGTTGGTTCACGAATCGATCCGGTGCTGGCCCGGAGTTGGTTACTGGTCAACGGCGCGCATGCGGACCGGTTCGAGCCGGCGACGCAATCTCCCGCCGACATCGTCGTCCTGGATATCGAGGATGCGGTGGCACCCAAAGACAAGGTTGCGGCACGGAGGAACGTCGTGCAGTGGCTTGGCGCCGGAAATGCAGACTGGGTTCGGATCAACGGCTTCGGTACCGCATGGTGGGCGGACGATCTCGCCGCACTGGCCGGTAGCTCGGTCGGCGGGGTGATGCTTGCGATGGTCGAATCGGTGGACCATGTCACCGAGACCGCCTTGCGGTTGCCCAACGTGCCGATCGTGGCGCTGGTCGAAACGGCTAGAGGGCTGGAGCGCATTACCGAGATCGCCGCGGCCAAAGGCACCTTTCGCCTGGCATTCGGCATCGGCGATTTCCGCCGAGACACCGGGTTCGGGGAAGAGCCAGCCACGCTGGCCTATGCGCGATCACGGTTCACCATCGCTGCGAAAGCGGCCAACCTGCCAAGCGCGATCGATGGACCGACCATCGGTTCCAACGCATTGAAGCTCATTGAAGCCACGGCGGTCTCCACGGAATTCGGGATGACCGGCAAGATCTGCCTTACCCCCGACCAATGCTCGGTGGTGAACGAGGGACTGTCACCTTCACAAGACGAAATCTCTTGGGCCAAAGAGTTTTTCGCCGAATTCGAACGCGATGGACGAGAGATTCGCAACGGGTCCGACCTGCCGCGCATCGCTCGGGCCACCAAGATCCTTGACCTGGCCCGTGCCTACGGCATCGAAGTGTCCGACTTCGACGACGAACGGGTGCACAGCCCCGCCCCGAGCGACACCTATCACTACTGAGTCAGGAGGCACGATGAACACTTCGGCGGACTCTGACTTGGCAGTCGACTTCCACTTCGACCCGATGTGCCCGTTCGCGTATCAAACGTCGTTGTGGATCCGCGATGTCCGCGAGCAACTCGGCATCACCGTCAACTGGCGGTTCTTCAGCCTCGAGGAGATCAACCGCGTCGAAGGCAAGAAGCATCCTTGGGAGAGAGCGTGGTCGTACGGCTGGTCTTTGATGCGGATCGGGGCTCTGCTGCGCCGGACCGATATGTCGTTGCTGGACAAGTGGTATGCCGCAATCGGACATGAATTGCACACGCTGGGGGGCAAACCGCACGACCCTATGGTGGCGCGGCGGCTGCTGAGCGACATCGGCATCGACGAGGCGATTGTCGATGCGGCGCTGGGCGATCCGACCACCCACGACGAGATTCGTGCGGAGCACCAGCGCGTGGTCGACGCGGGTGGCTACGGTGTCCCGACGCTGTTCATGTCGGGCCAATGCCTGTTCGGTCCGGTGCTGGTTGACCCGCCAACCGGCCCGGCCGCCCTGAGACTGTGGGACGTCGTCACCGGCATGGCCGAGCTGCCGCACGTCTACGAACTTCAGCGGCCGAAATCGCAGGCCGACGCTGAGCTCATCGGAAAGCATTTGCGTCCTTACCTCGACGGGCGCGATTGGGTCAGCATCAACCGCGGTGAGATTGTCGACGTCGAAAACCTCACCACCGGCCGCAGTTCTGGCTAGGCGGCGTGCCGGGCGATTGCGGTGCCGGTTCGGACTTCGAAATGTCGGTCCTGGACCCGTGCGTGTGTCAGGGAGTGGCAGCGATTTGGAGCAGGCTGATGGTCTGGTCAGCTTCCACCGACGGGAGTCCACATGCGGGTCCGACGCTGACACCGTGGATCGTCCCATTCAACGTGATCGCGTCTAAAGAATACGACTCGTTCGCTGGCAGCGCCGTTCCGTCGGCGCACTTTATGCCTCTCGGATTCCTGCTGTTCCAGACCCACTTGCCATTCTGCAAGTGGGCGTCCTGGTTGATGAACCCGGTTGATGAGGCGATATGGACGCATCCTGAACCGCACGGAGTCACCCACCATGTTGACACGGTGTGGTCAGATGAGGCGACGTCGTATTTGCCCTCGAAATAGTTTGCCTGCGCCGGGGCTGCGAGAACGATCGAAATGCCGACAAACATTACTGTGTTTACGCTGAGCGTCCTGATCCTCATTTCGCCACCTTCCTGAGGCCTTTAGAGGTTAGCGTCCAGCGCCCCGGGCTGTGGGTATTTTTGCGATGGTTCGCCGCGCGGCGGCGAGCCTAAACGCCCGCGAAGCGTCAGGCTCGACCGCGTGCGGGCCAAACATGTGTTCAGGCGTCCCGCTGAGTGACTATCGTTATCCTGTGGCAGCCAAGCGTCGGATCCGAATAGCCCGGATCTACCAGGATGTCGATCCCGACGACGGTCAGCGCGTCCTCGTCGACCGCATTTGGCCGCGTGGCATACGCAAAGACGATCCGCGGGTGGGTATCTGGCTCAAAGACGTCGCGCCGTCGAAAGAGCTTCGCGAGTGGTACGACCATCGACCCGAACGGTTCGACGAGTTCGCCTCACGCTACGAAGCCGAGCTGACCGACAATCCCGCTTTGGACGAATTGCGAAAGCTGACCAAGCGGGGCGTCGTCACGCTGGTCACCGCCGTCCGCGACCTGGACGGCAGCCACGCGGCCGTCCTCGCAAAGGTCCTGAAAGGTCGGTGATGGACTTGGGCTCAGTGGCGAGCAGACGCAAAATCGCCCGAAACGCCGATCATTCGGGGGATTTTGCGTCTGCTCGCCCTACTAGTAGTCGTACTGGGCCAGCGCGGTATCGCCGGAGTGCCCTGTTCCGTCGAGTGAAACCGCGGCTGGGACCATCTCGCTGGTTACCAGGCCGTGACGGGTCGTGAGCTTGTCGACGACGTCGAAACTGCGCGCGATGTTCTCCGGCGTGTCGATGACGATCGTCGTCACCGGCACGGTTCGTGCCATTTGAAATAGTTTGTCGCCGTGGGGTTTATGGTTTCCGTGGAATCCCCACATGCCGCGCAGGACCGTCGCACCCCGGGCCGCCCCTGATCGCAGCAGTTGCTGGACGATGGCCCGATGGATCGGCAGCCCGTCGTGCCGCGTTGCTTCGGTGGTGTACACCATCAGCTTCTGCCACAGGGGGCGTCCCTGGTCATCGGTCGGCGGCAATTCCTGTGGGCGCGCGAAAAGTTCGCCGTCCCGCTTGCACATCCGCACTCGTTCGACGGTCAGCAGCGGGTTGGGCACAATGGTGGCGAGTTCCATTGCGGCAGAACTAACCTGAGTAGTCGACCCGACACCGATGATCATCAGCGGAACATTGGCGTTGCGACCGAAGAAGCGGGCCCGGCAACGCTCGCCGTGCGCGGTGCCGTCGACGCCGAGAAGTGCTACGGCTCCGGCGAATCCGTGGCGATGCAGCAGGGCGCATATTGCGTGGTAAGCCGGTTTCCCGTCGATCCGCTCCTGGCGCCCCACGTACACGGTGAGTTTGGCCCCTTCGCCCTCCCGCCTGTCGTTGTATTCGTCCAGGCCGCGCGGGCTTAACCGGGTGACGAGCCGCGCGCGTTCCACCGTTACCAGGCCATTGCCGGTCAGTGCGGTCACGTCGCCGACCAGAGAACGGATCTTCGACTCGACGTCGACGGCAGTTACTGCCACCGCCGGATCTTCGGACAGGCTCAGTGATACGTCACTGCGCAGTTCATGCTTTGCGCCGAAACTCGCTATGCCACGCAGCATTACGCTGGTCGCGACCTCGCTGGCGCCGAAAAGGTCCAGCATCGCGTCGGCCAGGAAGCCGCGGCCCCCGCCGACCGCTCGTTGCCGCTCGCCGAAGTAGGTCGTCAACTTCAAACACGGCTGGCTCACAGCTGCTCCGCCATCCATTGTCCGAGTAGCGCCGCGCCCAGCCCGAGGATGACGCTGACGATGATATTGGCGAGTGCCGGCCGCACTTGGCGCTCCTCGGCAAGCCGCTGGGTTTCCAGCATCCAGGTGGAGAACGTGGTGTACGCGCCGACGAATGCGGTGCCCGCCAGCAGGGCGGCATCCCGACCGAGTGCCAGGCCGCCCAGGAATCCCAGCAGCGCGGCGCCGCTGATGTTCACAGTGAGCGTGCCGAATGGAAAGGTCCGGGCCATCCGGCGTGCGACGGCCCGGTCCACCAGGAAGCGTGCCACCGAACCGAACCCGCCGATGGCCATGACACCGGTCCACAGCAAGGCCGTCATGAGCGGATCCGCACCCGGCGGGTCAACGCTGTGGCCAGATGCACGGCAAGCAATCCCACCACGATGCTGACGATCGTGTAGCTCGCGGCCAGGACCCAATGGTGGTGCTGGATCATCCTGAGTGTCTCGACCTGCATCGTGGAAAAGGTGGTCAGCCCACCGCACAAGCCGGTGCCCAGGAGGGGCCGGCGATAGCTGGACAATGGCAATCGCTCCAGTAGTCGGGTGGTGAAATAACCGACCAGGACGGCGCCGGCGATGTTGACGGTGAATGTCGGCCACGGCCAGCGCGCCGGGTCCGAGACCGTCAGTGTGGCGAGCGCCCCTCGGGCCAGCGCACCCAACGCTCCGCCGGCGAAAATCGCGGACAATTCCCGATAGTCGTGGTTTGCCACAGATCGAATCCCTCCGATGTGCCGGTGGTGCGCTTCGCAGCGTAGCGGGACGCACGATTGGCGCACGGGCAGAATGGTTAGTCATGGTGGCCAACCCGCGTGCCGGTCAGCCGGCCCAGCCCGAGGATCTCGTTGATCTGCCCCATCTAGTGACTGCGTACTACGCGATCGAACCCGATCCCGACGACGTCGCCCAGCAGGTGGCGTTCGGGACCTCGGGCCATCGCGGCTCGGCTTTGATCGGAGCGTTCAACGAAGCCCATATCCTGGCCATCACGCAGGCCATCGTCGAGCATCGCACCGCCCACGGCATCACCGGGCCGTTGTTCATTGGCCGTGACACACACGGCCTTTCGGAGCCGGCATGGGTGACGGCGCTCGAGGTGCTCGCCGCAAACGACGTCGCGGTCATGGTCGACTCGAGAGACCGCTACACGCCGACGCCGGCGATCAGCCACGCCATCCTCACCTACAACCGTGGCCGCACCGACGCGCTGGCCGACGGGATCGTCGTGACCCCGTCGCACAACCCGCCTGCGGACGGCGGTTTCAAGTACAACCCACCCAACGGCGGTCCGGCGGACACCGACGTGACCGACGCAATTGCCAAGCGCGCCAACGCAATTCTGCATGACAGGTCTGCGGTAAAGCGCGTGCCATTTGCCCGCGCCCTAGAGGCCGCCCGCCGTTACGACTACCTCGAAAAATACGTCGACGACCTGCCTAACGTCGTTGATATCGCCGTGATCCGCGAAGCCGGCGTTCGGATCGGCGCCGACCCGCTGGGTGGGGCCAGCGTGGATTACTGGGGTGCGATCGCCGAGCGGCACGATCTTGATCTGACCGTCGTCAACCCACTGGTGGACGCGACGTTTCGGTTCATGACGCTGGACAGCGACGGGAAGATCCGGATGGATTGCAGCTCGCCGGATGCAATGGCCTCGCTGATCGCCAACCGACAGCACTATCAGATCGCCACTGGTAACGACGCCGACGCCGACCGCCACGGGATCGTCACCCCCGACGGGGGCCTGGTGAATCCCAATCACTATCTGGCGGTGGCCATCGACTATCTGTATACGCACCGGCCGTCCTGGCCGGCGGGCATCGCGGTGGGCAAGACCGTGGTCAGTTCCTCGATCATCGACCGGGTGGTGGCCGGCATCGGCCGGCGGTTGGTCGAGGTCCCGGTCGGGTTCAAGTGGTTCGTCGACGGCCTGATCGGCGGCACCATCGGCTTCGGGGGCGAGGAGTCGGCGGGGGCGTCGTTTCTGCGGCGCGACGGTTCGGTGTGGACCACCGATAAGGACGGCATCATCATGGCGCTGCTGGCCGCCGAGATCCTGGCCGTCACCGGCGAGACGCCGTCCCAGCGGTATCAGGCGTTGGCCGGGGAGTACGGGACACCGTGGTACGCGCGGGTCAATGCGCCCGCGGACCGCGAGCAGAAGGCGCGGCTGGCCAAGCTGTCGGCCGACCAGGTGAGCGCCACCGAGCTGGCGGGGGAGCCGATTACTGCGAAGCTGACAACGGCGCCCGGCAACGGTGCGCCGCTGGGCGGTCTCAAGGTGACGACGGCCAACGCGTGGTTTGCCGCCCGGCCGTCGGGCACCGAGGACGTGTACAAGATCTACGCCGAGTCGTTCGACGGCCCGGAGCATCTGGCCGAGGTGCAGAAGTCTGCGCAGCAGGTCGTCGACCAGGTCATCGGATAGGGACCGGCTGGTTCGCCACAACAGTCACATCAGTCCCTGCGGGGGACGGTATGTCCGAGCTTCGAATGTGCCAGCACATGCGCTAGCACGGTGTCGCTCATCTGCGACTTTGAACGCTTCCTGACAGTGGTGTAGCTTCGATGGGCACAACTTCTCGGGGCTATGGCGCAGCTGGTAGCGCACCACACTGGCAGTGTGGGGGTCAGGGGTTCGAGTCCCCTTAGCTCCACTTTTCGGACACTTGTCCTTCCTCACTCGAGACCGCTTCCAGCTGCGCGTGCGCTTGGTCGATTTGGTCATAGGCGTAGGCGACGATGGCGGCGGTGGTCATTGCCTCGCCATTGCGGGCGAACGATTCGTAGGCCTGATCGCCGAGCGCCTCGCGGAGATGCGTGATGGTGGGGGCCAATTCGGGGACCGACGCCAGCGATACGGGGTCGCATGCAAAGCCCGCTATCGTCGCGGCGGCTTCGAACCGCCCAAGGCGATCCAGTAACGCACCGAGGGTCGCGAGGGGGCCGACCAAATTCCCGAAATTCCCAGAGTCGTGCCAACTTTGAATAACTAGCCTCATATGGTCGAGCGCCGCTACGGTAACTACCGGCTGGGAATCGAGTCGAGCTAAAGCTGTCGCGAGAATCGCTTCGATATACCGATTGCCGCTGTCTTGAGCGAGCGCCAACCCCTGCCGGCAAAGCGCGAGGTCGCGTTCGGAACCCGCTGAACTCAGACAGTATGCATGGGCGGCGATCGCGAACGTATGCATATACGGGTTATCGCCGGCAGCAGTCGCTTCGATCAGTCCGTCGGCGGCTGCTCTCGCCTCCTCGAGTAAGCCGGCGAAAGCCAATGCAAAGACGCGGCAGGTACGAATGCCAATGTGGTTGTCGCCTCGGCGCTCGAGCTGAGTGCGGCACAGCTCCGCCCACCGCTCAGGTTGCCCGACGGCCATATATGCTCCGCCAAGCCCGCCTTCCAAGCCGTATGGCGGCGCTTGCGGGCTGCTCGCCAAGACGGTCTGACCGCTGTCGATGTACGCGAGCGCTTGATCGACCCGACCGGTTATCCAGCACAGCGATGCGGCTACATACAGGCTCGCCAGCCGGGGGTGCCCAATCATCCGCGCGGGTTCGATCAGCTCTTCTGCCCACGAAACCGGCTCGAGGTTCTGGACGCCGAAGAAACCGAGAAGCCAGGCGTACGTCGTGATGGACGCGGCAACGTCGAGGTCACCGCGGTCGGCGGCCCACCGAAATGCGGTGCGCAGATTGGCGAGTTCGGTGGCGAACCAGTCATATGCCTCCCGCTGGCGGGGGCTGTCCGACAACGCGAGGATGTCGGTCTCGCGGTCCGCGAAATACTGTGCGTGGGCCGAACTCGCTTCGGCCGCTTTTCCACGTTCGACGAGTTTCTCCTCGGCGAACTGGCGGATGGTCTCCAGCATCGAAAACCGGGTCTTACCCGTCGATCGATCCGCGACGAGCAAGGACTTGCGCACCAGCGAGTCCAGCAGATCGAGGATCGCGAACTCGTCCGCATGCTCGGATCCGGATATGGCACAAGCACCTTGGACGTCGAAGCCACCGGCGAACACCGAACACCGTTCCAGCAGCGCCTTTTCCGGTTCTGCCAGGAGGTCATACGACCAGGACACCGCCTGGCGTAGCGTCTGGTGACGTTCGAGCCCACGCCTCGAGCGGACGAGCAGCTGGAATCGATGGTCGAGGCGGTCGCGCATCTCGGTCGCGGTCATCGACTCCATTCGCGAGGCGGCCAGCTCGATCGCCAGTGGGATGCCATCCAGTCGGCGGCAGATCTCCTCCACCGCTGTGGATTCGTCGGCTGATAATGCCTTCACCGCTCGATCCGCGAACACCTCGATGGCCGCGACGACTTCTAGTGAGGGAACTCGCCATAACCGCTCGTCGGGGAGTCCCAGTCCCTCACGGCTGGTGGACAAGATCTTCACCGTGGCGGACCACGCGAGGATGAGGTCGATCAGATCCGCCGCGGCGTCAACGACGTGCTCGCAGTTGTCGAACACCAGGAGGCGGACCCTGCCCTCCAATGCGGCCGCGATCGACTCACCCATCGTCATGCCGGCCTGTTGCATGACCCCCAGTACCGCGGCCACGGCATCGGGAACCGCCGTCGGATCGGCCACCGAAGCCAGTTCTAAAACCCAGACTCCGTCAGGAAATTCGTCAGCCAGCACGGTCGCAACCTCGAGCGCCAATCGCGTCTTACCGACGCCGCCTACTCCCGCCAACGTGACCAGCCGGTGCGATCGCAGCGCCGATGCGACGTCTCCGACTTCGTCGTCGCGACCGATGAGCCTCGTGGCCGACGGTCGCAGATTCCCGTGACTGGAATCGATCGTCCGTAACGGCGGGAATTCCGTCCGCAAGCCCGGCCCGGTGAGTTGAAAGATCGCGATCGGGTTCGCCAGGTCCCGCAGTCGGCGCGGTCCGAGGTTGATCAGCTCGATGCCGCTGAGCAGACCCGCCGTCGAGTCGGCCACCAGAATCTGACCGCCGTGGCCGGCGGCCATCACCCGCGCCGCACGGTTGAGCACCGTGCCGAAGTAGTCGCCGTCGCGCAGTTCGGCTTCGCCGGTGGCGATGCCCATCCGCACCGGCAAGTCCAGTGCCCGCTGCGCGGCCACCGCCGCATCCACCGCTGACCTGGGCGAGGCGAACGCCGCGCACACCCCGTCACCGGTGTGCTTGAACAGCCAGCCGCCGTGGGTTTCGATCGCGGTACGCAATACCTGATCGTGGGCGTTAGCGCGGCGCGCATGGCATCGGCGTCGGCTTCCCACCGACGGGTCGAGCCCTCCACGTCGGTGAACAAAAAGGTCACCACCCCGGTCGGGGCAACCCCCGTGGCCACCCGCACAGGATGTCACACAAAGCCCTGTTCAGGACTCCACTTCCGGCTGTTGACTGTGGGTCTGCGGCGCAAAAATGCGAGTTAGCGGCACCGTCAGCGCAGAGTCAGCGCCAGGAGCGCCGAGCGTCCTACTAGCTCGCCTTGCGCGCGAGCTGGATAGCGAACTGATCCACGAAGGTGCCCGCCGGCGGATCACCTTTGCCACAGGACCCGTCGGATTCACCTGGACGTTTGATCCACAGGTAGGCGTCGGCGTGTGCGCCCCCGGTAGACGCGGTCGGCGGAGTGCCCAGTGCCCGGCCGCCGGGGTTGCACCAATTGAGCGCGGAGTCGGGCGCAGGTCCGGCGCCGTTGCGCGATGTGTCGATCACGTAGTGCGAACCGTTCGTGAGCCCCGAAATGGCCTCGCCGTAACCGATTTCATCCTCGGTGGTGAAGAAGTTCGCCGTATTGAGGCTGAAACCCCTCGCATGATCGACGCCGGCGCTCTTGAGCCTGCCGGCCATGTCCTCCGCGCTGTGCCAACGCAAGTGACCAGCGTCGATGTACACCGCCGCGGCCGGATTACGCGTCAAGGTATTGACGGCGTAGCGAATCAAGTCGAAGCGTTCTTGGCGCTGATCGGCAGATAGACAGTCGGCCATGGCGAGCGCATCGGGTTCGACGATGATCGCCACCTTCGAACCGCCCACCCCGGATGCGATGCCATCGATCCACGCGCGGTAGTCGTCGCCCGTCGCCATCCCACCCGCAGCGAAGCTGCCACAGTCGCGGTGGGGGATACCGTAAATCGTCAGCACCGGGATGGCGCCGGCGGCTTGCGCGTCGCCGGTGTACTTCCCGACCGTGCCTGCCGAAGCGCCCGGCACGATCCAGTACGCCTGCGGCGTGTTGGCGACGGCGGTCAGCTCGGGACTCGGCGGATTGGCATGCTGCGCGGCGCGCATAGCCGCCGAGGTCGGGTTGACGTAGAAGGGCATGCCGGCCAACGGGTTGGCTTCGTCGACCAAGCGCATCGTCGGGGCGGGACCGACAAGAGGACTCGTGGCGGCAACGGCAGCAATTGTCAGGAGGGGAGCGATCCACCGCGCGACGGCACCAGCAGCTGAGAACATCACCCCAGGGAAATTAGTGCTCCGGAACCGTGAGCGCCAATTGCCGACGGCAGGTGGTCCCGCGAGTAGCGTGCTGCACATGACCCGGCAGTTGGATGCGGCGGCCGTCGCGCAATCACCAGAGGCCCGTGTTCAGGCCTGGCTGGACGAATTCGAGTCCGCGTGCGCGGCCCGCGACGTCGACCGCGTGGTGGCGAAGTTCGTCCCGGACAGCATCTGGCGTGATCTGGTGACGTTCACCTGGAACATCAAGACCGTGGAAGGCCGCGACGGCATCGCCGACATGTTGCGCGCGCGGCTCGCCGACACCGACCCGATGGGTTTCCGCATTCGGGAAACGCCAGCCGACGACGGCGACGGCGTGACTTCGGCGTTCATCGAATTCGAGACCGCCGTCGGCCGGGGTACCGGGCATCTGCGGCTCAAGGGCGATCTCGGATGGACCCTGCTGACCGCGCTCGACGAGCTCAAGGGCCACGAGGAGCCGGTGGGTTCTCGTCGCTTGCGCGGCGCCGTACACGGCCCCGACCACGACGGCCGGTCGTGGGCGCAGAAGCGTGCGGAACAGGAGGCGTCGCTGGGCTATTCGCAGCAGCCCTACGTGGTGGTCGTCGGTGGCGGGCAGGGCGGCATCGCGTTGGGTGCTCGGCTGCGCCAGCTCGGGATCCCCGCCATCGTCGTCGACAAGCACGCCCGTCCGGGCGACCATTGGCGCAAACGGTACAAGACGCTGTGCCTTCATGATCCGGTGTGGTACGACCACTTTCCGTATCTGCCGTTCCCCCCGAACTGGCCGGTGTTTTCGCCGAAGGACAAAATCGCCGACTGGCTGGAGTTCTACACCCGCGTCATGGAGATCCCGTACTGGACCTCGGCGACGTGCCTGTCGGCGTCATTCGACGACCAGGCAAAGCAGTGGACGGTAGAGGTTGACCGCGACGGCGAACGGCACACCCTGCGGCCCACCCACCTGGTGCTGGCGACAGGAATGGCCGGCAAGCCAAACGTGCCAGAGCTTCCCGGCCAGAACGTCTTCCGCGGAGATCAGCATCATTCGAGCCAGCACCCCGGCCCGGACCGCTTCGCGGGCAAACGCGCCGTGGTGATCGGCTCCGGCACCTCGGCGCACGACATCTGTAAAGCCTTGTACGAGAACGGCTCCGACGTCACCATGGTGCAGCGCGCGTCCACCCTCGTCGTCACGTCAGACGCAGTTCTGGAAATCGGGCTCGGTGGACTTTACTCGGAACAAGCGGCGGCCGCCGGTATCACGACCGAGAAGGCTGACCTGACGGTCGCATCGCTGCCGTACCGAATTATCGCGGACTTCCAGCGGCCGATATCGGACGCAATGCGGCTGCGGGACAAGGATTTATACGATCGTTTGGAAAGGGCCGGCTTCCGCCTGGACTTCGGCGACGACGACTCCGGCCAATTCATGAAGTACCTGCGCCGCGGCGGCGGCTTCTACATCGATGTCGGTGCGTCCGACCTGATTTGCGACGGCAGCATCAAGCTATGCCACGGCGGGGTCGAACGACTGACCGAGCAGTCGGTCATTCTGGACGACGGCACGGAACTGCCCGCCGACCTCGTTGTCTACGCCACCGGCTTCAGATCGATGAATAGCTTTGTGGCCGATCTCATCGGGCAGGACGTGGCCGACAAAGTCGGCAAGGTGTGGGGCCTCGGCTCGGGCACCTCGCAAGACCCGGGACCGTGGGAAGGCGAGTTGCGCAATCTGTGGAAGCCGACCCAGCAGGAGAATTTGTGGTTCCACGGCGGCAACCTGCACCAATCACGGCACTACTCGCTCTTCCTCGCCCTGCAACTCAAGGCCCGCTACGAAGGCATCCCCACGCCGGTGTACGGCTTGCAGGACGTGCACCACGTGAGCTAGTGCCGCAACGTGTTTTCACACCCCGAGGGCACGCTCCAAATCTTTGAGGGACGACTCCAGGTGCTCCAGCAGCCGCGAAAGATGCGGCACACTGCGGCGGCAGGCCAGCAAACCGAAATCGAGGTGGCCGGCCCTGTTGATAAAGGTGATGTTAAGAGCCTGCCCGTTTGTGAGGTGAGACAGCGGATAGCTGCCGTCCAGTCGGGCGCCGCCGGAATACATTTGCTCAACAGGTCCTGGCACATTCGAGATGACGAGGTTGAAGGGTGGCGGCGTCGTCGACACGAAGCCCGGCACATCTCCCAGGCCCAGTGGAACTATGCTCATCGCCGACAAGGCCACAACCTGCGCGCGGGGCAGTTCGCCCAGTACTTTCTTGTTGCCCCGCATGGCCGCGGCGATGATCTCAATCCGTTGTGCGGGGTCATCGATGTCGGTCGCCAGATTGCACAGGATGGCGCCGACCTTGTTGCCGCTGCTGCCGTCGTCTGCCGCCGGGCGCAGGCTCACCGGGACCAAGGCGATCAGTGGCGTGTCCGGCAGCGCCTCCTGCTCGAGCAGGTAGTACCGCAACGCTCCGGCACACATCGCCAGCACTGCGTCGTTGAGGCTCACCCCGGCGGCTTTCTTGACCCGCAGCACACGCTCCAGCGACCACGACTGAGCTGCGAACCGGCGGGCGTCGGCGATCTTGACGTTGAACATGGTGCGCGGTGCCGCGAAGGGCAGGGTCAACTGTTGCTCGACGAGGGCCCCACGGGCGAGCTTCAACGTTGAAGACGGAAGTCCCGCAACAGATCCCGCCATTTTGCTCAGCGAGCCCAGTACGGACGAGCGATCTGTCGGGGGGCGCTCGAGTTGCGGCACGGTCCACATCGCCCGCACCTGGGTCTCGAATGGGTCGGCCGAGTATGCGCGCTCCAATAGTTTCGCTCCCGCGGCGCCGTCGATCAGAGAGTGGTGCACCCTGATGTACACGCCGAAGCGACCATCGTTGAGCCCCTCAATCACATACGCGTCCCACAGCGGACGGCGCCGATCGAGCAAGGTGGAATGCAGCTTGGCGGTCAGCTCGAGCAGGTCACGCACTCGACCCGGCGACGGCAGCGCCACCCGCTGCACGTGGTAGTTGACGTCGATCTCGTCGTCGTAGGTCCACGCCAGAATATCGAGCCCAGGCACGATCCTGGCGGGACGCTTACGGAAGGTGGGCTGGATTGGTTCGTCGGCAATCAGGGCGCCAGTAAAATTCCGGACGAACTCCGGACCCGCACCCTCCGGTGGCTTGAACAACGACAAGCCGCCCACGTGCAGGGGGTGCTCACGTGATTCGGCGATCAGATACAGCGAGTCGGTGGGCACCATCAATTCCATCCACCCATTAGACCCCGCCAGCAAATTCGGTGCCCAGGTTTTGGCTCAGCCTGGCCTAGCCGCCAAAGAACTTTGCGGGCGCGGACCGCGCCGCCTTCTTTCTCAGCGGCGTCTCAGCGACCCGCTTATACACTGGCGCTCCCATGCCTGAGAGGGGTTTCTTTTTCCAGCAGGCACAACCGGTTGGGGGTCGATTAAGCGATGCGGCAAACGATTTCGGCGTGCTATCGGGATGATCTCGAGGACCGTCGCGCGTTACCGGCGGACGGACTTCGCCGGGCTCGGTCGCTACCACCCAACGAACTGGCGCAGGCATCGGTGATGGGCGCCTTATGCGCGGCCATCGCGATCATCACCGTCGTCCTCCCGCACGCAGGCGGACTGGGACTGCTGGGCACCGTGCCGATGGGCTTGCTGGCCTATCGGTATCGAATCCGCGTTCTGATTACCGCGACCGTCGCCGCCGGCGTGATCGGCTTCCTGGTAGTCGGTGTGAGCGGCTTCGGCGCGGTCGCGCTGTGCGCCTATGTCGGCGGGCTGGCCGGAATCGTGAAACGACGCCGTCGCGGCACGCCCACCGTGCTCGCGGTGTCCGTCGGCGCCGGTGCTGTCGTCGGTGCCGTGGGGGTTGTCGCATTGACCGTCCTGACCAAGCTCCGGCAGCTGGTATTCCACACGATCACCGCCACGGTGGATGGAGTCGCGACGCTCGTCGCGCGGGTGCCCCACCTGCAGACGATCGCGCAGGAGCTCAAGCGGTTCTTCGCCGAGGGACTCAATTACTGGCAGTGGCTCGTGCTCGGATATGCCGTCGTCGCGATCGTGGGCGCCTCCATGATCGGTTGGTGGACGCTGTCCCGGGCGCTGGAACGGCTCCGCGTCGTTCCCGATGTGCACAAGCTCGACGCGTCCGTTGGCAGCGGGCCAATTCAGCCGGTCCCGGTGCGGCTGGACCAGGTACGCCTGCGCTACCCCCACACCGACCACGACGCACTGCGCTGCGTCAGCCTGGACCTGCGCGCCGGCGAACACGTCGCAATAACCGGTGCCAACGGGTCGGGGAAAACCACACTGATGCTGGTGCTCGCCGGCCGCGAACCGACATCGGGCGCCGTGGAGCGGCTCGGCGCCGTGGGTCTGGGCGAGATCGGTGGCACCGCCGTCATCATGCAGCACCCGGAAAGCCAGGTACTGGGCACGCGAGTTGCCGACGACGTGGTCTGGGGCCTAGCGCCCGGCAAGACCACGGATGTCGACCGATTACTCCGCGAGGTTGGGCTGGACGGCCTCGCCGACCGCGACACCGGCGGCCTGTCCGGCGGTGAACTGCAGCGCCTGGCCGTGGCCGCGGCGCTGGCGCGGGAGCCGGCACTGCTCATCGCCGATGAGGTGACCAGCATGATCGACCAGCGGGGCCGGGACGCTCTGCTCGACGTGCTGTCCAACCTGACCAACCGTCATCAGACCGCGCTGGTGCACATCACCCACTACAACAACGAAGCCAATTACGCCGACCGCACAATCAACCTCAGCGACTCGCTCGACAACACCGCCATGGTCGAGACCGCGGCCGCGCCGGCGCCGACCGTTGCGACGGGCCGCCAGTCCCATGCGCCGGTGCTCGAACTGGCAGGCGTGGCCCACGAATACGGCAGCGGCACCCCATGGGCGCAGACCGCGCTGCGTGGTATCAGCTTCACTGTGTACGAAGGCGACGGGCTGCTGATCCACGGCGGCAACGGCTCCGGTAAGTCGACGCTGGCGTGGATAATGGCGGGGTTGACCATGCCCACGTCCGGCACCTGTCTCCTCGACGGGCGGCTCGCCGCTGAGCAGGTCGGCGCCGTCTCGCTACAGTTCCAAGCGGCCCGGCTGCAGTTGATGCGCAGCCGTGTCGACCTGGAAGTGGCGTCGGCGGCGGGCTTTTCGCCTGACGACCACGTCCGGGTGACAGCAGCGCTGGCCGCCGTCGGCCTGGATGCCGCGCTGGCGAAGCGGCCCATCGATCAGCTCAGCGGCGGCCAGATGCGCCGCGTAGTCCTGGCCGGCCTGCTGGCGCGGTCGCCTCGGGTGTTAATTCTCGACGAGCCGCTGGCCGGACTGGACGCCGCCAGCCAGCGCGGTCTTGTTCGGCTGCTAGCGGCTCGGCGCCGCGCGACCGGTCTGACCGTGGTGGTCATTTCGCATGACTTCGCGGGGCTCGAGGAGCTTTGCCCGCGCACCCTGCACCTGCGTGACGGCATGCTGGTGCCGCCGCCGGCTCTTGCCGGGGGGCAGGCCCGAAGCCATGACGTGGCCGCGACCGCGCCGGCCAAACACCCGGCCCGCCGCTCGCCGCGCCCGATCGTGTTGCTGCGCCCGGTGCCCGGGCGATCCCGTATTCACCAGCTGTGGGCAGGAACTAAATTGCTTGCTGCACTGGGCATCTCGGCGTTCTTGACGGTCAACCCGGGCTGGGTGGCGATCGGGCTGATGGCTGCGCTGGTACTGGCCGGAGTGTGGGTCGCCAGGATTCCCCGAGGGGCCCTGCCCTCGGTCCCGCGCTGGTTGTGGATTCTGCTGGCCATCGTCGGTACCACTGCGGCATTCGCCGGCGGCAGTCCGCAGATACATTTGGGCCCGCTCTCGCTCGGACTCGGCGGCCTGCTGGACTTCCTGCGCATCGGCACGCTGTCGATCGTGTTGCTCGGCCTGGGCGCGCTGGTGTCGTGGACCACCAACGTCGCCGAAATCGCGCCGGCGGTAGCCACTTTGGGGCGCCGTCTGCGGCCGCTGCGGATCCCGATCGACGACTGGTCTGTTGCCTTGGCGCTCGCGCTGCGCACCTTCCCGATGCTTATCGACGAATTTCGGGTGCTTTACGCTGTGCGCCGGATGCGGCCCAAACAGACACCGGGAAGCCGCAGGGCCCGTCTGCGGCAGCTGGTCGCAGAAGTGATCGACCTGGTCGTCGCGGTCATCACCGTGACATTGCGGCGCGCGGACGAGATGGGCGATGCGATCACCGCCCGCGGCGGTGCCGGTCAGCTCTCGGCTGCCCCATCGCGCCCGAAATTCGCTGATTGGCTGGCACTTTCGATCGTTTTCGCGGTGTGCGTCGCCGCCCTGCTAGCTTAGAGCGCGTCGAACGTGAAGGATCTGCACGCGGGGTCAGAATCGCACCAAGGCCGGCACATCCGCCAGCCCGCAGTTCGGGATTCGCTCGGCCGCCCGCAACAGGAAGTTGAGCTTCTCGATGCGCTCGCCGGATCGTGGCGCGCCGTTTTTCTGAAACGGTGTCCCTAATCCCACCGCCAGGTCCATCACGACATCGTCGATGACACCGCCCGACCGGCCCGACGGGATCGCCAGAATACCGTTCTCCGAAGCGTATTCGAAGCAATCCAGCGCCTCAGCGATGGTGCCCACTTGATTGGGCTTCAGGATGAACCCGTCGACGGCGGAAAGCTCCACTGCCCGTTGCAGGCGATCGCGGTTGGTGACGATCAGATCGTCACCGAGAATGATTGCTCGGTCGATGGTTTCGACCGCCTTGGTGAAACCGTCCCAGTCGTCGGCGTCGAGCAGGTCCTCGATGAACACCATCGGGAAGTCCTCTGACAGTGTCCGTGCGTAGTCGATCAATGCCTCCGCCGTCACCCGCTGTCCGTTGAGTGGGTAAGTGTGTGTGCGCTTGTCGTACATCTGGCTAGACGCACAATCCAGCGCGAACGCCATGACGTCGGCGCTGCCGGCGCGCTCAACGGCTTCGGAAAGCACCTCCATGACCACCCGCGGGTCGCTGGACGGTGCGACATAGCCGTACGACGATGCGAGCTGCGGCGGCCGGCCGAGGCGGTCGGTGAGCACATCACCCAGGACACTGAACAAGCGCACCCCCAGCTCGACCGCCGACTCGATCGAGCCGGCGCGGTACGGCACGACGAGAAACTCTGAGAAGGCCTGGAACGTCTCCCCGTAGCGGCCACCGTTGATCATGTTGAAAGTGGGCACCGGCACGGTGGTCGGCCGTTCGCGTCCCAGCAGTGCGCCGACGTAGGAGTAGGTGGGCATGCCCGCCGCCGCGGATGCCGCTCGCAGCAGCGCGACCGAGGTGGAGTAGATCGCGTTTCCGCCGAGCCGATGCTTGTCGTGCGTGCCGTCGAGTTCGATCATGATCCGATCCAGAGTTCGCGGATCGTCGAGCTCGGCGCCCACGAGAGCGCAAGCAATTTCGTCGCGCACTGCCGAGACGGCGCGGTGCACGCTCAGCCCGTCGTACTCTGCGCTGTTGCCGTCGCGCAGCACGAACGCCTCGTGCAAGCCGACCGAACTGCCGGTCGGCGATGCGCCTCGACCGACATGGCCGGTGTCGGTAGCGATTTCAACCTCTACCAACGGACGCGCCTTGCAGTCCAGCAGCTGACGGGCAACGACAGATGCGATCCGGGGGCGGGCCCTTCTGAACATGGCAGCGCCAGCGTAGGAGAGCCTCGCTGAGACGTCGCTGAGAAAACTCGCGGGTTCGGTGTTCTCCGCCGAGGGCAGGCGCTGCAGAATCAGATCATGCGTCGCAGCGCGTGTGCGCCGGAGAATCGAGGAGTGGCGCGGTGAAGGTTCTACTCGTCGAGGACGAGGACCGCCTGTCGTCCATGGTGGCGAAGGGCCTACGCGCCGAAGGCTTTGTCGTGGTCACTGCCGCAAATGGCGACGATGGCCTGCACGAAGCCCTGGAGAACGATTTCGACGTCATACTCCTGGACATCATGTTGCCCGGCCAAAGCGGTTACGAAGTACTGCGCAGGATGCGCCGCGCCAAGGTGTGGACTCCGGTCATCATGCTGACCGCCAAGGACGGCGAGTACGACCAGACCGACGCATTCGACTTGGGCGCTGACGATTACCTGACCAAGCCGTTCTCATTCAAGATCCTGGTCGCCCGGCTGCGGGCATTGGTGCGGCGCGGTGCGCCGGAACGCCCGACGGTTCTCACCGCGGGCAGGTTGTCGCTGGACCCGTCCCGGCGCCTGGTCACCCGCGATGGCACTGAGATCTCTTTGACAGCACGCGAGTTCGGCGTCTTGGAGTACTTGATCCGCAACAAGGACGTGGTGCTCACCAAATCCGACATCCTGGCCAACGTGTGGGACGTCAACTACAGTGGGCCGGCCAACGTGGTGGAAGTCTACGTTGGCTATTTGCGGCGCAAGATCGATACCCCGTTCGGTACCAACAGTATTGAGACGATACGGGGCGTCGGATACCGGCTATTGCCCTGACGGGATCGTAACGGTGATGCGGGCGCCCCCACCCGGCCGATCGCTGATGGTGATGCTGCCGTGGTGTGCGCGGACGATTTCCGCGACGATCGCCAGCCCGAGGCCGCTGCCGCCGCTTTGGCGTGATCTATCCGTGTCGAGGCGCACGAAGCGGTCGAACACCCGATTGCGCTCGGCCTCCGGTATGCCCGGGCCGTCGTCGGCGATGACGAACACGACTTGGCCTTTGACGCCGTTGGCTTCGTGTACCGACAGCTCGATTCGCGAAGCGGCGTGACGGGCAGCGTTGTCGGCGAGATTGCGCACCATGCGTGCCAGCGCGGCCTCGTCACCGATCACCCGGGTGCGCCCGTCGATGTCGGTGTCGATCGCCAGCGTGGTTTCGCGGCGCAGCCGCGCGGCCGCCGACTCGACGATGTCGGCGAGGCGCACCTCCTCGGTGGGTATCGCCAAACCTATCTCGTCAGCGCGGGCTAATAACAGCAAGTCCTCCACCAGCACCTTCATCCGATGCGCCTCGGGCAGCAAAGTGCTTGTGGCCATGTCGATGTCGAGCAGCTCGGGATGTGATTCGACGAGCTCGAGCGCATAGATGATGGTGGTCAGCGGACTGCGCAACTCATGGGAAGCGTCGCCGACAAATTGACGCTGCGCCAGGTGACCTGCCTCGACACGCTCGAGCATCGCGTTCATCGTCCCGGCCAGCGCCGCGATCTCGTCACGACTTTCGGGCACCGGAACGCGCTCGGACAGATCCGACACCGAAATTTCGGCGACGCGACTACGAATCGCATCCACCGAGCGCAGCGAGCGTTTGACGAGCGCATAGCTGCCAAAGGTCGCCACCGCGATCATGAGTGGGGAAACCGCCGCCAGCAGAATCGCCACCGTGCGAACGATGCCTTCGACCGCTTCGCTGGCACCGCCCACCACGACGGTGTAAGTGCCGGCAGGGGTGCCAACGGTCTGACCGGCCAGGCGCATGTCATCACCCGGTGAAACATCGTCGGGCAGGCCTGATTTAAGTGTGGGGCCGAATAGTCCCGCGGGCGCCAACGCCGAGGTCGGCGCCCCCGACGATCTGCGCACCACGTGCCCGTCGCCGTCGACAACCTGCACCGCCGCCACCCGCTGGTTCGTGGTCATGAGGCTCTCGTCGAGCTGAGCGGGAGCTTTTACTCGAAGAGCGGTGACGATATCGGTGACCCGGGCGCCCGTGGCGTCGTCGACGCCGGAAAGCAACAAGAAGTAAAGCAAGGCCAGCAGGCCGGCGGTTGCCAAGGCGAGCGCGGCAAGGACCACCGCCGCGGATACCGCCGCTGCGCGGGTGGCAATGCCCCAATAGCGCGGCCGTAGACGTACGAACACGTTCACGTGCTGGGCCCTTCCCGAGCAGTTCTGCCCTCAGTTTGCCGGTGGGCTGCTGAGAAGACGCTGAAGGGCCGCAGCGAGCGCTGGCGCGCGACTAGCCGGGAATCTGGTATGCGCACCGACCCGGCGAGTGCTCGGTGAGCGGGACAGGCTTGCCGTCCACCGTGATCACGCAGTCGTGGGTGCCGTTGTGGTCGGTCCAGTTCAACGCCAGATATGGGCTTCCGGTCACCTTCACCGTCTGCGACCAGGGCAGCGGCACCCAGGTGTTGGTGTTCGCCGGATACACCGGAGTCCCGGGGTCGGGGATGATCGAGAAAGCGTCACCGGCGCCGGTGACTTGATAGGTCACGGTGTGATGCGAGTCGGCGGCGGCCGTGGGCAACATGCTCTGCGGTGCGGCGGCCGCAGCGAAGGCGGCTGCTGCCAGCAAACCAGCCAATGCTCTCGGCCGCCGGACCCGTGACGGTAGCCGAAGTATGCCTGCGGTGGGTGCGGCCGAGCTGTTCATTGTTAACTCCTTTGTCCTGCGGCGCGAGCCGCTGACGAGCGGGTATGTTGTCAGGTTGACTGGGTGTGACGATACACAGCAAACCAAAGCTTTGGGGACGGTTTCGCTGTCGACGGGTGCCGGCGAACCCGGCCGGGCACACCCGTCTTCTTGGCAGCGCGGCAACCTATTCTCGCTCTATGACTCCTGGTGTCTTGCGCCGATCGTCGATGCGCTTCGATGTCAGCGACGTGGTCGGCGAGGAAGCATCGTTGGCGGCGACCTACTATTCGGCGCGCACTCAAGGTCCCGTCGGCGCCGTACTGGTCTGCCTGCCCAGCGGCACCTACCGCCGCGACTACTGGGACCTCAACGTTGCGGGACACCGTGGATACAGCTTCGCCGAATTCGCCACCGAGAACGGCTACGCCGTCCTGACCATCGATTCGTTGGGCACCGGAGAGAGCTCGAAACCGTTGCGCGACTTCGGTTTCGCCGATTGATGTCTCACCAGATCCACGCGCCGAGGCCGGGTTGTATTCCTGCAGCCCCGAGATCACCACGGTCATCCTGGACGGCAGCGCGCACTGCCACAGCATGTCGTCCAGCCGGCACCAGTTGTGGCGCCCGCTGCTCGGCTGGACGGGAACGGTAAGCGCAGTCAGTCGGTGACTGTCATCTGGTCGCCGCTGCTGGCCCATGATCGGGCGAAGACGTCGATGGGTACCTGCTCATCGCGGCCCGTGACGCTGCCGCTGTCGTTGAGGTGCACAGTGCCCGCCGCGATGTCGATGCCGGTCACCACGACGGCATGGTTGGCGTCGGGCGCGCCGCTGCGGGTCTTGGTCTGCACGGGCCTGCCCCAGATGAGTTCGGCGTTGACTGCGACGATCACCTTGCGGCCCTTGGCCAGGGCCTGTTCGAGCACATCCATCCCCGTGGGAGCACCGCCCTTCGGGCCGTCGTTCATGTAGGAGTTCACGGCGTGGATGCCGTAGTGGGCAAGCAGCGCCGGTTCATCGGCAAACGAAGTGCCTTGCGCGGGCCGGTTTTTCGTGGGCTTGGTATACATCGGTCCCTTGTGCACCGTGCTGGGAGACGAGTGCGCGACGGCGACAATCGCCTCCTCGGTCGGTTGGTCGCCAGTCAGCTGACCCACCACGTCGGCGACCGCCATCGGCACGCAGTCGTCGTCGTACTCCTGGTGCCGCCAGAACCGGGCGGCCGCTGCGGGATCGCCGTAGAGCGTGCCCCTGGCTTCCGCTGGGCTCGGCGAGTAGGGCCCGGCGTGGGCTGTGCCCGGCGCCAAACCCAGTCCCAGCGCTGTGGCGATCGCGAGGCCCGCGGTCCTGATGCCGGTGCCCATCATGGTGTGTCCTCATCCAAGCGCGCTGTGGCGGACCGCCTGCCCGGGGAGGGGGTTGCTGCCCGAAAGTTGGCAAGAGTGTACGGAATAGCCGCACCGGATCCGGGTATTTCGCAGCCCTTAAAGTTGGATCGTGATCAAAACTCTGACACCACGCGTAGCCCGCTACACACCGGCCGTGATCAGCCTGTTCCGATTTGTCTACGGCCTGCTGTTCGCCGGATACGGCTCGAACATCATCTTCGACTGGCCCGTGCCGCCTCCGTATGCAATCGAAGTCGGATCCTGGCCGGGATGGTATGCCGGACTGATCGAACTGATCACTGGCCTTCTGATCGCGGGCGGCTTGTTCACCCGGGCGGCCGCGTTCATTGCCTCGGGACAAATGGCGGTCGCCTACTTCTGGATTCATCAACCTCGGGCGCTGTGGCCGATCGGTGATCCGCCGGGCGGCAATGGCGGGGCATTGGCGATACTCTTCTGCTTCGGTTTCTTTTTGCTGGTCTTCATCGGTCCGGGCGCTTATTCGATCGATATGGTGCGCACCCGGAAAACGTTGCGAGCCTGACGAAACTCCTTGCTTCGCAATGCCTTAGGGAATCCATCCGCTGACAAGGAGGCCAGACGTTGAGTGACGATCGGTGTGACGGGAAGGTGGCACTGGTCACCGGAAGCAGTCGCGGGCTGGGCAAGGCGATCGCGGCGCGGCTTGCCGCACGCGGCGCCACGGTGGCACTGACCGCACGCACCCTGGACCCCGATCCCAAATATCAGGGTTCCCTGCAGCAGACCGTCGACGAGATCACCGCCGCCGGCGGCCGGGCCGTCGCCATCCAGGCGGACCTATCCAAGGCCGAAGAGCGTGAAAGGCTTTTCGCCGAAGTGGTCAACGCAGTCGGCGCCCCCGACATTCTGGTCAACAACGCCGCAGTGACATTCCTGCGTCCGCTTGACGAGTTCCCGGACCGGCGTGTCCGGCTGATGATGGAGATGCATCTTTTCGGGCCATTGCACTTGATCCAGTTGGCGATTCCGAAGATGCGCGACCGCGGCCGGGGCTGGATTCTGAACGTCACCTCCGTGGGTGGCGATCTGCCGCCGGGGCCACCGTTCTCCGACTTCGACCGCACCGCCGGGTTCGGCATTTACGGAACGGCCAAAGCGGCACTCAACCGCTTGACGAAAAGCCTTGCCGCCGAACTCTACGACGACGGGATCGCGGTCAACGCCGCCGCGCCGTCGAATCCGGTAGCCACTCCCGGGGCGGGCACCCTCGATCTGGCCAAGACCGACACCGAAGACATCGAACTGATCACCGAGACCGCTCTGCGGTTGTGCACCTGTGATCCGAAGACGATGACCGGGCGCATCGCGCACACCCAGTCGTTCCTTGCCGAAGTGGGCTGGTCGAAACCGAACGGATGAGATCGGCGACTCACCGGCAGCGGACGAAGAGGTTCTGGCAATACATTCCGACACCGTCCCAGTCCAGTCCAGGACCGCCTTCGTCCTGTGTATCCACCACCAGTGCCGGAGTCTCCGCTACCAGCTGCTCGATTGGATCCGGGCCCGGCATAGGGTCGATGTCTGGGTCGGCTCGCGCCACGCCGGTGCCGCCTAAGAAGGTGAACAGACCGATCGCACCGGCAACCAGTCCGCGAGCGCACGCACGAGACTTCATCGTCGCCTTCTTCGTTTGCCGTGCATCAATGCCACGATTCTACGCCTCGGCAATCGGAGTGACGAAAGATTGCTGGCCAGGCACGCAAGGCCGCCCGTCCCAAGCATTCGGCACACATATCGCGTACCTATTACGAACGCGCAACAACTTCAGTTTGTTAGCCAGCAAATTTCGCGCCGCGAATCGGACAGTGCATACGGTGGCGCCGTGAGGCCGATTCACGTGGTCGTTCGTCGTGCTCTGGTTGTCTCCGTTTGCCTCGTCATGTCGGTGGCAACGGCGCCTTGCACCGGTGCTGACCCCAACTCTGCGCCCGCGCCCCCGGATGCGGCATTGCCGGCCGACGGGCGAGTGGCGTCCAACCCGCCGGCAACCGTCAACACTCCCGACGGATGGACCTTGGCGCTCGGAGCAAAGGATGAAATGCAGGTTCCCGTTGCGCCGTTGACAACTGCGGTATCTTCCCGGGAATACCTGTCCAGCGGAATATTCGTCGCGTCGCTGAGGGGACCAGAATTGGCTCGGGGCTCGCTGGAGGTGGGCTACCAAATCGGCTGTGGAATCGACATGAGCACCTCCAACGGTGTCACGATGGGTGGTAACGCCGGCGTCGCCCCGGGCGTCACGCCGACATTCGACACCACCGGTACCTTGCCGCCGCTGCTGCCGTTTGTCACCACGCCGGTCAACGGTGTGATGACCGTGGGCATGAAACCCGGCCTCGTGATCGCGGTGCCGGTGGTCAAGAAACAGTTCAAGGGCCCCGACCCCTGGGTCATGATCTCCAACTTCCACATCAAGATCGACGGATGTGTGGGCCAGTCGTTCATTCGCTCCTATGCGACGCTGACTCGAATCACCGATCAATCCGACGTGGTGCTGTCCTATGTCGGTGTCACCAAGGCGGTCTGAGCCGACTATTGCCGGGCAATGCCCGCCAGCTTGTCGGCGAACTTCGCTTCCGCAGCCTCGCGCAACCGCAGGAGGTGTTCGGAGGGAAACAGATCCGGCGCAGCGGGGCGGTCTTTGAGCAGCAGGCGGGCCAGCGTCACCTTGTGCACCTCGGTCGGACCGTCGGCCAGGCCGAGTACGAACGACTCCACCAGGTACTGCACAAAGGGCATTTCGTGCGTGGTACCCAGCGATCCGTGCAGTTGCAGCGCACGTGACGACACGTCGTGCAGCACCTTCTGCATCATCGCCTTCACCGCCGAGATGTCAGCACGAACCGCCTTGTAGTCGTTGAATTGGTCTATCTTCCAGGCTGTTTGAAGGGTCAGCAGGCGAAAGGCCTCGATCTCCATCCAGGAGTCGGCGACCATCTCCTGCACCAGTTGCTTGTTGGCCAGTACCTCGCCCTGGGTATAGCGCGACACCGCGCGCTCACAGATCATGTCGAAGATGCGCCGTACCAGCCCGACCGTCCGCATGGCGTGGTGAATTCGGCCGCCGCCCAGGCGGGTTTGCGCGACGACGAACGCCCCGCCGCGCGGACCGAGCATGTGATCGTCTGGCACCCGGACGTTCTCGTAGCGGACGTAACCCTCACGGCCACCGCCGCTGAGTGGCTGATACCCGAGTCCGACGTTGCGCAACACGTTGATACCCGGGGTGTCTCCGGGCACGACGAACATCGAGTAGCGCTGATACGGCGGTGCCTCCGGGTCGGTCATGGCCATCACGATGATGAACGAGGCCATCGAGGCGAACGACGAGAACCACTTCTCGCCGTTGATGATCCAGTGGTCGCCGTCTTGAACGGCGTTGGTGCGGAATACTTTCGGGTCCGCACCGCCCTGCGGCTCGGTCATCGAAAAGCAGGACACGATGCGGTTGTCCAGCAACGGCTCGAGGTAACGCTCCTTGAGCTCGGGTGTGCCGTAGTGGGCGAGGATTTCGCTGTTGCCGGAATCTGGTGCTTGCGAGCCGAAGACGATGGGCGCGCACTCCGAGCGGCCCAAAATCTCGTTGAGCAGCGCCAGCTTCACTTGGCCGTAGCCGGGACCACCCAGATGCGGCCCGAGGTGGGTGGCCCATAGGCCACGCTCTTTGACGATCTCCTGCAGCGGCGGGATGAGGGCTTGGCGAACCGGGTCGTCGAGGTCGTGAGATTCCTTGACGATCAGGTCGATCGGCTCGCATTCGGTGTGCACGAAGTCTTCCACCCACTCGAGCTGCTGCGCCCATTGTGGGTCAGTGGAGAAATCCCACGACATCTGTCGTCCTCTCTGATCATGAAGACCACTTCTTGCGGCGTCCGGCAGCGTCGTCGGTAGCATGGGAGAGCACTTGGTTTCGGTTCTCCAGTTCCAGCGCGGACGACAGGCTGGCCGCGTCGGTGTTGACTTGCAGGGCCCGCTTGGTCAGCTGCACACCCAGCGGAGCGAGACCCGCGACCAGCGTCGCCAACTCCACCGCACGGTCGATCAACCGGTCGGGCTCGACGATTTCGCTGACCAGACCACGGCGATCGGCTTCCTGCGCCGATACCGTCCGGCCGGTAAGCATCCAGTCGGCGGCCACGCTGGTGCCGACGATGCGGGGCAGGTGATAGCTCATCCCCATCTCGGCGCCCGAGAGACCGAGGAGGATGGCCGCGTTGCCGAAAGACGCTGTCGCCGAACAGATCCGGATATCTGATGCCAGACACAGCGCGAATCCGGCTCCGACGCACGGACCGTTGACCGCGGCGATGACGGGCTGCGGCAGCTGACGGATGGCCTCGGTGAGGGCCGCCATGCTCTCCTGGAAGCGCATCCGATCCAGTGCGGGCGCGGTGGCTTCCGGGGCACTGGCTCCGAAATCGCGCAGGTCGATGCCGGCGCAGAAGCCGCGGCCGGCGCCGGTTAAGACGACGGTACGCACCGACCGATCGGCGGCCAAATCGCTTAAGGCTGACCGTAATTCGCCCTGCATCGCCTCGTTGATGGCGTTGAGACGCTCTGGCCGGTTGAGCTGCAGCATGGCGACGCCGTCGCGCGATCGGTCGAGACCGACTGTGTCCCACACGACCGATCTCCTTGCATCGCCGTCCATGGATCAGAAGCGATCGTAATATGTTTCTCGTCTGAGGAGAATAGTGTTCTCCGACCGGGCGAATTGATTACCGGGATGTCCCGTTCTGTGGGTTCGGCGCTGGCGAGGCGACGCTATTTCGGCCCGTGCCCGGCCCGCGCCGCGGCACGCCGCGCGGACTCGGTGTGTTCGGCGGCGGTCACGACGACCGCGTCAGAGCCGGGGTACACCGTCGCCTCGTGCCCGGTCACCAGCCACCGCACGACGTACGGCGGCGAACCGTCTTCCGAACGCACCTCGATGATTTCCGCATGTTGATCGTGTCGTTCCGTGGTCGTGCCTTTGACCACGAGGAAATCGCCGACCTGGGCCTTCATCGCCCGCTCCCTTCTCGATCCTGTGAGATCGCGGACCCCTCCATGGTGCGCGCGTTAATCCCTCAACGGAAGCGTCTGCCTGGTGTCAGTCGAAGTCGGTGGCGGTGGTGACCGCCTCCCATTTGGTGATCTCTTTCGCACGGCGATCGGCGATGTAGCGGTAGGCAATCAGTGCGTCGGGTCCCAGCAGCAGGAATGACGGCGGATCGGTTGCCTCGGCCACGCCGATGATCGCGGCGGCGGCCTTGGCGGGGTCGCCGGACTGAGTTCCGTGCATGATGTCGTTCTCTTTGCGCCGCTTTCCGGCGGTGCCGTCGTAGTCGTCGATCCTCGTCGGCGACTCGATGAGCGAGCGTCCGGCGAAGTCGGTCCGGAATGCGCCCGGCTCAACGACTATCACCGAGATACCGAGCGGCGCCAGCTCGCCGCACAGGGCTCCGCTGAGGCTTTCGACGGCGGCTTTGGCCGCCGAGTAGTAGCCGGATCCCACCGGGGTCAGCTGCACGCCGATCGACGAGATGTTGACTATGGCGCCGCTGCGGCGGGCCCGCATTCCGGGCAGGACCGCCTTGATCATCGCGACGGTGCCGAAGAAGTGCGTCTCGAACAACTCGCGGACCTGCGCGTCGTCCCCCTCTTCCACCGCGGCCCGGTACCCGTACCCGGCATTGTTGACCAGCACGTCGACGCTGCCGAACCGGTCTTCGGCCTGCTGCACGGCGGCAGTGATCTGATCGGGTTTGGTGACGTCCAGTGCGACGGCGAGCACCCGCTCGGGTTCGCTGTCGGCTAGGTCTGCCACCTTGTTGACATCGCGGGCGGTGACGACGGCGTTGTGGCCGGCGTCGATCACGGCTTCGGCCAGCGCGCGGCCGAGTCCGGTCGAGCAGCCTGTGATGAGCCAGGTGGACATGGCGTTAGTCCTTCCAGTCGGGGGCCCGCGGTCGTTGTGCCGGCAGCACAACCAGATTAGATTTTGCCGACATGGAGCCCCGGTGGCCACCCCTGCAGGATCCGATCGCCCGCGATGCATGGAACGAGGTGCTGAAGCCCGTCGCCGCTGAGTTGCAAACGTGCGCACCGCAATTGGCTGTTCGCATAGTCGAGCGCTTACAGGCTGAGCTGCCGAAGATAGTTCCCGACGCGTCGGCCGTGGCCGAACAGCTCGCCAGCGTCGAAGCCATTCTCCGCCAAATCGCTCAGTGCATCGAAATCGGCGACGACCCGCGTCGATTCGACATTGCGCCGCCAACCGCCGTCATCGCCCGCTCTGGCGTGCAACGGAACACTCCGCTCAACGAGCTCCTTCGTTCCGTGCGTCTGGGGCAGCAGCACACGTGGCAATGGCTGTTCGAGCGGATAACCGCGAACTCGCCGATGGCCGCGCAGCCCAGGGCGCTCGATTTGGCAACCAACTTGCTGTTCGCCTATTGCGACGCGTTCCTGGTTCAGGCTGAACATCTCTACGAAACCGAACGGGAGGCGTGGCTGCGAGGTGCCGCCGCTGCGCGCGCCGGGGCGGTTGACGACATTCTCGCCGAACGCGAAGACGACCCGCAGCGGGCGTCGAAGCGGTTACGCTACGACATTAATCGCCATCATGTCGGCGTCAGCGCGTGGCTGGAGACGGCGCGTGACGACCATGACGCGCAAACGCTTACCGAGGCGCTGACCCAGCTCACGCGTACCGTCGCTGCACAAAGCAACTTGGTCCACCCAGCCGGTGCCATCGCTATTGCGGCCTGGCTCAGCCGGCCACAGCCGTTTACCACCAACGACTTGGATGTAGCGCACATTTGCAGCAAAACTTCTCTACCGGAAGGCGTTTCGGTGGCCATCGGTGAACCTGGATGGGGGATGGGCGGTTTTCGCCGCACTCACTTCGAGGCCTCGCACGCTCACCGGGTGGCGTTGTTGCTCGGCGACCGCGCCCCCGCGGTGACACGCTACCGCGATGTCGCCGTCGCGGCGCTCGCCAGCGCAGACGGCGAGCATGCGGTGGCGTTCGTCAAACGCATCTTGGGTCCGTTGGCCGCCAATGACGAAGGGACGTATCGGATCGCGACCACCCTCGCGGCCTATCTCGAGGAAAACCGGAGTCCCGCCAAAGCCGCGCAACGGCTTACGGTGCATGCCAACACCGTCAGCTACCGGGTCCACCAGGCTGAAGAACTTCTCGGCCGCCCGATCGACACCAATTCCCTCGACCTGTCGGTCGCGCTAGCGCTGTTACCCGCGATGCGCGGGCTGACGACGCAGCGGTGAGGAACTGTGCGCACAGCACAAGCGGATGGCCCAACTTTGTTGCGGGGCCCCGAGCGTATTCGCCACCGCCTCTCCTAACGTCTGGGACCAGCCCTTAGTGGGCCACACCGAGACGAGGAGAAGGTTCATGGAAACTCTGCAAGAGCTCGACGTCAATTACATGAGCGGCGCCGATAACCCGTGGGTACCGTTTACGCCACTCAGCGACCGAGTCTTCCTGAAATACTGGAAGATCGACCCGGTGCGTGCGGAGATCATCGTCTCGATGAAGATTCCCGCCGACGTGGAACTGGGGACGCATTACCATACCGGCATTGTCGTGGCGCACACAGTCAGCGGAGCCTGGCGCTACAAGGAAAGCAGTTGGATCTCGCGTGCCGGCGACACCCTCTACGAAGTTGCGGGATCCTCACACACTCCCGAAAGCTTCGAGGACACAGAGGTTTTCTTCTACATGGTCGGGGAATTGCTCTTTCTCGATCAGGACAACAAGATCCTCTGGCAGGAAAACCCCAAGACGTCCATCGATCGCTATACCCGCTACTGCGCGGACAACGGCATCCCGACCCGCGACCTCACCAGTTGGGACGCCTGACTCTCAGTCGGCCAAGGCCCGGCCCACGATTCGTGGATCCGGCTCGCCGACAACCTCATCGTCCTTGTCGGCGTAGTCGGATTTGGCGAGGACGTAGCGCATGGCGTTGATCCGGGCTCGTTTCTTGTCGTTGCTCTTGACCACAATCCAGGGTGCGACGTCGGTATCGGTCGCTTCGAACATGGCTTCTTTCGCCGCGGTGTAGTCGTCCCACCTGTTCACCGACTCGATATCCATCGCCGAGAACTTCCATTGCCGAACCGGGTCGACCAATCGGACGGCGAACCGGGTGCGTTGCTCGGCGGGGGAAATCGAGAACCAGAACTTGGTGAGGCTGATGCCGTTGTCGACCAGCATCCGTTCGAATTCTGGTGCCTGCTCCATGAATTCGCGGTATTGATCGTCGGTGCAGAATCCCATCACCTTCTCGACGCCCGCGCGGTTGTACCACGACCGGTCGAACAGTACGATCTCACCGCCGGCAGGCAGATGGGTGATGTAGCGCTGGAAATACCACTGCGTTTGTTCGCGCTCGCTGGGCTTCTCCAACGCCACCACCCGGGCGTGGCGTGGATTGAGATGCTCCATGAACCGCTGAATGGTGCCGCCCTTGCCCGCCGCGTCACGACCCTCGAACACGACCACATGCCGGGTGCCGGTGGCCTGGCTGTGCTTCTGCAGCTTCAGCAACTCGATTTGCAGCCGCCGCTTCACGTGTTCGTATTCGTCGCGCGGCATTCTGTGGTCGTAGGGATATCCCTCTCGCCACGTGTCGATGTTGTTGCCGTCCTGGTCGCACAAGACCGGGTCGTCTTCGTCCTCGTCGATGACGGTGTAGCCGTGTTCCGGCGTCGAAAGGGCTTCCAGATCTATCTCTTTCATCTATTTAAGCTATCAGCGCCACGGACTGCATCAGTCGTCGAATGCGGCGCCGTCGAACCGTTCGCGGGTGACGAACTGCCCGATCGGCTGGCGGCGCAACTTGGTCAGCTGCCGGGCAGGCCTGCCGAGCGGTACCAACGCGGCGACCGCGTGCGTGTCAGGGATTCCCAGCAGTTGACGAACTTGCGCCTCCTCGGCGATCGCCATCGTCGTGATGGTGCCGCCATAGCCCTCGTTTCGGGCGGCCAACAAGATGTTCCACACCAGGGGATACACCGACGCGCCGGCGGCCAGTCCGACGCGGTCCAGTTCTTGATCGATAGCCGCCACGACGCCCAGGTCCACGGAGACGACGAGCACCACCGGGGCATGCAAGAACGGCGCAACGAACGCTTCGGGAATCTCCGTGGTATCGATGACGCCTTGCGAAACTGAGCTGGGATGTATTGAGTTCCAAGGTTTTTCACCGGCATTCAGCTGGGCGAAGTAGCGACGGGCGGCACCGGCGCCCAACTCGGCCAACCGGCGACGGGCGTCGGCGTCACGCACCACGGTGATGTGGGCGCCTTGACGGTTGCCGCCGCTCGGGGCGAACCGGGCGTTGTCGAAGATCCGCCGCAACATGTCGTCGGGCAGGTCGTCCCCGGTGAACTCACGCGCCGCGAACGTTGTTCGCATGACGTCGTAGAGCTCCATGGTCGACGTCTTACCGCCCGCCCGGGGCGCGCCGCTCGAGCCGGAAGGTGCGCTCGAATCCGGCCGGCTGCGTCGTGAGGGTCACCTCGACCGCGCCGCTGGGGGCGACGATGTAGCGCTCTTCGACGTCCGGGCCGTCGTTCCACCGGCCGATGGGCTGGCGTCCGAGATCCTCCCGCTCACGAAGCTCCGGGTCGAAGGGGAAGAGGACAGGATCGTAGGGCGTCACGTCGCCATCGGGGCGGCCGTTGACCAGCCTGCTGCACTCCACGAACCGGAAATGGCCGATGTTGTGCGCCGCCCGGTACCGCCGCCTGACGACAAGGGGACTACGTCCGTCGGCGGGCAGCGACGCGTCCTTCGGCACGATCGGGTCGAAGACGACGTCGGCGCCGGCCTGCGCTTCGCGGAACACTCCGAGGTGGCGCGAAAAGCGTTCGGACAACTCGAAACCGGCTTCTTTGTCGAGGAACACCGCCAGACCGATGGCCGTTGCGGCGAACGGGTACGGCGAGCGCTTCACGCGCTTTTCTCCGAAGGTTGTGCGCAGCATCCGGGAGACAAGCGGAAACCCGCCGGTGCCGCCCACCACGTAGGTGCCGGCCACCTCAGACCACGGCACATCGCGGCCGCCTCGGGTCGGGTCGCGCAGGACACGATCGAGAAGTGCGATCGTCTGATCGACGAGCGGCGCGCACGCCGAGTACACGTCGTCGATGCCGCAGGAGAATGGTGGCCGGTCCACGGCGCTCAGGTCGACGAGGAAACGGCGGGTCTGCGGCCCGACGGCCTCCTTGCGGACCGCGCACTCTTCTTTGAGGAGGTCTTGTGTGGTCAAGTCGGCGCTGAGCTTCGATCTGTCTAGCACGAGGCGCACGATCGCGTCGTCGAAATCATCGCCGCCGAGGCGCTGGATGCCCTCGCTGATGACGACTTCGTTCAGCGGCCCGGTCATTCTCAGCAGGGAGGCGTCGAAGGTACCTCCGCCCAAGTCGTAGACGAGGACATACTCGCGTTTGGCGGTGATGGTCGAGCGGTACCGATGGGCGTATTCGAGGCCCGCGGCGGAGGGCTCGTTGAGCATCGCGACGACGTGAAATCCCGCCGCCAGGAAGGCATCCAGGGTCAAAAGGCGTTGGGCGCTGGAGGCATTGGCCGGAACGCCGACGGCAGCCTCGAGGGTTTCACCCGGCTCCAGGCCGGCGTTCGAGCAGTCGTACAGCTCGCGTCTGAGCGCAGCCAGAAAGCCGGTCAGCAGCTCGGCCAGCCGGTAGTTGCGGCCGGCGAGGCCCACCTCGGTCTGCGGTCCGGCGTCGTTGAGAAGGCGCTTGAACGAACGCAGGACCGACCAGCCCGGATGGTGGCGGACGGCCGCGGCGGCCGCGCCGAAACGCAACTCCCCGGCGGTGCTGGCGGCGATGAGCGAAGGCCAGGTATCGGCGCCGTCGAACGAGACGACCGGGTAATTGCCACGGTCGACCAAGGCAACGACAGTGTGGGTGGTGCCGAAGTCGATACCGACTCTCATCCCGCTCGATTCTAGGGCCACGCCGGGGAGTTCGGTACGACTCAGCACCCGGCGTGCCTACGCATAGTTTCGTTCCGGCGTCCTCGCACGACGGCGATGTCCGGACCCGAACGAGGGATTACCGTGAGGTGATGCCGTTATGGCGACTGCGTGACTACGACGATGACGACTTGGACCAGGTGATCCAAGTTTGGGATCAAAGTCGAACCCCGGGATCTGCAGAGCCGGTATTCAGCGTCGCCGAGGTGATGGCGGCGGCGCGGGCCGGCCAGCCGGCTGTGATCGCCGCGGTCGGCGACGAGGTGGTCGGCATGGCGGTCGCGCGGACCGACGGCGAGCGGGCGTGGGTGCTGCTGATCGCCCTGGCATCGCGGTGGCGCCATCGCGGTATTGGCAGCGCGCTGCTGGCCGATCTGGAACGGCGGCTGCGCTCGGCGGGGGTCCGCAAGATTTGCACGATTCTGCCGGAGGGCGCGACGGGCTCGCAGGCGCTGGACAATTCCGGCTACACGCGCCGCAGCGGGATGATCTATTACGAGACGATCGAACACCTGCGACCGGAACAGGCCAACGTGCTGGCGGAGCTGGGCGGGCGGCTGTTGCCACCGGGGCTGTGGCAGGAACTGGCCGGGATGGAGCAGGAGAAGCAGATCATCGAGCAGCGCATCATCGCACCGCTGACCCACCTCGACGTAGCTGAGCGCTATGGCGTGCGCCCACCCAAGGCGGTCATCCTGTTCGGGCCACCGGGAACCGGAAAAACCAGCTTCGCCAAAGCGATTTCGTCACGACTGGGGTGGCCCTTCGTAGAGCTGTTTCCGTCCCGGCTGGCCGCGACGGCACAGGGCGGCCTGGCGGCGTCGCTGCGGGAAGTCTTCGGAGAGCTGGCCGCGCTGGACGAGCTGGTGTTGTTCATCGACGAGGTCGAGGAGATCGCGCTGGCCCGGGCAGGGGCCAGCATCACCGAAACCGGTGTCACCAACGAGTTGCTGAAATTGATTCCGTCGTTCCGTGAGCACGATGGGCGCCTGCTGGTCTGCGCCACCAATTCGGTGCGGTCGCTGGACTCGGCGTTTCTGCGGCCCGGGCGGTTCGACTACGTCATTCCGGTTGGCCCGCCGGACCCGCCGGCACGCAAGGCGGTGTGGAAACGCTATCTTCGCGAGGCCGATTCGGGGATCGACGTGGACCGGCTGGTGGATGCGACGGAGCTGTTCACTCCGGCCGACATCGAGTTCGCCGCCCGCAAAGGTGCTCAGGTGGCGTTCGATCGCGAGATGGCGCGTGGCCGGGGAGAGCCTGCCGCCACAGAGGACTATCTAACGGCGATCGCCGATGTCCGGCCGACGCTGACGGCTGCGATCCTGGCCGCATTCGCCGATGACAAAGCGAAATTCGCCCGCCTGTAGTTTCCCGGCGGCAGCGAATGAATCTACTTACGCCTGATGCGCGTCGTGGCGTGGGATTCACTCGCGCGCGGGCTCAATACAGCGTGCGCACGGCGTCGATGGTGTCGGCCTCGGCCGGGCTCTTGTCGTCGCGGTAGCGCACCACGCGGGCGAACCGCAGTGCCAGTCCGCCCGGGTAGCGCGGCGACGCTTGCACGCCGTCCAGCGCCACCTCGACCACCTGCTCTGGACGCAGTCGGACGACGTATGAGTCGGTACCGCCAACGGCGAGCTCGGTGAACCGGGCGGTCTGCCAGTCCAGCATGGCGTCCGTCATGCCCTTGAAAGTCTTTCCCACCATGACGAATTCGCCGGTGACCGGATCGCGCGCGCCCAGGTGGATGTTGGAGAGTTTCCCGCGCCGCCGCCCCGATCCCCACTCCACGGCGAGCACAACCAGGTCCAGCGTGTGCACCGGCTTCACCTTCAGCCAGCCCGCGCCGCGACGGCCCGCCTGGTAGGGCGCGGACGGTGACTTCGCCATGACACCCTCGTGGCCGGCTTTCAGCGTCGCGTCCAGGAACCCGGCGGCGGCCGACTCGTCGGACGTGACCAGCCGGTCGACGCGGTGGCGCGGCGGTACCAGAGTGTCCAGCGCGGCCAGCCGCTGGGTGGTGGGCGCGTCGAGCAGGTCGACGCCGTCGGAGTGCAGGATGTCGAAGAAGAACACCGAAAGTGGTTGCGCGGCACGGGCCCCCGCTATATCGACCGATCGGCCGAATCGCGACGCGGTGACCTGGAAGCGGTGCGGCCGGTTGTCCGGGAGCAGCGCGATCGCCTCGCCGTCGGCGACCAGGCTGCGCACCGGCAACGCCAGCGTCGCCTCCACCACCTCCGGCAGCCGGGCGGTGACGTTGTCGAGGCTTCGGGTGTACACGGTGACGTCGCCGCCGTCGCGGTGGATCTGTACCCGCGCGCCATCCAGCTTTGCTTCGAAAATTGTTGTGCCGCCGTGGCGTTCGAGTGCATCTTCGACGCTGGTCGCGGTCTGCGCCAGCATCGGTCCGACCGGCCGGCCCACGCGGAGGGTAAACGCGTCCAGCGCCGGGACTCCGCCGGACAGCGCCGCTGCCGCCACCGCCGGCAGATTTCCGCCGAGCATCGCCGCACGCTGCACCGCCGCATTGGGAATCTCGGCGGCCTTGGCGACCGCGTCGGCCATGATGCCGGCCAGTGCGCCCTGGCGCAGCTCACCGCTGAGCAGCCGCACCAGGAAGGTCTGCTCGGTTTCGGTGGCGGCGGCGAACAAGGCCGCGACGAGTTCGGCGCGCCGGGCCTGGGAGCCCTTGCCGGATAGCGCGCCGATCTCGGTGAAGGTGGCGTCCACGGCGGCGACGGTCAGTGACGGCTGCCCAGCCGGGGGCGGTCGTGACCGCAACGACGCCCAGCCGACCCCGATGGTGCGTTGCGGCAGCTCCCCGGAGAGCCAGGCCACGAGGATCGCGACCAGGGCCGCATCTGGCGCCGCGCGCCGCAACAGCTCGGCGATGCGCGCGACCTTGGTCAGGCGCGACGAGGTGCCACCGACGTCAACAGACGTGGTCGCCACGTCGAGGAGGAGCACATTTGGAAGCTTGGCACGGCTCGGTGACAACTCGTCGGGCCGGACACGCTAGCGTGCCTACGTAACGTTACAAATTCCTAGGAATCTGACAAGCCAATTGAGGAGGTCCGGATGGAGATCAGCGGGAAGAAGGTCGTCGTCATCGGCGGCGCTTCGGGAATGGGGCGCGCCAGCGCCGAACTGCTGCACGAACGTGGCGCGCAGGTCGCGGTGCTCGACCGCGAGAATTCGGACGGCAAGACCGTCGCAGATGGTATCGACGGCAAGTTCTACCCGGTCGACGTCACCGACTTCACCGGCACCGAGGAGACCCTGCAGAGCGCGGTCGACGACCTGGGCGGCCTGCACGTGGTGGTGACCACCGCCGGCGGCGGCATCGCCAAGCGGACGATGACCAAGTCCGGTCCCCATGACCTCGAATCCTTCCGGTCCGTGGTGGACCTCAACCTCATCGCCACCTTCAACATCAGCCGCTTGGCGGCCGCGCACATGAGCAAGAACGAGCCCGAGGACCCCGAAGAAACCGGCGAGCGCGGCGTCATCATCAACACCGCGTCGATCGCCGCCTTCGAGGGCCAAATCGGGCAGGTCGCCTACACCGCAGCCAAGGCCGGGATCGCCGGCATGTGTCTGACGATGGCTCGCGACCTGGGCTCGTTGGGCATCCGGGTGCTGGCCATCGCCCCCAGCCTTTTCCTCACCGGGTTGACGCAGATGGTTCCCGAGGAGATGGCGGCCATGTTGACCCGGGACGCCGCATTCCCCAAGCGGATGGGCCGGCCCATCGAGTACGCGAAGCTGGTGGCGGCGATCGTGGACAACCCGATGCTCAACGGCCAGTGCCTGCGACTGGACGCCGGGCAGCGGTTCGCTCCCAAGTAAGACGCCTTAATCGGCTGGGTGACCGGCCTGGTGCGCCGGGGGCCGGGTTCGCGCTCGAGCGGAATAAGTACACTCTTTCCAAACCGCCCCGACGACGATGCGGGCTGCCAAGCGGCCTGAGGAGGAGCGGGGCGATCTACCGAGCCCGGCAACGAAGCCGGCCGTGTACAGCCGCGAGGAGGCCCCGATGGGTATCGCACTGACCGACGACCATCGTGAACTCGCGGAGGTTGCGCGCGGGTTCCTGACCTCGCAAAAAGCGCGCTGGGCGGCGCGGTCGCTGCTCGATGCCGCCGAGGAAGCCCGGCCCGGCTTCTGGCACGACCTGGTTGAGTTGGGCTGGCTCGGGCTGCACGTCGACGAAGAGTACGGCGGCTCGGGCTACGGGCTGCCCGAACTCGTGGTGGTGATCGAGGAGCTTGGTCGCACGGTGGCGCCGGGTCCGTTCGTGCCGACGGTGATCGCCTCGGCGGTGATCGCCAAAGATGGTGCCCCTGAACAGAAGTCGCGGCTGCTGCCCGGCCTGGTCGACGGAACGGTCGCGGCGGGCATCGGTCTCAACGGGGGCGTGCTGGTGTCGGACGGCATAGCTGAGGGCGAGGCCGGGATCGTGCTGGGCGCCGGGTTGGCTGACCTGCTGCTGATCGTTGCCGGGAATGACGTGCTGGTGCTGGAACGCGATCGAGAAGGCGTGTCGGTGGAGGTTCCCGACAATTTCGATCCGACGCGGCGCTCCGGGCGGGTGCGTCTGCAGCAGGTCACCGTGACGGCCGACGACATCTTGCCCGGGGCGCGCGAGTCCGCCCTGGCCCGCGCGCGGACGTTGCTGGCCGCCGAGGCCGTCGGGGGGGCTGCCGACTGCGTCGAAGCCGCCGTCGACTACGCCAAGGTGCGCCAGCAATTCGGGCGCACCATCGCCACTTTCCAGGCGGTGAAGCATCATTGCGCCAACATGCTGGTTGCCGCCGAATCGGGTATCGCGGCGGTATGGGACGCGGCGCGGGCGGCGGGGGAGGACGAGAAGCAGTTCCAGTTGGCCGCCGCGGTGGCGGCGACGCTGGCATTCCCCGCCTACGCGCGCAACGCCGAACTCAACATTCAGGTACACGGCGGTATCGGCTTCACCTGGGAGCACGACGCGCATCTGCATCTGCGTCGGGCGCTGGTGCTCACCGCCCTGTTCGGGGGAGACGCGCCGGTCGGCGACGTCTTCGATCGCACCGCGGCAGGCGTCACCCGGGAAAACAGTTTGGACCTGCCGCCCGAGGCCGAAGAATTGCGTACCCGCATCCGTGCCGATGCCGCCGAGATCGCTGCCCTGGACAAGACGGCCCAGCGCGAGAAGCTGATCGAAACGGGGTATCTGATGCCGCACTGGCCCAAGCCGTGGGGCCGCGCGGCCGATGCGGTGGAGCAACTGGTGACCGAGGAAGAGTTCCGTGCCGCGGGCATCAAGCGCCCCGACTACGGGATCACAGGTTGGGTGATCCTCACCCTGATTCAGCACGGAACTCCTTGGCAGATCGAAAGATTCGTGGAGAAGGCGCTGCGTAAGGACGAGGTCTGGTGCCAGCTGTTCTCCGAACCCGACGCGGGCTCGGACGCCGCGTCGGTCAAGACCCGCGCCACCCGGGTGGACGGCGGCTGGAAGATCAACGGGCAGAAGGTGTGGACCAGTGGGGCGCAGTACTGCGCGCGCGGGCTGGCCACCGTCCGCACCGACCCGGAGGCTCCCAAGCATGCCGGTATCACCACCGTGATCGTCGACATGAAGGCGCCCGAAGTCGAGGTGCGGCCATTGCGGCAGATCACCGGCGGTGCGGAGTTCAACGAGGTGTTCTTCAACGATCTGTTCGTCCCGGACGAGGATGTCGTCGGAGCGCCCAACTCCGGCTGGACGGTGGCGCGCGCGACCCTGGGCAACGAACGGGTCAGTATCGGTGGCAGTGGGTCTTTCTACGAGGGGTTGGCGCCACAACTGGTGCAGCTGGCGACGCAGCGTGGAGATCACTTGGCCGGTGCCAGGATTCGCGTCGGCCGCTACCTCGCCGAGGAAAACGCACTGCGCTTGCTGAACCTGCGCCGCGCCGCGCGCAGCGTCGAAGGAGCGGGTCCGGGTCCCGAGGGCAACATCACCAAACTCAAGCTGGCTGATCACATGATCGAAGGCGCCGCGATCTCGGCGGCCCTGCTGGGTCCCGAGCTTGCACTGACCGACGGGCCCGGCGCGCTGGCCGGGCGGATGATCATGGGCGCCCGCGGCATGGCGATCGCCGGGGGCACGTCGGAGGTGACCCGCAATCAAATCGCCGAGCGGATTCTGGGCATGCCCCGCGACCCGCTGATCAATTAAGCGTGCGCCTTCATTCCGAGGTCCCGCGGATCAAAGGCATTGTCCGCGCAGCGACAGCCGTTGAGCGTCAAGCGAATTGTCGTTGCGAGGCGGCCCGCGGCGACAATCGTTGGCGTTGAGCGTGAATCGCGGGCCCTGAGTGTGAATCGTGGGCTTTGAGTGTGCAGCCCGGGCGAAAATCCACGCGGATTCCCGCCCTGCATTCACACCGAAAGCCGTTAGCTCACAATGAAAGCCGTCAGTTCACACTGTACGCGATCAGCGCACACTGAACGCAGCTCGGCCCGCTAAGCCGGGCGGGGAACCGCCGCCAAGGTCGATTGGCCGAGCCAGCGCGGAATCGCCCGTCGGGCATCGGCGGCACCGTGAACGGTCACGCTGCCGTTGAGCATCGCGCGCGACCACGACACGTCGCCGCGCCACAGCTGGGTCAGCGTGCGCAGACTGGTCTCGACCGTCGCGGCTACCTCATAGCCCGGGTCGAAATCACAGACGTCCGCCGTTCCCTCGGACACCATCAGCCACCAGCGCGAGGCCTTGGCCGCGACGCCGGTCAACCGAAATGCCACCACTGTGCGCGCCCTTGGCCAGGCTTCGACGGGCACGGTTCGGCGAATGTCCCACATCAGTAGGTGCGGATCCAGGTCGTCGTCGCCGATCTCGGGGATCCAGCGAACGCCCCACTCGCCCAGCGCGTTCACCACACCGGCGAGTTCCTGGCCGCAGACAGTCAGCGCATACGACGTGCGACCGTCGTGCTCATTGCGTTCGACGATGCCGGCCCGGCTCAGCGACTTCAGCCGCTTGGACAGCAGCGCCGGCGACATCTTGGGCAGCCCCCGCCGGAGGTCGTTGAAATGCGTACTGCCTTTGAGCAACTCGCGCACCACGAGCAACGTCCACCGCTCGTCGAGCAACTCCATGGCCTTGGCCACTGGGCAGAACTGGCTGTATGTCGACATATCACCACCTCTTACTCGGACTGCGTCCAGTAGACGCTGTGGCGGCGAGATTCACTAGTACAGATGTTGAACTTCCGCTGGTTCACTTTTGGCAGTGCAATTGATTCATCGGCGAGCCAGACGAATCGTGGCCGCCACACGGAAGGAATCTCGACATGACCGCAGCTACAGGGACCGGCCCGGCGACCGCCGATCGGGGATATGAAAGCAAGCACCGGGCGCTCTGGGCGCTGGGTGATTACGCCAATGTCGCTGCCGAAGTCGTGGCACCGCTGGGACCGATGCTGGTGCAGGCCAGCGGAATCGGCGCGGGCGACCGCGTGCTCGACGTCGCTGCCGGCTCCGGGAACGCATCCATACCCGCGGCGCTGACCGGTGCCGACGTAATCGCCAGCGACCTGTGCCCGGATCTGCTGCAGCGCGGCCGCGCGATCGCCGAAGCCCGCGGCGCGCGCCTGACCTGGCAAGAGGCCAACGCCGAAGCGTTGCCGTTCGAGAACGACCAGTTCGATGCGGTTTTGTCCTGCGTCGGCGTGATGTTCGCCCCGCACCACCAGGACGCTGCCGACGAGCTGGTTCGGGTATGCCGGCCCGGTGGGCTCATCGGGCTGATCAACTGGACGCCGGAAGGCTTCATCGGCCAGATGTTCGCCACGATGAAGCCGTTCATGGCCGCACCGCCGCCGGGTGCGCAGCCGCCACCGCTGTGGGGCAGCCCAGACCACGTGCGCCGACTACTCGGCGACCGGGTCACCGACTTCATCGCTGAACGCCACAAGCTGCGGGTGGACCGGTTCGCCGACGGAGCGGCGTTCCGCGACTACTTCAAGGCGAATTACGGGCCGACGATAGCGGCCTACCGTGGGCTCGAGGGCAACCCGGAGCGGGTCGATGCGCTGGATGCTGAGCTGGCCGAACTCGGCGACCGGTACCTGGCCGGGACAGCTGCGATGGATTGGGAGTTCCTACTGGTCACCGCGCGAAAGCGGTAAGCCGGCGGGTCTAGCCCGTCATGCTCCGGCTGTCCAGGTAAAGCGGAAAGAAGAGCTCCACCAACAACAGACAGCACACGGACCACCCGGCCGGCGTACGCACTTCGAATGACTCCATCGAGTACACAACCGGGTTTCCCCGCTGCGCCCGCTCTTTGGCGTCCAGGTAAACCCAGGCGGCGACGGCGCCCAAAATGACGAGAAAAACCGCGGATACCGCCGCAAACCGGACATAACCGTCACTCGGAATCATCAACGTCAACGTGTTCATCAAGCGCGGACGCCCTTTCTCCAACCTCTGATGTGCACACTGCAAGACAGCGGGCAAGCGCCGGTGAGCAGGAGCCGCACACGGCCGGCCCCGATCGGTCATTGGGGAACAGTATGCACACTCACGCAAGCGTGCGCGCAACTATAAGCGGACTCGCGGCAAAGTCACCAAGCCATCAAGCCGGCGCGAACAATGGCGCGCCGCCGGCGCCGCGCTCGGGCCGGGCGTCCACCGCCATCCCGCACTTCACCGAATCAGGTTCGCAGTCAACGATATTGGCCGCAACTCGGAGCCCGCGCTGTTCGGCGAGTTCGACGATGGCGATCACATAGGGAGTCGGGATGTCCGGGTTGTACGGGTGGTAGTTGATCGTGTAGGTGAACACCGTGCCGCGTCCCGATACCGGGCGGGCCACCAACGCACCTCCGCAGTCGCGGCATTCACCGGCGGAAGGATGCACCCAGTGCTCGCATGCGTCGCAGTGGTCGACAAGTAGCTCAGACGTCGGCTCGGCAGACACGACCAATACAGTACACTCTATTAGTTTGGGTGGATCCGGGTCTCACGGACGGGTGCGATGAGCTATTTCGAAAAAGACGCGATCATCTCCGGCATTGGCATCTCGCGAATCGGCCGTCGCACCGGCATTCCCGGATTCGACCTGACCATGGAGGCGGTGCGGGCCGCCATTGAGGACGCCGGCCTGGCCGTCGCCGACGTCGACGGCATCGCCACCCTCGGTGACACACCGCCCGGTGAGGTCAACGCCGCCCTGCGCATCGAAGCTGCCGATTGCGGAAGCGGATTCGGTACCGGCGGCCTGCTCAGTCCGGTGATGTCGGCCTGCCGTGCGGTCGCGGAGCGCCGGGCCCGCCATGTGGTGATCTACCGGACGATCCAAATGCTGGGCGGCACAGTCCCGGTGAAGCAGGAAGAGAACGCGCCCGCCCCAGCCCTTGCGCGTATGTTCGAAACCCCCGAGGGCGCCCCGCGACCGGCGGTCGGTGCAATGGACGATGTCACGGATCTCGTTGCGGCCCAAGCCTATTCCGCGGCAAACTGGCTGGCGCTGAACTGTCGCCGGCACATGGAGCTGTATGGAACCACCAAAGAGCAGCTGGGCTGGGTAGCGCTCAATGGCAGGCGCAACGCCGCGCTGAATCCGCTTGCGGTCTACCGCGAGCCGATGACGATGGCCGACTATCTGGGCGCGCGGCCGGTATCGACGCCGTTCGGGCTGCTCGACTGTGACGTCCCCATCGACGGCTCGATCGCGGTGGTCGTCTCGAGTTCGGAATACGGACCCGACTGCCCGCACCGCGCCGTGGCGGTGGAGGCGATCGGCGGGTCCGACGGGGCCGGCGGATGGTTCCACCGCGACGACTATCCCAAGATGGCCATGTCGGATGCGGCGGCGCAGATGTGGTCCCGAACGGAGCTGCAACCTGCCGACGTCGGCGTCGCCGAGTTGTACGACGGATTCACGTTTCTTTCCCTCGCCTGGCTGGAGGCCCTCGGGATATGCGGCGATGGGGAGGCCGGCCCGTTCGTCGAAGGCGGTGCGCGCATCGCGCGCGAGGGTCAACTGCCGCTGAACACCTACGGCGGGCAGTTGTCAGCCGGACGCATGCACGGCTACTGGGCGCTGCACGAGGGCTGCCTGCAGTTGCGTGGCGAGGCGGGTGAGCGGCAAGTGTCGCAACGACCGGAGGTCGGCGTGGTTTCCGTGGGCGGTGGTCCCGTCGCGGGATGCATGTTGCTCACATGCTGAAAGCGCTTGCGGGAGCATTTAATTGAGCGTCCAGCCGGTCACCGGGCGAGGTGATAAGCGAGCTTCGCAGATCGCCCGCAGCATCGAGGCGGACATCGTCCGCCGCGGCTGGACCGTCGGCGAATCGCTGGGCTCCGAACAATCCCTGCAACAGCGCTACGGCGTGAGCAGGTCGGTGCTGCGGGAAGCCGTTCGCCTCGTCGAACACCACCAGGTCGCGCGGATGCGGCGCGGACCCAACGGCGGACTGCTCATCTGCGAGCCGGACGCCGGCCCGGCGACCCGCGCCGTCGTCATCTACCTCGAGCACCTGGGCACCACTATCGAAGAAGTGCTCAAAGCACGGCTTGTGCTCGAGCCCCTGGCGGCCTCTCTTGCCGCCGAACACCTCGACGAACCCGGGATCGCGCGACTACGAGCTGTCCTGCGCGCGGAAGCGCACTGGCAACCCGGTCAACCCGCGCCGCGCGACGAATTCCACGTTGCGCTGGCCGAGCAATCCAGAAACCCTGTCTTGCAGTTGTTCGTCGACGTCTTGATGCGCATGACCCGGCGTTACCTGCGGGACCGGGGCAGCGGAGCAGCCGCTGAAGCGATCGACCGGATGCGCCGGCGCTGTTCGGAAGACCATGCGGGAATCGTCGCCGCCGTCACCGCCGGTGATTTCGCTGGGGCCAAGACGCTCACCGAGCACCACGTTGAATCGGTGAGCGCATGGTTCCAAAGCTCCGGCGCACCGACCGGCGCGGCGCGGGCACGGCAGCCACGGCGGGTTCCTTATGCCGACGCACCCCGCGGAAAGCTGGCCGAGGTCCTGGCGGCGGCCATCGGCGACGAGATCGCCGCCGCCGGCTGGCAAGTGGGCTCGGTTTTCGGTACCGAGACGGCCCTGCTGGAACGCTATCGGGTGAGCCGAGCGGTGTTTCGTGAAGCGGTGCGATTGCTGGAATTTCATGCCGTCGCGCACATGCGCCGCGGGCCCGGCGGCGGCTTGATCGTGGCGAAACCCCAGGCGCAGGCCAGCATCGACACCATCGCGCTCTACCTGCAATACCGCAAGCCGAGCCGTGAGGACCTGCGCTGTGTCCGCGACGCGATCGAAATCGACAACGTGTCGAAAGTCACCGCGATGGTGGCCGAGGTTGCCGAACCTGAGGTAGCGGCCTTCCTCGAGTCCGCTCGCGAGCCGCGCAACGCCGACTTCGAGTCCACCACAAAAGAAGCCACCAGGGACGTCCGTCAGGCCGCTGTCGAGGAGTATCGGTTCCACGGCGGATTGTCGCAGCTGGCGGGCAACGCGGTACTGGATCTGTTCCTGCGGATAATCGTCGAGCTGTTCCGGCGGCATTGGGCCAGTACCGGGCAGGCGCCGCCGACGTGGAGCGACGTCGTCGCCGTCGAGCACGCTCACTCCCGGATTCTCGACGCGATCGCCGCCGGCGACGAAAGCCTGGCCCGCCACCGCATCCGCCGTCATCTGGACGCCGCGGCCTCCTGGTGGCTATAGGGCCGGTCCAGCGCGCCGGGGTTGGTTGGCCGGCGAATGTGATTCTCGTCGGGCCCGGGACGTTAAGAGGTATATCGAATGCCCGCTTGGGGTACCCGCACACAATAAGTGCCGGTGCAGAATCGCGCCGGCGTACACCAAGGGCGGGGACGCTGAAATGACGTTGACCATCGAGTGCACCGAGACCACGCAACGAAACTTCGTTCACTCGGCGCTGCTGTACCGCTCTCGGCGTGAGTACGTGGACTTCGTGGTGGGTTTCGTGGTGGACGGCCTGAGGGCGGGTGAGCCGGTGCTGGTGGCCGTGCCTGGCGACGAGTTGGCGTTGCTGGCCGGCTGGCTGTGGCGCACCTGTGACGGACTGCCCGCCGATCTGCGTTTGGTCGACATCAACGAGGTGGCCCGCAACCCCAGCCGGCTGCTGACGCTTGCGAGTTCCTTCGCCGAGGAATATCCGGATCGGCGGGTGCGGGTGGTCAGCGAGGTCGTATGGCCCGGCCGCAGCGTGGACGAACGTCTCGCCTGCGCGCAGCACGAGGCGTTGATCAACGTGGATTTGTCGGGCGACCTGATCACGCAGTTGTGCCTGTATGACGCGAGCGGACTGGACGCCGATGTTCTGGCGGATGCGTGCGCCACCCACCCGATGCTATGGCGGGGCGGGTCGGCGCACCCGAGCGCCGACTATGCGCCGCATCAAGTGGTGGCGCGTTGCAATCAACCGTTACCTTCCAATCCGGGCGCCGTCACGTACATGGTCAGAGACAGCGCGGACCTGCGTCCGGCACGATCGTTCGCCGTCGACTATGCCGACTGGGTCGGACTGTCCCGGGGCGGCACCGAGGACCTGCAGTTGATCGCAACCGAGCTGGCCACGAACAGTTTGATGTACACGCCGGGGGCCTGTCGGCTGGCTTTCTGGCGACACGGCAACCATTTGGTGTGTGAAGCACGCGACAACGGACGATTCGACGATCCGCTGACCGGACGCCGTCCACCGGGCGCCGAAGGCGTGGCCAGCCGCGGACTGTTCCTCGTCAACGCCATCGCCGATCTGGTGCGTACCCACACCACCGCCGACGGCACGACCATCCAGGCGTATCTCCGGTTCGAACCGTCGCCTGGGCCAGTCGGCTAAGACGCAATGGGAGAAGACGATGGGCGTCTCGCTGTCGACCACCCTGCATACGTCGTTTGACGAGGCCGTCGAGCGAACCCGGGCGGCGCTGGCCCGACAGGGCTTCGGCGTGCTGACCGAGATCGACATGAAAGCGACGCTGAAAGCAAAGCTCGGGGTAGACATGGAGGACTATCTGATCCTGGGCGCGTGCAACCCCTCGTTCGCGCAGAAAGCCGTCAACATCTACCGGCCTATCGGCGTGCTGCTGCCATGCAATGTCGTTGTCCGTAAAGACCCGGACGCACCCGATTCGGTGATCGTCGACGCGATGGACCCCAAACTGATGGCCGACGTGACCGACGAGCCGGGGCTCAACGAGATCGCCGACGCTGTGCGCGGCCTGCTCGACGAAGCACTTCAGGAAGTCTCCGCCGGCCCGACCGTCTAGGAACCGCGCCTCAATCGATCAGTCGACCGCGGGCGAGGATATGACTGTGTCAGGTGATCCCTGGGCACCTATTTCCGGCGCCGGCGCTTGTTCCTGGCACCCGGTCGGCAGCAACATCGCGACCAGTCCGGCCGCGATTGTCGCGGCGGCCGTCAGAATCCTCTTGCGCTTTGCGTTCACGGTAGTGCCTTTCAATTGCGGGCGAATGGCCACATTTGCAGCTATGACCACCCATGGATGCTATCCCTTTACGCGGCATCGGGGAATGCTTTATTCTATTTGAGTCCAATAACTTAATCGGCCTGATCGCCCGCGTTGGATATACCCACCGCGCCGGGCGTGAATGCGGCCATTCCGGCTAGCAGCGTCTCCATGAAATGGACGTGGACGCAAGGCTCCGAGTGTCGTTAGGTTCAGCGCCCGGGGTCGGTGCTACTCGCCCCATTTGGATAACTTTGCAGCACGGCGTGCATTGTGCGCGAGCATTGACGGTCGATCTCCCCGCAGAGCCGTAGACAGTGTCCGCCCGCAGCCGCCCAGCTTGACGACACCGGCAGTTGGCTAAGGCAGATCGCGCGATTTGGGATTCGGGTCGCGATTGTGCGATATCTTGACCTTTGTCCCGGAAGACATCGCGATCGGCGGCATGAGCTACATGATTGATCTGATTGCATACCGAGCAGCAATCTGGTCAGCGAGCGGGCTGACGTGAGCACACCGACGTCGACGCGGTCGTCGCGGTGGTTGGGGCGGCGGTACCTGTTTCGCGTTGGGCGACTGCGTGTTCCGACCTTCGCGGCACTGCTGTACCTCGGTTTCGCCTGCGGGGTGATACTCGGCGGATATGAAACGGGCCTCGGCTACTCGCGTTTCGCGGTATCGGCCGTAATCCTTCTCGTATTTGCGCTGGCCGGTGCGAGGATCTGGTTCCTCATCGGTCATCCGAAATATGTCACCGACCGGACCGGTAGCGTGCGCTTAACAAACGCGGGTGCCGGAGTTTACGGCGGTTTGGTGCTCAGTTTCGCGGTGTCTTGGCCGCTACTGCGGCTTATGGGGTTGGAGTTCTGGCGGGTCTGGGACGGTACGGGAATTATCATGCTGGTCGGGATGGCCGTCACGCGTATCGGTTGCCTGATGAATGGTTGCTGTTCGGGACGCGAAACTCATGGACTCATCGGATGGTGGTTACCCGATGAGCGTGGCGAATGGAAGCGTCGTTATCCGACGCAACTCTTCGAGTCTGCTTGGTCAGCGATAATTTTGGGCGTCGGACTGTGCTTATATACTCCGTCCGATCGCCCGGGACTGTTGTTTCTGGGTTCGGCCGCAGCGTATGGAATTGGCAGGTTGGGCCTTGAGCTGTTGCGCGCAGACGCATCGAGCACCGCTCTGCCGACCCGTATCAATGTGGCGTTCTCAGCAATACTCACGGTGGTCTGTTTGGCCGGCTTCGTGCTGAAGCTGCGTTAGCGCTGGTAGCGGGCGCAGAAGTCGCGAAAGACAGTTGCACGGCCGCCCCTCGACGGCTAGCCTCGGACCTCGTGCGTCTTCTTGAGCGTGCCGTAGTAGCCAGCACCCGCAGCGGGGTCTGATCCAGACCGACCCCCCGCTGTGGGTCGGATGCTACTGCCGTCGGTCACCCCTTTGACCAGAGAAGACCCGGCACCATGGCACCTCTACCTCGAACCCCGAGTGATGCGGCATGTCGGTGCAGCGCCAGCGCCTGGTTCGGCGAGCGCTTCGGCGCTGCGCTGCCGCTCGGTCTGCGCGAGCAAGCCGAGGCGATCTCGTGGGAGAGCTTCGTCGCCACCTATGGCCACACCGCCGGGCCGCTCCGGCTGGGCCACTGGGCCTGCACCGACGCGGAACGGTCCGCCGGACGGCTGGGTCCGCAGGCCCGCCATTTCCGGGCCATGATCGCCGTCGGCGATTCCATCAACACCTCGACGGCCTCGGCGAGCGGGCCGATCGCGGCGCTCACCGCGATGCTGCATGAGCGTGGGATCAAGATCGAGACGTTGAAGTTCCATCAGATGCGGTCGGACAGGGATATCGCCACCTTCATCCGCGGCACGAACGGCGACCGTGCGGAGTGGGCGATGGGCTGGTCGAACGATCCCACCCAGTCCGCGCTGCGGGCACTGATCGCCTGCGCCAACCGCCTGCTCACCTAGGTATGCCGAGCAGACGCAGAATCGCACAAATCCGCACTCCCGCATGCGATTCTGCGTCTGCTCGGCCAGCTAAAGCGCGTCCGGATCGGCCAGTGGGATGACGATGTGCGACGGCGACGCGCCACCCTGATGCAGTTGGTAGCGACCGCCAACCAGGGCGCGGCGCGCGGGCCTTGGGGGCACCAGATGCGGAAAGTCGTAAGTGGTGACAGTGAGGCGCAGTCGGTGGCCGGGCGCGATCAGCGCGGCCGTCGGGAAGATCTCCAGGTCGTAGCGGGTGAGCTCGCCGGGGACGACGGGCAGCGCCGCCGACTGGGTGCTGTAGTGATGGGGCCGCAACACGGTGCCGTCGGGCAGGTACCAGGTGCGCTCGGGGTCCAGCGCGCGATGTGAACCGAGCAACGCTCCCTGGGTGAGTGGACGGCTGGCGCCGTCGGGGGCGACGTCGTCGAGATGGGCGACCCACAGGGTCTCGGTGGTGGTAGCCGTCGCGTGGATGGTGAGCGCGATCGGCCCGGCGACCAGACGCGCATCGGTGAACGGTTCGGTGGTGTAGGTCAGCGCATCGCGTTGCAGGCGCCGGTTGTCCTGGTCGTAGCGAATGACCCGGCCTCCGCGGGAGAACATGTAGCTGTTCATTCCCAGCGTCCACTGCTCCAGGCTGCGCCCCGACAGTGGGCCCCGAACCAGATAGTCGAGCGTCGCCGTCGTGGTGTCCGGTGAGGCGTCCTGGCTCAGACGGCCCGAGTCGGACAGGTAGAAGCGGGTCGGCGTCGCTTCGGCCAGGGGGTAGCCGTCGGTGCGGTACCACTGCGAGCTCCCGATCGCCTGGAAGACGAACGGCGGCCCGGAGACTTCGGCGGCAGGCTCGTCTCTGAGCCAGTAATCGAACCAGCGCAACTGCAGCGCATTGAGGTGTAGTCCGCCGAAGTCCGAGACGTGATACCAGGGGCCCATCATCAGCCGCACCCGATCGGACAGCGGCTGGCCAGGTTGCATCGGCGCCTCGCCGGGCAGGCCTGCGAACGCGTTCTGCAGCGCCGCGTAGTTCAGCGGCGCGCCACGCTGGAACGCGTCGTGCCATCCGCCGACCAGGAAGACGGCCACACCGTTGGCGGCGATCTTCGGCAGCACCAGGCCCGGTCGCAGTGCATCCCAGAACGGCCCGTCCCAGGCGGTCTCGCCGCCCGACATCGCGTTGGCGATCAGCGGGCGAAAGTACTGTCGCTGGTCGCGCCCGCGCTGGCGCACGGCAGCGAAGCCACCCGACCGTGGTCGCGTGTGCCCGCCGCGGGTGAACAACTCCAGTGTCGGGTTCACCACGTTGAGCAACCGGTAGACGGCCCCGTACGCGCGTACCGTGCGCAGGTGCGGCACTCCACCCATCGCGGCAGCGTCTCGGTAGAAGTCGCGGGCGGCCATCACCGGAAAGATCGCTTTCAGCGGCGAGTCCGCGCCGACCGCGGCCGCGGTGAACAGTTGGTTGATCGCCAGGTAGGAGATCCCGAACATGCCGACTCGCCCGCTGGCGCCGGGCAACGCGGCAGCCCAGGTCACTAGCTCCGCCCCGTCCTGCGCTTGCCGATCGCCGAACATCTCGAAGGAACCCCCCGACGCGCCGGTACCCCGAACGTCGACCATCACCTCGATGTAGCCGCGTTTGACCAGGTACGGGGTGGCGCCGCCGCCGATCTGGGCGGCCGGCGGTGGCGCTTTCTTGCCATAGGGCGTAATCGACAGCAGTACCGGGAACGGACCGGCGGCGGGCTGTCCGGTCTCCGGAACAGTGGGGTAGTGGATGTCCGCACGAAGTACGACGCCGTCGCTCATCGGCACCGCGACGTTGTGCCGAACCCCCACGCCGTACGTCGCCGGTCTGGGCGTCCAGTCCGGTGTAAATGGCGACGGGCTTGTCTTGCGTGGACGCCTGACCCCGTTTTTGCGCCTGGAGCGCAGCCCGGCTCGCAACACTGCCATCCTTAACCCCTCCCTACGGTGAGCACGCGGAAAAGCCCCTATCTCATGGAGAGATCGGGGGCTTCTCCGTCTGCTCGCGCAATTAAAGCGGACGCAGCACGATCGGCATGCCGTCCATCGGTATCGGCATGCCACCGTAATCCCAGCGCGGCTGGTAACCGGGCCGCGGCAGCTCCAGGCGGTAGCGCCGCAGCAACCGGTGCATGATCGTCTTGACCTCCAGCCGGCCGAACACCATCCCGATGCACTTGTGCGCGCCGCCGCCGAACGGTGCGAACGCGTAGCGGTGTCGTTTGTGCTCGCTGCGCGGCTCGAGGAACCGTTCCGGGTCGAACTTCAGCGGATCCGTCCACAGTTCTGGCAGCCGGTGATTCATCCCGGGATAGGCGATCACGTTGGTGCCCTTGGGGATGTAGTAGCCGAGCAGGTCGGTGTCGCGCACTGTCTGCCGCATCGCCCACTGCACCGGCGTCACGATCCGGATCGACTCATCCATCACCAGATCGAGTGACTCCAGCTTCTCCAGCGACTCGATGTCGAGCGGACCATCGCCCAGGCGGTCGGACTCGTCCCGGCAGCGCTGCTGCCACTCCGGGTGGGCGGCAAGGTGATAGGCCATCGTGGTCGCGGTGGACGTCGACGTGTCGTGCGCCGCCATCATCAAGAAGATCATGTGGTTGACGATGTCCTCGTCGGAGAACTTGTTGCCGTCCTCGTCCTCGGTTTGGCACAGCACCGACAGCAGGTCGTTGCCCTGCTTTCCGCGCTGTTCCCTGACTCGCTCGCGGAAATAGTTCTCCAGCAGCTCGCGGGCCTTGAGGCCCCGCCACCAGGTGAACGGCGGCACACTGGTGCGGATGATCGCGTTGCCCGCCCGGGTGGTGACGGTGAACGCCTTGTTCACCTTGGTGACCAGCTCGTGGTCGGTGCCGGGCTCGTGACCCATGAACACCATCGAGGCGATGTCCAGGGTGAGCTCCTTCATCGCGGGATAAAGCAGGAAACGCGCATCGTTGGCCACCCAGTCCTTGGCGACCACCTGGGACACGACGTGATCCATCTGCTCGACGTAGCTGACCAGCCGGGAGCGGACGAAGGCTTCCTGCATGATCCGCCGGTGGAACATGTGCTCGTCGAAGTCGAGCAACATCAGGCCGCGGTGGAAGAACGGCCCGATCACAGGTACCCAGCCCTGCTGGGAGTAGTCCTTGTTGCGGTTGGAGTAGATGATCTGCGCGGCGTCCGGACCTAGCGCCGCGACGCCCGGCAACACCGGCGAGTCACCGAACACGACCGGTCCCTTGGTGCGGTACAGGTGCAGCACGTAGTCCGGCCCGCCGCGCAACATCTCGATGATGTGCCCGATGACCGGTAGACCGGCATCGCCGAGAACCGGCTTGAGTCCGCTGCCCTCCGGCGGCTCGGCCAGCTTTCTCTCCGGGAACTCAGTGCTGAGCAGCCTGCGCTCCAGCAATCCCATGCCGGGGAAGTTGTTGATCGACGGGGTGAAACGGCGCCGCGCCTGGTCGAGCAGGTATTGCGGGGTGCTGATCGTGGCGACCATTAACGCTCCTTTGCGCTTCCGCTACGGGTGAGCGGTGTCACTTATTTCACTTATACTTCGGATAAACTTGACGGCTGTCAAGTTTGCTTTTCGATCGTCTTGGTGCAAGGTCAGGGTGTGATCAAGGGTGGATAGCCAGGCCGCCAACGCCATCAACCAGGAGGAGTCCGCGCCGGCGCTGCGGCGGCGTGGTGACAAGCAGCGCCAGGCGATCCTGCAGGCGGTGCGGGAACTAGTCCAGGAAAGACCGTTCGCCGAGCTCTCCGTCAGCACCATCAGCCTGCGAGCCGGGGTGGCCCGATCCGGCTTCTACTTCTATTTCGACTCCAAGTACTCGGTGCTGGCGCAGATTCTGGCCGAGGCCGCCGAAGAGCTTGAAGAACGCACGCAGTATTTCGCTCCCCGCCAGCCCGGGGAGTCGCCGGAGCAGTTCGCCAAGCGGATGGTAGGCAGCGCAGCAGCCGTCTACGCGCACAACGATCCGGTGATGATGGCGTGCAATACCGCCCGCCACACCGATATCGAGATCCGCGACATTCTCGAACAGCAGTTCCAAGTGGTGCTGCAGGAGATCGTCGCCATTGTCGACGCCGAGGTGAAAGCCGGGACCGCCAACCCGATCAGCGATGACCTGCCGACGCTGATCCGAACGCTGGCCGGCACCACCGCATTGATGTTGACCGGCGACCATCTCCTGGTCGGTCGCGACAGCGACCTGGAGCGACGCGTTCGGGTGCTCGAACAGTTGTGGCTCACCGCGCTATGGGGCGGCTCACCCAAGCCGTAATCGATACCGCCGGTATGGTCACCGGCATGGCGCAGACGGCTGGGCAATTTAAGGAGCGGTATTTCACCGGAAAGCGGTGTTTTGTCACCGGTGCGGCCAGTGGCATAGGCCGGGCCACGGCATTGCGGCTGGCGGCGCAGGGCGCCGAGCTGTACCTGACCGACCGCGACGAAGAGGGTTTGGCACTGACCGTGTCCGACGCCCGCGCGCTGGGCGCGGAAGTGCCTGAATACCGCGCTCTGGATATCTCCGATTACGACGAGGTGGCCGCGTTCGCGGATGACATCCATGCCGCCCACCCGAGCATGGACGTCGTGATGAATATTGCGGGCGTGTCGGCCTGGGGGACCGTCGACCGGCTGACGCACGACCAGTGGAAGCGGATGATCTCGATCAATCTGATGGGCCCGATCCACGTTATCGAGGCATTCCTGCCGCCGATGGTGGCAGCCGGCAGGGGTGGACATCTGGTCAATGTGTCGTCCGCCGCGGGCCTGGTCGCACTGCCCTGGCATGCCGCCTACAGCGCGAGCAAGTACGGATTGCGCGGGCTTTCCGAGGTGCTGCGTTTCGACCTCGCGCGGCACCGCATCGGGGTGTCGGTCGTCGTGCCGGGGGCGGTCAAGACACCCCTGGTCAACACGGTGGAAATCGCCGGCGTGGATCGCGAAGACCCCAACGTCAGCCGGTGGATCGACCGGTTCAGCGGTCACGCGGTATCGCCGGAAAGGGCGGCCGAGAAAATCGTGGCCGGAGTCGCCAAGAACCGATACTTGATCTACACATCGCCGGACATCCGGGCGCTGTACGCCTTCAAACGGCTGGCGTGGTGGCCGTACAGCGTGGCGATGCGGCAGGTCAACGTTTTGTTCTCCCGAGCGCTTCGACCCAGCCCGGCGCGGCGTTAGTCAGGCATCTCGAGCTCCAGCCGCACGCCCAGTAACCGGATCGGCCGGTCCAACTCGAACAGGTCCAGGACGCGCAGCGCGGTCGCGATGATCACGGACGGGTCGGTGGTGGGCGCCGCCAGCTTGCGGATTTTGGTGCGGGTGTAGAACGTCGCGGTGCGTACGGTCACCGCCACCCGCGTGACAATACGTCCCGCTGCGACTACTTCCTCGAGTGCTCGTCGTGCCAATTCGGTTATGGCCGAGTCCATTTCGGTTCGGTCGGTCAGGTCCCGCGGGAAGGTGACGACGTGGCTGCGAGAGCGCGGCACCCACGGCTCGGCGCTCACATCGGTGTCGCCGCCGCCTTTGGCAAGCAGCAACAGCGACAGTCCGGTGCGCGCGCCGAACGCCGACGTCAACAGCTCGGCGTCGCTGTGCGCCAGTTCCCAGACAGTTGTGATGCCCAGGGCGGCAAGCCTTTTCGCTGTCTTCGGACCTACGCCCCACAGGGCGTCGACGGGACGGTCGGCCATCAGCGTCATCCAGTTCGCGTCGGTGAGGGCAAACACCCCGGCCGGTTTCGCGAAGCCGGTTGCGACTTTGGCGCGCTGCTTGTTGTCGCTGATACCCACCGAGCAGGACAACCCGGTCTCGGTGGACACGACGGTGCGGATCTGTTCGGCAACTTCGGCGGGATCGGCAGGAGCCGCCACGGCGACGTACGCCTCGTCCCAGCCCCACACCTCGACCGGGTGTCCCAAGTCGCGTAGCAATCCCATCACCTGGTCGGACGCCTCGTCGTAGGCAGCGGGATCGGACGGCAAGAACGTGGCGTCCGGGCAGCGGCGTGCGGCCTGTCGCAGTGGCATGCCGGCGCGCACCCCGAACTCGCGAGCCTCGTACGAGGCACAGGTGACGACTTTGCGGGGTTCGTTCGGGTCGCCGTTGCCGCCGACGATGACCGGCAGGCCGGCCAGTTCGGGGTGACGGCGCAGTTCGACGGACGCCAGAAACTGGTCCAGGTCGATGTGCAGGATCGAGGGCGGTGCCGGCCCGGTTGTTACGGAACTCATCGACCGCAGAGCTTGCGCGCCAGGCTTCCCCACGCCTCGCTCAGCGTCTCGAGGGTGTGACCGCCGTCGGTGAGCTGGTGTTCGACGTAGTCGGCGTCGAGCAGCGCCAGCAGTGCGTCTGTCTGTGCGTCGAGGTCACCGGTGGTCTGGGCCGACTGCAGCAACACCCGCACGTGTGTCCGGGTCACCGCCGCGGCCGGTCCGTAACGGCTCAGCGGGGCGCGGTTGGCCGCCGACAGCAGCGCGTGGTGAGCATGCGCGAAGCACATCCGTTCGCGGCCGAACGCCAGCAGCCGGTCCAGCGGCGGCGCGTCGGGGCCCAGGGGCGGCGGGCCGAACAGGAAAGCTTGTTGACTGGCCCGCTCATCCTCGTCGAGCAGCACCATCATCAGTCCGGCCCGGCTGCCGAAGCGGCGGAACAGCGTGCCCTTGCCGACGCCGGCGGCCGCGGCGATGTCGTCCATCGTGACCGCGTCCGCGCCGCGTTTGGCGACCAGGTCGCGGGCCGCCTTCAGCAACAGTTCGCGATTGCGCGCCGCGTCGCTTCTCCCTTTTGGACGTTCGTGGGTCAGCTCCTGCGGAGCGGACACCAGCAACTCAGTCAACCGCTCGTCCACATCAGCACTGTAACGCGAATGGAATAAAGCGGACTATAGTCCGGTTTGGTCGTGCAAAGATGTAGAGCAACTACGAAGGGAACCGGATATGGCCGACATCAAAGTCTTGGCGCTCGTGGGCAGCCTGCGCGCAGCGTCGATCAACCGCCAGATCGCGGAGCTGGCGGCGGCGGTGGCTCCGGACGGCGTCGTCGTCACCGTCTTCGAAGGGCTGGGCGAGCTGCCGTTCTACAACGAGGACATCGACCCGGCGATGAATGCCGCTGCCGGAGCGGCGCCGGCCGGGGTGGCTGCTCTGCGTGCCGCGGCGGCCGATGCGGATGCGGCGCTGGTGGTCACCCCGGAGTACAACGGCAGCATCCCCGCGGTGGTCAAGAACGCGATCGACTGGCTCTCGCGGCCCTTCGGCGATGCGGCGCTGAAAGACAAGCCGCTAGCGGTCATCGGCGGCGCGATGGGCCGCTACGGCGGGGTGTGGGCGCACGACGAAACCCGTAAGTCGTTCGGCATCGCCGGCGCCCGCGTGATCGATGCCATCAAGCTGTCGGTTCCCTTCCAAACGCTGGATGGCAATGCCGTTGCGGACAATGCCGAACTTTCCGCGAACGTGCGCGACGTCGTCGGCAAACTCGCCGCCGAAGCCGGCTGACAGCGGTAGTCGCGGGGACTTTGCTGGCGCCTGGTCTGCGGAACGTGTGCAGCGGTGTTTGTCGGTGGCCGCTGATATACCGGTATGTACACGCAGCGCCCGGAAGAGATGTGATCTGCGACACGCCGGGCGCCGCACGACAGACAGCCTCCCGACCAGGGAATTTCAAAAATGTTATTCAGAACATCTTGTATCTCGACAACTTGTCACCCCCTAGGTGTAGTGTTTCGAGGGCCGGCAGAACCCAGCAGCACCGAGCCAGCCAGGCCTGGTGGAACTCCCGGAATCGGCTTGAACAGTTCGCAGCCACGGCTTCGACGGGATGGTCGCAGGATGGGAATTTGGGGGCTTGACGGGCCGCTGAATACAGCGCAGACGCATCACCAGAGTAGTTGCCAGTTCGTGACAGTTCCCGACCAGTTCCGCCATCTTCCCGCAAAGGAGCGGCATCTCCGATGAGCATCACCGTCTACACCAAGCCCGCATGTGTGCAGTGCAGTGCCACCTACAAGGCGCTGGACAAGCAAGGCATCGCCTACGACACGGTCGACATCACCCTGGACCCCGAGGCGCGGGACTACGTGATGGCGCTGGGGTATCTGCAGGCTCCCGTCGTGGTGGCAGGCGACGACCACTGGTCGGGCTTCCGGCCGGATCGGATCAAGGCGCTCGCGGCGGCCGCGCTGAGCGCCTGAGCGGCAGACGATTGGTAAGGAGGTTGCGGTGCACTCGCGCAACCTGGTCTATTTCTCCAGCGTGTCGGAGAACACCCACCGCTTCGTCCAGAAGCTGGGTGTTCCCGCCACGCGGATACCGCTGCATGGCCGAATCGAGGTCGACGAGCCGTACGTGCTGATACTGCCCACGTACGGCGGCGGCCGCGCCACGCCGGACGTCAACGACGGTGGCTATGTCCCCAAGCAGGTCATCGCGTTCTTGAACAACGAGCACAACCGGTCGTTGATCCGCGGCGTCATCGCTGCGGGCAACAACAACTTCGGTGCCGAATTCGCCTATGCGGGGAACGTGGTCTCCCGCAAGTGCGGCGTTCCGTACCTCTACCGCTTCGAACTGATGGGAACTCCCGACGACGTCGACGCCGTCCGTGTGGGCCTGGCGCAATTTTGGAAGGAAGAGACGTGCCACCAACCGTCACTGCAGAGCCTGTAACCTCCCCCGCCCACGCGCTGCCCGACGAAACGGATTACCACGCGCTCAACGCGATGCTGAATCTGTACGACGCGGACGGCAAGATTCAGTTCGAAAAGGACCGGGAAGCGGCCCACCAATACTTCCTGCAGCACGTCAACCAGAACACCGTCTTCTTCCACAATCAGGACGAGAAACTCGACTACCTGATCCGCGAGAACTATTACGAGCGTGAGGTTCTCGACCAGTACTCACGCAACTTCGTCAAGACGCTGCTGGACCGTGCCTACGCCAAGAAGTTCCGGTTTCCGACTTTTCTCGGCGCGTTCAAGTACTACACCTCCTACACACTCAAGACGTTCGACGGGAAGCGTTATCTGGAGCGTTTCGAGGACCGGGTCGTCATGGTCGCGCTCACGTTGGCGGCCGGGGACACCGGGCTGGCCGAGAAGCTGGTCGACGAGATCATCGACGGCCGGTTCCAGCCGGCCACACCGACGTTCCTGAACTCGGGCAAAAAACAACGGGGAGAGCCGGTCTCGTGCTTTTTAATTCGCGTCGAAGACAATATGGAGTCGATCGGACGGTCGATCAACTCGTCCCTGCAGCTATCCAAGCGCGGCGGGGGAGTTGCGTTGCTGCTGACCAACATTCGCGAGCACGGCGCGCCGATCAAGAACATCGAGAATCAGTCGTCGGGTGTCATCCCGATCATGAAGCTGCTCGAGGACTCGTTCTCCTACGCCAACCAGCTGGGCGCGCGCCAGGGCGCCGGGGCGGTCTACCTGAACGCGCATCACCCAGACATCTATCGCTTCCTGGACACCAAGCGGGAGAACGCCGACGAGAAGATCCGGATCAAGACGCTGTCGCTCGGCGTCGTCATTCCGGATATCACCTTCGAGCTGGCCAAGCGCAACGACGACATGTATCTGTTCTCGCCTTACGACGTCGAGCGGGTCTACGGCCTCCCATTCGCCGACATCTCGGTGACCGAGAAGTACTACGAGATGGTCGACGACGCGCGCATCCGCAAGACCAAGATCAAGGCGCGGGAGTTCTTCCAGACGCTCGCCGAGTTGCAGTTCGAGTCGGGCTACCCGTACATCATGTTCGAGGACACGGTGAACCGGGCCAACCCCATCGAGGGCAAGATCACGCACTCGAACCTGTGCTCGGAGATCCTGCAGGTGTCCACGCCGTCCGTCTTCAACGACGACCTCTCCTATGCCAAAGTGGGCAAAGACATTTCGTGCAACCTAGGTTCGCTGAACATCGCCAAGACGATGGACTCGCCGGACTTCGCCCAGACCATCGAGGTGGCGATCCGCGCGCTGACGGCGGTGAGCGACCAGACCCACATCACGTCGGTGCCGTCGATCGAGCAGGGCAACAACGACTCCCACGCGATCGGCTTGGGGCAGATGAACCTGCACGGCTATCTGGCCCGCGAGGGCGTTTTCTACGGCTCCGAAGAAGGTATCGACTTCACCAACATCTATTTCTATGCCGTGCTGTATCACGCGCTGCGGGCCTCCAACCGCATCGCCATCGAACGCGGCACGCATTTCAAGGGATTCGAGCGATCGAAGTACGCGTCGGGGGAGTTCTTCGACAAGTACACCGAGCAGGTGTGGGAACCCAAGACCGACAAGGTCCGTCAGTTGTTCGCGGACGCGGACATCCGCATCCCGACGCAGGACGACTGGCGCCGGCTGAAGGAGTCGGTGCAGGCGCACGGCATCTACAACCAGAACCTGCAGGCGGTGCCACCAACGGGGTCGATCTCCTACATCAACCATTCGACGTCGTCGATCCACCCGATCGTGTCGAAGGTCGAGATCCGCAAGGAAGGCAAGATCGGCCGGGTCTATTACCCGGCGCCCTACATGACCAACGACAACCTGGAGTACTACCAGGACGCGTACGAAATCGGTTACGAGAAGATCATCGACACCTACGCCGCGGCCACTCAGCATGTGGACCAAGGGCTTTCGTTGACGTTGTTCTTCAAGGACACCGCCACCACCCGCGACGTGAACAAGGCGCAGATCTACGCCTGGCGCAAGGGCATCAAGACGCTGTACTACATCCGGCTGCGGCAGATGGCATTGGAAGGCACCGAGGTCGAGGGCTGCGTGTCCTGCATGCTGTGAGTTCGGCTCCACTGAGTTGGGCTCCACTGAGTTCGGCGGCGCCATTTTTCACCTGCGTTCTCACCGTCCGCATGTCCCTTGACCCGGCCCAGTTGCGGCCTGCAAGGTGTGGAGGCCAGGACGCCGGAGTTGGTGGGTTGGTCAGGCCTGGATGCCGAGTCGTCGAGCCGTCTCATAGGCGATGGCGGCCACGCGCGAGCGCAGCCCGTCGAGGTCATCGTCAAGGTAGAGGTCGCTGAAGCTGCCCATCCCGCCGAATGCAGCTAGCAGGTCGTTGACTCCGTACGGGTCTCCGCGGGCTATCCGCCGTCGACTGGCGGTGAGCCGCGCAGCCCACCGCTCGCCGTCGGTCCACCCGGTGCCGACGTCGATTGCAGGGAGCCGTTCGATGAGTGCGTTCAGGGCGCTTAGGAGGTCAGGTGGCACCTCGACGTCGCGATCTCGACCGGTCCCATCTGTCTGCATGGCGTTGATCATCCACCCGCAGCGTTCGACCCGTTCGCGGGGCGCAGCGGGCGCGAATATCAATCCACCGCGCTCGCCGAGTGTGAATCAGACGACGGCTGGGCGGCGTGTCTAGTCGTCAGATTCACTCTCGGCGAGGAGCCACGGCCCGGCGCCAGTCTGCGCAGGTCAGTCAGCGCAGCGCGGTAAGGTGCTTGGCGTGGTGAGAATCCCTCGACCTGCTAGACCGCACCACTCCGCCCCGATGCCAGGAGTGAAGGTCGACGCGCGCAGCGAACGCTGGCGTGAACACCGCAAGAAGGTGCGCGGCGAAATCGTCGAGGCCGCCTTCCGCGCGATCGAACGCTCGGGCCCAGATGTGAGCGTGCGGGAGATCGCCGAGGAGGCCGGCACCGCCAAGCCCAAGATCTACCGGCATTTCCACGACAAGTCCGACCTGTTCGAGGCGATCGGGGAACGCCTGCGCGACATGCTATGGGGCGCGATTTTCCCGAACATCGACCTCACCCGCGACTCGGCCCGCGAGGTGATCCGGCGCAGCGTCCAGGAGTACGCCAACCTCGTCGACAAGCACCCCAACGTGGTGCGCGTCTTCATCCAGGGCCGCTTTGTCGCCCAGTCCGGGGCCGCTGTGCGCACGCTCAACGAAGGCCGCGAGATCACCCTGACCATGGCCGAAATGTTCAACAACGAGCTGCGCGAGATGGAGCTGAGCCGCGACGCGTTGGAACTTGCCGCGTTCGCCGCGTTCGGGTCGGCCGCGTCGGCGACCGAGTGGTGGCTGGGCCCGGAACCCGACAGCCCGCGACGCATGCCGGCCGACCAGTTCGTCGCACACCTGACGACCATCATGATGGGCGTCATTGTCGGCACCGCCGAGACGCTGGGGATTTCCATGGATCCTGACCAGCCGATCCACCACGTGGTACCGAGTAAACCCGCTGTGAGTTGAGCCACGGGCCGCCTCGATCGCCGTTGACATACTCGGGGCATTCGATAACATTCCTCCTAACCGATACCCTGGGTACTGGGTATTTGTTCGGTAGTTGCAAGGCCCGCGTCTACAGCCACAGACGCGCCAGCAAACGCCCCAGCCGAAACACAGGCCTCAATAGGAAGACCGATCAATGACTGACATTGCGACCCCCCTCACCGAGACGGAGTCCGCGCCTTCCCACGCTTCCCAAACGCCGGTGCACACCCGCGTCGTCATAATCGGGACCGGATTCTCCGGCCTGGGCATGGCGATCGCGCTGCAGCGCCAAGGTGTGGACTTCGTCATTCTGGAGAAGGCCGACGACGTCGGCGGTACCTGGCGGGACAACAGCTACCCCGGCTGCGCATGCGACATCCCGTCGCACCTGTATTCGTTCTCGTTCGAGCCGAAGCCGGACTGGAAGAATCCGTTCTCGTATCAGCCCGAGATCTGGGACTACCTCAAGGGCGTCACCGACAAGTACGGGCTGCGCAGCTACATCGAGTTCAACTCCCTGGTCGACCGTGCTCACTGGGACGAGGACGAGTACCGCTGGCACGTGTTCACCACCGACGGGCGCGAATACGTCGCTCAGTTCCTGGTCTCGGGGGCCGGCGCATTGCACATTCCGTCCTTCCCCGACATCGAGGGTCGTGAGGAATTCGCAGGTCCGGCGTTCCACTCTGCGGAGTGGGACCACAGCGTCGACCTCACCGGCAAGCGGGTGGCGATCATCGGGACGGGCGCCAGCGCGATCCAGATCGTGCCGGAGATCGTCGGGCAGGTCGCCGAGTTGCAGCTCTACCAGCGCACCCCGCCGTGGGTGGTGCCGCGCTCCAACCCTGACCTGCCGCTCTCGCTGCGTCGGGCCATGGCGAACGTCCCCGGACTGCGAGCACTGACGCGTCTCGGTATCTACTGGGCCCAGGAGGCGCTCGCCTACGGTATGACGAAGCGGCCGAACGCGCTGAAGTTCATTGAGGCCTACTGCAAATACAACATCCGGCGCTCGGTCAAGGATCGCGAGCTGCGCCGCAAGCTGACCCCGAAGTACCGCATCGGTTGCAAGCGCATTCTGAACTCCTCGACCTACTATGGCGCCGTCGCGGACCCGAAGACGCAACTGATCACCGACGGGATCACCCGGATCACCCGCGATGGCATCGTTACCGCCGACGGAACCGAACACAAGGCCGATCTGATCGTGTATGCCACCGGCTTCCACGTCACCGACTCCTACACCTACGTCCAGATCAAGGGCCGCCACGGCGAGGACCTGGTGGACCGCTGGAATCGCGAAGGCATCGGTGCACACCGGGGGATCACCGTCGCGGACATGCCCAACCTGTTCTTCCTGCTCGGGCCCAACACCGGTCTGGGGCACAACTCGGTGGTGTTCATGATCGAATCGCAGATCCACTACGTTGCCGACGCGATCGCTACCTGCGACAAGCTCGGCGCCCAGGCGCTGGCCCCGACGCGCGCGGCGCAGGACCGATTCAACGACGAGCTGCAGGCCAAGCTGTCGGAGTCGGTGTGGAACAGCGGTGGCTGCAGCAGCTGGTACCTCGACGAACACGGCAAGAACACCGTGCTGTGGGGCGGCTACACCTGGCAGTACTGGAGGGCGACCCGCGGGGTCAAGCCCGCCGAGTACCAGTTCTTCGGGGTGGGGAAGAGCGCACAGGCCGATCAGCGCGCGCTGGCCGCCAGTTAGTCCCGCCGAGCAGACGCAAAAGCCCCCGGTTCAGTGCCGAATTGGGCGCTTTTCCGTCTGCTCGCGCCACGTCGTGCTGGGCGCCCTAAGCGACACGGCAGACACAACTTCTTGTGTTGCCTCGCCTTGTCGGACCCCAGGGGTAGTGTTTGAAGTCCAAGCACGGCAACCAATCCGGCAGCCAAATCGAGCGTGTGAAGTGGGGTTTCGGTGACCGAGAACATGAAGCTGATCGACCGCGTTTCGGCGATCAACTGGAATCGGCTGCAAGACGAAAAGGACGCCGAAGTCTGGGACCGGCTGACCGGTAATTTCTGGCTGCCGGAGAAGGTGCCGGTGTCCAACGACATCCCGTCGTGGGGCACGTTGACCGCCGGCGAGAAGCAGCTGACCATGCGCGTCTTCACCGGTCTGACCATGCTGGACACCATCCAGGGAACCGTGGGTGCGGTCAGCCTCATTCCCGACGCGCTGACCCCGCACGAGGAAGCCGTCTACACCAACATCGCGTTCATGGAATCGGTGCATGCCAAGAGCTACAGCCAGATCTTCTCCACACTGTGTTCGACCGCCGAGATCGACGACGCCTTCCGCTGGTCGGAGGAGAACCCGAACTTGCAGCGCAAAGCCGAGATCGTGCTCAAGTACTACCGCGGCGACGAACCGCTGAAGCGCAAGGTGGCCTCCACGCTGCTGGAAAGCTTCCTCTTCTACTCCGGCTTCTATCTGCCGATGTACTGGTCGAGCCGGGCCAAGCTGACCAACACCGCCGACATGATCCGGTTGATCATTCGCGACGAGGCCGTACACGGCTACTACATCGGCTACAAGTTCCAGCGCGGCCTGCAGCTGGTCGACGAGGCCAAGCGCGCCGAGCTCAAGGACTACACCTACGAGCTGCTTTTCGACCTGTACGACAACGAGGTGGAGTACACCCAGGACCTTTACGACGAAGTCGGGCTCACCGAAGACGTCAAAAAGTTCTTGCGCTACAACGCAAACAAGGCGCTGATGAACCTGGGCTATGAAGCACTGTTCCCGCGCGACGAAACGGACGTGAACCCGGCGATCCTTTCGGCGCTGTCACCCAATGCCGACGAGAACCACGACTTCTTCTCCGGATCCGGGTCGTCCTACGTGATCGGCAAAGCCGTCGTCACCGAAGACGAGGACTGGGACTTCTGAGGTCGCTGGTCAGACGCACAATTTCCTGTGACCGACCCTGATCTAATGCGGTTGCTACGGCCTCTAGATCCGCAATCTGCATCGTGACCAATCTGAACGGCAGCTAACTAATGATTGTGGGAGACAACATGACTGAGAAAACCGTCGCAACGAAACGAGCAGGTGGCTAGGGTCGCATCAAGTCGGTGCAGACCAACGCACTCGGTGCCACGGTGGTCGAAACCGGGTAGCGGCCAGCTCGCGGCGTTCATCCAGCAGGGCAACCCGATCGCTCACGGATGACGCGCGTTTTCGCGGCAGCGCTGCGGGTAACCTCCCGGGGTGCGCGCGCAATCTGTAATTGCGGCGGCCGCGGTCGCCGTGGTCATCGCCGCATCCTCGTGTCCCACCAGTTCGGCTGACCCCACGTCCGACGGTCCACCGTTCCCGATCGGTCAGATGGGCGTGCCCCTGCACGCGCGGGCGGCCGGCGGCGCGACCGCCGACATCACTGTCAACAGTGCAACGTGGTTACCGCCGGGGTGCACCTCTCATTTTGCGAATCCGACGAATGGCTCCGCATGCAACGTGGTGGAACTGACCATCACAGCGACGTCCCATCGATTCTTCCAGTTCGACCAGCGCTACATATTCGCCGGATACGGCGGCGGCAATCAGCCTTGGACCCATCCCGACGATGCGCCCCAGCCTGCAACGCTTGCGGTCGACTACCAGAGGCTCGACAAGATGCCCCCGCTGCAAGCGGGCGGCCTTCACGACGGACAGACCGCACATGGATTCGTCGGCTTCGCTATGCCCACGGCAGGCGACCTGTACATCACGATCAATGATCCCGAGCAACTCGCTCCCTACACCGAAGCGGGCTGGATCGTCCACACCTGAGTAGAACCGACTTCTTATCCGGTTCCGGGGCGTCGTATGTGATCGGCAAGGCCGTCGTCACCGAGGACGAGGACTGGGACTTCTGAGGCTGCCGGCGACCGGGGCTATCTGCGGCTTTGCCCGCCGACATTAGCGGGCTATCACTCTTGTGGATTTGCCGAGAATCCACCGATGCTATTCTCCGAATTTGCTCGCTGGTGACTCGGCATACATAGCTCAGCGGAGGTTCAAAGAAATTGGCAATCAAACGAGTGTTCGCCGTAACCGCCGTGCTCGCCGGGTTAGCTGTCGATACAGCTGGCAACGGGTGGGCTGAGACGACGATGAGCGGTCCTTATTCTGCGACAGATACCAGCTCGGCAGGCCGAAGCACCACGTCGACTTGGTACTTCACGCCGTGCGGTGACGAATGCGCGAACGTAGACCTCGGCAACGGAATGAGTTCCCAAGCGCGATTCACGAACGGTCAATGGGTAATGGATGTAGCAGGTGACGCTGCCGACTGCGGAGACGGTACTCAAGTTCCCAGCGCCCAGGACATCCACTACTCCTGGGATTCAAATACGCTCGCAGGCACAGCCAAAGTCACCTACACGGTGCCAGCTTGCGGACACGGAACAGGGACGTGGAAGCACACTATTCAATTGAGGCAAGCACCCTGACTGACCCTCCAACGTACGAGCCTCCGGACCGGACCATTTCTTCACCTAAGGAGTTTAGGGCCTCACATGCGAAGCGCCGCAACGGATTTGCGCACGTTAATGTCGTGCGGCATAAGGAACCCGGGAATAGCACAATTCGCGAGGTAAAGTACTAACTTCGCTTGGTCCCGAAGGAGGTCGCCGTGTCGGAACCGCCCAGCTACCCGCCTCCGCCGCCGCCGGGTGATCACGGGTACCCGCCCGCATCGGGTGGCTACGGGTATCCCCCGCCGGCGCCGGGCGGCTATGGCTATCCGCAGCAGGGCAGCGCCGGTACCAACAGCATGGCCATCGCGTCGTTGGTGACTTCCCTGGTCGGCTGGATGTGCATCATCGGGCCCATCCTCGGGTTGATCTTCGGCTTCGTCGCGTTGGGCCAGATCAAGCAGACCGGTCAGGACGGTCGCGGCATGGCGATCGCCGGTATAGCTATCAGCGGCGCGGTCATAGGGTTGCTCGTGCTCATCGGGATCGCGCAACTGTTCATTTCCCAGTAGTCGCGCACCGATTCCGCTTGGCCAATTGGACTTCGAGAATGAACGGCGCATGAATTGTCTGGATCGGACGAGCGGGGGTGAATCAACAGCCGTGACACTGATGGGGTGATGACATCTGGTTCCCCTCGTAGTCACCCCAGCTTTGTGCGGTCGGTAGTGCGCTGGCTGCAGGCCGGCTATCCCGACGGCGTGCCCGGGCCCGATCGGGTGCCATTGCTGGCCCTGTTGCGCAGCACGCCGCTTACCTCCGAGCAGCTCAAAGAGGTGGTTGGCAACCTCACCGCCACGGGGTCGCCCGCTGTTGCCGACGGCGTGATCGACGGCAACGAGATCGCCGAGTACATCGCCGAGTTGACCAACCACGATCCTGGCCCGGAGAACGTCCGGCGGGTAGCCGCCACACTGGCCGCAGCCGGTTGGCCGCTGGCCGGCATCGACGTCAGCGAGGTGATCCCGGGTGACGAGGACGGGGAGGCCGCCGAAGAGGTCGCGTGGCAGGCACGCGCTTCGTCACAACTTTGAAATGTCGATGACGAAGCGGTAGCGCACGTCGCTGGCCAGCACCCGTTCGTAGGCCTCGTTGATGTAATCCGGTGTGATGACCTCGATTTCGGGCGTCACGCCGTGTTCGGCGCAGAAGTCCAGCATCTCCTGGGTCTCGGCGATCCCGCCGATGTTGGACCCGGACAGGCTGCGCCGCGCCAGTGCCAGCGCGAACGCCGGTACCGGCATCGGGTGCTCGGGGATGCCCAGCTCGACCAGGGAGCCGTCGACGTCGAGCAGGTTCAGGTAGTCGCCCAGATCCAGGTTCGCCGACACGGTGTTCAGGATCAGATCGAAGCTGCCGCGCAGTTTGCGGAAGGTGTCCGGGTCGGCCGTCGCGTGGTAATTGCTTGCACCCAAACGTAATCCGTCTTCCATCTTCTTCAGCGACTGGGACAGCACCGTCACCTCGGCGCCCATCGCGGCGCCCAGCTTGACGCCCATGTGACCGAGCCCGCCCAGGCCGATGATGGCCAGACGGGTGTCGGACCCGGCCTTCCAGTGCCGCAGCGGCGAGTACAGCGTGATACCCGCGCACAGCAGCGGCGCCGCGGCGTCGAGCGGCAGCGAATCAGGGATTCGCACCACGAAGTTCTCGTCGACGACGATGGCCTGGCTGTAGCCGCCCTGCGTCGGGGTGCCGTCCTTGTCGATGGAGTTGTAGGTGAACGTCGCTCCCGGCTTGCAGTACTGCTCCAGCCCGGCCTTGCAGCTGCGGCATTGCCCGCAGGAGTTCACCATGCAGCCCACGCCGACGTGGTCGCCCACCTTGTGTTTGGTGACCTCAGAGCCCACCGCGGTCACTACGCCGGCGATCTCGTGGCCGGGGACGACAGGGTAGTTAGGTACGCCCCACTCGGCTTTGACGGTGTGGATGTCGGAGTGGCAGATGCCGGCGAACTTGATGTCGATCGCCACGTCGTGCGGACCCGGGTCGCGGCGGTCGATCGTGGTCTTGGTCAACGGTGCGGTGGCCGAAGTCGCGGCGTATGCGGAAACAGTGCTCATCACAGCCTTCTTCTCTTCGTCTAGGGAGTCGCAGAAAAGTTTAGTTAGGTTAAAGTTATTTTTCCAGCCGCCCAGGTTGGGGCCTGTTTGTCAGCTTATGACGACCGCTGCCATACCCGCTTTTCGGAAAGCCAGTGAATCTCGAAGCCGCTGGTAACCCCGAGTGGCAGGCCGGCCGATCGACGCTAGTTGATCGGCGCGTTGACCCAGCGCAGGTCGTCGACGATGCCGCGGGCCGCTATCAAACCCTGGCCGGTCTGCCAGATTTCGTGGTTGACGACGAAGACCCGGTTGTCGCGATACGCGGAGAGCCTGCGCCACGGGTCGCTGTCGAAGATGCCTGCGGCGCGCTCCGTCACGGCAGATGACGCGCAGGACACGTAGATGATGTCGGCGTCCGCGGCCGACCAATCCGGCGACTTGGCCAGGTCGGCGTCCGTCGTGCCGAATTCGATGAAGGCCTTGTCGGTGAACCGCTGCGACGCGGGCCGGTCCACCCCGACCGCGACCAGGACACTGGCCGGGAAGTTTTTGGACCCGTACACACGCAAGGTGTTGTCGGTCAGCTCGACGATCGATGCCTGGAAGTGCGCCGCGTCATGCTTGGCCCCGACCTCGCTCGCCCGCCGGGAAAAGCCACCGATCAGCCCGTCGACTGCCGCGCCGCGCGCGGTGGCCGCCCCGATGCCACGTAAGTTGTCCTGCCAGCCCGCGCCCGGGGCCCCGGTGAACACCGTCGGTGCGATCGCCGCCAGCTGCGGGTACAACTTCGGCGTCAAGCCCTGCGAGCCGAGGATCAGATCGGGGTGGGCAGCCTTGATGGCGTTCAGGTCGGGGGAGCTGCGGGAGCCCATGCCGGGCAGCCCGTGCACCGCGTTGCCCAGGTAAGACGGCTGACCGGACGAGCCGTCCGGCAGCGCGGCGCCCACGACCCGCGACTGCAGGCCGAGCGCGCACAGCGCGTCGAGCTGGTCGCCGGAGAGCACCACGATGCGTTGCGGGTCGGACGGCACTTGCACGACGTCGGGCGTGACGCCCTCGGCATTGTGGGCCGGACGGGTCGGCGGTCCCGGGTCCGGGGCGGCGGCATCGCGCGCGCACGATTCCTCGGACTTGCGATCGTTGCCCAGCACGCCGGCCCCCGCGATCTGGGTCGTCGGGGTGGGCACCGACCGCGACGGCTTGGGAGGCTGATCGGACCCGCATGCGCTGCACGTCAGAATCGCGACTGCCGCGGCTATCGAGGCTGCGGACACAGTGAGTCGCATCCGGCCGAAACGCACGGCTTCGACGGTAACATCCGCTCGCCCCGGGCCTGCCCGCCGAAACGGGCCGAATGCACGTCAGAAGCAATTACGACAGTTTGTAGGACCAAACCTTCCACTGGCCTGATCGAAGGCTAAGATTCTGGGCAGTGTTGGTTTTTGGGCCTCATTTGGTTTTTTGGGCCCCATTGGTTTATGGGCCTCTGCCCTGGACGGATGTTTGGAGGAGCTGTTGACAGCCGAAGCGCCCCCCTTGGGAGAACTCGAAGCCGTCCGTCCCTACCCGCCCCGGACGGGGCCCAAGGGGAACCTGGTCTACAAGCTGGTCACGACCACCGATCACAAGCTGATCGGCATCATGTACTGCGTCGCCTGCTTCATCTTCTTCTTTATCGGCGGGCTGCTGGCATTGTTGATGCGGACCGAGCTGGCCGTTCCTGGCCTGCAGTTCCTGTCGAATGAGCAGTTCAACCAGCTGTTCACCATGCACGGCACGATCATGCTGCTGTTCTATGCCACCCCGATCGTCTTCGGCTTCGCCAACCTGGTGCTGCCGCTGCAGATCGGCGCCCCCGACGTGGCATTCCCCCGGCTGAACGCGTTTTCGTTCTGGCTGTTCCTGTTCGGCGCCACGATGGGCGCAGCCGGTTTCATCACGCCGGGCGGGGCCGCCGACTTCGGATGGACCGCCTACACCCCGCTGACCGACGCCATCCACTCGCCCGGCGCCGGCGGCGACCTGTGGATCATGGGTCTGATCGTCGCGGGTCTGGGCACCATCCTGGGCGCGGTCAACATGATCACCACCGTGGTCTGCATGCGCGCCCCGGGCATGACCATGTTCCGGATGCCGATCTTCACCTGGAACATCCTGGTGACGTCGATCCTCGTGCTAATCGCATTCCCGCTGCTGACCGCCGCGCTGTTCGGACTGGCCGCCGACCGCCACCTCGGGGCCCACGTCTACGACGCCGCCAACGGCGGAGTTCTGTTGTGGCAGCATCTGTTCTGGTTCTTCGGCCACCCCGAGGTGTACATCATCGCGCTGCCGTTCTTCGGGATCGTCTCCGAGATCTTCCCGGTGTTCTCCCGGAAGCCGATCTTCGGCTACACCACGCTGGTCTACGCGACCCTGTCGATCGCCGCCTTGTCGGTCGCGGTGTGGGCGCACCACATGTTCGCCACCGGTGCCGTCCTGCTTCCGTTCTTCTCCTTCATGACGTATCTGATCGCGGTCCCCACCGGGATCAAGTTCTTCAACTGGATCGGCACAATGTGGAAGGGCCAGTTGACATTTGAGACGCCGATGCTGTTTTCGATCGGCTTCGCGGTCACCTTCCTGCTGGGTGGTCTGACCGGTGTGCTGCTGGCCAGCCCGCCGCTGGACTTCCACGTGACGGACAGCTACTTCGTCGTCGCCCACTTCCACTACGTGCTGTTCGGCACCATCGTCTTCTCCACGTTCGCCGGGATCTACTTCTGGTTCCCCAAGATGACCGGCCGCCTGCTCGACGAACGGTTGGGCAAGCTGCACTTCTGGCTGACGTTCATCGGGTTCCACACCACGTTCCTGGTGCAGCACTGGGTCGGCGACCTGGGCATGCCGCGCCGCTACGCGGACTACCTGAAGAGCGACGGCTTCATGCCGTACAACGTCGTTTCGACCATCGGGGCGTTCATCCTGGGCGCGTCGATGCTGCCGTTCGTGTGGAACGTCTTCAAGAGCTGGCGCTACGGCGAGGTGGTGACCGTCGACGACCCGTGGGGCTACGGCAATTCCCTGGAATGGGCGACCAGTTGCCCGCCGCCGCGGCACAACTTCACCGAGCTGCCCCGGATCCGCTCCGAGCGTCCCGCGTTCGAGCTGCACTATCCGCACATGGTGGAACGACTTCGCGCCGAAGCGCACGTCGGGCGCCACGCCACGGCCGGTGAGTCGCCAAAGGGATTCGGCCCGCGGACAGAACCGGATCGCTCCACCAGTGACCAGTAGCGGCGGCCGCCGCGAGTGAACTCGCCACCCAAGGTGTCGGTGCTGATCACCGTCACCGGCGCGGATCAGCCAGGTGTGACGTCCGCGCTTTTCGACGTGCTCTCGCAGCACAAGGTCGAGTTGCTCAACGTCGAGCAGGTGGTGATCCGGGGCCGCCTGACACTAGGGGTACTGGTGTCGGTGGCCACGGACGTCGCCGAGGACACCGCGCTACGGCGCGATGTCGAGGCCGCGATTCACCAGGTGGGCCTCGACGTCACGATCGAGCGCAGCGACGACCTGCCGATCATCCGGGAGCCCTCGACCCACATCATCATGGTGCTGGGCCGGCCCATCACCGCCGAGGCGTTCGCCGCGGTGGCACGCGAAGTAGCCGCGCTCGGCGTCAACATCGACCTGATCCGTGGCGTATCGGACTACCCGGTTACCGGGCTGGAACTGCGCGTGTCGGCACCTCCGGAGGTCGGTGGCGACCTGCAGACCGCCCTGACCAGGGTCGCCGCCGAGGAACAGGTCGACGTGGCGGTCGAGAGTTACGGGCTGGACCGGCGCGCCAAGCGGCTCATCGTGTTCGATGTGGATTCGACGCTGGTCCAGGGTGAGGTCATCGAAATGCTGGCAGCCCGGATGGGCGCCCAGGGCAAGGTCGCGGCGATCACCGAGGCCGCGATGCGCGGCGAGCTGGACTTTGCCGAGTCGTTGGTGCAGCGCGTAGCCACCTTGGCGGGCATGCCGGCCAGCGTGCTCGACGAGGTCGCCGATCAGCTGGAGCTCATGCCCGGTGCGCGTACCACGTTACGGACGTTGCGGCGCTTGGGTTTTCGCTGCGGCGTGGTGTCCGGGGGATTCCGGCGGGTCATCGATCCGTTGGCGCACGAGCTGATGCTGGACTTCGTCGCCGCCAACGAGCTGGAGATCGTCGACGGCGTGCTGACCGGCCGGGTGGCGGGCCCGATTATCGACCGGGCCGGCAAGGCCAAGGCGCTGCGCGACTTCGCGGAGCAGGCCGGGGTATCGATGGAGCAGACGGTCGCCGTCGGCGACGGCGCCAACGACATCGACATGCTGGCGGCGGCGGGCCTCGGAGTGGCCTTCAACGCCAAGCCGGCATTGCGCGAAGTGGCCGACGCGTCGTTGAGCCATCCGTACCTGGATACGGTGCTGTTCTTGCTGGGTGTCACTCGCGGCGAGATCGAGGCCGCAGACGCGGTCGACGGAGTGGTCCGCCGCGTCGAGATCCCGCCTGGCAGCTAACGCGAAGGTGCGTAGATGTACGCCTGAGACGGGCGTGTCGTCGTACAGACACGCACGCTCGCGGATCCGGGGGGGCCGCTCAAGCTCGCCCGGCATACGGCACGATGATCGGGTGCCCGAAACCGGCCCCGAAACCGACCGTGAAACCGTGAACCCGGATCTGCTGATCGATTTCAGAAGCGTTTCGCTGCGCCGCGGTGGCCGCGTTCTGGTCGGGCCCGTCGATTGGACCGTCGAACTCGACGAGCGGTGGGTGATCATCGGCCCCAACGGGGCAGGCAAGACGTCGCTGCTGCGCATCGCCGCGGCCACCGAACACCCGTCGTCGGGAGCCGCCTATGTGCTCGGCGAACGGCTCGGCCGCGTCGACGTCTCCGAGCTGCGCGCGCGGATCGGGCTGAGCTCGTCGGCGCTGGCGCAACGGGTGCCCGACGACGAGCTGGTCCGCGACCTGGTCGTGTCGGCGGGCTACGCGGTGCTGGGCCGATGGCGGGAGCGCTACGACGAGGTCGACTACCGCCGGGCGGTCGACATGCTGGAGAGCCTGGGTGCCGAGCACCTGGCCGACCGTACCTACGGCACGCTGTCGGAAGGCGAGCGCAAGCGGGTGCTGATCGCCCGGGCGCTGATGACCGATCCTGAACTGCTGCTGCTCGACGAACCCGCCGCCGGCCTGGACCTCGGGGGCCGCGAGGAGCTGGTGGCGCGGCTGACCGACCTGGCCGCCGATCCCGACGCGCCGGCGCTCGTGCTGGTCACCCACCATGTGGAGGAGGTGCCGCCGGGCTTCAGCCACTGCATGCTGCTCTCGGAGGCCCAGGTGGTTGCCGCGGGTTTGCTGCCCGACGTGCTCACCGCCGAAAACCTGTCCATCGCCTTCGGTCAGTCGATCGCCCTGGACGTCGTCGACGGACGCTATTTCGCCAGGCGGGTCCGCACCCGCGCAGCTCACCGGAGGCTGTCATGAACCCAACGCAGGAGCCCCTTACGCCGCGACCGGCCGCGACGGTGATGCTGGTCCGCGACGCCGAGCCGGATGCCGCAGCAGGCGTAAGCGTGTTCCTGATGCGGCGGCATTCCGCGATGGAGTTCGCGGCCGGGGTGATGGTGTTTCCCGGCGGCGGCGTCGACGACCGCGACCGCAACGCCGATATCGCGTGGGCCGGGCCGCCGCCGGAATGGTGGGCGCAGCGGTTCGGCATCGAACCCGGCCTGGCCGAGGCGCTGGTCTGCGCCGCGGCCCGGGAGACGTTCGAGGAGTCCGGGGTGCTGTTCGCCGGGCCGGCAAACCAGGCCGTCTCGGCACCGAACAGTATCGTCCGCGATGCCTCGGTATACCGCGATTCCCGGCAGGCGCTGGCCGACCGCTCGCTGTCGTTCGCGGACTTCCTGCGCCGGGAGAACCTGGTGCTGCGTTCGGATCTGTTGCGGCCGTGGGCGAATTGGGTCACCCCGGAGGCCGAGCTGACCCGTCGCTACGACACCTATTTCTTCGTCGGAGCGCTGCCCGAAGGCCAGCGTGCCGACGGCGAGAACACCGAATCCGACCGTGCCGAATGGGTGACGCCGCAGGACGCCATCGCGGACTTCGAAGCCGGCCGCAACTTCCTGCTGCCGCCGACCTGGACGCAGCTCGATTCGCTGGCCGGCCGCACCGTCGCCGACATCCTGGCCGTGGAGCGTCAGATCGTCGCGGTACAACCGCATCTGGAAATCCAGGGCGACAACTGGATTTTCGAGTTCTTCGACTCCGACCGCTACCACGCTGCCCGCAAGAAGGGCGGAACCATGGGGTGGCCGCTGTGACCGTCAGCGAGTTCGTCAGCGTCGTGGTCAGTGACGGCTCACAGGACGCCGGTCTGGCGATGCTGCTGCTGTCGCGACCGCCCACCAACGCCATGACCCGCCAGGTCTACCGCGAAATCGCCGCTGCGGCAGACGAATTGGGCCGGCGCGACGATGTGGCCGCGGTGATCCTGTTCGGCGGCCACGAGATATTCTCGGCCGGCGACGACATGACCGAATTGCGGACGCTTAGCCCCGCGGAGGCCGGTGTCGCCGACCGGGTCCGGCGCGCGGCCATCCACGCCGTCGCGGCGATCCCGAAACCGACCGTCGCCGCGATCACGGGATACGCACTGGGCGCCGGCCTGACGCTGGCGCTGGCCGCCGACTGGCGGGTGAGCGGTGACAACGTGAAGTTCGGCGCCACCGAGATCCTGGCCGGCCTGGTTCCCGGTGGTGACGGGATGGCCCGCCTGACCCGCGCCACTGGGACGAGCCGGGCCAAGGAGTTGGTGTTCAGCGGACGCTTCTTCGACGCCAAGGAGGCGATGGCGCTGGGCCTGATCGACGAGATGGTGGCTCCCGACGACGTGTACGACGGCGCCGCGGCCTGGGCGCGCCGCTTCCTGGACGGACCCCCGCACGCGCTGGCCGCCGCGAAGGCCGGGATCAACGACATCTGGGAGCTGGATTCAGCCGCGCGTCTGGCCGCCGAACGCGACCGCTATGTCGAGGTGTTCGCCGCTGGTCAGGCCCTTGCCGACGCGGGCGATCCGGGCGGCCGTTAGGCTGCCCTGCATGACGAGGAGTTCCAAAATCCCCGCCGACGCCGCCCCCAACCCGCACGCGACCGCGGAACAGGTGGAAGCCGCACGGCACGACAGCAAGCTGGCCCAGGTGCTCTACCACGACTGGGAAGCCGAGAGCTATGACGAGAAGTGGTCCATCTCGTACGACCAGCGGTGCGTGGAATACGCTCGCCACTGCTTCGACGCCGTCGTGCCAGATGCGGTCATTCGCGAGCTGCCCTACGACCGGGCCCTGGAACTGGGCTGCGGGAGTGGGTTTTTCCTGCTGAACCTGATCCAGGCCGGGGTGGCGCGGCGCGGGTCTGTCACTGACCTCGCACCCGGAATGGTCAAGGTCGCGACCCGCAACGGGCAGTCGCTCGGGCTGGACATCGACGGCCGGGTCGCCGACGCGGAGGGCATCCCGTACGACGACAACACCTTCGACCTGGTGGTCGGGCACGCGGTGCTGCACCACATTCCCGACGTCGAGCTGTCGCTGCGTGAGGTGCTTCGGGTGCTGAAGCCCGGCGGCCGGTTTGTCTTCGCCGGCGAGCCCACCAACGTCGGCAATGGATACGCCCGTGCGCTTGCGGACCTGACCTGGAATGTCACCATCCGCGCGGTAAAGCTGCCCGGGCTGGGCGCCTGGCGCCGGCCACAGGCCGAGATCGACGAGAACTCTCGTGCGGCAGCCCTCGAGTGGGTGGTCGACCTGCACACCTTTGATCCGAAAGACCTGGAAACGATGGCGACCAATGCCGGCGCCGTGCAGGTCCACACCGCCACCGAGGAGTTCGCCGCCGCGATGCTCGGGTGGCCCTTGCGCACCTTCGAGTCGACGGTGCCGCCGGGAAAGCTGGGCTGGGGCTGGGCGAAGTTTGCCTTCACCAGCTGGAAGACGCTGAGCTGGGTGGACGCGAACGTATGGCGTCACTTGGTGCCGAAGGGCTGGTTCTACAACGTGATGATCACCGGGGTCAAGCCGTCCTGAGCCACCCCGTTGCATTTCAGCACGGAGGACGTCAAGTACCTGCGGTCCGAGACCGGTGCCGCGGCGCTGCAAGAGGTCGCTGAATTCCCGCTGACGCAGGTCACCCGAATCGCCGATGTCGCCGCGGCGCGCGCCCGGTTCCACGAACGGGCGGCGGTACTTGTGGAGACGACGCTGCTGCGCCGCCGCGCGGTACCCAAACTGGGCGAGCTGGGCCCGCCTTACGACGTGACCAATTGGCTGTTCACCGACGAGGCGTTGCAGCAAGCCACCGCGGCGCCGGTGGCCCGGCACCGGGCCGGCCGGCTGGCCCGACACGGCGGTCGGGTGCACGACGCGACCTGTTCCATCGGCACCGAACTGGCGGCGCTGCTGGCCGCGGGAATCCGCGCGGTAGGCAGCGACATCGACCCGGTGCGGCTGGCGATGGCACGCCACAACCTGGGGTCGGCGGCGGGCCTGTGTCGCGCCGACGCGCTGGCCCCAGTGACCCGCGACACCGTGATCGTCGTCGACCCTGGACGTCGCAGCGGCGGGCGGCGGCGCTTCAACCCCGACGACTATCAGCCTGGCCTGGGGGAGCTGATGGACCGATACCGCGGCCGGGACTTGGTCGTAAAGTGTTCCCCCGGAATCGATTTCGAGCACCTGCAGCGGCTGGAATTCGACGGCGAGATAGAAGTGACGTCGTTTCGCGGTTCGGTCCGCGAGGCATGCCTGTGGTCAGCGGGGCTGGCCGCGCGTGGTGTGCGCCGTCGGGCCAGCATCCTGGACGGCGACGAGCAGATCACCGACGCCGACTCGGACGACTGCGAGGTGCGGTCCGCCGGGCGATGGATCGTCGACCCCGACGGCGCCGTGGTGCGCGCGGGCCTGGTCCGCCACTACGGCGCGCGGCACGGGCTGTGGCAGCTCGACCCCGACATCGCCTACCTGTCCGGAGACCGGCTGCCGCCGGGGGTGCGGGGCTTCGAGGTGCTCGAGCAGCTGGCCTTCGACGAGCGCCGGCTGCGGCAGGCATTGACAGCGTTGGAGTGCGGTGCGCTCGAAGTCCTGGTCCGCGGTGTGCGGGTGGACCCCGACGCGCTGCGGCGGCGCCTGCGGCTGCGGGGCGACCGGCAGCTGTCCGCAGTGGTCACTCGCATCGGTTCGGGGCCCGCAGGTCATGCCACCGTCTTCGTCTGCCAGCCCTCGCGGTAGCGACCGGTAAGCTGACGGCAATCTCTTCCAGGCACCCCTCGAGTCTGCGAGGACAACTCGACAATGCGTTATTCAATATCGGCCGCGCTGCTGGCGTTCGCAGTCTGGGCCGCATGTCCGGCTGCCGCTGAGCCGCCGTCGTGCGCCGGCTTGGGCGGAACCGTCGTGGCTGCGCAGACCTGCCGTGTGCATGCCTCCGGTCCGACGTACACGCTCAACATGACGTTCCCGACGGACTATCCCGACGAGCAGGCGCTGACCGACTACATCACGCAGAATCGCGACGGATTCGTCAACGTCGCGGAGGGCTCCGGCGCACGCGATCACCCCTACCAGATGGACGCCACCAGCGAGCAGCACAGCTCCGGCCAACCCCCGCACAACACTCGCAGTGTGGTGCTGAAGTTCTTCCAGGATCTCGGTGGGACGCGGCCGTCCACCTGGTTCAAGGCCTTCAACTACAACCTGGGGACCAAGCAGCCGATCACCTTCGACACGCTGTTCGCGCCCGGGACCGCTCCGCTGGAAAGCATCTTTCCCATCGTCCAGCGCGAGCTGGAGCACGAGAACGCGCTGGGCGCCGCGATACTGCCGTCGTCGGGTCTGGACTCATCGCATTACCAGAACTTCGCCATCACCGACGACGCGCTGATCTTCTACTTCTCGCCGGGTGAGCTGCTGCCGTCGTTCGCCGGCGCAACTCAGGCCCAGGTGCCGCGCAGTTCCATTCCGCCACTGGCGATTTAAGGGCTCGCCATCAGGCCGGCGCGAAGCTGTAAACCTGTCCGTCGCTGGTGGCGGTCACCACCGAGCGATCCTTGGCGACCGAAACCCCCACGGGATATCCGGTGGCCGCCGGCAGTGGATAGCTGTTGACGGTGTGGCCGTTGGCGGGATCGAACACCAGCAACGACATGCCGGGCGCGTTGTCCCGCGGTGGGCCGCTGACGACGGCATAGCCGGTGTCGCTCCCGGCCAGACTCGACGTCGATAGCGGGGTCACATCGTCGCGGCGCCAGGCCGGGTCCGCGTGGTCTCCGGCATCCCGGAACGCTGCCAGCCGGGTGTCCGGGCCGCCGCCGGACACCACGAGGCCCTGCGGAGTGACCGCAGGCGGCGTCTGCGCCAGAAACCCGAGCGGCACCGACCACTTCGTCTTCCCGTCGGCGGCGCGGAATGCCCACAGCCGTTGGTCTCGGCCGTTGACATAGACGGTCGACCCGTCGGCGGACAACACGGGACTGGCCAAAACACCGGCGGTAACGGCGTCGCCGGTCCACTCCCGAGTCAGCAGCGGCGTCTGCCCCGGGTGGTACTTCAGTCCCACCAGACCCGCGCCCGGTGCGCCCGGCTGCCAGACACCCAGCACCACCGTTCCGCTGACCGCGGAGAACGCCGGAGCTGCCGCGACCGGGCAGCCCTGTTTCGCCGGTACGCAGTCGGCCAAGCCGCGGGTGGCGTCGGTGGGGTCGACGCCGTCCACCAGATCCAGCGGCGGGCCGACCGACATACCGCGGTGGGAGTCGAGAACCAGGACCTGTCCGAGGTGCGTGGTGACGAGTAGCTGACCGCCCGCCAGAAATCTCGGGGTGGACGGCATCCCGATCACCGGTTGGCGCCAGCGGGTCCATTGGGTCGGCGGAAAGGAGTCCATCGCTCCGGGCTGACCGACATACAGGTTGTCGAACCCGTCGAACAAAGGGCCGCCCACGCCGCCGCCCTGGACCAGCCGGACACACCAGCGTTGCCGTCCGTTCTCGTTGTTCTCCCACTCCATCAGCGAACATCCGGCCGGGGTCTGCGCGTTGAGCGCCAGATAGCCGCGCGCGCTCAGCGCCGGTCCGGCCGCCAGGCTGCCCTTGGCCGAGCGCGTCCACCGCAATGCCAGTCTCGTGGCGCCGTTCGTCGTGGTGTAGCTGCTGTTGGCGGCATCGCCGTACGGTGCGGACCAGCCCTGCGCGGGCGCCGCGTCGACCCACGCGTCGGTGTTGCCGCATCCGCCGAGCCCGATCACGAGCACGACCGCGACACCGGCCACCAGCAGACGTCGCGCAAGCCCCTCTTGCCTTCGCAGGGTTCCGAAATTCCTTTCGTATCGGTTCCGATACACGCTTCGTCATGAGCAGCTATCGAGTACAGGTGAGGGTAACGCGTTAAGGTCGGCCGCAGTCTGATCGACTGGCGCTAGCCCGCCGTTTCGGCGCGCATCGTCGCCGGGCTAAGCTTTCCGGCCATGACGAGCATGTGGGGGGCGCCGCTGCATCGCCGCTGGCGTGGCTCGCGGCTACGGGATCCGCGTCAGGCGAAGTTTCTCACTCTGGCTTCGCTGAGGTGGATGCTGAGGAACCGGGCCTACACCCCGTGGTACCTCGTCCGGTATTGGCGACTGCTGAGGTTCAAACTGAAGAACCCGCACATCATCACCCGCGGCATGGTGTTCCTCGGCAAGGGCGTCGAGATCCACTGCACGCCGGAACTCGCGCAGCTGGAGATCGGCCGCTGGGTGCACATCGGCGACAAGAACACCATCCGCGCCCACGAGGGCTCGCTGCGGTTCGGCGACAAGGTGGTGCTCGGGCGTGACAACGTCATCAACTGCTATCTCGACATCGAACTCGGCGATTCGGCGCTGATGGCCGACTGGGTTTACGTCTGCGACTTCGACCACCGGATGGACGACATCAACGTCCCGATCAAGGACCAGGGCATCGTCAAATCCCCGGTGCGGATCGGGCCGGACACCTGGATTGCCACCAAGGTGACCATCCTGCGCGGCACGTCGATCGGACGGGGCTGCGTATTGGGATCGCACGCGGTGGTCCGCGGCGTCATCCCCGACTATTCGATCGCGGTCGGCGCACCGGCCAAGATCGTCAAGAACCGCAAACTGTCCTGGGAGAGCTCGGCAGCACAGCGCGCCGAACTGGCCGCCGCGCTGGCCGACATCGAACGCAAGAAGGCGTCCCGATAGCAGCGGTTCAGGCCAGGCTGTGGTAGCGGCGCAGCGCCTCGGCCCGCTCGGCGCGATGGTCGACGATCGGCTGCGGATACCCTTGCGGGCGTTCACCTTTGCGCAGGAAGACGTCGCTCGCGCCCCTCAGCTCGGGAACCCAGCGCCGAATGTAATCCCCTGAAGGGTCGAACTTTTCGGCTTGTGCGGCGGGGTTGAACACCCTGAAGTAGGGCGCGGCGTCGGTGCCGCATCCCGCGCACCACTGCCAACCGTGCTGATTGCTGGCCAGATCGCCGTCGGTGAGCTGATCCATGAACCAGCCGGCGCCCCACTGCCACGGCAGATGCAGGTCCTTCACCAGGAACGACGCGACGATCATCCGTGCCCGGTTGTGCATGAAACCGGTCGCACGAAGCTGACGCATCCCGGCGTCGACGATCGGGAACCCGGTTCGGCCGGCCTGCCAAGCCTCGAAACGCCGTTTCGCCTCCGCGCCGGTGTCGGTTTGGATGGCGTCGAAGTCGCTGTTCCAGTTGCGCCATGCGCTGTCCGGCCAGTGGTACAGCACCGCCGCGTAAAAGTCGCGAAAGGCCAACTCCCGCAGGTATTTCTGCGAGCCGATATGACGCAGGTCCAAGTCTGCGACCATGGTGCGCGGATGGATGGTGCCGAACTTGAGATGCGCCGACATGCCGCTGGTGGCATCGAGGTCGGGCCGGTCACGGCCTTGGGCGTAGCGGTGCAGTCCGTCGGCGACGAACGCCGCCCATTGCGAGCGCGCCGCCCTCTCGCCGGCCGGGAACGCGAGAGTGGCTCCGGGATCGGGGATTTCGCACCCGTCGACGCTCAGGTCGGCCGGGTCCAGCCAGCGTGCGGAACGGACGCCCGATCGCGCCGGCTCTCGCCATCCGGCGTCGCGCCAGGAGCGGAGAAACGGTGTGAACACCTTGTACGGGGTGCCGTTGTCCTTAATGACGCGGCCCGGGGACACCAGATACGGCGACCCGGTGGCGACCAGCGGCACCGAACCCAGCGCCGCGCGCACCCGTTCGTCGCGACGCCGCCCGAACGGCGCGAAATCCTCCGAGACGTGCACCGAGGAAGCGCTGATTTCCTTGGCGATGAGGGGAATTCGCTCTTCGGGTCGCCCACGGGTCACCAACAGCCGCCCATCGAGGTCGTCGCGCAGCTGCCGCAGCGAATCACCCAGAAACTGCAGCCTCCGCTCACCCGACGAAGCCGCCAGCCGCGGGTCGAGGACGAAGCAGGCGAGCACCTCCTCGCCGTCGGCCGCGGCCGCCAGCGCAGGGTGATCCCGCAGCCGCAGGTCGCGTCGAAACCACAAGAGTGTGGGCATAGGATCAGTGGCTGTTCAGGCGCCAAATGTGGGTGGACAGCACCGTCGCGAATGCACACCACAGGGGGTAGGGCGACAGCGCGGCTCCGGCCCGCGGGTCCGCTTCGGCAGCCCGCCTGGCCAGGTCGGCGCTGCTCGCTGTCAGCGCCGCGGCGCCAAGCGCGGACGCACCGAGTTTGTGGTAGCGGAAGAAAAGCCAACTCCACCCGGCGTTGAGCGCCAGGTTGACGCTCAGCGCGGTGATGTAGCGCCGTGCCTTGTCGTGTCGGCCCGACGCACGAAATCGGTCGATGGCCACCGCGGAAGTGGCCGCGATGTCGCCGTACAGCGTGGTCCACACGATGGGAAAGGCGGTGCTGGGTGGTTGGTACGACGGCTTGCGCACGAGCGCATACCAGCCGGGTGTGCGGCTCGGGCTGGCAATGCTGCCGCTGACTGCAGCCGCGGCGACCGCCAGGGCGGTGCCGGCCAAGGTGGACTTGTTCATGACGGCCTCCGGTGAGGTTGGGTTTGGGCTGGTTCCGCTTGCTGCTCAACGGGTTTGGCTTTGGTCGGGTCATTGGGCCACCAGATGCGGTCACCGATCAGGGCGAACAGGGCAGGGATCACCAGCGTGCGCACGACGAATGTGTCGAGCAGGATGCCCAGGCCGACGATGATGCCCAACTGGGTCAGCACGATCAGGGGCAATACGCCCAGCACGCAGAAGACCGCAGCCAAAACGATTCCGGCGCTGGTGATCACGCCTCCGGTGGCCGACACCGCACGGATCATGCCTTGGGAGGCGCCGTGGTCCGCGGCTTCCTCACGGGCGCGAGTCACCAGGAAAATGGTGTAGTCAACGCCGAGGGCGGCCAGGAACAGAAACGCGAACAACGGCGTGCTCTGGTCCAGGGCGGGAAAACCGAAGATGTGCACGCTGGCCCAGCTACCCATTCCGAGCGCGGCCAGCGCACCCAGGATCGTCGCGCCCAGCAGGGTCGGCGGCGCCAACACCGACCGCAGCAGCGCATACAGGACAACCAGAATGACGGCCAAAATCGCAGGGATCAGCAGCAGACGGTCGTGTTGCGCCGCATCGCGCACATCGAGCGCTTGCGCGTCAGGCCCCCCCACCAGCGCGTCGGGAGAGACCTTGGCAGCCGAACGACGCAGCGCCGCAATCGTTTTGAACGCCTGGCCGGATGACGGCGGCGCGTCGATCACTACCGACCATTTTGTCAGCCCGGAGGTCGACCGGCCGGTCTCGGCCGCCGAGACCACACCGGGAGTGGTAGTGATGGCATTCTGCAGCTGCGGAGCCCTTGCGCTCGCACCGACCACCACCGTCGGGTTGGTCAAGCCGGCGGGGAAATGCCTTGCCAGCACGTCGAATCCGGAAACCGAGTCGGCCGCAACCCGGAATTGCTCGGTGCGTGACAGACCGATTTCGGCTCCCAGCAGGCCGGTCGCCAGTGTGCCCAGCACGGTGATCGCAATCGCGGCGACCAGGGCCGGACGCCGGGCCACCCGTTCGGCGACGCGGTGCCAAAGCCCCGCCTCCACTGCGGCACCTTCGCTGTCCGGCTGCGGAATGAAGGGCCAAAACAGCCGCCTGCCGAACAGTGCCAGCAGCGGCGGCAGCACCACCAGAACCGACACCGCGGCAACCACCAGCGCACAAGCGGCCAGCGCACCCAGACTGCGGGTGCTCGGGCTGGCGGCCAGGGTGAGGGTCAGCAGCGCCAGCACCACGGTGGCGTTGCTGGCGACGATGGCCGGTCCGGCCATCCGCACGGCGCGCCGCAGCGCGTCGTGGTGATCGGTGAGGCGCCGAAGTTCTTGGCGGTAGCGGGAAATCAGCAGCAGTGCGTAGTTGGTGCCCGCGCCGAACACCAGCACGCTGGTGATGCCGGAGGTGGCGCCGTCGAAGCTCAGGCCGGTTGCCGATGCCACCGCGGTGCCCACCGCGGCCGCGGTCCGGTCGGCGAATCCGATCACCAGCAGCGGCAGCAGCCACAGCACCGGTGAACGGTAGGTGGCGATCAGCAACAGCGCGACCACCGACGCCGTCACCGCCAGCAGGGTGATGTCGGCGTGCGCGAACGCGTTGGCGATATCGGCACCAAATGCGGGTCCGCCGGTGACATGCGCGTCGAGGCCGGTCGGAAGGTCGCTGTGTGCGGCGTTGCGCAACTCGGCGACACAGTTGTTGAGGGCCAGACCAGTCAAGTCGGCGCTGATGTTCACCATGCCGATCGCGGCCTTGCCGTCGGCGGACACAATCGGCGGACCGGACGCCGAGGCGCGCTGCGCCAATGCCTGCATCCGGTCGCGGGCTCCTTTGGCGCTCGTGACATCGGTGGAGTTGAGGATCGCGCCATCGGTGCGCGTGACCACCACAATCAGCGGAGCCCGGTCGCCGTCGGGGAATTGTCGCGCCAGCGCCTCGACTCGCGCGGTATCGGAGCCGGCCGGCAGTTCCGGCGGTGGCTGACCCGCGGCCGCGTTTCCGCCGATCAACACCATGAAAACGCTCGCCAGCAGCACTACCCCTACCGCCCACAGCCACGAGCGCCGGCCCGTCACGGACGCTGCGAGACGATCCCACACGCCGGTAAGCATTTCAATAAATAAAACATTAATCAACTTAAATGATCGACCAGATGCGGATATGCTGCAAGACGCTATGAACCCTGAGGAACGGGTGGAGCTGGAGTCGCTGATCTCGGCCGACGTGCGCGAGATATCCGCCGAATCTGACCAGATCGGCCGGTTGTTCGCGGCGGCGCATAGCGTGCGGCCCACCGATTTCCGTGCGCTGCTGCATATCATGGTCGCCGAAACCGCCGGGCGGCCGATGACCTCGGGTGATCTCACCCAGCGGATGGGTTTGTCCGGGGGCGCGATCACCTACCTGGTGGACCGGCTGATCGAGTCCGGGCATGTGCGGCGTGACTCGCATCCCGACGATCGCCGCAAGGTCATCCTGCGCTATGCCGAATCCGGACTCGAGACAGCACGGTCGTTCTTCGATCCGCTGAGAATCCTGACCCAAGTCGAGCTAGAGGGTCTCCCCGACGACGATTTGGCGGCCGCCCACCGGGTCTTCGCCGCGCTGATCGCCGCCATGCGCCGATTCCAGGCCGAACTCGGCGCCTCGACGCCGGATGGGCCCGCTAACTACTGCCTTTGAGGGCAGCTGCCAGCCCTGCGGTATCGGCGACCGTGACGGTCAGCGCCGAGTGGTCACGCAGCCCGATGACACGACGAATGCGGGGGTCGAAATGGACACACACGCCCGCCGTTGCATTGGTTCCGAATGTGAGCCCGTCGTCGACCATCGAAAGCCGGGGGCCGACGGCAGTCCACCACCGATACGGACCTGCGACATGGGCGTCGACCACCGAAGACAGGGGAGCCTCGACACGAAATGGGCCGTAGCGGGCGAGGAAACGGCCATCGTCGGTGAGGATCACGCCTTGCCGCCCCGGCCACCGGAAGGGTAGCCACATCGGAGCCAGCCGGGGATCGTAACGATAGGGAAAGTAGCGGCCGTTTTCGTCTTGTGGGGTCATCCTGCGGCTCCGATCTTCGGTGTGGCCCACGCATCCTGACACGCTCGGCATATACGTGAAAAGAGTCGGCAAACCGCATTCTTCGGTACCCTTGGGGAATCAGTTTCGAATTCGTCTATCTGTCGGCGGTTTGGGCCGGTGAGTACCGGGTATTCGGCGTGAACCGGATGGCATGTGTGGCCCGAATGACAAGTTTGGAGTTCATCCTTTTCAGCGCGAGGGACGGTGCGGATCAATGAAGGCGGTGCACCGGGCTTTCTGCTGTTTGGCAAGCGCATTCGCCGCCGCTTCCTTGGGTGTCACCGGCCCGGCACACGCCGACCCTGTTGCGAACGTGTTTCCCGGCATGGAAATTCGTCAGGGCAGCACGATATGCACGCTGGGAATGGTTGAGATGACGCTGCGGATTGCGCTGGCCACCGGTCAATGCGACGGCGGGTCGGTGGTGACCGACAATCACGGAAACGTGCTCGGCGGAGTGGTCACCGCGCGTCACGACGCCGCCACCCCGGCCGGAGACGGCGCGTCGTCAGATGTGGAGTACGAAGTGATCAAGTTGGCCGACGACGTGAAGGCGTCGGATGTGCTGCCTACCGGACGTCAATTGCAGTCCAAGCCCGGAGCGCGCGCGCAGCAAGGCGATTGGGTGTGCCACTTCGGAATCTCTACCGGTGAGACCTGTGGCCGCGTGGGCACGGTGAACAACAACCGGTTCGGCATCACGGGGGTGGCTTCGGACGGACGCGACACCGGGGGACCGGTATACACCCTGGCCGACGACAACCATGCCGTGATCGTCGGGTTGTACGAGGGCACAGCGGGTTCGGGTCCGACGGCGGAGTCCTGGCAGGCCGTCATGCAGCAGCTGTACATCGACGGACAGTCTCCTGGAAGGGGTCCGGTGCGCATAGCGTCGTGGAACGGGCATCAGCACCGGTAGTAGTTTGCCTGCGAAATACGGCCTGAGACAGCCCGACTGGCGGGGGCGCAGTTTTCGGTAGGGCAGGACTAGTTAAGTCAATGAATCATTCATATGCTTAACTAAGGTGCGAATGCTCGGCGGAACACCAAATCGACGGATCGGTAACAATCATGGCGGATGATCGCGGCGCGCTGACAACTCGCAAGCTCCGCCATATCGACGTGTGCCTCGACGGCGACGTGGGTTATCACCGTCTCACGACAGGCCTGGAACGATACCGGCTGCCCTACAACGCACTGACCCAGACCAGCCTCGACGACGTCGACCTTTCCGTCGAATTCTTCGGTGCACGGTTGGGGGCGCCGGTTCTCATCGGCGCCATGACCGGCGGGGCGGAGCTGTCCGGAACTATCAACCGGAATCTGGCCATCGCAGCGCAGCGGCTCGGTGTCGGGATGATGCTCGGGTCGCAGCGCGTCATGCTCGACAGCGCGCAAGGCGAAAGGGCCGCCGCAAGCTTCGCCGTCCGTGATGTCGCACCCGAGGTGTTGTTGTTCGGCAACCTCGGACTATCCCAATTGACCAAGGACGCGGTGCCCGACATTGTCCGCGCACTCGACCGGGTTGGCGCCAATGCCCTTGCCGTGCACACTAATCCGTTGCAAGAAGCGATGCAGCGCAACGGTGACACCGACTTCGGCGGTTCGCTGGACCGGTTGCACGACGTAACCCCCATGCTCGGCTATCCGGTGCTGTTGAAGGAGGTCGGCCACGGGATTGGCGCCGCCGCCGTCGCTGAATTGTTGCGGTATACGGGTGAGCCGCCAGTGGCGGGCATAGACGTCGCGGGCGCGGGTGGCACGTCATGGTCGCGGGTCGAGCAACTGGTGCGCTACGGCGAAGTGCGCTATCCGGATCTGGCCGACTGGGGGATACCCACTGCCCAAGCGATATTGGACGTGCGTGCCGCGCTGCCAAACATTCCGCTGGTGGCCTCCGGTGGAATCCGGACCGGTATGGACGCGGCCAAAGCGATCGCCCTCGGCGCTGACGTGGTGGCGGTTTCGCGACCATTGCTCGGTGCCGCGGTCGAGTCCGCTGCCGCCGCAACCGCGTGGTTGCGGCAGTTCATCGACGAGCTTCGTGTGTGTCTGCACGGGTGCGGCGCGCGCGATCTGCGCACACTGCACGGCTTTGGTGCAACACCGATCACGTAGAAAACGGGGATGTCGGTGATCCTGGCTTACGGGCCGACCGCGGCGCGCGCCTGTCGAGCGGCGTCTGCTGACCCAACGATGCCGGCGTCGCGCTGACTAGTCCTTGGCGTGGTCATCGGGCGCCGCGGTATGGGCGGGGTGGCCCGCAGTGCGCCGGCGCTCCTTCATCTCGGCTTCGAACACGTGGCGCCGCCCCCCGGTGAGCCGGGCTCGGGTCAGCCGTTCAATTTCCTGAAAGCACTGGTAGTAGCCGTCGTCGTAATCATCGACGACCTGGAAACTCCATCGCCCGGGCAGGACATTGCGACCGATCAGCTCGTGGCTGATGCGCTCCGCCAAGTCGTCCTGTCCCATTTCACACAGCTCTTCCACCACTGCATCGAGTTGCAGGTCGGCACGGCCGGTCAGCTGGTGAAACGCGTACAGGTGGCCACGCGCCCGCTCGATCGTCTCGAGCGCCTCGGACATCTTGCCGGCCGCCCGCACCGCGGCATCCCGTGCCTGCGCGTCTTCGGTTGCCTGACTTGCGTGTTCGCCATTGCGCTTGATGCTCAACCGAACGGTGGCGCGCTGCGGTGTATCCATCGTGATCGCTTTCCTCCCGGTTGGAGTCGTATGGTCCCCCGAGCGAGCCGAACCCCCGGGACGTGCGCTATTCATTAGGTTAATAGTTAAGTGAGTAATATGAAACCGCGCGAGCCGGCCAGGGCCGCCATGCTCCGCAGGCTGTTTCCATGATTGGTTGCCGCGCAGCACCTTTCATTGCCTCGCCATGAGGCGAGTACCGCCCATGACACGGCAGCCGCGAAGAAAGCGACGGCTTGTGTAGTATTCCGGAACCACGTTGCGACGACGCGTTGTATTCCGGGCCAAACGTTCAGACCGACCGGATGGTTCGCTTCGCCGCCCGGCGCAGTTGAATCATTCGCGCCGCACCGATCAGCACCGTGATGCTCCCCCCGGCAACGCCGGACAACAAATAGCCAACACCGACGGGCAAACTCCACTGAAATCCGAGGAAGTGCACGGCGACGGACTCGGTGTTCTGCGCCACGAATATGAGCAAGACGACGAGGATCAGCAACCCGACCACAACCGCCCACCAGGCCGCCGAGAGCCTGCTAAACGGTGAAGCCCCGGTTCTCGATGTGCCAGCCACAGAATCGGATTCGGAGCTCCGCTTGGCTGAAACGGAAGGTCGACTTTTCATGGTTGTGTCTACCCCTTCATGCGCCGGGCTAAGCATGTCTTTCGCCGGAGCGCAGGTGGAAACGCCGTTCCGCGTAGACGAGGTCGTCGCGCCAGAGTCTGCTGGCCGCATAGCGCATCAGCGGTGCGACCAGCGGGGCCGCTCCGCATGCCCGTCTGAAACCCGGACGGTCGGAATGCGCGATGGTCGCTTCCAGTACGGCGGTACGCGGCCGACCGTCCGGCCCCGAACCAATTGGCGTGACGTGGGTTTCGACCACGCTGCCGCTTCCTTCGCCGTCCACGATCCGCATCACGATGGTGCGCGCATCGAGGCAGCTGAATTCGGCAATCACGGGTACGCCCACCCGGCCCATTCGGAAGGTCACCGCTATCAGGAATCGATCGGCATGCTCGGTGGGTGTGGTGAGAACCTCGAGCCGGGTGAAGGAATAGGGGTGAAGCCATGCGCCGTGCCACGGGTCGAGTCGGTTGGCGATGATGTCCGGTGGTTCGCACACACCGACCAGCCGGGTAACGGCAGCGATCGTGCCGCCACCGGGTCTGACCGGGATCACCGGCTCGTCCAACGGCTTCTCTCCGCCGACCCGGTCAAGGCGCACCCAGGCGAGGATGCCGTCGTCGTGACTGGGCAGCGGCTTCCAGCCCAATTCGCATGCCGTGCCGCTCAAGGCCAGTCCGTGCCAGCGGCAAATCAGCGAGCTGCGGTGCACCGTGCCGGTGGCCAGATCAGCACCGAGGTGCGGACAACTTCGGGGACCGACGCGCAAACGGCCCTGCGCGTCGCGCCAGGCCACGACCTCGATTCCGGCGACACAGGACCCGAACGGCCGACCGGTTCGGATGGAGCGACTTGCCGCGAACGCGTACCAATTGCCGGTGGGCCTGGACTGGGATCGCCTCAGCGCGGCGTCGATAATCGAAGGCTGTGCCTCCCGATAGGTCGGGCGCTGATCGGCCCAAGGTATTCGCGGGACCGCTTGCAATGGCAGGTCTTTGGGCAGTCGTTGGCCCAGGCGTTGCAGAAGATTCATCGTCGATCCGATCCTTCACGGGTGGCGAGCCAGCGCAGCAGTGGCACGCGGCCGTGGTTGGGTACCGTTTGCAACCGGTGTCCGGCCAGATCCCATCGCCGCAACAATCGGTTGGCGGCGCACCAGCCGGTGGTTGCGGCGCGTTCCATGAGTGCCACCGGCAGATCGACTCGGATCCCGTCGCCGGCCAGTACCAGGCCGTCTACCGGGGTGACCACCCCTGGCCGGTCCGCATACGTCCCGGGCGCGAAAAGCGGGCAGTCGCTGCGATGCAGGACTTGCTCGAAAACCACTTGCGCCGCCGCGGTTTCCGGATAGAGCCGGTGCAGCTGTCGTCTGGCGGCCGCGGTGGATGGCGCGGATTCGAGGGCATAGGAGTGCAGTTCGACGACGGACCCGCGGTGCGCCCTGGCCCACTGCGCCGCTTCGCGTTCGTATCGCTCCAGCACACTGATGTTGTCCAGCGGTTTGTGGCCCGCCGTGCCCAAGAACGGCGGCCGGCCGGTCGCGACAGGGCGGTCGAGCCAGAGCCGGTGCACTGCGAACGAGGGCGCGGTGCGCATAGCTGCTATGCGTGCGCGCCAGGTGTCGTCGGCCAAACCTGACGAAGCCGCAAGGATGCGCTGTAGCCCCGCCACGTGCGTGGCCAGTACTACCGCGTCGGCATCGAGATGTCCGGCGGAATCAGTATGTACCCGAAAGCCTTTCGTCCCGCGTTCGTCGACACGCAGCGCGCTGGCACCGAGCCGGAACCGCACGCCGCGCTCCTCGAGATAGCTTTGCAGTGGCTGCCAGAGGGCGGTGTCGAAGTTCGCGTTGGCGACATCGAAGATGAGTCCTTCGCTGGAGCCCAGGAAGTAGATGTGGAACATCGTTGCCAACTCGGCGGCCGACAGCTGGGCCGGGTCGGCGAAGAAGCTGCGGGAAAACACCTCGAACGCGAGATGCCTGGCCGCCTCTGGGAAACGAATACTCTTCAGGAAGGTTTCGGCGTCGAGGTGATCGAGCCTCCGATAGATTTCCGGCACCGACACCGCGGCCAGCGGCGCGGCAGCCCGAGCGGCGATACGCGCGAAGTCACGAAGCCGGAAGGTCGGGCTGCGTGCCGCGAACGCCAGCGCGTTCCACGGCGGGGTGCGGGGGAGGCCGCGGAAGCTGTCGCGCCGGCCGGCACCGTCGACCAGCGGATAGTCGTCGACAGGGGTCAGCATGCGCAGTCGCCGATCGACGCGCCGGAGCAGCTCTCGCAAGTTGTAGTACTGCCGGAAGAACGCGTGGAACCCACGGTTCATCGCAAAGGCCGCGCCGTCGTGCTGCTCGGTCCAGCCGCCGACGCGCCCACCGAGGTATGGCTCGCGTTCGACGATCTCGACGGAGACACCGCGTTCAGCCAGTCCGGTGGCGGCGGTCAGCCCGGCTATCCCCGCACCGACCACGACGGCCCGGGGCCGCGCCGGCAGCCGACTTGGGTTGAAGAATCCCGCTGGTGCTAAATGACTCTGGCGGCGACGGTCACTCCGGCGGACGCTCGTCATGGCGCATCCGCCAGAAAGGTGTGCACGATGTTGGTCCGCCAGCCGGGCATCGTTTCGCTGTGCACGGCGGTGAACCCGGCATCGGCGAGCCGCCGGCGAAACTGTGCGGCGCCGTCGAATGTCAGAACGCTACGCAGCAAGTACCGATAAAGTGTGGTGTCGCGGGTGTACCACCAGCCGGCCGGGATGATGATGCCCCAGCAGACCGCCCGCCAAACTCCGGCTGCCGCAGGCGAATCACGCACCGAATACTCGTGGACTGCCAAAGTGCCACCCGGCCGTAGCAGCCTGAAAAAGCTGCGCAGCTGGCTGTCCCGGTCGGCCAGATTGCGCACCAGGTAGGCGGCAAAGATACCGTCGAACGGTCCGGTGATGCCGTGCGCATCGAGTTCCGCTACGGATGCATGCACGAATCGCACTGAGGCGGGCCAGTTCTTGGCGAGCGCCATGTCTAGCATTCGGCGTGACGCGTCGACCGCGATGACGTCGGCTTCGGGTGCGACTGCAAGCAATGCGGCAGTCGATGCGCCGGTCCCGCATCCGGCGTCCAGCAGCCGCAAACCCCTGCCGCGTAACGGGATTCGCATGCGCCGCGCCGAGAGACACAAATCCGCATGGTAGCCCGGACTGGCGCCGACCAATCGGTCGTATGCGGCGGCGCCGACGTCGAACGCATCCGACAGGCCGCCGAGGCGCAAGCGCGCTTCATGGACGCCCATGTTGCCGCTCCCATAACAGCAGCACCGCGGTGGCCAATGCGAACCCGAACAGGAAATCTTCGATCGGTATGTCGAACGGAAACCGCAGACCGATGATATGGCGCTGGTCGTAGCTGACGATGGGGGAGCTCAGTTTCGTCAGCCAGCCGTCGACCGGGATCTGGAAGCCGAGCACGATCAGCATCGACAGCCAGTAGGCCGGACGCCGAAACAGACCGGTACGCAACAGCATCAGTTCTGATGTGCAGACAATCACGACGGCCGCGGCCGCCGGAACGGTGTAGCCGAGACCGGTCATCGGCGTTTGAACCGACCGAGGATGGTGCTCACCGCGTTGTAGGTCAGCAGCGCGCACAGCGGAATGACGAGGAAGAACAACACCTCTTCGATCGGCACTCCGAACGGGATGCTCACGCCAGTGAGGTAGTGGCTGTCGTAGTTCCATACATGTCCTGCGACCGCGATCTCGTCCCAGACGAGAAACAGCACAGCCACCGGCAGAACGGCCCGGGCGGCGCGCCGCCATCTGCGGTAGACGCCGGCACCGAAAAGCTCCAGCGGCGCGGTGATCACCAGGCATGCCGCCAGGACCAGAAGGTATTGCCAACGATCGCTCATGCGGCGCCGTTTCGTGCCCGCCACGCACGCATCAGGCCGGCGCCGGCCACCTGCAGCCGTCGTGCTCTGCCGACGGTTGCCCGGTGACTGAACACTGCGAAGTCGCTTGCTTCGATGCAATCCAGGATTTCCGAATACAGCGCGGTCGCTGTCGCCACGCAGGGTCGCGAGCGTGGCGTGAGCGTACCGATTCCGGCTGCAGCGAACCGGTAAGCCTCCCGCGCGATTTCATGCTGGGCTGCCAACGCCTGCCGGACCCGCCGATCGGTGCGGCGCTGCGTATGACACCACATCAGTAGGTCGCGGTTGACGCCGAAAGCGCACAATTCGTCGGCAGGCAGATAAACCCGGCCGCGTAGCAGATCTTCGTCGATGTCGCGCAGGAAATTGGTGAGCTGAAACGCCCTGCCGAGTGCGGCCGCATAGGGTGCGGCCTGTTCGCGGGCGCACACCGTGCCCAGTATCGGAAGTAGTTGCAGGCCAATGGCTTCGGCAGAGCCACGCATGTAGACGTTGAGCGCCCGGCGGTCGGGATAGTCGGTGACCGTGAGGTCCATTCGCATCGACGCCAGGAAGTCGTCGAACAACTCGGTGCTGATCTGGTAGCGGCGCGCGGTGTGGGACACCGCGACGAGTACCGGATTGGCTTGGTGTTCTTCGTCTTCGAAGAACTGGTCCGCAAGCTGCTGCAACCGTCGGGCCCGTATTTCACCGCCGATGTCCGGATCGAGGTCGTCGAGGATGTCGTCGGCGTAACGCGCGAATCCGTAGAGCGCGTGTACCGGCGGCCGTTGATCGGGGGCGAGCAGCCGGGTCGCCAAAAAGAAGGTACGGCCATGGGCGGCATTGATTTCCCGGCAGCGGCGATAGCCGTCTCGCAGCCGGGGATCGTCGATTCCTGCGGCGTCCAACTCGCTGCGGATCACGATCGTCCGGCCTTCAGATCGAGGTGCGTCTGTGCGCGAGTGGCGGATCGGGCTGAGCCCGTGACGCGATCGGCGGCGAGTCGCCCCGAGATCAGCGCGGTGGGCACGCCGACGCCGGGCACGGTGGACGACCCGGCAAGCACCGCGTTGTCAATCCCGCGGACCATATTCGCCGGCCGGAACGGACCGGTCTGCGCGAAGGTGTGAGCAACCGCGAATGGGCTGCCGGCCGCCATGCCCTGACGGGCCCAGTCGGCAGGTGTGACGACGTCGAGTACTTTTGCATGCTCCCGCAAGCGGGGTATCAGCCGTTGCTCGACGCACTCGAACATCTTGTCCGCGTAGGGTTTACCGGCCCCGTCCCAATCGATGCGGCCCCGGGTGAGGTTGGGCGCGGGTGCCAGTACATACAGCAGATCGCGTCCGGCCGGCGCCAGCGTTGCGTCGGTCGCGGTCGGACGGGTCACCAGCAACGATGGATCCCGCATGAGCTGACCGTCTCGAATGATGTCGGTGAACGTGTCATTCCACGCTTCACCGAACAAGATGGTGTGATGCGCTGTTTCCGGTACGGTGCTGCGACATCCGGCATGGACCACAACGGCCGATGGCGACGGACGCAGTGCGACCGCGCGGCGTGGTGTTCTACCGAGCAGCGCATAGGTCTGCGGCAGTTCGGTGGTGAGCACCACCGCGTCGCAGGGGATGCGTTCGTTGTCGGTGTGCACGGCGCTGACCTGCCCACCGCCGCTTTCCAGCCCGGAAACTGCGGTGTTGTAGCAGAACCTGACGCCGGCGCCGACGGCGGCAGCGGCGAGTGCTTCGGGGAGTGCCCGCACTCCGCCGCGCGGAAACACCACACCCGAGATGGTGTCCATGTAGGCGATGACCGCATAGACCGCCAGGGCGTCCCGCGGCGCCACCCCGGCGTAGAGCGACTGGAAAGTGAAGACCCGCTGCAACCGCGGGTCGGAGATGTAGCGGTTGACCATTCGGTCCCACTTGCGAAAGCCGCCGATCGAGGCCAGCCGCGCCAACTGCGGGTTGAGCAAGGACAGCGGGGAGTCGAAGTTGGCGGCGATGAAACCGTCGAATTCGGTGCGGTACAGGCGCTCCAGCCATCCGCGCAGCCGCCGGTAGCCCGCGGCTTGCCGGGGACCCGCGAATTCCTCGACGGCTGCTGCCATTTGGTCGGGATCAGCATGGACCCGCAGGGAACTGCCGTCGGCGAACACGGCGTGGTAAGCGGGATCGACCGGCAGCAGATCCAGATGGTCGGACATGGTCTCGCCTACGGCCGCGAATACCTCGTCGATGACCTCGGGCATCGTGAGCACGGTTGGGCCGGTGTCTATCCGGTAGCCGTCGATATCGAGCCGGCCGGCCCGTCCGCCCGGCCATGGGTGGCGCTCTACCACGGTGACCTGCCGGCCCCGGCCGGCCAGGTGCAGCGCCGCCGAGAGGCCCGCCAGGCCCGCGCCGATCACGACGACGTGGTCGCCTCGTCCGCCAATTGTTCGCATTGTCATTCGCGGCGTTCCGTGCAGGCGACGGCCATATTCGCCAACGCGGTGCGAATCTCGTCGTCGATAGCCATGTCGCTCAACGCCTTCCGGGCAGCCACCACGCGACGACTGATCATGTCTTCAATCCACTGCACTGCCCCGGTTGCGAAAATCGCTGCTTTCCAGCGCTCCACCGCTGCGTTGTCGAGCACGTCGCTGTTCACAAGTTCGGCCAGCTCTCGTCGGGCCGGCCCCTCGGCCATCTGGTGGGCGGCCACGATGACGCTGGTCGCCTTGCGTTCGATTAGGTCTCCACCGCAAGGCTTTCCGGTTAGCTCGGGTGAGCCGAAGACCCCCAGCAGGTCGTCACGAAGCTGAAACGCTTCGCCGACCGCGACGCCGTAGCGGCCAAGGCTGGACAAGGTGCGATCGTCGCAGCCGGCCATCGCCGCGCCGATTTCCAGCGGGCGGCGCACGGTGTAGTTGCCGGATTTGCGCCGTGCCACGTCCAGCACATCCTTCAGGGTCGGCATCTGACGGACATCGGACGTCAAGTCGGCGAACTGGCCCACCGCAAGCTCGATGCGCATGGCGTCGTAGCGCGACCAGGTTCGCTGTAGACACCGCGGGTCGACACCGCTTTCCCGCAGCATCTTCTCGGCCCAGATCAGACAGAGATCGCCCAGCAGAATGGCCGACGATTCGCCGAACCGCCGGGCCGAGCCGGGCAAGCCGCGTTCGCGGTGCCAGATCGCGAATTTAACGTGCGCCGAGGGCCGGCCACGCCGTTGCGCCGAATCATCCATCACGTCGTCGTGCATGAGCGCGAAGGTGTGCAGCAACTCCAAGCTCGCCGCGGCGCGTAACGCCGCATCACTCGGCGGCGCGCCGCACAACCACCCCAGGTACATAAAGGTGGATCGCAGGCATTTGCCGCCACGGACGAACTCCGCCAACACGTCGCCGACAGCATCGATGCACACGGCGTCAAGATCGGCGGCGCGGCGTGAGGCGACAAAGTCCGCGAGTGCCGCGAGGACAGCCCTTCGCACACTCGAACGCCAAGCGCCGAAGTCGTCAGCGACCGACCAGCCCGCCGGCGTGGGGACCAGCCCCATCCTCGGTGACGCAGCACGCATTTACCCCGCTACCCCCTTTCGAATGGCTTGGGCGGCACGGTTTGAATCGCTCGAACACCCGCCGTCATACCCTGCCCCGGCAGCGCTAAACGCCGGACGTCTGGCTCGCACGATCCGCTTTGAGCCTGCGCCGTCGTCTGACCGTTGAGCCGCAGCATAAGTTCAGCATCTTAAACGTTAACTTACTGAATAGTGTGATGCGCTGTCCAGAGGGCACGTGCCTCGGCAAAACAAACGTGATGGGCCCAGCCGGAAAACCGGCTGGGCCCATCACGGGTAAGAGTGAGCTACTGGTTCCTCTTTTGCCGCTCCTCAGCGGCTTTGGCACTGGCTCGGGCCGACTCCGCCTCGGCTTCCCTCTTGGCCGCGTCGCGTTGCGCCTCGCCTTTGTCCTGCTGCGCCCTGCCCTCGCGACCCAGCTGGTCGTTACGGGTCACGATGCTGACGACTTCCTTGACCTTTCCCTTCACGCCCTCGACGATGCCGCTGACGGCCTCCAAGGGTCCACTTCGCTCTGCCACTTCTACCTCCTGATGCCTCTCGACATGCCCCGATATTTCCCATAGGCGGCGTCGGCTCGCCCGCCGATAACTCACCATTCCCATTGGGCACTGTTCGTCAAACATCGTTCGGCGGGAGCTGCGCACCGAGTGAGCGTCGTCTCAAAGCGGACTCATTGGCCGTTTTGAACCCTTGGCGTCTGGGTATTTGCGCCCTGTGGACGTGCGAGCGGCGTCGGGACGTGTGCTGCGTGCCGAACGCAAAGTGTTACGCATTCAAAGACGTTTGTGGCTTGCCCAGTTGGCGCTCTGGCCGGCCGTCATAACGCTGGCTGTCGTGGGCGTGGTCGCGGCGTGGAAGTTATGGCAGCGCTCCGCTCAGCGCCGGCCTGACGGCAACACGGGCACTGCTGTGCCAACCGAGCCGGACGTGCCGCCCGTCGCGGGGTCTGGGCCCGGATGAGTACGTTGCGGCACCAGCTTTCACCGAACTACGCGGCGTCGCGCCTTGACCGGGGCGCGCTTGGCACCCGTCGATGACGATTCGGCTTGTTTGGCGGCCTTTGCTTCGAACGCTGTCATCGCTGCGATCATTGCCGTGAAAACTCGATGCGCGGCGGCCAGATCGCGATCGGGCAGCTCGGCGATGGCGGAGCGCACTTCGCCGCCGAGCGGAGTGAAGTAGGCACGGGCCAGCGCCATGCCGGACTTCTCATAGCGAAGAAGGGACTTGCGCCGGTCGGCCGGGTCAGCCTCGCGCCTGATGTGTCCCGAGTCGATCATCCGATCCACCAGGTAGGTGATCGCGGGAGCCGACATGTCCATCCGCTGTCGCAACTGGGCCAGCGTCAACGGCGTTCCGGCCGACTCGGCGACCATGATGTGCAGCAAGGCGTGGAAATCGCTACCGCTGACGTCGTGTCCGCGCGCGAAGTGCCGTCCTATGCGGTCGGCTTGAGCAGTAAGAGCCCGCAGGTCAGCCGACATCAGCTTTTCGAGTTCGGCTCGGTCTGGTCGTCGCTCAGCGGCGCCGCGCTTGGTCACTTGATCCGCATCCTTCTTAGCGATTCGCAGATCAGCTTATCGGCGAAACTCACGCGGGGGCGGCCAACCTCGGGTCGGCGCTTGTCAAGGCGGCGAGTGACCTGGCGGTGCTGCGGTGAGTCCGGGATCTTCCGGAAGATACAGGACAGGGTGAGCTTCAGTTAAGAAATTTGACAGTTAAGTCATCTGATTCATCGACCAGCGATCTGGTTTCGGCCCGCGCAGAACGGGAATTCGCCGCCAGTGAACCTTTCCGATCTCCTTGCGCGCCCCTTCGGCTGGGGATCCGCCATTCGAGGCAAACGGTTCTTCCATCCGATTGGTGTGCTTGCCGACGGAACTGTCGAACGCATCGCGCCGGCGGCCGACGGGCTGCCGATCCCGTCGTCAGGTGTCGTCGCCCGGCTGTCCAAAGCCACCGGGACTCCAGCAGCATTGCCCGACTTCATCGGCCTGGCTCTCCGCGTTCCGGCGGATGCGACACCCTGGGACGTCCTGCTGGTGTCGGCCGGATCTGGGGTTCTCGGCCGGACGCTGGCGTTACGGCCGGTGACGTCGTGGACCGGGCAGCACATGACCACCCTGATGCCGCTGCGCTACGGCGGGAAGTACTGGTGGCTGCGGGCCCGGATCACCACCGAAATTCCAGGACCGGGCGTGTCGCTGGACGCGCTCCGAGAACGGATCGAACAGGGCGGAGTCGAGGTGGTGCTCGATCAGGCCTGTGGCACATCCGATTTCGTACTGCTGGCCCGACTGACGCTCACTCGTGTTCTCGACGGACAGTACGGCGAGGACGTGTCGTTCGACCCGGTCGTCAACACAGCGCCCGGACTGAAGCTCTACCCGGAATGGCTGGCCGATTTGCGAGCGCGCGCCTACCAGCGCAGCCGCGAGGGCAGGGACGCGAGTTAAGCGGTTGACCGACAACGCCTCTCACGGGCCGCTCGTGGCCGCCTCAGTGACCCAGAAGATGGCGTAACGCCCGATCGAGGTCTGGCTGACGGAACCGGTGCCCGGCTTTGTCGAGGCGGCCTGGGACAACCCGCTGGCTGGCGCATGCGAGTTCGCGGGCACCCTGCGCACCGAGCAGTAGCCGCGGCCCCAGCGGCGGCACCGGCAACACCGCGGGACGGCGCAGCACATGAGCCAGGGTGCGGGTGTAATCCACGTTGCGGACCGGTTGCGGCGCAACAGCGTTCACCGCGCCGGACAATGCGCTGTCCCACACCGCCCTGTGATAGATGTCCACCAGGTCGTCGATCCCGATCCAGGACAACCACTGCCGGCCGTCCCCGAGCCGCCCACCCAATCCGGCGCTGAACAGCGGACGCATCAACCGAAGCGTTCCGCCGCGTGGCGACTGGACGATGCCGGTGCGCACCCGGACCACCCGCACACCGGCCTGCTGCGCCGGGGCGGTCGCGTCCTCCCAATCCGCGACGACGTCGGCGAGGAATCCGTCGCCGCGATCGCTGTCTTCGCTGAGCGGTTCGTCGCCGCGGTCGTACCCGTAGTATCCGATCGCCGAAGCGGACACGAACGCCTTGACGGGAGTACTAGCCACCAGTTCGGCCAGCCGCCGCGTCGGGCCGATCCGGCTGTCGCGCACCGCCTTCCGGTGCTCGTCGGTGAAGCGTCCGGCGATCGAGGCGCCGGCCAGATGGATCACCGCGTCGACGCCGGCCAGCAGTTGCGGGTCGGGGTCGTCGGGCCTCCACTGCCGCTCATCCGGGGTGCGCGGGGTATGGCGTACCAGCCGGACGACGCGATGGCCGCCCGTGCTCAGAAATGCGGTCAATGCCGAACCGACCAGCCCCGACGACCCGGTGACCGCCACGGTCGCCGGAGCGAGACCATGCTCGGCCGCCACTCGGTGCGCAGCCAGATCGTCGGCCAACTGCCGGTGCCGGTAGACGAACATGGGTCGCAAAGCCGACGCGGGAACCGGTGTGTCAACCCGGTCGATGACCCGGGTTTGGGATGCGGCGACGTCTTCGAATTCATGGACATCTTCGAATTCATGGACGTGCCTCCAACGCACCACGATTCGTGCCGGCAGCGAAGCCGGCCCGTCGCTGCCGATGGTGTCGACGAAACGGCGTGGCGGATCGTAGCCGTCGGGCTGGTGTTCGGCGACCCAGCGCAGACCACCGGGCAGCGCCAGCGTGGCACGCCCGTCCTTCAGTGAGGCCGCTTCGGTGACCAGCCGCATGGGCTGCCACGGCGGAGACAGGCGGTTGAATGCCCCAGGCCTGGCGTGCCACGCGAAGACTTCGTCGCGCGGCGCGTCGACAACGCTCCAGTATTTGATCCCCATCTCACGACGCTACCGGGCTACCCGTCGGGGTGCCGGTAAACGCTCAGCGATCGGGCAATGCATGCTCGACGATGCGCGGCCGCGGCTGTGGTTGGCGTTCGCCGCGTTTGGCGGCCAGGTACACCTGGGCGGTCTCCTGCGCAACGGTGTGCCAATCGAAGTCCGAGGTGAGGCGTTCGCGGGCGGCACGCGCGCGCCGCTGCGCGGCGGCGGGATCGTCGAGCACACTGCACACGGCGGCGGCCAGTGCCGCAACGTCGCGGGGCGGACAGGACACCCCCGTCTGGCCGTCGATCACCGCTTCGCCCAGACCGCCGATGTTCGAGGTCACCAGCGGAGTTCCTGCGGCGGCCGCCTCCAGGGCGACGATCCCGAACGGCTCGTAGTGGCTGGGCAGTACCGCGGCGTCGGCCCGATGCAGCATGGCCAGCAGCTCGGCGTGGCCCAGGTGCCCGACGAACCGAGTAGCCTTGAGCACCTTGTGTTTACGCGCTTGCTCGACGAGCCAGTCCTGCTGGGTGCCCTCTCCGGCAATCGTCAGCGTGGTACCGGGGTGATGGCGTCTGATCCGGGCCAGCGCGGCGATCGCGTCGTGCACACCCTTCTCGTATTCCAGCCGGCCGAGGAAGAGCAGTTCGGGTGGTCCGGTACGGGGACGCCGAAGCGCGAACTGCCAGCGTGCCGCGTCGATTCCGTTGCGGATCACGGTGATTTCGGCCAGGCCCGGACCGAACAACTCGGTGATCTCGTCGCTCATCGATGCCGAACACGTGATCAGCGAATCGGATTCCCGAACCAGCCACGATTCGACCGCGTGTACCTGGCGGCTGAGCGCTCCGGAAACCCAGCCCGAGTGCCGTCCGGCCTCAGTCGCGTGAATCGTGGAAACCATTGGTACGTCGTAGAACTCGGCGAGTGCAACGGCCGGGTGGGCAACCAGCCAGTCGTGTGCGTGCACGACGTCGGGCCGCCACGGACGGTCGCTGCCGTGTTGCCTCAGGGACAGCCCCGCGCGGACCATCGCGTGGCCCATCGCCAGGGTCCAGGCCATCATGTCCTTGCGGAAGGTGAACTCGTGTGGGTCCTGAGCGGCCGCGACCACCCGCACACCCTCGCTGAATTCGTCGGACGACGGATGGGTGCTGGGATCGGTGCCCGTCGGGCGCCGGGATAGCACGACGACGTCGTGGCCGGCCGCGGCCAGTGCGGTGGACAGGTGATGCACATGCCGGCCAAGGCCGCCGATCACCACCGGCGGGTACTCCCACGACACCATCAGGATCTTCATGCCCGGGCCCACCCCCTGCGCGAGGGTGCACAGAATGCCACGCACACCGGCGTGTCGTTGTACGAACACGCACGCTCGCGGCACGAGAAGCAACTCATCGCGGCAGCCTACGGGCGTCCAGCGCGCCGAACAGTCCGTCGGCGCGGTTCCAGCCGTCGGCCAGTCGCTGCGCGTTGTCGCGCCGCCCGGAGGCGAGCGCCCCGGCGATCTCCCGAGTGGCGTGTGCGTGCAAGTGGGCGCGGTAGCGGGCGTAGCCCGCGGCGGAGTCCTTGCTGACCATGAACGGCCAGTCGCTGGACACGGTGAGCAGTGTCTCGCGCAGGATCTGGTCGGCGACGTGATCGCGGGGGATGGGCCCGTCCAGTGACGCCGTCTGGGTCAGCGCCTTGTCGACGGTACTCAGCGCCGTATCTACGACCTCGGTGTTGAGCTGAACCAGATCGGCCACCTTCTCGCCCGCCCACACTTGCCAGTCCTTGCCGGAACCCCAAGAGCTGGGCGGTAATTCGACCGGGGTGCCGACGAACCCGCCGGCGATCGCGTCGCTCAGGGTACCTACCCGCACGCCGGCGGCGGGCAGGGCCCGCAGCACCCGCGCCAGCCACGTCGGTCCCTCGTACCACCAGTGGCCGAACAACTCGGTGTCGAAAGCGGCGACGACGTGAGCGGGACGCCCGATGCGCTCGGACTCGGCGAGCAGCCGGGTGCGGACCACGTCGACGAAGTCGGCGACGTGCACGTCGACCGCGTGGTCCGCGCGTTCGGGGTCATAGGGCGCCTTGGCCTCCGAGGCGACGTTGCGGCCGGTTACCCTGGCCGGCTTGAGGCCGGTGATGTGGTCGTAGGTGTGGAAGTCGCGGTAGGCGGCGTGACCCGGGTAGCCGGATTTGGGCGACCACACCCGGTAGCTGACCTGCAGGTCACGGCCGAAAGCGACCACGTCTGTGGCACCGACCGGTCGGCCAAGGGCGGTGTCCCCGTGCAGCGACGGGCCGTCGACCATGAAGTGCGTGACTCCGGCGGCGGCGTAGTCGTGTTCCATGCCCGGGGCGTAGGCGCATTCGGGCGCCCAGATCCCGGTCGGGGTGTGCGCAAGCCTCAACGCCGCGTCGGCCAAACCTTCGCGCAGCGCGAACTCGCGCAGCCGCGGCGCGAGCAGCGGCTGGAACGGATGCGCCAGCGGGCCGCCGAGGAGCTCGACCGTGCCGGCGTCGATCAGGCTCCGCAGTAGCGGGCTGCCGCCGTGCCGCCACAGTGTGGCAAACTCGTCGAGGGCCTGGTCGGCTTCGGCGCTTTCGCGAATTCCGAACGCCCGCAACGCTTCTGGCGCACACGCTGAATAGCCGGCCGACTTCGACTCGGGAGCCTTCCTGACGCTGGCAGCTACGGTGGTGGCTTCCAAGGCGCGCAGCCGCCAGTTGGCCAGCCAGTGGTGCATGCCGTCGAGGCAATACGGGTCGTCGAGTTGAGCGTTCACCACCGGCGTGACGCCCAGTGTGACCAAGCGGTGCCGGTCCTCGTCGGCCAGGGTGCGCAGCACGCGCAGCAGCGGCAGGTAGGCCGCCGACCACGACTGGTAGAGCCACTCCTCGCCGACCGGCCACCGGCCGTGGTGTGCAAGCCAGGGCAGGTGGGTGTGCAGAACGAGGGTGAACAGGCCCGGTACCGGGCTCGAGGATGCGGTGGGCGTGCTCACCGGCGCACCGCGATCGCGATCAGATCGAGGCTGTTGTCTATATCGCGTGTTTCGATTTCGAAGTCGGCCGTGGTAACCGACGCGACGTCGGCGATCAGGTCGGCGGGCCAGGGTGCGTCGGCCACCGCGCGGGCGATCTGCGCGTCGATGATCGACCCGCCATGGCGGGCGTCGATCTCGCGCAGCCGCGGACCGTGGAACACCCCGCTGATCGACACGTCGGAAAAGCCCGCCTCGACCAGCAGCTCGGTGAGCTCGTCGGCGTTGAGCTCACGGGTGTGAAACGGGTTGACGGGGGTGTCGCGACCCGGTGAGAAGGTGATCCGGTTCGGGGTAGACATCATCAGCAGGCCAGAGGGGCGCAACACCCGCAGACACTCCCGGACGAACTGGCCCTGGTCCCATAGGTGCTCGATCACCTGGAAGTTCACCACTACATCTACCGACGCGTCGGGCAACGGGAGGTCGGCCAGGTTGGCCTGCGTTACTTCCACCCGGGGGTAGCGGCTGCGGACGTGGGCCACCGCGGACTCGTCGTAGTCCACTGCGACGACCCGGCTGGCCACGTCGGCGATCAGGTCGGCGCCGTAACCCTCGCCACAGCCGGCTTCCAGCACGACCCGGCCGGCACAGCGCGGCGCGAGCCGCTCGTAGACCACTTGGTGGCGGCGGAACCAGTAGTTCTCGATGTCCAGATCCGGGATGGTGCGCTCGCCCGTCAGCGTCAACGCCGCCGGGACCGCCGGGGTGGCCGCCGACGAGATGTCGTCGAGGGTCCGGCGGGGAACATCGGGGACGAATGCGCTCATTGCATAGGCAGGCTAACCCCTACCGGGCGATTCGCGAACCGGACAGTGAATCCAGGTGACAGAACTCGCCGCCCGGCGACCCCGATCCATTCCAGCCTTCCGGGGCGCCGGACGGAGGAGCAGCGGGCAATTCGGCAGATGCGACCCGCTATGGTGTGAAGGCGAACCGCGCAAAGTTACCCGCTAGTAACCGGGACGTGCGGTTGCTGAATGCCTGACCGAGGTCCTGCAGCCGACCGCTGCGGGACGCCCTTCGAGGAGGACGAACCACACTCATGACGAACATCGTGGTCCTGATCAAGCAGGTCCCAGACACCTGGTCGGAGCGCAAGCTGACCGACGGCGACTTCACGCTGGACCGCGAGGCCGCCGACGCCGTGCTGGACGAAATCAACGAGCGCGCGGTGGAAGAGGCGCTGCAGATCCGCGAGAGAGAAGCCGCCGACGGTGTCGAGGGGTCGGTGACGGTACTGACCGCCGGTCCGGAGCGCGCCACGGAGGCGATCCGCAAGGCCCTCTCCATGGGCGCCGACAAGGCCGTCCACCTCAAGGACGACGGCATGCACGGCTCCTGCGTAGTCCAAACCGCTTGGGCTTTGGCTCGCGCGCTGGGCACCATCGAGGGCACCGAGCTGGTCATTGCCGGCAACGAGGCCACCGACGGCACCGGCGGCGCGGTGCCGGCCATCATCGCCGAATACCTGGGCCTACCGCAGCTCACCCACCTGCGCAAACTGTCGGTCGAGGGCGGCAAGGTCACCGGCGAGCGCGAGACCGACGACGGCGTCTTCACCCTCGAAGCCACCCTGCCCGCCGTGGTCAGCGTCAACGAGAAGATCAACGAACCGCGTTTCCCGTCCTTCAAAGGCATCATGGCCGCCAAAAAGAAGGAGGTCACGGTGCTGACCCTGGCCGAGATCGGGGTCGAATCCGACGAGGTCGGGCTGGCCAACGCCGGGTCGACGGTGTTGTCGTCCACGCCGAAACCGCCCAAGACAGCCGGTGAGAAGGTCACCGACGAGGGCGAAGGCGGCAATCAGATCGCGCAGTATCTGGTTAGCCAGAAGATCATCTGAACGAGCCTCCCAAGTCGATTCCCGAAGACGATCCATCCCCAAGACGATCCATCCAAGACGAGAAGAGCGAATAACCCATGGCTGAAGTACTCGTGCTCGTCGAGCACGCTGAAGGTGCGCTGAAGAAGGTCACCGCCGAACTGATCACCGCCGCCCGCGCACTGGGCGAGCCGGCTGCCGTCGTCGCCGGTGCGCCAGGAACCGCCGCCCCGCTGATCGACGGGCTCAAGGCGGCGGGGGCCGCCAAGATCTACGTCGCCGAGTCCGACACCGTCGACAAGTACCTGATCACCCCGGTGGTCGACGTGCTGGCCGGGCTGGCCGAATCGTCGGCTCCGGCTGCGGTGTTGCTGGCCGCCAGCGCCGACGGCAAGGAGATCGCCGGCCGGCTGGCGGCGCGGATCGGGTCGGGCCTGCTGGTCGACGTGGTCGAGGTCAAAGAGGGCGGCAAAGGCGTGCACTCCATCTTCGGTGGCGCGTTCACCGTCGAGGCGCAAGCCAACGGCGACACCCCGGTGATCACGGTGCGGGCCGGCGCCGTCGAGGCGGAGCCGGCTGACGGCGCGGGCGAGCAGGTCACGGTCGAGGTGGCGGAGCCTGCCGAGAACGCCACCAAGGTCACCGCCCGCGAACCCGCGGTCGCCGGTGACCGGCCGGAGCTCACCGAGGCCACGGTCGTGGTGTCCGGTGGTCGTGGCGTCGGCAGCGCGGAGAACTTCAGCGTGGTCGAGGCGCTGGCCGACTCGCTGGGTGCGGCCGTCGGCGCATCACGTGCCGCGGTCGACTCGGGCTATTACCCCGGCCAGTTCCAGGTGGGCCAGACCGGTAAGACGGTGTCGCCGCAGCTCTACATCGCGCTGGGCATCTCCGGGGCGATCCAGCACCGCGCCGGCATGCAAACCTCCAAGACCATCGTCGCGGTCAACAAGGACGAAGAGGCGCCCATCTTCGAGATCGCCGACTACGGCGTGGTCGGGGACCTGTTCAAGGTGGCCCCGCAGCTGACGGAGGCGATCAAGGCTCGCAAGGGCTAGCGTTTCCTGCGCGAGTTCTCCTGTCTCGTAGCGACAAGTACTGCGCGCCAAGCAATTTGTCGCTGCGAGCCGGACAAAGAGGTTCGTGTCGTGGCGCCGGCATTGTTCGTCTCAGGCCTTTGGGCGTGAATGCTTGGCGCAGATTCGCGTCGATCACCGCCGCAGAGTCACACTGAAAGCCCTGCATTCACACGCAAAGCCGTCAGTTCACACTGAAAGCCGTCTGAACACGCTGAGAGCAGATCTTCAAGGGAATGGCTTATGGCAACAGCCGGCGCCGAGCATCCAGCCAGAGAAACACCAGGTTGCCCGCTGCGGATCGTCCCGTAGGAAAACAGCGGAGAGCGATCTCCGTCACACCGGCGAGGTTTTGCCGAACGCATCACGGATCCCCCGGATTCGGCCCGCATAAATAGTCATCTGACGTGCACCGACATGTCAGCGCATCGATGCCGCCCAGATCATCGATTGCGACACGTTGGTGCTTATGAGCATTGCTTCTGTTCTCATAGCCGGCGACAAACCCTGCGGCTCGTCGGCTTCCCCTTCGGGGTCGGCTGACGGGCCGCGCTATTCCCTGCTGCTGTCAACCGACCCCAGCCTGATCGAGGCGGCGCAGCGACTGCGCTACCAGGTGTTCAGCAGCGCACCCGGCTTCACCCTGGCAAGCGACACGCGACGGGATGAAGACCGCTTCGACGAATACTGCGACCACCTGCTGGTCCGCGAGGACAACACCGGTGAGCTGGTGGGCTGCTATCGGATGCTGCCGCCGACGGGCGCCATCGCGGCCGGCGGGCTCTATACGGCCACGGAATTCGACGTCCGTGCGTTCGACCCGCTGCGCCCCTCGCTGGTCGAGATGGGCCGCGCCGCGGTACGGGAGGGCCACCGCAACGGCGGTGTGGTGCTGCTGATGTGGGCCGGCATCCTGGCCTACCTGGACCACTGCGGCTACGACTACGTCACAGGGTGCGTGTCGGTGCCCATCGACGCCGGCGGTAATGGCCAAAATCCGGGCGCCGAGCTGCGCGGAGTGCGGGACTTCGTGCTGAACCGCCATGCCGTTGCGCGCCAGTACCGGGTGCGCCCCTACCGGTCGGTGCGGGTGAACGGCAAAGCCCTCGACGACATTCCGCCGCCGCAACGGCCGTCGGTGCCGCCGCTGATGCGTGGTTACCTGCGCCTGGGTGCCCAGGTGTGCGGCGAACCCGCCCACGACCCGGATTTCGGCGTCGGTGACTTCTGCGTCTTGCTGAGCAAGCAGAACGCCGACACCCGGTACCTGAAGCGGCTGCGGTCCGTGTCAGCAGCCTCGAAGATCGCCGGCGGCATGGCATCGTGAACACCGGCCATGCCTGGCTGCCGCGCGCCTCGTGCAACGTGAGCTGCGTGGATGTTCGCGACGTCGCTGGGTGGCGGCGGTGCTTGTGGTATCTGCGGGTGGCGCGCCGCGCCGTGGCAGCGCTACTGCTGTTGCCGGGACTGCCGTTGCTGGCTGCGCCGCTACCGGGCCGCACCCGGGTGCAGCGCGCCTACTGCCGGTTGGTGCTGCGCTGTTTCGGCGTTCGAATCACGGTGTCGGGCAACCCGATTCGCAACCTGAGCGGCGTCTTGGTGGTCAGCGGCCACATTTCCTGGCTGGACGGCTTCGCCATCGGTGCAGTGCTGCCCGGCTCCTTTGTCGCCCGCGCCGACATGTTCACCGGGCCGGCCACCGGCGTCGTGGCCCGCGTCCTGAAGATCATCCCGATCGAGCGGGCCAGTCTGCGGCGCCTGCCCGGGGTGGTGGACGCCGTCGCCCGCCGGCTGCGGGCCGGGCAGACCGTGGTGGTATTCCCGGAGGGCACCACCTGGTGCGGTCTGGCGTCGGGAAACTTTTATCCGGCAATGTTCCAGGCCGCAATCGACACCGGCCGTCCGGTGCAGCCTCTTCGGCTGACGTACCACCACGTCGACGGAACCGTGTCGACCGTCCCGGCCTATGTCGGCGACGACAGCCTGCTGCGGTCCGTCGGCCGGCTGCTGTCGGCGGGCCGCACAGTGGCGCAGGTGCGGGTGGAATCCCTGCAGCTGCCGGGTAGCGACCGTCGCGAGCTGGCCAGGCGTTGCCAGAGCGCGGTGCAGCTGGGGATCTCGCGGCAATCGGGTCACGAGCACGCGCTGGTGGCCTGAGCGAGCTGGTCGTATCGGCCGGCCGGTATTCTGGGGCGCGTCATGGTCTACCTGGATCACGCTGCCACCACCCCGATGCACCCCGCTGCCGTCGAGGCGATGACGGCTGCGCTCGGCACGGTCGGCAATGCCTCGTCGCTGCACACCAGCGGTCGCGCAGCACGGCGGCGAGTCGAGGAATCCCGCGAGCTGATCGCGGACAAACTCGGTGCGCGCCCGTCGGAGGTGATCTTCACCGCCGGCGGCACGGAGAGCGACAACCTGGCCGTCAAGGGCATCTACTGGGCCCGCCGTGACGCGGAGTCGCGGCACCGCCGCATCATCACCACCGAAGTGGAACACCACGCGGTGCTGGACTCGGTGAACTGGCTTGCCGAACACGAAGGCGCTCAAGTGACTTGGCTGCCCACCGCGCCGGAGGGCTCGGTGTCGGCGGCCGCGCTGCGCGAGGCGCTGGAGGCCTATGACGACGTCGCGCTGGTATCGGTGATGTGGGCCAACAACGAGGTCGGCACCATCATGCCTATCGCCGAACTCGCTGCTGTCGCGGCCGAATTCGGTGTTCCGATGCACAGCGACGCAGTTCAGGCGGTGGGTCAGCTACCTGTCGACTTCCCCGCGAGTGGGCTCTCGGCGATGAGTGTGGCCGCCCACAAGTTCGGTGGCCCGCCGGGAGTGGGAGCGCTGCTGGTGCGCCGCGATGTCAGCTGTGTGCCGCTGTCACACGGTGGTGGGCAGGAGCGTGACATCCGTTCCGGCACGCCCGATGTCGCCGGCGCCGTCGGGATGGCCGCGGCAGCACAGATCGCGGTGGACGGACTCGAGGCCAACAGCGCGCGGCTGCGGTCGCTGCGGGACCGGCTGGTCGAGGGCGTACTGGCCGAAATAGAAGACGTCCGTCTCAACGGCGCAGGCAGCGCCTTGCGACTTCCGGGCAACGCGCACTTCACTTTCCGCGGCTGTGAGGGCGACGCTCTGCTGATGTTGTTGGACGCCAACGGAATCGAGTGTTCGACCGGGTCGGCATGCACCGCGGGCGTGGCGCAGCCGTCGCATGTGCTGATCGCGATGGGAGCAGACGCGGCCAGCGCGCGTGGGTCGCTACGTCTTTCCTTGGGCCACACCAGTGCCGAAGCCGACGTCGATGCCGCTCTGCGGGTGCTGCCGGGGGCCGTCGAGCGCGCCCGCCGTGCCGCCCTGGCCGCCGCGGGGTCGTCCGGGTGAAGGTTCTCGCCGCGATGAGCGGCGGCGTCGACTCGTCGGTCGCCGCCGCCCGAATGGTCGACGCCGGGCACGACGTGGTCGGTGTGCATCTGGCGTTGTCCAGCGCGCCCGGTACGCTGCGCACCGGCTCGCGCGGCTGCTGCTCGAAAGAAGACGCCGCCGACGCCCGCCGGGTCGCCGATGTACTGGGAATCCCTTTCTACGTCTGGGATTTCGCGGAAAAGTTCAAGGCGGACGTGATCGACGACTTCGTCTCGTCCTACGCCCGCGGGGAAACCCCCAACCCCTGCGTGCGATGCAACCAGCGAATCAAGTTCGCCGCCCTGGCTGCACGAGCCCTGGCGCTCGGCTTCGACGCGGTAGCCACCGGCCACTACGCCCGGCTGTCGCAGGGACGCCTGCGGCGCGCCGTCGACCGGGACAAGGACCAGTCCTATGTGCTGGCGGTGCTGACCGCCGAGCAGTTGCGTCACGCCGCGTTCCCGATCGGGGACACTCCCAAGCCGCAGATCCGTGCCGAGGCGGGCCGGCGCGGCCTGGCCGTCGCCGCCAAGCCCGACAGCCACGACATCTGCTTCATCCCGTCCGGGAATACCCGTGCGTTTCTGGGCGAGCGCATCGGGGTGCGCCGCGGCCCCGTCGTCAGCGCCGACGGCGCCATACTGGCCGAGCATGACGGAGTGCACGGGTTCACCATTGGCCAGCGCAAAGGCCTGGGCATCGCCGGACCGGGGCCGGACGGAGGTCCTCGCTATGTCACGGCAATCGATGCCGGCACCGCGACGGTCCACGTCGGTGACGCACAAGACCTCGACGTGTCTGAGCTGACCGGACGTGCCCCGGTCTTCACCGCGGGAGTCGCGCCGTCGGGACCGCTCGAGTGCCTGGTCCAAGTCCGTGCCCACGGCGAAACAGCCAGTGCCGTAGCCGAATTGGTCGGCGACGAGCTTGTCGTCGGATTGCGTAACCCGCTGCGCGGGGTGGCGCGCGGCCAGACGCTGGTGCTGTACCGTCCCGACCCGGACGGCGACGAGGTGCTGGGCAGCGCGACGATCGCCGGCACGCGGCGCTGAGCTCAACGCGGGATGTTGGCCACGATGTTGGTCATCACGATGTCGGACACCGACGGCGGAAAGCCGCAGAAGGTGACCTCGAGCAACGCCACCGACAAGACGCGGTAGTCACGGCCACAGCCGCCGGGCCGGATACGCAGCGAATCGGTATCTGCCTTCCAGGTGCCGATGTAGGACAGGCCGTCCGGCGTGGCCGCGCAGTCGTGCACGGTGCTGACCAGGGTGTCGAAGGCGCGCCTGGCGGTGGTGGCATCGCGGTACGCCGCGGCGCCCTCGGAGATCAGGGCGCCGTCCGGTGGGTCCTGGAATGTGGTCTTGTGGAATTCTTCGACTTCGGGCCCGAACGTCGCGGTTTCGGCATAGATGAACCGGCACGCCCGTGGCGCGGTTTGGGCAAGTCCCTCGATATCCACCGGGGACCGACCGTCCATGGTGGGGATGATCGTCAGGTGCTCACCGGCGCCGGTGATCGCGCCCATCCGGGGCTGTTCCAGCAGGATCCGGTCGACGTTGACGCCCTGAATGCCTTTGGCGGCGGGGCCGAATCCGGGCAAGGCAGTGCCGTCTACGACGCGCGTGCAGGCCGTCGTGACCAACACCGCGCCGCACAAGAGCAGCGACCGCGCCAACCCTGCCATCCCCCCGAACCTACCCAAGCCTGGTACCGCAAAACACCCCTGGTGGCCGGTGTTCCGGACGACGTCGAATACGGTTGGCAGGTGAGTGTTTTCGCACCGCTCGCGGTGAAGGCCAGCGGCATCGGATCGTGGCCCGGGACCGTTGCACGGCAGGCGGCCGAGGTTGTCGTCGGTGAGCTGGCCGATGCGCTGGCCCACATCGTCGAGCTGCCCGCCAGGGGAGTTGGTGCGGACATGCTGGGCCGGGCGGGTGCGCTCTTGATCGACGTGGCCATCGACACGATGCCGCGCGGGTACCGCATCGCCGCGCGGCCCGGCGCGGTGACACGCAGGGCGGTGAGCCTGCTCGACGAGGACATGGACGCCCTCGAAGAGGCCTGGGAGACGGCCGGCCTGCGCGGTGGTGGGCGAGTGGTCAAGGTGCAGGCACCGGGGCCGATCACGCTGGCCGCCGGGCTGGAGCTGGCCAATGGTCATCGGGCGATCACCGACGCGGGCGCCGTGCGCGACCTGGCGGCGTCACTGGCCGAAGGCGTTGCCGCGCACCGCGCGGCGCTGGCCCGCCGGCTCGACACACCGGTGGTGGTGCAGCTCGACGAGCCGTCGCTGCCCGCGGCACTGGACGGACGGCTGACCGGGGTTACCGCACTGAGTCCGGTTGCCGCGCTTGACGAATCGGTGGCCCGGTCACTGCTGGACACCTGTGTCAGCGGGGCCGGCGCCGACGTGCTGCTACACAGCTGTTCGCCCGGACTGCCGTGGAACTTGTTGCAAAGCAGCGGAATCCGTGCGGTGTCGGTGGATGCGAGCACGTTGGGTGCCTCCGACCTGGACGGTGTTGCCGCATTTGTGGAATCGGGCCGCACCGTGATGCTGGGCTTGGTGGCCACCGCCGCCCCGATCCGACGGCCGTCTGCCGAGGAAGTGGCCGGCGCCGTGGTCGCGGTGACCGATCGGCTCGGCTTCGCCCGCTCGGCGCTGCGCGACCGCATCGGGGTCACCCCGGCGTGTGGGCTGGCCGGCGCCACTCCGCGGTGGGCACGCACCGCGATCGAGCTCGCCCGCAAGGCCGCCGAAGCGTTCAGCCAGGACCCCGACGCAATCTGATAGGCAACCGAGAGGTTGCGTTTTGTCGTCGGGCATGATTGGCTGAAAGGCAACCAGGAGGTTGCATATGACCATCGATCGGATCGAGAAGCAAGTGATTTTGCGGGCGCCGCTGGACCGGGTATGGCGCGCGATCAGCGACGCCGAGGAATTCGGGCAGTGGTTCGGAGTGCGCTTCGACGGCCCCTTCATCGCCGGTGGCACCGTCACCGCCGCGATTGTCCCGACCACCGTCGACGCAAGCGTCGCCGAACGTCAGGAAGCGCACGCGGGGGTGAAAAGCGTCTGGCAGATCGTCGCGATCGAGCCGCAGCGGCGGTTCGCCTACCGCTGGCATCCGTTTGCGATCGACCCAGACGTCGACTACGACCGGGAGCCGACCACGCTGGTCGAATTCACCCTCTCGGAGACTCCCGACGGCGTGCATCTCACCATCGTCGAATCCGGTTTCGACGCCATCCCCGAAGCACGCCGCAACGCCTCCTTCGAGGCCAATTCGGAAGGCTGGGCCATCCAGGCCGATCTCGTGCGCAGGTATCTGGACCGGTGAGCGCGTCCGCTGTGGTCGGCGCGCCGCTGTTCGACGCGCTCGGCGACCCCAATCGGCTGCGTATCATCGTGCGGCTCTGCGACGCGGGCCCGAGTTCGACTTCCCAAGTGACGCAGGTGGTTCCGGTGACCAGGCAGGCGGCCAGCAAGCATCTGCTGCTGCTGGAGTCGGTCGGGTTGGTGACCAGCAGCCGGCGCGGTCGTCAACGGGTCTGGACCGTGCAAACGGAGCCGCTGGCCCGCGCCAGCGACTATCTCACCCAGTTGTCGCGCCGGTGGGATGCCGCAGTGGACCGACTGCGGGCGTATGTGGAGGACTGAGGATTCCGAGCGACCAATGCATCAATTAGCTTGACGCGCAAGGGGTGTCACGGTTGAGGTACGCGGACGCTTCGGGTGTGAAGTCTGGGCTTTGCGTGTGAAGTCTGGGCGGAAATTTTCGCGGCCGATTCCCGCCCTACTGTCACACCGAAAGCCGTCAATTCACAGTCAAAGCCGTCAGGTCACAGTCAACGCCCGACCCAGCGGGGCGCGGGGCCGCAGTGACGACCTCACACGACGTTGTCGGAGCGCTTCGATAGCCTGCCAGAGTGAGCTCGCCCGACGTGTTGCGCCCCGAGGTCTTGCGGCAGTGGCAGGACCTGGCCGAAGAGGTACGCGAACACCAGTTCCGCTACTACGTGCGTGACGCACCGATCATCACCGATGCGGAGTTCGACCAACTGCTGCGCAGGCTCGAGGCGCTGGAAGCCGAGCACCCCGAGCTGCGCACGCCCGACTCACCCACCCAACTCGTCGGCGGCGCGGGGTTCGCCACCGAATTTGAGCCGGCCGACCACCTCGAACGGATGCTCAGCCTCGACAACGCATTCAGCAGCGACGAACTCAACGCGTGGGCCGGCCGCATCCACGCCGAGATCGGCGACAGCGCGCACTACCTGTGCGAGCTCAAGATCGACGGTGTCGCCCTGTCACTGGTCTACCGGGACGGGCGCCTGACCCGAGCGGCCACCCGGGGCGACGGCCGCACCGGCGAAGACGTCACGCTCAACGCCCGCACCATCGACGACATCCCCGAAAGACTCACGGCCAGTGATGATTACCCAGTACCGAAGGTCCTCGAGGTCCGCGGTGAGGTGTTCTTCCGGGTGGACGACTTTCAGGCGCTCAACGCGAGCTTGGTCGAGGCCGGCAAGGCACCGTTCGCCAATCCACGCAACAGCGCCGCGGGTTCGCTACGCCAAAAGGATCCGGCGGTCACGGCCCGCCGCAAACTGCGGATGATCTGTCACGGGCTGGGGCACACGGAAGGATTCCGTCCACCCACCCAGCACGACGGCTATTTGGCCTTGAAGGCCTGGGGGCTGCCCGTTTCCGAGCACACCACGCTGGTGGACGACATGTCCGGCGTGCAGCAGCGCATCGATTACTGGGCCGAGCATCGCCACGAGGTGGACCACGAAATCGACGGCGTGGTCGTCAAAATCGACGAGTTGGCGTTGCAGCGCAGACTCGGTTCCACCTCGCGGGCGCCGCGCTGGGCCATCGCCTACAAATACCCACCCGAGGAAGCGCAGACCAAGCTGCTCGACATCCGGGTCAACGTCGGGCGCACCGGGCGGGTCACGCCGTTCGCGTTCATGACGCCGGTGAAAGTCGCGGGGTCCACGGTGGGCCAGGCCACGCTGCACAACGCCTCGGAGGTCAAGCGCAAAGGCGTGCTGATCGGCGACACCGTGGTGATCCGCAAGGCCGGCGACGTGATCCCCGAGGTCTTGGGGCCCGTGGTCGACCTACGCGACGGATCCGAACGCGAATTCCTCATGCCCACAACATGTCCCGAGTGCGGTACCACACTGGCGCCGGAGAAGGAGGGCGACGCGGACATTCGCTGCCCCAACGCCCAGCGCTGCCCGGCGCAACTGCGCGAGCGGGTGTTTCACGTCGCCAGCCGAAACGCTCTGGACATCGAGGTGCTGGGCTATGAGGCCGGTGTCGCGCTGTTGCAGGCCGGAGTGATCAGCAGCGAGGGTGACCTGTTCGCGCTCACCGAAGAAGACCTGCTGCGCACCGAGCTGTTCCGGACCAAGGCCGGCGATTTGTCCGCCAACGGCAAGCGACTGCTGGCCAACCTCGGCAAAGCCAAGTCCGCACCGCTGTGGCGGGTGCTGGTGGCGCTGTCGATCCGCCATGTCGGGCCGACGGCTGCCCGCGCCCTGGCCACCGAGTTCGGCGACATCGACGCCATCCGGAATGCGTCCACCGAGCAGCTGGCCGCGGTCGAGGGGGTAGGGCCAACCATCGCCGCGGCCGTCACCGAGTGGTTCACCGTGGATTGGCACCGCGAGATTGTCGACAAGTGGCGCGCGGCCGGCGTTCGGATGGCCGACGAGCGCGACGACAGCATCCCGCGCACGCTGACCGGGCTGACCATCGTGGTGACCGGCTCGCTGACGGGGTTCTCCCGCGACGAGGCCAAGGAGGCGATCGTGACCCGCGGCGGCAAGGCCGCGGGCTCGGTGTCGAAGAAGACCTCCTACGTCGTCGCGGGCGATTCGCCGGGCTCGAAGTACGACAAGGCGGTTGAGCTGGGGGTGCCCATTCTCGACGAAGAGGGATTCCGAAAGCTTTTGACTGACGGCCCCGATGGAGGAGAGTAGCCAATAGGCGGCCGTACGACCGCTGCAGTTCTATGGTGGGCGCTATGACGCAGACTGCCGGCGCGTTCGCCGACGCATCACCGTGGTCGCCACGCGAGGCCGAGTTGCTGGCAGTGACATTGCAACTGCTGCAGGAACACGGCTATGACGGGTTGACGGTCGACGCCGTGGTCAACACCGCCCGGGCCAGCAAGGCCACGGTGTACCGGCGCTGGCCATCGAAAGCCGAACTGGTGCTGGCCGCCTTCACCGAAGGGATCCGGCAAGTCGCGGTTCCCCCGAACACCGGCACACTCAGGGGCGACTTACTGAAGCTCGGCGAGGTCGTCTGCGAGCAAGCCCTGCAGCATGCCGGCACCATTCGTGCGGTGCTTGTCGAGGTCTCGCGGCACCCCGCGCTCAACGACGCGATGCAGCACAATTTCATCGATCAACGCAAAGCCTTGATGCAGCAGGTCCTTCGAGAAGCCATCGACCGCGGTGAGATCGCCAAGTCCGCCGTCATCGACGACCTGTGGGACCTGTTGCCCGGATATTTGATCTGGCGGTGCCTCGTACCGGACCATCCACCCACCCGTCGCACGGTGCAAACGCTCGTCGACAACTTCATCGTCCCCGGCCTCACGCGGTGCACCAGGTAATGCCGCCGGTCCTCAACCCGGTCGTAAAGTGTACGGTCACGTCTCTTGTGCAGTACTGTCCAGTACCGTACTGTCATACCCATCGGTCACACCCGAAGCGCCGCATGCAGGTGGCCGAATCGCCCGACCGTCGAAAGGTGAACGGGTGAACAGGTTTTCAGTTTCGCCCCTGGTCAAGCGAGGGTGGATGGCGTTAGTCGCGGTGATCGTCGTCGCAGCCGCGGCATTTGCCATCTACCGCCTGCACGGAATCTTCGGATCGCACAATGACGTGTCCGCCAACAGTGGCCTCGCCAACCAAATCGTCCCGTTCAACCCGAAACACGTGGTGCTGGAAGTCTTCGGCGCGCCGGGGGCGGTGGCGACCATCAACTACCTTGATGTCAATGCGCAGCCGCAGGAAGTCAAGAATGCGCCGTTGCCCTGAGCCACAACGTTGCCGACGACCGCGGGCTCGGTCGTGGTGATCGTGAACGACCAGGTCTCTTA
>NZ_LZIJ01000170.1 GCF_001667115.1 Mycobacterium sp. 852002-51163_SCH5372311 | reverse complement strand
GCGGTGGCGCGTAGCCGTAATGGACTCCCGGATCACCGGGCGGCGGCGGATAGTGGGGCGACTGGAATGAGGCTGCCTGCGTTGGGTGTTCGTCAAAGGGCTGCATAGGTGCTTCCGGTGCTCGGGTTGTCGCGGCTGCGTCTACTGACTGGTGGGTCAACTTTCTCGGGCGCGTTGCACTCCCATGCCCCCTAGGTTCACGGCGGTCAGCCGTTCCGCCGCTGCAGTGTGGGCCACAGTTAACCACAGCCGGCGAGGAAGTTCTGGGCGAGATGGGAAAGTCGCCGCTTGCCCGCCTCCGTCGCAGCAAATCGTTTTCCATGGCGGCGATCCGGGTGGTCCCGGCCCGCGCTAATGTCGGTTGCCATGCCCGAGGACGCGGTAACGGTGGTGCTGCCCTGCCTCGACGAAGAGGAGTCGCTGCCCGCGGTGCTGGCCGCCATTCCCGCCGGCTATCGGGCATTGGTGGTCGACAACAACAGCACCGACGACACGGCCGCGGTCGCGCGCCGCCACGGCGCCGAGGTGGTCGCCGAACCACGGCCGGGGTATGGCTCGGCGGTGCATGCGGGCGTGGTCGCGGCGACGACGCCGATCGTGGCCGTCATCGATGCCGACGGTTCGATGGACGCCGCCGACCTGCCCCGGCTGGTCGCCGAGTTGGGCCGGGGCGCCGACCTGGTGACCGGCCGGCGGCGGCCGGTGCAGGGACTGCACTGGCCGTTGGTCGCCCGGATCGGCACCGTGGTGATGAGCTGGCGGCTGCGCTCTCGGCACGGCCTGCCGGTGCACGACATCGCCCCGATGCGGGTGGCCCGGCGAGCGGACCTGCTGAACCTGGGTGTCGTCGATCGACGGTCGGGGTATCCGCTGGAACTGCTGGTTCGTGCCGCGGCCGCCGGCTGGCGTGTCGTCGAAGTCGACATCACCTACGGTCCGAGGACAGGCGGCAAGTCGAAAGTCAGCGGCTCGCTGCGGGGGAGCATCACCGCGATCCTCGACTTCTGGAAGGTGATTTCTTGAGCGGCTTGCCGGTGACCCTGTTGGTGGTCGCCAAGGCGCCGGAACCTGGCCGCGCCAAGACCCGGCTTGCGACGTCCGTTGGCGATCGGGTCGCCGCCGAGATCGCCGCCGCCGCCTTGCTGGACACGCTGGACGCGGTGGCGACCACACCGGCGTCCGCGCGGGTGGTGGCACTTACCGGCAACCTGGCCGCGGCGGTCCGCGGCGCCGAGATCCGCTCGCGGCTGGAATCGTTCACGGTGATCGAGCAGCGCGGCGACGGCTTCGCGGACCGGCTGGCCAACGCACACGCCGATTCGGCCGACGGATCTCCGGTGCTGCAGATCGGCATGGACACCCCGCAGGTGACCGCCGACTTGTTGACCGGCTGCGCGCGCCGGCTGCTGGCGGCGCCGGCGGTGCTGGGATTGGCCTGCGATGGCGGATGGTGGGTGCTCGGAGTGCAGACGCCCGTTATGGCGGAATGCCTGCGGACCGTCCCCATGTCTCAGCCCCAGACCGGGCAGCTCACATTGAAGGCGTTGCACGACAACGGTATTGCCGTGGCAACAGTTCAAGAGCTGGCGGACTTCGATGTCGTCGACGACATCGAAGGCGTACGTGATGCCTGCGCACCCGGCAGTCGTTTCGCACGCGTCACCCGTGCGGCCGGCCTCTGACCGTAGGGCGAGCAGACGCAAAAGCACCCAAATGCCCGGCGTGTCGCGTGTTTTTGCGTCTGCTCGCGCCTACCAGTTCGTGAAGATGACGCTGTTTACAAGCAGGGCTCCAATGACGTTGAGCGCCAACCACAGCCGGTGCGACTTCAACGGCAGCAGCGCGGGCGCCGCGGTCAGCCAGATGGTGAAAGGCAGCCAGATTCGTTCGGTCTCGGCCTTGCTCAGCATGCTCAGGTCGGCGAGCACGATGGCCGCCAGCATCGCCAGCAGCAACAGGTGAAAACCCGATCGCCGACGGATTGCGGCGCTATCGAAAACGCGGCTGATGCCCGCGACGCTGCCCAGCCCGATCGCGCACACCACACACGCCAGATTCGCCCACCACCAGTACTGGAACGGCCGATCCTTTGCGATGCCCTGCCAATAGCGTTGCTGCACAAGGGTATAGCCGTCGAACCAGTAGAATCCGGCGACAGCGAAAGCGACCGCAACCGCTATCGCGGCCAGGGCGGCCGGGCCGAGCGCCCGCAGTGACGCGCGCCAATCCGCGGCCGACACCAGCACTACCAGCGCCGCAAGCCCGATCAGCATCACACCGTAACTGAGGAACACGCCCCAGCCCAGCAGCAGGCCCGCCCCGGCGGCTGCCAAAGCGGGCAACCGAACCCGCCCGTGTACCGCGAGTGCCAACAGCGCGATTCCCCACGCCGCGACTCCGGCGAAGTACCCATCGGCCGAGACCGCGACCCAGATCGCCGTCGGTGCAACCGCGACGAACGGCGCGGCGCGCCGCGCGGTCTGCTCGCCGGCCAGCGCCCGGACGGCGATCACCACCGCCGCCGCCGCACTGGAGCCGACCAGCAGGCACAGCAGCCCGGCCCACGCGCCGCCGCGCAGTCCGATGCGGTCCAGCCACACGAACGTCAACAGTGCACCCGGTGGATGGCCCGAGATGTGCGTGACCCATGAGTCCGGCTGGAAGTCGACGATCCGGCTGGCGAACGTGCGCAGGGTGGCGGGGAGGTCGGTGACGCCGGGCACCTGCGCCAGGTATTCGTCGCGAGTGGTCAACCGGCCGGCGAAGCCGCGCTGCCAACCGTCGATCATCGCCAGCGCAAACGCCCACCCGCCGGCGGTAAGCCAGCTGCACAGCGTCAGCATCCGCCACGAAAGCCGTTGTGCAATGGACGTTCCCCACAACACGACCGCCAGCGCAAGCACGATCGCCGGCGCGGTGCCCCAGCCGGCATGGACATCCCAATAGCCGAAGATCGGCGTCGCGCCCGTCCGGGTGCCGAACCGGTCCACACCGGTGTCGCGGCGCGGGTCGACGCCCAGGTGCATCCGCGGCAGTATCACCGCAGCCGCCACCAACACGGTTCCGGCCGCTACCGCGATCAATTCCCGGCGCGCCACCTTCACGGTCGACCAGCCTATTGATCGCCCGCGAACCGGTGTGCCAACGCCGTCCGGTCCACCTTGCCGATGCCGCGGCGCGGCAGCGCGTCGACGACGTGTAGCTCGCGCGGCGCGGCGGTGGCGTCCAGTGTGTGGGTCAGATGCTCACGTAGCGCCTCCAGCGTCGGGGCCCCACATCCGTCGCGCACCACCACCGCGGCAACCACCCGCTGGCCCAGCCGCTCGTCCGCAACGCCGAAAACCGCACACTCGCCGACGGCGGGGTGGGTGCACAGTGCGGCCTCGACAGGTTCGGGCAGCACTGTCAGCCCGCCCGTGCTGATCGCGTCGTCGGCGCGGCCCAGCACGGTCAGCACGCCCGAATCATCCAGGGCGCCAAGGTCGTCGGTACGGAACCAGCCGGGCTCGGCGAACGGGTCGGGATCGACCGGGTTGCGATAACCCTTGGCCAGCGTGGCGCCGCCGAGGACGATGCGACCGTCGTCCGTCACTCGCACCCACACGCCGGGCAGGGCGACACCGTCGTAAACGCAGCCGCCCGCGGTTTCGCTCATTCCGTAGGTCTGTACCAGGGCAATGCCGGCGGCCGTGGCGGCGTCGAGGATGGACGGCGGCAACGGTCCGCCGCCGATCAGCACGGCGTCCAATTCGGCCAGCGCGGCCGTCGCCGCCGGGTCGGTGAGCGCCTTCCCCAATTGGTTGGCGACCAGCGACGTATATCGCCTTCCGGAGCCCAATCGCTCTACCGCAGTGGGTAATTCGGCGACGTCGAAGCCGCCCGACACGTCCAGCTCGACGGGCGCGGTATCGGCGAGCACGCTGCGCACCAGCACCTGGACCCCGGCGATGTGATACGGCGGCACCGCCAGTAGCCAGCTGCCCGGGCCACCGAGCCGGTCGTGGGTGGCCGACGCGCTGGCGGTCAGCGCATCGGCGGTCAACAGCGCGCCCTTGGGGATACCGGTGGTTCCCGATGTCGTCACCACCAGGGCCACGTCGTCGTCGATAGCTTCTCCGACTCGCAACGCGGAGGAAGGTTCCTGCCGCGGCGCCACCGGAATCAGCGCGGGATCACGTCCGTCGAGCACCCGCTGCAGCGCGGGCAACAACGTCCGAACGGCACCGCCCGGCGGGACGGTGAGCGCACGCAGGACGGCTATGCGCGGTCTCCGTTGCCGGGGGCGTCGCGGGCGTCGTCGAGCGGCCAGCCCTTGGCGGCCAACCGCGTTCGGACTCGCTCGATGTCGGCCGGTGACGGCAGCTCGTCGGTGAATTTGTTGATCACCACGCCGATGTCTATATGGTCGAATTCGCCGCGCTGCATCAGCTCGTTGGCCACCAGCTTGACCTCGTCGTTGGTCAATCGGCGGGCCAGCAAGGCGAGCACCGCAAAAGAGTCTGTCGGCGGAATGCCCTCCGGATATCCCGCGCGCAGCCACGAGACGATCGAGGTGAGAAATCGGTTCACGCTCTTACTCCGCGCGTTGGCTCGGCACTCCGGGGGACGACGACTCGATGCTACTTGGGTTTTGCGCCCAGGAACGGATAGCCGAGGTGATGCGCGATGAAATCGCGGGCGATGTAAAGCACGCCGAGCACGACCACCGCGACCACCAACGCGTAAATCAGCCAGGCGAGCGCGATCAGCACCGGGTTCCGTTTCGGTGTGGCACCGCCGATCCCGACCGCACCGGCGCCGTGGGCCTGCAGGCGCACCCCGAGCGCGAACAAGGCGGGCAGTGCCGCACCGGCCAGCATGCTGAAGATCAGGATTTTGAGCGTGGCTTCGTAGTTGAACCAGGCGTTCATGATGCGGTCCGCGCGGGCAGAGTGTCACCGGAATCCGAGTCGTAGGGTGGCGCGGGCGCGCCCGACTTAGGGTCCAAATCGGGTGGTGGCGGCTCGGCCGATTCTTCGAGCCCGGCGGTCAGGGTGCCTTCCCATTCGGCGTTGACGTTGTGGTGGTCGACCTTGACCCGGCGCGACCGCAGGTAGATGGTGCCCGAGATCGCCACCAGGAGCGAGAAGCCGATGATCGCGCCCGGGTATCCGCCGATGAGGTGGACGATCAAGTAGGTGACCGCCCCGACCAGCCCGGCCAGTGGAAGCGTCACCAGCCACGCCGTCACCATCCGGCCGGCCACCCCCCAGCGCACCTCGCCGCCCGGCTTGCCCAGCCCGCTGCCCAGCACCGAACCGGTGCAGACCTGTGTGGTCGACAGCGCGTAGCCGAAGTGCGCGGACAGCAAAATCACTGCGGCCGACGACGATTCGGCGGCCATACCCTGCGGCGACTGAATCTCGACCAGCCCCTTGCCCAGGGTCCGGATGATCCGCCAGCCACCCAGGTACGTGCCGGTGGCCATCGCTACCGCGCAACTCACGATGACCCACAGCGGCGGCGTGGCCGCCGTCTTGCTGACCGCCCCGTACGACATGAGCGCCAGGAAGATGATGCCCATCGTCTTCTGCGCGTCGTTGGTGCCGTGTGCCAGCGAGACCAGCGACGCCGAGCCGATCTGGCCGCGCCGGAAACCGCTCGCGGTGCGCTTTTCCGGGACGCCGCGGGTAATCCGGTACACGAGCCAGGTCGCTGTCGCGCCGACGATGACCGCCAGCACCGCGGACACGACGGCCGGGATGATCGCCTTGGACACCACGCCCTTCCAGATCACCCCGTGCCCGCCGACGGCGGCGATGGTGGCGCCGACGATGCCGCCGATCAGTGCGTGCGAGGAACTGGACGGGATACCGAGCAGCCAGGTCAACAAATTCCAGACGATGCCGCCGACCAGGCCGGCAAACACCAACTCCAGCGTTACCAGGTTCGCGTCGATCAGACCCTTGGCAATCGTCGCCGCGACGGCGGTGGACAAGAACGCGCCCACCAGGTTGAGCACCGCGGACAGGGCGACTGCTGCTTTTGGTGCCAGCGCGCCGCTGGCGATCGAGGTCGCCATGGCATTGCCGGTGTCATGGAAGCCGTTGGTGAAGTCGAACGCCAATGCAGTGATCACGACGATGATCAAGAGGAACAGTTCGATGTTCACAGCGCCTGATTCTGGTGGTCGGGGGATTCGATTGTCGAATGGGCGGAGAGGCGAATCGCGGGTATATCGCGAGTCGTCGCCAGATATTAGTTCGTCGTTAACCGTCCGTTCCCCGGGGCTGCGCGCGGGTGTCTCGGCGCAGCGGGTGACCGCCTGGTACCTCGACGAAAATCAGGGTGATGCCGTCCGGGTCGGTCACATGCATCTCGTGCAGGCCCCACGGTTCCTGGCGCGCCTCGCGGGCGATCGCCACGCCGCGGCTTTCCAGCTCGGCCTGGGTCGCGCGGACGTCGCGTACCTGCAGCCACAGGGCGCCGGGAAAGGGGCCCCGGGAGTGGTCCGGGTCGCCGTAGCCGGCCAGCTCCAGCAAAGACTGGCCCGCGAAAAACACTGTGCCGGCCCCGTATTCACGTGCGATCGCCAGCCCGATCTGGTCGCGGTAAAAGCTCAGTGACCGCTGATAGTCCGCCGGCCGGAGCAGCATCCGGCTGGCCAGGATATCCATGAGGTCGTGTCTACCACGTCCGACGTCGTGCTGACCTCGGGGAGCTACTTCAGATGGCTGGCGCGCCGCTCCATCAGCGCGTTGACCCAACGCGGGCCGACGGTGTTGAGCGCGTCGAGGGCAACGGCCATCCGCGGCGCGATCCGAACCGGCCGCGTGCGGGCGGCCGTGATCATCCATTCGGCGGCTTCCTCCGGGGTCAACGCGGGCATTCCGTCGTAGGCCTTCGTCGGCTTGATCATCGGAGTGGCCACCAATGGGTAGTAGAGCGTCGTCGAATGCACCCCTCTTCGGCCCCACTCGGTTTCCACGACCCGGCTGATGGACGCCAGGGCAGCTTTCGACGCGTTGTACACCCCGAACATCGGCGACGCCTCCGACATCACACCCCAGGTCGAGACATTGATGATGTGGCCGTCGCCGCGCTCGAGCATTCCGGGCGCGAAGCCGCGGATCAGCCGCAGCGGGCCGTAGTAGTTGAGCACCGTGACCCGCTCGACGTCGTGCCAGCGTTCCAGCGATTCGGCCAGCGGTCGTCGTATCGATCGGGCGGCGTTGTTGATCAGAATGTCGATGCCGCCGATGCGCTTTTCGACGTCGGCCACCAGCGCGTCAATGGCGTCCATGTCCGAAAGGTCGCACGGAATCGACATCGCCCGGGCGCCCGCGGTGGTGATCCGGTCGGCCACGGCGTCCAGGAGATCCTGGCGGCGGGCCACAGCGACCACGGTGGCGCCGTGTTTGGCGAACAGTTCGGCGCCCGCCTCGCCGATGCCCGACGACGCGCCGGTGATCAGGACACGCTTGCCCTCGAGGCTGACCGGCTTGATCGCGGGGCGGTTGATCATCAGCTGCGGCGTAGCCGGCGGCCGCATGCTGGCCAGCACGATCTGGTCGGTGAACCGGCGAAGTGGACTCTTGCTCATCGTGCGCAGTTTAGTTTCGCCGAGATCGACCCTGGCGTGCGCTCTTCTCGGGCGATCCCGCGCCCGCGTCGATCTCGACCAAGCTCTAGAAGTAGCGCGGAAACTGACTCCAGTCCGGCGGGCGCTTTTCCAGGAACGCGTCGCGACCCTCCACGGCCTCGTCGGTCATATACGCCAGCCGGGTTGCCTCACCGGCGAACAACTGCTGACCCACCAGCCCGTCGTCCAGCAGATTGAACGCATACTTCAGCATGCGTTGCGCCTGAGGCGATTTCGCGTTGATCTCGCTCGCCCACTGCACGCCGACGCGCTCCAGGTCGGCATGGTCGACCACCTCGTTGACGGCGCCCATCTGGTGCATCTGCTCGGCGGTATACGGGCGGCCCAGGAAGAAGATCTCGCGGGCGAACTTCTGTCCCACCTGTCGGGCCAGGTAGGCGCTGCCGTAGCCGCCGTCGAAGCTGCCGACGTCGGCGTCGGTCTGCTTGAAGCGGGCGTGCTCGCGGCTGGCCAGGGTGAGGTCGCACACCACGTGCAAGCTGTGCCCACCGCCGGCCGCCCATCCGTTGACCAGGCAGATGACCACCTTGGGCATGAACCGGATCAGTCGCTGCACCTCGAGGATGTGCAGCCGGCCGGCGCGCGCTGCGTCAACGGTCTCCGCGGTGTCTCCGCTGGCGTATTGATAGCCGGAGCGTCCGCGAATGCGCTGATCGCCGCCGGAGCAGAACGCCCAGCCGCCGTCCTTCGGGGAGGGCCCGTTGCCGGTCAGCAGCACCACTCCCACGTCGGGGGACATCCGGGCGTGGTCCAGCGCGCGGTACAGCTCGTCGACGGTGTGCGGGCGAAACGCGTTGCGCACTTCGGGCCGGTCGAAAGCAACCCGCACGGTGGCGTCGGCGACGTGGCGGTGGTAGGTGATGTCGGTGAGGTCGTCGAATCCGTCGACCGGCCGCCATTGGTTGGCGTCGAATGGGTTGTCACTCAAGGGCTTTGATCTCCGTCCTGGGTGATCGGGTCGAAACGGAATACCGCGCAACGGCCGGCCAGCTCCTCGAACTCGTCGGGCCGTCCTTCCTCGACGAGTCCGGCCCGTTTCATGAAACCGACCCCGGTGGGCACCTGGCTCGGATAAACCCGCAGCAGCGGCCTGGCCTCGTCGGGTGAGAGCTCCACCGTCCGGACGCGCTCATTTTTGCGGCCGCGCGTCAGCGTGACTTCGCCTGCGGCACGGACGTTTTGCACCCAGTCCGCCCCCGGGAAGCCGCCCACGACATAGCGCTTTCCGTCGACCGTCATCGGCGTGACGGGTGTCGACCGCGGGGTGCCGGATCTGCGGCCCGGAACCGTCAGGACCACAGGGCTTTCCCCGCCGAAGCTCAGGCCCAGCCGCGACATCATGATGAAGACCTTGTTGGCTGGTTTCAGCCACCACGGCGGCTTGATCCGGTCAGCGTTGCCCATGCCGCGACGTTACCTGGCGCATCGCCGGGAATGAATCGGCAGGCGTGGAGGTCGAAGATCGTATGAAACTCAACGAAGCCGCGCGTGAGCTCATCGGAAATGGCGCCGACGCCACACTGATCACCCTTAATCCGGACGGGAGTCCTCAGGTAACACTGATCTGGGTGGCGCTGCGGTCCACACCGGACGGCGATGAGCTCGTCAGCGCACACCTCGGCGAGCACAAGAAGGTCCGCAACATGCGCCGCGATTCCCGCGTCGCGCTGACGATCGTGTCAACTGGCGACGCCGGTAAGACCATGCGGCCCTATCTCGCGGTCGAAGGGACCGCGCGGGTTGTCGAGGGCGGCGCCCCGGAATTGCTGCAGTCTCTGGCGCAGACGCTGTCCGACCCTGCCGTGTTCCCGCCTGACGACGCACCGCCCGGGTTCGTGACGCACATTCGGATCGACAAAATCGGCGGCATCGGTCCCTGGCAATAAGGTTGGTGTATTGCCGGCCCGCCCGTCGCTCCGTTCTCCGAGGAATGCGTGTCTAGCGACAAACTGCTTGGCGCGCGGGCTGATTCATCGTGGCGGGCAAATGGACTCATGTCGGGGTGCCGCGGCGGTATTCGTTGTCTTCGGCTTTGGGCGCCTCTCTGTGTCAAGTGCTGTGGTGATCGGTTGTATCGTGGCCGGTGGCTGGCCCGGTAAGTGATTGCTC
>NZ_LZIJ01000169.1 GCF_001667115.1 Mycobacterium sp. 852002-51163_SCH5372311 | reverse complement strand
CAGCTGTCAAGCATCAGCCGAAACACTGTCAGGCATCACCCGAAGCTGAAATGTCAAGCATCAGCCGAGGTCATACACACCAGGCGGTGGGGCGGGCGGGGCTCGAACCCGCGACCAACGGATTATGAGTCCCTAGGTTTTGTGCTCTAGCAAACTCTGCTGGGTCCGAAAATTGTCCGGCAGCAGCTCCTATCCCCTAGTTTTCCAGCGCTTCTGTATGAGAACCGGGCATTGCAGCGAGTGCTGGCGCAACCCAGCAAATCAGCAGGTTGCCGAAAGTATGACGACAAACCACCGACAAAGGTGTGGACGCGGCGCGCAACAGCGGCAAGTTTGTCAGTGCCTCGTGGAAACCTGGAGTTATGAGTGAAGAGCAGTGGGACGGCCACCGCATGTGCGATGCCAATTCCGGACAGACGGTGTTCCGAGTGCGGGGTGCCCGCGTATGCGACGCCAACAGCGGCATGACCGAATACCGCATCAGGGACGACGGCAGAGTCGTACACGCCAACAGCGGACAGCTGGCGTTTCGCATCCGCGACGACGGACGTGTTGTGGAAGCAAACAGCGGTCAGCTCCGGTACCGGCTCAGGAATTGACTCGCGACTGAATCGTTGCAAATGCGCTTGCTGTGGCTACTGTGACAGAAGTTGCGTGGACTAGGCTCATGCTCACCCCGCGGACGGCGTGTCGGCTTGAGTCGAACAAACGTTCCATTAGTGTGGCAACTGTTTTGGTTCCGCAAACAGAGAGGAGCCTCAGTCCGATTGGAGTAGTACATGAACGCGACAGTGACCGGTGAGCCGCCGGACAAGGGTCGGGACGGCGACGGCTCAGGGAAGAGGCGCACCCGACGCGTGGTCAAGTCCATGGACGTGGTGTATGACGCCATTGTGTGATTCTTCGTTTTGATGGTTCAGGCAGTAAGCGCCGCGG
>NZ_LZIJ01000168.1 GCF_001667115.1 Mycobacterium sp. 852002-51163_SCH5372311 | reverse complement strand
CGGCGGACGGTCTTCGGCATTCGGTTGTGAATCTACGGCTTTCGGTGTGACGTGAGGGCGGGGTTTTCGCCGTATGAGCGCCCAGGTTTCACACTGGACGCCATAGTTTCACACTGAACGCGATACGCCATACGCTCAGCCAGCCAATGTCGTACCGGCGTGCAACGATTCGCGCATGCAACTTCAAGGAATCGAGCTGCGCTACGTGCTGACGATGTATCTGTCGCAGAATGGGCCTGCGACCATCGTCGAACTAATCGATGCGCTTGACCGGTACGGCTTTTGCGTCCGCGGCAGGCCTTCGAAGGCGGTGTCAGACGCGTTGCGTTGGGAAATCGGCAGGCATCGGGTACGACGGCTGGGCCGTGGGATGTACGCACCGGCGTACATTCCACACGCAACTGAATACCGGATCATCAACCGGGTGCGGACACTGCGGCAGTCCGCCGAGTTGTCGCGCTGAGGTGGACAAACAGTTGTGTGCCCCTCTTCCAGATACGCGTGTGACAGATGTGACTCAGCCCGT
>NZ_LZIJ01000167.1 GCF_001667115.1 Mycobacterium sp. 852002-51163_SCH5372311 | reverse complement strand
ACGCAGACCTAGCTATAACAACGAGTGTCAAGAAACAACCGAAACAGAAACGTCAAGAATCAACCGACTCTGAACAGCCCCACCGCCTGGTGTCAGACACGCCCGCCCCAGCAAATAGACCCACCAAACCGTCAGTGCGGGTGCTCCAGCTAGTCCAATTAGTGCTCTTTGCCTAGCCTGACCAGCGAGAAAACCTCAATTCAAGGTTCGACTCCGTCTGTAAAGCTGCCGCACGAGATTTGGAAAGAACTGCCATATCCGCCAGACACCCTGCTGTATCGACGCATCGAGTGACAGAGCTAATCGCCTTAGCATCGGCCATTGCTTGGTCGCGAGTGGCGATTTTTAAACGCGAACCGTGCGATTCTGGAAAACTTCGGCGCGATCAGAGCAGGAGAGGCGCGTGACAACCACCCACACTGAACGGCTCCCACTGCTGAGCCGGCGCGACCGCATCATGATCACCATCACGGTGATCGCGGCCATGGCGACCGGAGTTCTGCACTTCGCCCACGTGAATGCAGTGCTGGCGTTCATCGTGTCCGCGCTTGCGTTGGCCACGCTGGCATCTTTGGTCGGCCGTTCGGTGGAGGCGCTCGGAGACCGGCTCGGGCCCAACGCGACTGGGATACTGCAGACGGCGTTGGGGAACCTGCCCGAATTGTTCGTCATACTGTTCGCACTCAAAGCAGGCCTTTACGGGGTGGTGAAGGCCACCATCGTCGGCTCGATTCTCTCCAACGCTCTGCTGGTGCTCGGGCTGTCCTTCGTGGTCGGCGGTATCAGACACGGCCGCCAGCGCTTCGCCGCCGACGACGGACGCACCCTCGGATTGATGTTCACCCTCGCGGTATTCATCCTCGCTGTCCCCTCGCTCACCGCTGCAACACACACCCCGGCGCAACCGCACGAGCGGGCGGTGTCGGTCGTCGTCTCCATCGTCATGCTTGCGCTGTTCGCACTCTCGCTGCCGGCCACGCTCGGAAAGCGTGCTGTCGACCCGGTGGGGCAGGTTGGTCATGAAACCTCCAGAGCGTCGTCTCCCATTGTGGCCAGCCCCGATTCGGCCAAAGCCGCTAGTGTGGCGACAGCACACGGGGAGTGGCCGCTGGCGATGGCCATCGGCATGCTGGCCGTCGCCGGGATCGGTGCGGCCTTCGTGTCGGAATGGTTCGTCGCCGCCCTGGAGCCGGCGATGCATGCAGCGGGCATCAACGAGGTGTTCGCCGGTCTGGTGATCGTGGCGATCGCCGGCAACGCGGTGGAGAATTTCGTCGGCATTCAGCTGGCGGCCAAGAACCAGATGGACTACGCGGTCCAGGTGATCCTCCAGTCGCCCGTCCAGATCGCGCTCACCATCGCCCCGATCGTCTGCCTGGCGGCGGCATTTCTCGGCCAGCCTGGTTTCGATCTGGTGTTCTCACCGCTGCTGTTGGCGTCGATGATCATGTCGGCGCTGGTCGCGGTGCTGGTGACCTTCGACGGCGAATCGACCTGGTTCGAGGGGACAGTGCTCATCGCGCTCTACGTGGCGATCGCCACGTCGTTCTGGTGGGGGTGAGTACCCCAACACTCTGAGGTCCGATCCGTACCTGCAACGTCCATATTCGTTGTATCGCAAGCTATTTCAAGGGGTTTGGCTAACCATTTCTCCTGGTCGCCGAGACGCTGGCCGCGGACTCAAAATCCGTTGGTCGCGGGTTCGAGCCCCGCCCGCCCCACCGACAGCCCGCCAAGTGTTTCTGCAATAGAGGCCGCGTGTGGTGGATGGAACCGCCCGCTGGTTTCGGGGACTCTGCCCACGGCTAGAGCAGCCCGAGCAACCCCGGCCGGACTCGAACACTTCCTCGGAGGGCAGGGATCACCGCGAACTCTGGTGGTGTCGGGACCGTGTTATTGGTAGCGAGAAGGAGCGCAACAATGAAATACGTAATGATTGCCGCGCTGACGTTGGCACCGCTGGCACCCTCGCCGGGTGACCAGTGTCCGCTGGGCGCACCGCCTGCGACGGACGGACAGGGCAAGGTCATGGTGTGCGCGCACCACCACGAGTTGAATCACACCAATATCTGGGAGTATCCCCCTGACGGCAACTGATCGGGGCAAGGTTCCGACACCACCGCAAGCTGTCAATTCACGGGAGTCTTGCCGAGGATCTCAGGCAGAGGGGCTTTCGCTGTCGGGTCGATGGCATCAGTTTGGACCGCCCGGCCAAGAGGAAGGGACCTGGGATTGTTGCCGGTCATCCCCCGCCGTATGTGGGTCCTTGCACACCGTCTCGGTAGGTAACGCATTTTGCCGAGGCCCCGGTGCCGGTGCAACATGTCTCGATAAGAGTGGGGTTGGCGCCAAAATGAGGCTGTACCTCCTCCGACGAATATTGGCCGCCGGAGTTCTTGCAGTTAGTCTCGATATCCGTTTGCGCCTGGGCCACAGGTGCCGCCGAGATCATCACCGCAACCGCAATCGTAAACGTGGCCACCGGCATCGCGCTCAAGACAAGACGTTTCATATTGCTCCATACTTCGGCCGAGATCCTGAGGCCATTGCTCCAAACTGTTGCCTTGCAGAAATGATGGCGCCAGTTTACCGGCGTTGTCTCGACCCTTTGCAAGATGTCACAACCACGACGCCTTTCAGGGCGAAGAATCGCAGCGTTGGCGCGCTAGCGCGAATCTCGACACTCGCGCGCTACGTGAGGTCAGCGCGGTTGTACCAATCCGCCAGGCGGGTGCTCGTCGACGTCGTCGAGGATCAGCTCGCGCACGGCGGGACGCGGTCCGTACGGTCGCAGCATGGTGCTGGCCGGCCGTGGACGCACGTGCTGTGGCCACCAGAACCAGCGCCCGAGCAAGGTGGCCAGCGACGGTGTCATGAACGACCGCACGATCAAGGTGTCGAACAACAGACCCAGCGCGATCGTCGTACCTACCTGAGCCATCACGATCAGCGGGCTGAACATGAACGTGGCCATGGTGGCGGCGAACACCAGACCGGCGGAGGTAACCACCGAGCCCGAGCCGGCCATCGCGCGGATCGTCCCTGTCTTGAGCCCGGCGTGGATTTCCTCTTTGAACCGCGATATCAGCAGCAGGTTGTAGTCCGAGCCGACCGCCAGCAGCAGGATGACCGCCATCGCCAGCACCATCCAGTGCAACTTCACGCCCAGGATGTACTGCCATAGGAGCACGGAGAGTCCGAATGAGGCGCCCAGCGACAGCAACACCGTACCGACGATCACGAAGGCCGCCACGACGCTTCGGGTGATCACCAGCATGATGATGAAAATCAGTGTGGCTGCGGCGATTCCGGCGATCAGCAGGTCGATGTTGGAGCCGTCGTGCATGTCTTTGTACGTCGCGGCGGTGCCGCCGAGGTAGACCTTGGCGCCTTCCCAGGGGGTGCCCTTTATCGCCTCGTGCACGGCCTGCTTGATCGGTTCGATGTGCTTGATGCCTTCAGGAGTCGCCGGGTCGCCTTCATGGGAGATGATCAGCCGGACGGCGTGTCCATCCGGCGATATGAACTGTTTGAGACCTCGCGCGAAATCCGGGCTCTTGAACGCCTCCGGCGGAAGGTAGAACGTGTCGTCGTTCTTCGCTCTGTCGAAGGCATCGCCCTGGGCGGTGGCGTTGTCGGCCTGCGCTTTCGCCTGGTCGTTGAGACCCATCGTGATCGCGTAGTTCGACATGATGGTGTCGAGATTGCGCTGCTGGCTTTCGATCTGCGGCGGTATCAGCGCCACCAGCTTGGGCTGAATCTGATCCAGCTTATCGAGGTTCGCGCTGAGGTTCACGATGTTCTCGGCCACTTGGTCGATGCCGTCGAGCGCGTTGAAGATCGACCGAAGTGCCCAGCAGATCGGAATGTCGTAACAGTGCCTCTCCCAGTAGAAGTAACTGCGGATCGGCCGGAAGAAATCGTCGAAGGTCGCGATGTCGTCGCGCAACGCCTCGGTGATCTGCACGGTTTCCTTGGTGAGCCTCGTGGTTTCGTGCGTCGTGTTGCTGAGATCCTGGGTGACCCGCATCTGCTCACGCAGCGTCGCCATCGTCTTGCGCAGCTCGTCCGCCTGCTTGAGCAGGTTTGCCGCCTGCTCTTCCTGATAGTGCTGGGTCTGGATCCGTCCTGCGGCTTGTGCACTCATCTGAAAACCGAGGGTGCTGTGGTCGAGCGGCGTGCCCAACGGCCGTGTGATGGTCTGCACCCGGCCAATACCGGGGATGTGGAAGACCGCCTTGGCGACCTTGTCCAGGACGATGAAGTCGGCCGGATTACGCAGGTCATGATCGGTCTCGATCATCAACAGCTCAGGATTGAGCCGAGCCTGGTCGAAGTGTCGGTCCGCGGCGGCATAACCGACATTGGCCGGGGTGTCGGCCGGCAGGAAGTGGCGGTTGTCGTAGTCCGTCTTGTAACCGGGTAGGGCGAGCAGACCAACCAATGCGACCGCGATGGTTACCGCGAGAACCGGTGCGGGCCAGCGGACGACCGCGGTACCCATGCGACGCCAGCCTCGGGTCTGCAGCTTGCGCTTCGGATCCATGAGCTTGAAGAACGAAGCCACCGTCAGTATTGCCGGAGCCAGCGTCAAAGCCGCGAGCACCGCGACCAGCATGCCGACCGCACAAGGCACCCCCAGCGACTCGAAGTACGGCAGCCGGCAGAAGCTCAGGCAGTACATCGCGCCGGCGATGGTCAAGCCGGATCCCAGCACGACATGCGCGGTGCTGTGGAACATGGTGTAGAACGCTTCTTCGCGGGTCTCGCCCAGCCCACGCGCCTCGTGATAGCGGCCGACCACGAAGATCGCGTAATCCGTCCCAGCGGCGATCGCCATAAGCACCAGCATGTTATTGGCGAAGGTCGACAGCCCCATGACACCGTAGTTACCGAGTGTCGCGACGACACCGCGGGCCGCTGCCAGCTCGATGAACACCATGCCCAGCATGATCAGAACGATGGTGATCGACCGGTAGACGAACAGCAGCATCACGATGATCACCACGAAGGTGACGAGCGTGACCTTCGCGACGCCCTTCTCACCCGCGTGGGACTGATCAGCGAACAGCGGGCCCGCGCCGGTGACGTATGCCTTGATTCCCGGCGGCGCGGGCACCGAGTCCACGATCTTGCGGACGGCCGCGGCGGACTCGTTCGCCAGCCCGCTGCCCATGTTGCCAACGAGGTAAACCTGGACGTACGCGGCCTTTTGATCGTGGCTCTGGGAACCCGCCGCCGTCAGCGGATCACTCCAGAAATCCTGGACGTGCTGAACGTGTTTCGTGTCTTGCTCGACGCGCCTGACGATCTCGTCGTAGTAGCGGTGCGCTTCGGCCCCGAGTGGCTTGTCGCCCTCCAGCAAGATCATGGCCGAGTTGTCGGAGTTGAACTCTTTAAACGTCGATCCGACCTTCATCATCGACTGAAAGGACGCCGCGTCGGTCGGACTCATCGACACCGAGTGGGTTTTGGCGACGACCTCCAGTTGGGGGGCCACGGTGTTGGTGACGAACACGATGCCCAACCACACCAGGACGATCGGGAGCGCCAGCCGGTGGATCATCCGCGGCAGGAACGGCGGGATCAGCGGTTGCGAGATTGGCGGCGCGGCAGAACCAGCCTCGGCCGGCTCGCTCATGCGGACTTGTCCAGGCAATAGACGAAGGCGTTCACGGTTTGGTTGGGATCCGAGCGATTCGGAGTCTTGATGACGTCACCGCTCCCGTCGTGCTTGTTCACCACGAACTGGCAGGCGATCCAACTTCCGTCTCCTTGCGCCACCAGGTTTGCCGGGATGCCGGGCTTCGTTGAACTCAATACTTTGCTCCAGGGCAAGGGCACGTTGAGGGCCTGCTGCGGATGGGAGTTTTCGTCGAGGTAGTTGATGGTGGCCGTACTGCCCGGCGGGCCCCAGACCTCGAGCGTGATCGTCTTGGCGTTGAACTCGTCCAGGACCTCGCCCGAGGTGCCGCCGCCGAACGAACCGCTGCGAACGCCGAAGACGCCGTGCAACCGGTACACCACGAATCCTGATACAGCGACGACAGCTGCGATCGTGAGCACCAGCCAGAAACGCCCCAGAAGCCCCCTTTTCTTGGCGCGTTGCGGGGCGACCTTTTTGCCCTCGCTGCCGGCGAAGCTCTGTTTCGGTAGTGGCTCGGTCCTTGGCTCAGTCATCGTCATGGGCGCTTCAAGTCCTTCACCACGGGTGTCTTCACCGGTTGCAGTTCGCCAAGCCACCGCGCTCCGACCTCCTTTCCGAGTTCATGAGGATTCCGAGATCAGGCCGATGCAGGTGGCCGTCAGCAGGCGGGTAAGGGCGGATGCGAAGTCCAGATTCCACTCGGGCGGAACCACTTCGGGCTCCTCAGCGTAAACGTTGGTCAGGTGCTCCGGCGGGTTCGCGACTTGCCACAGCGTCGCCGCCAGCGAGTACGCGGCCAGCAGGATGTCGAGCGAGCCCGATCGTCCAAGTTCGGGCAGTGCGCTTCCGATCGAATCGGCCAGCGAGAGTGTGGCCGCGGTGCTGATCCGCCTGACCTCGATGACCCGCTCCGCGTCCACCTCGTGTTCCAGGTGTAGGTGCAGGTTGGCCAGTAGGTCGCAAAACAACGGGTCCTCGGCCAGTGCTTCGGCCAGTGTCTCGGCGATGCGAGAGGGCGACTTCGCGCCGGGCTCGGCCAGCTTCTTCGACACGGTATTCGACCACCGCACCCAGCCCTCGGCGGACAGATGCAGCAGGACTTCCTTGTGCGAGGTGAAGTAGCGGCGCACCGCCGAGTAGTGAATGCCTGCGCGGCTGGCGACCGCGGTCAGGGTGACCGACGCGACGCCCGTTTCCATGGCCAGCGAGCGTGCGGCTTCCACGAGGGCCTCCGCACGTTGACGCTTCTTCTCCTCAGTGCGGGCGCGCTGGAATGTGAGTTGCGCCACCGGCTGAGCGTAACGCACGTTGTGTGATTTGCATAGCGCACATTGCGTGATTTGTGCTGCGCCACTCGTGGTCACCGAAAGGATTGAAGTTGTAAACATGCTCATCGTCCGGCACCCGTCGAAGCAAAAGAGGCTGACGCGTCAGGGCGCGATTGCGCTCGGCGGGTCCGCCTCGATCGCGGACTTTGAGACCGCACCCACTGTGCGCTCGCAGACATCCGGCGACATTCGAGCCGTGGCAGTCTTGGCAGTGTGACCGACCTCGTGGAGGACTTCGAGGCTCAGCGGCCGCGCCTGTTCTGGTTGGCCTACCGACTGCTGGGGTCGGCGAGCGAAGCAGAAGACGCGGTGCAGGATGCATACCTGCGACTACACGGCGCAGACTCAGCGCTCATCGAATCGCTGCCAGCGTGGCTTACCAAGGCCGTCACGAACCTATGCCTGAACCGGCTCACGTCGGCCCGCGCTCGCCGGGAGGTCTACCCTGGCCCGTGGCTTCCGGAGCCAATCCTTACCGACGACCGGACACTCGGCCCGCAGGAAACCGCCGAGCAACGCGAGTCGGTGTCCATCGCGCTGCTGAGCTTGATGGAGCAACTCAAGCCCAACGAGCGGGCAGCGTTCGTGCTGAGAGAGGCGTTCGCGTACAGCCATTCAGAGATCGCCGAGATCCTCGAGCTGTCGGAAGCCAACGTCCGGCAGCTGTACCGGCGAGCGAGGCAGCGACTGGGTGAACCCCGTCAACCTGTGCACCGACCGGATCGGGCGCAGTGGCGGTCCCTGGTCGATCGCTTCTTCACCGCCGCCAGCGCCGGCGACGTGGCCGGACTCGTCGAAATCTTGACCGCTGATGTGACCTCCACGGCCGAAGGCGGCGGCAAGGTGGCGGCCGCCCGGCGCCCAATCTCGGGCCGCGACCGGGTGGCCCAGTACGTGGCGCGGGTGTTCACCAGAAACCTGGCGCAGACACAGCTACGTCTCGATGCCGCCGAGGTAAACGGCGAGCCGGCGATGCTGGCATTCGACGGCGACACGCTGGCCGGTGTCTTGCTCTTCGAGATCACGGGCGAGCAGATAGCGGCGGTGCGGATCGTGGCCAATCCCGACAAACTGCGGTTTCTTGCCGAGCAGTTGTCACATCCTGCGGGCCTGTCCGGTTCATAGGGTGTGACGAACTCTGTACTCGTAACCGGGGGCACGGGAACCGTGGGCCGCATCGTTGTCGACAGCCTAACGGCGGCGGGGGAGGAGGTCCGCGTTCTCAGTCGCGGGCGGCGCCCCCAGCAGGCCACCGAGGTTCGCCATGTCGTGGGGGACGTGCAGACCGGTGATGGGCTCGACGCGGCCCTGGACGGCGTCGACACAATCGTGCACTGTGTCTATCCCACCGAGCAGCTGGTCGCGGCGGCGAAACGGGCGGGCTCACCGCATCTGGTTTATGTCTCGATCGTCGGAATCGACCGCATCCCATTCGTCTTCTACCGCATGATGCTCGCCAACGAACGCGCGATCGCCGAGTCGGGCCTGCCGTGGACGGTGCTGCGGGCGACCCAGTTTCACGATCTGATCGCCTTCCTATTGCGCATGCTCGCGAAGCCGCCGGTCATCGCGCTGCCGTCGGGCCTGCGGTTCCAACCGGTCGACGTGCGCGACGTGGGCGAACGGTTGGCCCGGTTGGCGCTGGGCGAGCCGATCGGGCGTGCGCCGGATTTCGGCGGCCCGCAGGCCCGTACGCTCGACGAACTTGCCCGCAGCTACCTGGCGGTCGTCGGTAAGCGCCGACCCATCGCCCCGATCCGCTTGCCCGGCAAGGTGTTTGGCGGGATACGGGCCGGCGGGCTGCTAGCCCCGGAGCGCGCCGCCGGCACGATCACCTTCGAGCAATACCTCAATGAACAGCACACCGCCGGCCAACGGCCATACCGCGACGCCATCCGCGCTTACCTGCCCCTGCCACATCACCGACGCAAGACGTCGCGGTGAACGCCCGGCTGATCGTGCTTCGCGCCGGGGTGTGGTTTCTCACCTTCGTGGAGATCGTGGTCGGGCTTGTCGCGACACTGGCCCCTCGGGCGTTCTACGACTACGTGCCCTGGGTGGACCTCATCCCGCCGTTCTGCGAACACCTCATGCGCGACTACGGCGCCATGAACCTCTCACTCGGCCTCGTATTCGTTGTCGCCGCAGTCACGATGGAGCGCCGCATGGTGCGGATCGCGCTAGGCGCGTACCTGCTGTTCGCCATCCCACACCTGATCTTTCATCTCACACACCTGGAGCACTTCACGACGGGGGCCGCGGTCTGGCAAACGATGCTGCTCACGGTCGCCGTGCTGCTGCCGGTTGGCCTGCTTATCCTCACAGCGTGGCGGCCAAGGCCGTCCACCGCCGCATAGTGGACGTTGGCTCCGACCGTTCGGCCATCAGCGCGAAGTATTTAGATTCTGCGCAGCTTGCTAATGGTTTGAATTTCGGTGTCCCGGTAGGGCTTTCCGTCAGATTGGACCAGATCGTGAAACCAGGGCTCCGGCACCGTCGTGTAGGGATGATCCCATGAGTCCCAGGGCAGGTAGGTCTGGGACTTTCCGGCGACCAAACCCCAATTAATGGCACCTATGTTGTAGCGCTTCGCAATTGGCAAGACTCCGTCAACGGTGCTGCCGAGCGTCCGAGCCAGGTACTCGGTGCAAAGGATCGGCCGGCCCATTGGAGAAAGTTCGGAGATGCGAGCTTCGAAAGCCGCTGGTTCGTCATAGGAGTGGAATGTAATTACGTCGGAGTTGTCCAGTTGAATGCTGGCGATTGTGCTGCGGCGCTGAGGATCTCCCCACACACCGTCCCATACACCGCTCGTTAACGGCTGCGATGGATCAACTGAGCGTGCCCACCCGAACACCAAGGAGAGCAGGTCGGCGACGCGCTCCTGCTTGTCTTTCCGTTCGACCTTGCTATATACACGCGCTGGATTGTCGGGCTCATTCCACAGGTCCCAACCCAAAACGCGATCATCAGTGCGGAATTGGTTCAACACTCCGGTGACATAGTTGCGCAGAGTGCGACGATAGTCGAGGTCATCAAGGTGTTCAGCACCTGGGCTTTGCACCCAACCGGAGTTGTGGACCCCGGGCCTCGGCGCGCGCTGCCGGCCCGGGTTGGGGAACGGATCCCAACAGGAGTCAAAGAGGACAAAAAGTGGTTTGATCCGGTGATGGGCCGCGATGGCGACAAACTGCGCGAGACGCATTTGGAAGCCTCCGGAATCCTGTGCCCAGAGCAGATCGTGCAGGAAAACCCGCACCACGTTAAGCCCGTGCAACCGGGCCCATCCGAGCTCGCGATCGATGCGCTGCGGGTCGAAGGTGTCGGCCTGAAACATCTCGAGCTGGTTGATCGCGTTTGAGGTGATGTAGTTGGCCCCGACGGGCCAGGCTTGCGCTTGATACCAGCGATTGGCTCGGTCAGGCGTCCACCGGCTTTGCTCTGCGGCGGCACGGGGCACCTTTGTCAGCATAGGACCTACCCCCAGCAGCAGGGGTAGCGTCAGGACGGTTCGGCGCCTCACGAAGTGACCATAATCCGTTGCATTACGCACGGCTGATGATTTGCGTCGATCATTTGTCGGCAGGCCCAACCTCTGGTGCGAAGCGACCATGCAGCTCGGTGCGGACGCGATGCGGGAAATCCGTGGCAGGTACGACCAAGTGAAGGTCGTCGGGAGCCTGAACCTGGTGCAGACTCTCCTGTGTTACGAACAATGTTGTGAGTTTGTTTGGGCGACAGGCGAATCCGCCGACGCGTTACACGGTATCCAACCCGTACGGGTAGCACAGGCTCGCAGCGGACGCGCAAGCGAGCCGCCTCCAACGATTGAACGGGTCAAACCTTTAGCCGTGCCTCGGCCTCGGCCATATAATCGCGCGTGATCGGCAATGCGTTGCGGTCGCGAATATATTGGACCTGGTAATTAACCATCGCGCGGTTGAAGAAGCCGACCATCGCGCCGGAGAGGTAGAACTCCCACATGCGATAGAAGCGGTCGTCATACATCGCGACGATCTCGGCCTTGTGCGCCTGCGTCCGCCGCAACCAATGTTCGAGCGTGTAGCCATAATGGAGCCGCAGTGTCTCGACGTCGCTCGTGCACATCCACGCAGACTCGGCGGCCTCGGATATTTCCGACAGGGTGGGGATATAGCCGCCGGGGAAGATATATTTCGTGGTCCACCTGTCGGTCGCACGCCGGGTACCGATGCGGCCGATCGTGTGGAGCAGCATTACCCCGTCCTCGACCAGCAATGAGCGGCATTTGGCCATAAAGGTACGGAAATAGGCCGGGCCGACATGCTCAAACATGCCGACCGACACAATCCGATCATATTTGCCGGCGACCTTCCGGTAATCGATCAGCTCGAATTTCACCTTGTCGGCGACGTCGGCTTTCTCGGCTCGCTCGCGCGCGATCCTGAGTTGCTCTTCCGAGAGGGTGATGCCGAGCACCTCGACCCCTGTCTTCTCATGGAGATAGAGCGCCATTCCGCCCCAGCCGCAGCCGATATCGAGCACCTTCATGCCGGGCTTGAGGTAAAGCTTTGCGGCGATATGCGCCTTCTTGTCGAGCTGCGCTTGCTCGAGGGGATTGTCGCGATCGGTGAAGTAGGCGCAGCTATATTGGCGGTCCGAGTCGAGAAAGAGATCGTAGAGCCGCGCCGACAGATCATAATGATGCGCCACGTTGCGCTTCGAGCGCCGCTCCTGGTTATAGGTGCGCAGCCAGCCGAATGGATCGCCCGGAAGCCGCGACTTGGCTTCGACATTGCGCAGATCGCTGCGCTTTTCCCAACGGTTGTTCCAGGTGACGAGGTCCAGCAAAGCATGGATGTCGCCCTGCTCCATCACCAGCCGGCCATCCATATAGGCCTCGCCCGTGCCCAATGACGGTGCCATCACGATCTTGCGCGAGGTGGACTTTGTGGTGAATCGGACCGCAACCGGGTCGCGGCCGGGATAGGGCACACCGTAGCGATAGACTTTGCCGTCCGCGTCGGAAACGATCAGCTCGCCCTGCTTGATGAGCTTCCGAAAAGCCCGGTCAAACAGCAGCATAAGGCTTATTCTAACGTCCCTTACAAAGCTGACGTTAGGGAACTTATCAGCTATACGGGACAATCCCGCCTTGGTACTTCATCCAAAGTTGTTGGGCACTCACATCACGATCTGCCGAAAGATGGATAGATCCTCCACACCGTGCTGACCCCACATCAACGAAACATCTCGCTCACGACGGCGGGCGGTCAAGTGAGCAGTTTGTGATTCGCCGGATGCGTTCGCCTGCATCCACGCGGGCATCGTCTCATTCGGTCATCAACGCTTCTCGGTGCGGCGGCGGTTGTGTTCACTTCGCTTGCAGCCCTGGCTAACTCGCCTGCGTAAGCGGCGCGTGCGCGACTACTCGACAGTCCACAACACATGGGCCGGGCGTCTTTTAAGACGGCTACCCAGCCGGTGTCGCAAATGGTGGTCGCAGATGTTTGAACATCGGGAAGTGTCGTACGTTCAGCGTTGCCAGATCCAGCCCTTTGACATCCGCGGTTGCTGCGATGAGGTAGTCGCCGAGTCCAATACCGGTGTGACTGCGGCGATATCGGCGCATCATTTCGCCGGCACGTCGAGCGATGATCTCTGTCACCGGTTCCGCGCGAAACGATGAAAGCAGTTGCCACACTTCGCGAAGCTCAACTGACCGCATGTCGCCGACAAGCTCGGCTATCGACACCACACTAACCGCGAGGGGGCCCTCGCTTCGAGCGCCGATGAGCCAGTCTTGCGCCGCGCCAAACCCGCGTAGATGCGCGATCAACACATCCGAGTCGACCAACATCACGATGAGCGGCCCCAGATTCGTGCAAGGTGCTCTTCGCGGCCGCCCCGTCCTCGTACCGTCACGTCAACATCACGCAGAGCGCCGAACGAATGTTCAATTGCGTGAAGGTCTGAGGCGAGACTCGCTTCGGAACTCGACAGCGCGCGGTCCAGGAGCTGGCGAATCACTTCAGCACGGGACACGCCCTCTTGCACCGCCAGTCGGTCGAGTGCCGCCGTCTGCTCCTCGTCGAGGTAGATGTTCGTCCGCTTCATACACCACAACATACATCACTGTAAGGCTTGATGCAGACCAGTTGGGTCGTGCGGCCATCTGTAATGAGCTGTGCACCGCGACCAAAGGCCTTACCAAATCGACCCGGAAACTTGCACATTGTCGCCCAAAATCGCGACGCGATTGCACCGTACGGGAAGCCGCCGATAGCCGCTGGCAATCTTCACAAACTCGCAGACGAGTACCACGCGATCCGCATTGGCTATGCGTCTATGGCGCAAAAGCTCGAGTGCGCCGCGCCCCCAGCGCAGAATCAACGCGCCCGTGGCTAGAACCACGCAGACTTCCGAAGTCGGGTCGTCGGTTAACGCTGTGGTGACGCACCTTGACCGATTAGGTTTGTAGTCATGGACAGCGACCGGCGGACCCGCAATCTCCTGGCAGATCATCCGTGAGCCGGTGAGCCGAGTGAATGAACAGTTTGGCGAGCTGCAGGCAGCTAACGACCAGATGGAACAACTGGTGCGGGTCATCGTCGAAATCGGTTCCGATCTCGATCTGAATGTGACGTTGCGGCGAATCGTCAGTGGGGCGATCGAATTGACCGGTGCCCGATATGGGGCGCTGGGCATACTCGCGCCTGACGGCACCCTGGTCTCATTCGTCCACACGGGAATCGACGAGGACACAGCGCGGCGGCTCGGCGGTGTCCAGGTAGGCGACGGTCTGCGCCTCGATGATTTGAGTCAACATCCGCAGGCGTCCGAACTGCGCGCAGATGGCGCACCGATGCGCGCATTCCTCGGAATACCGATCAAGGTGCGGGCAGCGATCTTCGGGAACCTTTACCTGGCCGACGATCGGCCCGACCGCGTGTTTACCGACGCGCAGGAAAGAGCCGTCCGCGCACTGGCCACAGCGGCGGCCGCCGCCATCGACAACGCGCGACTTTTCGAGCGAGAACGTGAGTCGGCGCGATGGATGAAGGCAAGTCGCGAGATCACGACCGCGCTGCTGTCCGGTGATCCACAGACGGGGCCGTTGCAACTCATCGTGAACCGAGCGCTCGAGCTGGCCGGTGCCGAGCAGGCCATCTTGCTGGTTCCGAGAGAGCCCGATCTGCCCGCCGACGACGTCGACACCCTCGTTGTCGCCGCCACCGCAGGTCGTTACGCGTCGGAGGTGATTGGTCGGCAGGTTCCGATGGACGGCTCCACCACAGGCGGCGTTGCGCGCCGCGGCTTACCGCTGATTACCGAGTCCTTCCAATATCCGATCGAAGGATTCACCGATGTCGGTGAGCGCTCGGCGATCGTCATGCCGCTCATTGCGGACGACGCGGTGCTTGGTGTGATCGCGGTCGCCCGCGACCCGCATCAGCCGCGTTTTGGTGACGATTACCTCGACCTGGTCAGCGACTTTGCCCGACACGCTGCAATTGCATTGGCGCTGGCGGCAGGTCGCGAACATGCGCTCAACCAGGAACTGGCCCAAGCGGACACCGTCAATGACGCTGTGTACGCAGCAGCCGAGGAACTGCGTCGACTATGGCGGGCACGACGGGTCTTGGCCGTCACCTTTCCCGCGCACACCTCAGCCGCGGAAAATGCTTCTGACGCATTGGACTTGGTATCGGTCGGCGAGAGCACACAGTGGGTGGATCTGCCTTCAGACACCCGAAAGATGCTCAGCTCGATGCGAGACGGCGAGCTACTCACCCCGAACACGACAAAGCCCGGGACAGCGGCCATCGCGCTGCAGCATCCCGAGGGCGTGCTTGTCGTTCGGATCGATCTGGCGGAGCAACGGCCATTCACCCTCGAGGACCAGACCTTGTTAACCGTGCTGGCCGGCCGCCTGGGCCAGGGCCTGCAACGGGTGCACCAAGTCGATCAGCAGCGCGAAACAGCGCTTGCGCTGCAACACGCAATCCTGGGTCCTGCTGCTCTGCCGCACGGGTTCTCGGTGCGCTATCAGGCTGCCACCCGACCTCTGCAGGTCGGCGGTGACTGGTACGACGTCGTCGACCTGGACGACGGCCGCATCGCATTGATTGTGGGTGACTGCGTCGGCCATGGCCTCGCCGCGGCGACCATAATGGGACAGGTGCGCAGCGCTTGCCGCGCGCTGCTGTTCGAGAATCCCAGCCCCGCAGCCGCTCTCGCGGGACTTGATCGTTTCGCAGCCCGGCTGCCTGGTGCCCAGAGCACCACCGCCGTCTGCGCGGTGCTCAACCCAGAAACCGGTGAACTGGTGTACTCCAGTGCCGGCCACCCGCCGCCCATTTTGGTCCACGCCGATGGAACCACCCGGATACTCGATGATGGCCACACCATCGCATTGGGAATACGACCCGACCGGCCCCGACCCGAAGCCCGCGTGACCCTACGGGCACACGCGACCCTACTGCTCTACACCGACGGGCTGGTGGAACGTCGCCGTATTCCACTGGACGACGGCATATCCCGTGCTGCCAGCCTTCTGAAGGAAGGCCTCACGTGGGAGCTGGATGATTTGGCGACCCAGATCATGTCGCGTCTCGCACCAAGCGGCGGCTATCAAGACGACGTTGCCATGTTGCTGTACCGGCATCCCGCCCCGCTGGAGATAAAGTTTCCCGCCCGTGCCAGCAATCTCGCGCCAACCCGAAAAGCTTTGCGCAGCTGGTTAAGTCGAGCTCGGGTGGACCCGGATCAGCCTGTGAACGTGCTCATCGCGGCCGGAGAAGCTGTTGCCAACGCCATCGAGCACGGGCATCGTTTCAGTCCCGAGGGCACCATCAGGCTCGGGGCGCTCGCGCTTGTCGATCACGTGCAGGTGACGATCACTGACACCGGCTCGTGGAAGCCTCCGCAACCGGCCGCCAACCTCCACCGCGGTCGGGGCATCACCCTCATGCGAGGGCTCATGCACGACGTCACCATAAAGCCCGACGCCGGAACCACAGTTCGTCTATCCGCGAGGATCACATGATGCCGACGTCCCTTACTCTCGACACCGCGCGCGACGACGACGGGACACTCGTGCTGATCGCCGCCGGTGAAATCGATCTGAGCAATATAGACGCATTCGAGCAAGCTCTCGCTACCGCCACGGCCGAGGCCACTAGTAGCGGCGAAAAGCTCACTATCGACTTCAGCTCCGTGGAATACCTGGACAGCGCTGCCATCAACGCTTTGTACAACCGGGCCGATCACATACGTCTAATCGCCCACCCAACCCTGATGCCCGTCCTCACGGTCAGCGGCCTGATTGAACTGGTCGCCATCAAAGAAAGTCGCGCCCGCCTGTGGCGCATTGACGACGCTTCACCCGAATAGGTCGCGCCGGCGCGCCTTACGGCATTGGCTCTGCGTCTACGGCGCAGCAGTTCGAGTGCGCCACACCGTCAGCGCAGAATCAACGCGGCGGCCGTGGGCTTGGCGCGCGGCCGGCGACAACTGTTGCGCGACAAGCTAATTGTCGCTACGAGTCGGACACAAAGACACACTCCTTCGCTGCGGGTACCAGAGTGACCGTTGAGGTCGTCGATGCTCCGGCCCCACGCTTTAATGTCGAAGTAATTGGGGAACAAGACTTTTGCGGTAACTCTCGAGCCCCCCAGAGCGAGCAAACTAGTCAAACCCCGCAAGGGTGATACGCAGCGCTTCCTCCAACTGGACATGGAACGGAGCGCTCGGGACGCTATCCGGGACCAGCCACCGGTCAAGCACGAATTTGACTGTGGCCATGCTGGTGTGGACCAGCAGCGCGGGACGAATATCGACCGACGGATCCACGCCCATGCGACACGCGACGTACTCTACGAAGCGGCGCTCGTCGTCTTTGCTTACTAGCGATGATTTGCTCAATAGATGGGGGGCGGTCGAGACCGCTTGGTGCCAGGTATCGACATTGGGCTGACTCGCGTCTTGGGCGTGGGTGACGAAAAGTTGGATCAGCGCTTCGACGGCCGATTCTTCGGCCGGCCGTGCACTGTACGTCGTGACGATCTCGCTGATTGCATCCCGCACGGGATCGACAAGCAAACCCTCTTTGGTGGGCGCGTGCCGGAAATAAGTACTGATCGAGATTCCCGCGGCGGCGGCGATGTCCTCGGTTGTAACGGCAGCAAACCCATGTTCGGCGAAGAGCTTGTGCGCGGTGTGCTGGATCTCGGAAAGCAGCTCCGCGCGCCGCCGGTCCCGCAACGAACCACTGTTTGCTGAGGACATGTCCTCGCCTTCGTCAATCTGGAATCACGAGGCATCTGTGCCGTGCGGCGACGCTCGCAGGAGAGTGACTCTACACTATTGAAAGTCGCTATCAAGTAGGCTAGCGTGTTACCGCGACTGAATGAGCTGCGGAATCGTGGCGACTGATAGCGCTATCTTAGTGAAGATAGCCGTTGAGGCACCCGACTCTCCTGCTCGGCACTCAGGACTTAGTGGTGGGGAGAGCGCCGATGGATGCGGCTGCTGGTGCGCGATGAGCGATGACATCACTTTGCTCCACCGATTGCCGGTCGCCCAATGACCGCGCAACAGGCTGGCGTCACCGCTATCCAGGACTGGTCTGTCGGATACGTCCGGCGCCATCCCGTGGCCTCTTTGACGACGGTCGGTGAACAGTTCGTCCTGGGTGTGCGCACCGTTCAATACTTCTTCTTCGATCTGCTGACCGGCCGGTTCCAATGGCAGGAGTTCGTCCGGCAGGGGGCGTTCATGGCCGGCACGGCCGTGTTGCCGACGATCCTGGTGTCGTTGCCGATCAGCGTCACGTTGTCAATCCAGTTCGCGCTACTGGCCGGGCAAGTCGGTGCCACCTCACTGGCCGGCGCGGCCAGCGGACTCGCGGTCATTCGTCAGGGCGCGTCGCTGGTTGCCGCGGTTCTCATGGCGTCGGCCGTCGGGTCGGCGATCACCGCCGACCTGGGTTCGCGGACCATGCGTGAAGAAACCGACGCCATGGAAGTGATGGGCGTATCAGTAATCCGTCGCCTGGTGGTACCGCGCTTCGCGGCCGCGATCATGATCGGCGTCGCGCTCACCGGAGTCGTATGCTTCGTCGGGTTTTTCGCTAGCTACATGTTCAACGTGTACTTCCAAAACGGCGCCCCTGGCAGCTTCGTCGCGACGTTCGCGTCGTTCGCAACTACCGACGACATGATCCTGGCGCTGCTCAAGGCAATCGTGTTCGGTGCCATCGTGGCGGTGGTGTCGGCGCAAAAAGGCTTGTCTACCAAGGGCGGACCGACCGGTGTCGCGAATTCAGTGAATGCCGCCGTCGTCGAAGCGATCCTGCTGCTGATGATCGTCAACGTCGCCATCAGCCAGCTCTACATCATGCTGGTGCCCAGGACGGGGCTTTAGCAGTGGCAGCGTCCGCTTACCTGCCGCTGGCGCCGGTCACGACGCGGCTGCTTCGGCTCTATCGCAGAACCGTCAAGCCGATCACTCGGCTGGGCCACATGCTGGTCTTCTTCGTGCGGGCCGTGGTCGCCGTGCCGATCGCGTTGCGTCAGTACCACCACGAGTTTCTCAGGCTGCTGTCGAACATTACTTGGGGCAATGGCTCGATCGTGGTGGGCGGCGGCACCGCGGGCGTGGCCGTGGTACTGGGCATGACCGTCGGCGCATTGGTCGGCATCGAAGGTTACAACTTCCTCGACCTGCTGGGCCTGGGACCCGCGACCGGATTCGTGTCTTCGTTGGTCAATACCCGAGAGCTGGCCCCACTGATGGCCTCCCTCGCGTTTGCCATGCAAGGCGGCTGCCGGTTCACCGCACAGCTGGGCTCGATGCGCATCGCCGAAGAGATCGACGCCATGGAATCGATTGCGATTCGGCCTATTCCGTTCCTGGTGACCACCAGACTGATTGCCTCCGTTGTCGCGACGGTCCCGCTTTATGCGGCGTGTCTGGCCATCGGCTACCTGACCACTCAGGTGGTGGTAGGGGTCAGCAGCGGAGGCTCCACGGGGTCGTATTTGCACTACTTCACGCTGATGCTGGCGGGCAAGGACATCGTCTACTCCTTGTTCAAGGCAGTCATTTTCGTGTGGATCGCCTCGACGATCCAGTGCTACTACGGCTATTACGCCAGCGGAGGTCCCGAGGGCGTGGGAGTGGCCGCGGGGCACGGCATGAGGGCCAGCATCACCGTCGTGATCATGGTGAACATGCTGCTGACAATGGCGTTGTGGGGCGTCGACGCCGGCGCAAGGTTCGGTGGGTAGTACATGCCGAATTCCTATGACACGGACGGTCGCGGCCCCTCTGACCGACAATTGCTGGGCTACGGGGTGGCGGTTGCGCTGGTGGCATCCCTGCTCACCGTGGGGCTGTTGTTCAAGTCGACGGGCCGGCTCGACGACTACGTGCGGGTGGTCGCCGATCTGGTCAACGTGGGCGATGGCCTGCCGCAGAAATCCGACGTCAAGTATCACGGTGTGCTTGTCGGCATGGTCAGCAGCGTCGTGCCCGCGACCAACGGAAAGCCCAACTACGTCCACATCGATCTGAAACCCGAGTACGCCAAGTCGATTCCGGCGGCGGTTACCGCTCGAGTGGTGCCTTCCAACGTGTTCGCAGTGTCGTCAGTTCAGCTGGTGGGTAACGGATCCGGGACGACGATCAGCGCGGGCGCGCACATCGGGGAAGACAAGCAGCTGCCGACGGTGTTGTTCCAGACCACCGTCAGCAAGCTGCGCGATCTGCTGGCTGCGGTCGGGCGCGGACGCGAAGACAGGTCCGTGGGTATTCTCGCCGCGCTCGCTGCAGCCACCGATCATCGCCGGGCGGCACTGCTGACCGACGGAGCACAGCTGAATCGCCTTATCGATCAGCTCAATTCGATCGTCAGCACCGACGCCGGGCCGTCTACGGTCTCCGCGCTCGTCGACGCGACACGTGGGCTACAGTCGACAGCTCCCGACCTCGTCGACGCACTGCACCAGGCCGTGGTGCCGATGCAGACCTTCGCCGAGACACGCGGACAACTGGCCGAACTGCTCTCCGGCGCCGATTACACGGTCGGCACCACGCGGCAATCGTTCGCCAACCATATCGATCAGCTCATCAGAATCTCGACCGATCTCACGCCGGTGCTGGGTGTGCTGGCGATGAAGGCCAACAACTTCGTGCCGGCGGTCACCAAGCTGGACAACTTGGCCAACAAATTCATGGAGGAAGTGTGGATGCCGGAGAACGGCGTCGGCAACATGCGAGCGAGGATTTCGTTCACCCAGACGTATGCCTACACCCGTGCTGACTGTCCTCGCTACGGTTCGCTGAAGGGACCGAGCTGTTTCACCGCGCCGCTGATTCCCAACAAACCTGACCTGCCGGAAGTGCTTCTGCCGCAGAACTATCAGCCTCCCAAGGATCTTGCCCCGCCACCAGGAACGGTCATCGGTCCCGACGGCAACCTGGTCGCTGTGGGTCCGCCGCTGATCAATGGTCCGCCCAACCTGCAAGATCCCAATCCGCCTCTGCCGCCTTTCCATACCCCGTCGCCGCCGGTACCGCAAAGCGCCAACCCGGACGACCCGAACCCGGGGCCGCCTGGGCGGGGAGTAGCACCCCCGCCGCCGTTACTAGGGCCTCCGGCAGCGGGATCGATCAGGACGTCGTCCTTCGGCGGCAACGTCGGGCCCGTCGGCAGCGACTACGAGCGAAACATGTTGAGCGTGATCACCGGCAGGTCCGCCACGGCCGCAACCGAGCTGCTGCTGGGACCAGTGGCCCGCGGGACGACCGTGTCGCTGGTTCATTCACCGCCGGCTGGGGGACCCAAATGAAATTCCGTGGTCCCCTCATCGGCCTGACTCTCTTCATGGTCGTCGCGTTGACCCTCACCTGGCTGGTCTATGTGAGCCTTCGGCGTGACGTTGCCGGTCAGACGGCTTCGTATTCAGCCGTATTCAGCGATGTGTACGGGCTTCGCGAGGGCGACGACGTCCGGATGGCCGGCGTGCGCGTCGGCCGAGTCGAAAAGATCGATCTTGACGGCAAACTCGCGAAAGTTTCCTTCGTGGTGCAGCAGGAACAGCACTTGTTCGGAAACACCGTTGCCTCGGTGATCTACCAGAACATCGTCGGACAGCGTTACCTGGGACTGTCTTTGGGCAAGGAAGGCAGTCCCGGCCAAGTCGCGCCGGGCAGCACCATCCCGCTGGAACGTACGGAACAGTCGTTCGACGTCACTGCGCTGCTCAACGGCTACGAGCCCCTGTTCAGCCTGCTGAACCCGCGTGACGCAGACAATCTCACCAAGGGTGTCATCGAGTCACTGCAGGGCGACACCTCTTCGCTTGCCACCCTGGTCAGCCAAACATCCACGCTCACCGAGACATTCGCCGGACGCGATCAGGCGCTCGGTGACGTCATCACGAATCTCAACCGGGTGGTCGTCAACCTTGCCGCTCAAAATGACAATCTCGACGGTGTCCTCACCCAGACTCGCGACGTAGTTGCCGCCCTCGACCAACGGCGTCCGGAACTGGTGGCCTCGGTGGGCGCCCTGTCGCGACTGACGACCCACCTGTCGGCTGCCGCCGCGGAAGATTACCCGGCGCTACGCGAATTCATCAGCCGCAAGCCTGGTGTCACGCGGCACCTGCTTGACGTCGAACCTCAGGTGGCGTTCTTCGGCGACAACATTCCGCTGCTGCTGAAAGGGCTCACCCGCATCGCCAATAAAGGCGCCTACGGTAACGCTTATCTATGTGATGTGAACATTTTCGGTTTCTTCCCCGGCCTCAATGACGTCACGCCGATCATCATCAATGCGGCAACGCCAGGAAACAAGGCGTGGCACACCCCGCGGTGCAGGAACACGGGGGGCGGATGACCCAGATGCCCGATTCGACTGTGCGGCTTCGCCTCGAGCGGCTGAGGAAGCGTCCGCTCGAGAGCTACAACGCGACCTGGCTCGGGTTCATCGCGGCCGCGGTGGTCGCAGTGGTGATCGGGTCCATGCTGGTTGTCCATATGCTCGGTGTCGGCTATCGGCATTACACCGCAGAGTTTTTGCAGGCGGCGTCGCTACGAGCGGGGAATCCCATCACGATTGCGGGCATACCGGTCGGCACTATCACCAGCATGAAGTTGGATGGCGACCACGTCGAGGCCGGTCTGAAGATTCGCGACGACATCGTCTTGGGCAAGAATTCCAAGGCCTCGATCAAGGTCACCACCATCCTGGGTTCGCGTTATCTCGCGATCGAGCCCAATGGTCCGGGTTCGTTGCCGCGCAACACATTCGAACTGTCACACACCGAGGTACCCTACGATCTGCAGGCCGCGTTGAAGGATGCCACAACGACTTTCGAGCAGGTCGACTCCGACCGGTTTGCGCAATCACTTGCCGTCCTGGGCAAGCAACTCGAGAAGCTGCCGGCAGTTGTGCCCCAGGCAATGGCGAACATCAACTCGTTGTCGTCGATCATTGCGCAACGCCGAGACCAATTGGGCCAGCTGCTCAAAAGTACCGAGCAGGTCACCAACACCTTGCGCCGCCAGCAATCCAACATCGGCAACGTGGTCAACCAGGCGCAAGACCTGCTATCCCAATTCGTGGCGCGTCGTGCCGTGTTCCACGCGATGATGCAATCCCTCACCAGCCTGGTGAACACGATGAACCAGCTCGTGGTCAACGACCGGTCGGGCATCGATGCGTTGCTCAAAGACGTGCGCGAGTTCACCGACATGATGTCTCACCATGACGATCTGCTGCGCAATCTGCTACAGATCACCCCGATCTTCCTACGCGAGGGGACCAACCTCACCGGCGATGCCAACGCGGTCAGCTTCAACGCCCCCAACGCTCTGCTCATCGATTCGTGGATGTGCGCAATCAGCGGCCGCGCCCAGCAGTTTGGGATGATCCCGTACTTCAAGGACTGCAAATGAGAGGCCGGGTCGTAACGGTCGTCGCCATCGTGGTATCGCTGGCGGTGGTAATCGGCGCGGGATGGTGGTATCTGGGCAAGGGCTCGGAACCGATCACGGTGACCGCCCAATTCGACAGTGCCTCAGGCTTGTACGAAGGCAACGCGGTGTCCGTCCTTGGCATGCCGGTCGGCAAGGTGACCAAGATCAATCCGCGGGGCGGCTATGTCGAGGTCACGTTCACCGTGGATCGCAACGTCAAGGTTCCGGCGAACGCGCAAGCCGTCACCGTGTCGACGTCGATCCTCACCGACCGGCACATCGAGCTCACACCGCCCTATCACGGCGGCCCGGTGTTGGAGAACCACGACACCATCGGCTTGCTCCGCACCAAGACCCCCATCGAATTCAGCCGCGTGCTAGCCGTTCTGGACAAGGTGACCAAGTCGCTGGAAGGCGACGGGCACGGTGGCGGGCCCATCGCCGACGTCATCAACGGTGGCACCGAGGTCGTCGACGGCAACGGCGCCAAGATCAAGGGAGCACTCGACGAGCTGTCCAAGGCGCTGCGGTTGAGCAGCGACGGCGGCGCGCAGACCCGCGAGCAGATCACCACGATCGTCAAGAACATCAGCTCGCTGTTCGAGGCTGCCGCTACCAACGACACCAAGCTGCGTGAATTCGCCTCAACCATCCATCAGGTCAGCCAGATTCTGGCCGACGAGGACATCGGCAGCGGCAGCACCGGAAAGAAACTCGATCAGCTGGTTGCGCGGGCCGGCGACCTCCTCGACGCCAATCGCGAGGCCGTCAGGCAAGCCCTGCTCAAAGGCAACACCACCGTGAAGGCGCTTGCCGACCAACGGCGCGAACTCGCCGAAACTCTCGATTTGGCTCCACTGCTGGCCGACAACGCCTACAACATGATCGACCGCGAGAACGGCGCGGTGCGCGCGCACTTCCTCACCGACCGGATGATTTTCGACAGCCAGTTGACCAAAGAGATCTGCAACCTGATGGGCCTCAGGCAACTCGGCTGCAGCACGGGAACCATCCAAGACTTCGGGCCGGACTTCGGCTTGACGTATGTGCTGGACGGCCTGGCAGCGATGGGCCAGAAATGATAGGTGCACGAGGGAAAGCCGCTGCCGCGATCGTGACCGCGGCGGTTTTCGGTTCCGGATGCGCCACCAATGGCCTTGCCAGCCTGCCCCTTCCGGCTCCCGGACTTGGTTCGGGAGGCTACAAGCTGACCGCCGTGTTCGGCAACGCGCTCAACCTGCCGATGAACGCCAAGGTGAAACTCGCCGGCGCTGACGTGGGGCAGGTCGAAGCGATGATCGCCCGCAACTACACCGCCGTCACCACGCTGCGCATCCGGAACGGCGTCCTCCTGCCTAAGGGCAGCACCGCCGAGTTGCGCACCGCGACCCCGCTTGGCGACGTGTTCGTGTCCGTTCGCCCACCCGCTGAGGCCGCCCCTAACGCACCCATGCTCAAGGACGGCGACACCATCGGTTTGGACTCGACGGCGTCCGCGGCCACGGTCGAGTCAGTGCTGAGTTCGGCGGCCATCCTGGTGAACGGCGGCGCGGTACGCAACTTCACCAACATCATCAACGGGTTCGGCAGGGCCACCGGGGACCAGGGCCAGGCCTTCGGAAATCTCATCCGCAAGTCCAACCAGCTGCTCGGCACGCTGGACTCCCGATCCGGACAGATTTCCAACGCATTGACCGAATTGTCCCGGCTCAGTGAGCAACTCGACGCGAAGAACCAGAGCCTCACCGAACTCATGGCCGCCGCCAATCCCGCTACCGACGCCCTGGCCGCCAACACCACCGAACTGTCCAACTTGGTGATACAAGTCGGTGACACCAGCCGGTTGCTTGCCAGGTTCCCGTCGCTGGGGGGAACTGATACCAGCGGGCGAAGCATAATTCGCGACCTGAATACGGTCGCCGCGGCCGCCAACGATGTCGTGGTAAGTCCGGATACCAGTTGGCTGTCCGTGAACCGGCTCATTCCCGCGTTGGTCAAATCGACTGCGGGGAACTCTATTTCGGTGAATGTAGGTGTCGACCAACTAATCCTCGGGTCGATACCCGACATCGGGTTCCCGGGCGACAGAGGGCTGCACGGGCCCAACAGGTACACCTGGAACCAGTTCGTCGGCTCGCTGAAGTACACCCTGTGGCGTCTGCAAGAACGGGTCGTCGGGCGGGGGCCGAACTCGGTGCAGGTGCCGGTGATGCCCGATCCGAATGTGCCGGGCGAGATCGTTGTCGCTCCACCGCCTGCTGGAGCTCCGCCGGGCGAGGCGCCCGGACCACACCTGCCGGGCCTCCTGACGCCAGGACCGCCGCCGTGATCGAGTCGGCCGCCAGCGCCATCGTCGGCGTGGTGCGGGCAGTCCACCGTCGCCAGGTCTGGCTGTCGGTGGCCGGACTCGTGCTCACCCTGGTTGTCGCGACCGCGTACCTGCTGATCGGCGCGCTGCGGGTGACGCCGTTCGCATCGTCGTATCGGGTCACCGTTCAGTTGGCGGAATCCGGTGGCCTGCTACCTAATCAGGACGTCTCGCTGCGCGGTGTGCGAATCGGACGGGTTGAGTCGCTGCAGATCACCGACCGGGGCGTGAATGCCGTCGCCAGTATCACGTCCAAGGTGCGGATCCCCGCCAACGCCGTGGTGCACGTGTCCGCGCTGTCTCCGGCCGGCGAGCAGTACATCGACTTCGAAGCCACTTCCGACGCCGGCCCGTATCTGCACGACGGCAGCTTCATCGCGCTCGACCGCACCACCGTGCCGGTCAGCTTGGCGCAACTGCTCGGCGACGCCGACGGACTCCTGGCGCAGGTCGATCCCCACAAGATCGAGCTGATCAAGAAAGAACTCAGCCTCAGCAAGGAGGGACCGGCCAAGCTGGCCGCGATCGTCGACGGCGGCACGATGCTGCTTTCCACACTCGATTCGGTGCTGCCCCAAACCACCAGCATCATCAAGACCAGCCGGGTCGTGCTGACCCTGGCAGCCGATAAGAACGCCGGTTTGGCCGCGGCGACCGTCGGCCTGAATCGAACCCTGGCGGGCGTGGCCAGCATGCAGGCCGGCTATCGGCGCCTGACCGAACGCACTCCGCGCACGCTTAGCGCCGTGGACAGCCTGTTCAACGACAACTCCGAAACCATGGTGCAGTTGCTGGGCAGTCTGGCCACCACGTCGCAGCTTCTCTACTTGCGCGTACCGGCACTCAACGCGCTGTTTCCCGACTACCGCGGGTCGGTACTGGACGCCGTGGCGAGCGCCTTTCACGACCATGGCGTGTGGGCAACTGCCGAACTCTACCCCCGCTACGCGTGCGACTACGGAACACCGACGCATCCCCCTTCATCCGCCGACTACTACGAGCCGTTCATGTACACCTACTGCCGCGACGACGACCCGGGGGTCGGGATCCGGGGAGCCAAGAACGCGCCGCGCCCAGGTGGCGATGACACTGCAGGCCCGCCCCCGGGAGCGGACCTGGGAAGGAGAACCGACCCAACACCCAAGGGCCGCTTCACCATTCCCACGCCGTACGGCGGCCCGGTTCTGCCGATCGAACCGCCGCACTAAGCCCAACACATCTACGCCAAGGAGATGACGATGACCACCACGACTGAGAAGCCCGCCGAAGCCGAAGCCGAAGCCGAAGCTGAAAAGACCGAATCCACAAGCGAAGACGTGGAATCTGAAGATCTTGACGCCGAGAACACCGAGGCAGCGGACAGTGACGTCGACGAAGGCGACTCCGAAGACGAAGACGCCTCCGAAGACGAGGACGACGACGGGCCGTTGCTGGGCAAGCGGGCCAAGAACAAAGCCGAGAAGACCAAGCGCGGCAAACGGCCCTGGCGGAAGTATCTGCGTCGCAGTGTGCTGCCGCTGTTACTTGTTGCGTCCCTGGCTCTTTCCGGATTCCTCGGCTGGAAGCAGTGGCAAGAGCATCAGGTCAAGGTGGCCGGCCAGCAGGCCCAGCAAGCGGCAATCAAGTACGCGCAAGTGTTGACCAGCATTGACTCCAACAACGTCGACGAGAACTTCCGTCAGGTGCTCGACGGCGCCACCGGCGAGTTCAAAGACATGTACACCCATTCCAGTGTCCAACTCCGGCAACTGCTGATCGACAACAAGGCCACGGCACACGGGGTCGTGGTGGACTCGGCGATTGCCTCCGCGTCCACCGACAAGGTCGTCGTACTGGTCTTCATCGACCAGACCGTGACCAACATGGCGGTGCCCGATCCGCGTATCGATCGCAGCAGGATCAAGATGACGATGGACAAAGTCGACGGCCGCTGGCGGGCAAGCAAAGTCCAACTGCTCTAAGGCATTCGGAGCCAACAATGATCAAAAGATTGGTCGCCACCTCGATTCTGGTTGCAGCGGCCGGAATGTCGGGAGTGCCCCACGCCGGCACGGCCCATGCTTCGTCCGAGTCGTTCTGCGGCGAGCTCGGCGGCGGCTGGGACGGCCAGTACTGCCACACCACGGTGACCTCCGAACGCAATGCCGTCCGTGACATCAAAGTCGCCGTCCCCGCCGACCTCGTCGACAACCCAACCACGGGCCCCACGGTCCGCGATTATCTGCGCACCTTGGTCGGCAACTGGCGAAACGCCAACGCGCACATGGCCGCAGACAGCTATGGCGAGGAGAATTACGAGGTATTCCGCCACGGCAACTTGCTCAGCGCGGTCTTTCACGAGGACTACCACGCCGACGGGCCCAAACCCAACAACGCCTACCGAACCTTCACCTTCGACATGGCAAGCGGCAGGCGAGTGCAGCTGGCAGACCTGACGAACGGCAATCCGCTCACCGCTATCCCGCCGTTGGCTCAGCCGTTCGTCGAAACCGCGCTCAATCAGGCTGCACCACCGCATGATCCGGGTACCTACCCGTTCGTCGTCGATCGCTGGACGCCCGACAAGGTCTTTTCCGGCGCATACAAGGCGTGGGCGATCACACCTGACGAATTGATCCTCTACATGCCCGATTATCCAGTGGCCCACGACGAGCCGATCAACTTCACACCCGGAGCGTTGCAGTGGTCAATGGACGGTGGCACTGTCCAGGCGCATATCCCGCTGTCGGCCCTGGCTCCCGTTCTGCGTCCGGGCGCAGCCTAGGGTGAGTCGCCCTGGGGGCGGTCCTCCTTCGGGCGCCGCGCAGTCTTGGCTTCCGCCTCACGCCGCAACCGGACTGCCCGCGCCCGCGCCTCGGCGGCCAGCGCTTGAGCTTCGGCGGCTTCAGCCCCAGCCCACACCTCGGCGGCCCGCGCTTCGGCTTCGGCGGCTTCGGCCTCCGCCCTCGCTTGGGCGGCCACGGCTTCGGCCTCGGCAGCTTCAGTCCGTGCTCGCGCCCGTGCCCGCGCCTCAGCGGCCCGAGTCTGGGCTTCGGCGGCTTCTGCCTGCGCCTGAGCCTCGGCGGCCCGAGCCTGGGCTTCGGCCGCTTCTGCCTGCTCCCGCGCCCTGGCGGCCTGGGCTAGGGCTTCGGCGGCTTCGGCTTGCGCGCGCGCCTCGGCGGCCATGGCCTCGGCTTCGGCGGCTTCGGCCTCCGCCCTCGCCTGGGCGGCCAGCGCTTCGGTTTCAGCGGCTTCGGCCCGCGCCTGGCCCCTTGCCCGGGCTTCGGCGGCGAGGGCCTGGGCTTCGGCGGCTTCGGCTTGCGCCCGTGCCTCGGCCGCCAGCGCCTCCGGTTCGGCGGCGAGTGCTTCTGCCGCGGCGGCTTCTGCTTGCGCGCGTGCCTCGGCGGCCAGCGCTTCTGCTTCGGCGGCGAGCGCTTCTGCTTCGGCGGCCAGAGCCTGGGCTTCGGCTGCTTCCGCCCGTGCGCGTGCCTCGGCGGCCAGCGCTTCGGCTTGGGCGGCCTGGGCCTTGGCTTCGGCGGCATCTGCGCGCGCCCGTGCCTCTGCTTCCAACTCCGAGGGCGTTTGCTTCAGCTTGACCTGCGTCGGCGCCGGGGCCGGGCGCGGTTGGGGGTTTCGCTTCGGGGGACGCGCCGCGATCAGCGCTCGTTCCTTAGCCTCTCTTCGCTGGTAGCCGTAGAAATCAACGACGACCAACGCAAAACCGGCCAGCACCAGCAGCGGTACGAATAGCGCCGGATTCGTGGCGACCCCGGCCAGGCCGAGGACCGTGAGCGGCACTGCGAACGCCACCACGAACCAGGGGTGTCGATCGCCCAACCCGACGGCCCATGGCCGCCGATCCGGTCTACTTATGACCATTCTCGAAGACCCCACGATCCCGTCTTTGAGGAGATGTCGGCACCTAAGCGTACTGTGAGAATCGTCACCGTGGTGGCCGAAAAATCAGGTTTATCGGTCATGTCACAGCAGACCCACTGGTAACCGGCCGGGAGCCCTTCGCTGAGCGAGCCAAGTGCCCGCAGAACCGGTCAATCGACCTCTTCGGCGTACAAAAGTGAGTGCGTGACGCGAGTGCCGTCGAAGCGAATTTCGTGCACGGGACGCCGCAGCGGCTCGACCGTGGCATCCGGGTGCACCAGGGCTCCGCCACCGGCGGGGATTCCAAGGCCGGTGGCGGCTCCTTCGAGCGAATGAATGGTGGCCGACAGCCGCGCCCACTCGTTTTTCTCGTCGTGCGTGTCGATCACGAAGGGGACCAGCTTGAACAGATCGAGCAGCCCGGTCACCGGGGACTCGGGTGCCTCGACAACCGCGTAGCGTCCCAGCTGAACTGCGCCAGCTGACACACCCACCAGAATTGCTCCTCGGGCGTACCGGCCAAGGATCACATCTTTCATGCCGGTTCTCTCGAACGTGTTCCAGCCGAGCTGCACGTCGCCGCCCGCGAGGACGATCAGGTCGGCGCGACTCAGGAAGGTCCGGTCATCCGGTCCGAACGACGAATCGATCATGCGGCGCTCGGCGATTCCGACCTCGTCGACCGCCGCCTCGAAGATCTCGTAGAACTCCCGGCGATCGCTGTTGGAGGCACCAATGTAGGCCGCGCTCAGCGGTGTGTTCGGAGCCAATCCATCGAGGGCCGCCTCGAGCAGCAGTCGGTCCTGTCGCTTCCAGAACAGCAGCTGGCTGTCCGCCAGCAGATACAGCGGTTGGAGTTGTGGTGCCAGTTCGGTCACCGCACACCGTTACGCGCTAGCCGGCCGGCCGCTAGACGGCTCGAAGACAACGTCACGCATGTTCTGCGATCCACGCCTCGGCGAATTGCAACCCTGCAGGGATGCTCTTGGTCAAACTTGCTCCGATGGCCTTTTCAAACTTGCCGCCCACTAACGGGATCTTCACTTCCACTTTGACGGCGTAGCGCAGGCGCGAACCGTTGCTCGTTGGGCTCAACCACACTTCAGCTTCGCCCGATCCCACGGGCGCCGAGATGCTGGACTGCCCGTGTACCCGGCCGTCACCGACCGGTTTCCATGTCTCGCAGTTCACGATTTTCAGGTCCCCGGGAAGCAATTTCAAAACCGGGCCGGGCAGTAGCTGCCTACCCACGTGCTGGGTGGAGCGCACCGACACCGTTCCGTCGTCGTCGACGGTCAGCGAATCCAGCGTTACGCGATTGTTGGCGTTGCCGCCGCCTTCGATGCAGGCCAGCCAGTAGTCTTCGCGGCCGAACGCCGCATGAAGTTGTTCAACGCTGGCGAGCGATTCGGCCAAGATCTCGAACGAACGCGGCATAGCGACATTCTTACTGTCGGCATCCCCGCGCTGCCACCGATTCGAGCACTTCGGACGGGACGCACCTCCGGCGCGAGCGTGCATAGTTGTACCCGCATTACGGCGTGTCGCCGTACAACAGCGCACGCTCGCGACCAATGGTGATGTCAGCCGGAGTGTTGTTAAACAGACTAAGTGTTAAACTGGCTAAATATCCCTCATCATGACATTGGAGAACAAGCGTGCCTCGCACAGACAACGACACCTGGGACCTGGCGACCAGCGTGGGCGCGACCGCGACCATGGTGGCCGCCGCGCGCGCAATCGCGACCAAGGCCGACCCTGCCGTGATCAACGACCAATTCGCCGAACCGCTGGTTCGAGCCGTCGGCGTTGACTTCTTCACGCGATGGGCCGCCGGCGACCTGCTCGCCGCTGACGTCGACGACGAGGAGTCCACCTGGAAGCTCGAGCACATGCCCGCTGCGATGGCCGCCCGAACCCGCTTTTTCGACTCCTTCTTTCAGGATGCGACGCAGGCCGGCATCCGTCAGGCCGTGATCCTGGCCTCCGGTCTGGATGCCCGCGCCTACCGGTTGGCCTGGCCGGACGATATGACGGTGTTCGAGGTTGACCAGCCCCAGGTGATTGCATTCAAGACCACCACCCTCGCCGGTATGGGCGCCGCCCCGATAGCCGAATTACGCACTGTCGCAATCGATCTTCGCCAGGATTGGGTTTCAGCACTTCGCGAGGCCGGTCTGGACACGAGCCGGCCGACCGCCTGGATTGCCGAGGGATTGCTGGGATACCTGCCGCCGGAAGCGCAGGACCGGCTGATGGATAACATCACCGCGCTCAGCGCCGCGGGCAGCCGGCTTGCGGTCGAAGCAATTCCGAGCAGGCCGCAGCGAGACACCGAGCAGGCGCGCGAGATGATGCGCAAGTCCACTGCCAAGTGGCGCGAGCACGGATTCGAATTGGATTGGGAAGAGCTAGGTTTCGAGGGTGAGCGCAAGGACGTCGCCGACTATCTGGACGGCCTGGGTTGGCGGTCCGTCGGTACGCCGATGAGTCAACTCTTGGCCGACAACGGTCTTGAGGCTCTCCCGCAGACTCACGACTCCGTGTCCATCGCCGACACCGTGTATTACAGCTCGGTGCTGAGCAAGTGACGCCCGTCGGCTACTGCATCGGGTGTGAGCTGAGGGCTTTCAGTGTGAGCTGAGGGCTTTGCGCGTGAAGCCACGGCTTTCGGTGTGAAGCCAGGGCTTTGCGCGTGAAACCAGGGCGGGATCCGGCCGAATTGTCCGCCCTGGATTCACTGGCAAAACCCAGGATTCACCCGCGAAGCCCGAGACAGCGTATTTGCCGTCGCGCCTGACACGATGGGCTTGCTCCTCGTCGTGGTGGCCGACAGATCTGGCTCGGTTGTTGCAAAGATGGTGTCGGGCCGGGGCAGCTTGGTGGTGCGTAGAACCGGCGGCCGTATGTTTCTCATGAGTCCTATCCGTCACCGAATCCGGGGTGTATGTCTTCTTGTCCACCTTCAAGCGACAATCGTTGCGCAGCAAGCCAATTTGTCGCTCGGAGGCGGACAAAGATACACAAGTCTCTTCTCCGGTGATGCGAGTGACCGCTGTGGCCAATGGTGTACCGAGTCACCGAGGGGGCATAAGTCGGACGGTGACGCTGTCAGACGGAGGAACCAGGTCGATCGAACTCGTCGAACCTCGCCAGCGCGGCCTCGAGTTCTGCCTCGTCGAACATTTCGAGGTGGCTGATTGAATCGCCGTCAACCCGGTAGAGGTTGATCATCCGCCACTCGGCGTCGAAATCGTCGTGCGAAATGCCGCGCGCGGTGTGGGTGACGACCGCTCCGAGATCGCTCAGCCGGTGCACGGCCTCCATGTAGATGCTGATGTCCGACGTTTGCTCCCAGAGAGCCTGGATGGATGCGGACAGCTCCCTCGCCTTGATCTTCACTAGCGGTCGGTGGTCGACGTAGGTCCAATCCGGCGTTGTTGCGGGGAGTTCGCGCCGGTTGAACCCGGCGTACAGCCCGGCGATGACCGACCATGTCTGCGCGTGCGCGGCCGCTTCGCCGGCGAGGTAGCGGGCGTCGAGTTCCTCAAAGGCGGCATCGATATCGTCGAGGTCGAACACGATCTCCGCCGTGACTCGATTGTCGGCGTTGATTTCTCCAATGCCGAGCATCTCGGCGTGGAACGCAGTGGGCCGCGGATCTTTTGACGTCAGCCGGGTTTTCGCGAGAACGAGGCGCGTCCCACGAGTCGCCAGGAATGCCGACGTTACTTTCGCAGTCCCAACGTTCGCGGCCCCCTGCAAACTTTCCATCTCGGCATCTCGACCGTGCCGGATCCCGCCGTTCACCACCCGCCGCCGATCTTCGGTGCAAATGTCCTCGGCGAGCACTTCGGCGACGGCGGGCCAGTCGCGGGCCAAGAAGCGCGACTGCAGATGTTCGAATACTTGGCTTGCTGCGTTTTCGAGCCGTTGCTGCTGCAGTTGCAGTTCCTCGAATCTCGCGACAGCGGGGTCGACGTCTGCCTCTTCGAAGAATTCGCAACGGTTGATCTGGTTGCCTTCAACCGTCATAACGTCGGTCATGCGCCATTCGGCGTCGAGGCCATCGTGTGACGTACCCTTTGCCAGATGGCTGATGACCGCACCGCGATCGGTCAGCCGATGAACGGCCTCGATATGTATGTTGGTGTCCACCAGAAGGTCCCATGTGGCGCGGAGGAACGCCTTCAGGTCGCCAGCACCGATAACTGAAAGCGCGCGATGGTCGACTTCTGCGAAATCAGGTGCCATCGCAGGGATTTCGCGTCGGTTGAGCAAGGCTAAAGCGTCAGAGATGATCGACCAGGTCTGCGCGTGGGCGGCGGCTTCCCCGGCTAGGTAGCGAGCGTCGAGTTCTTCGAATGCGGCATCGATGTCGTCGATGTCGAACGAGAGCTGCGACGCGATCCGCTCGTCGGTGTCGATCTCGGCGACGACGAGCATCTCGATGCTGAATTCCCCTTGTCGCTGATCGCGGTTGGGAGAACAGATGCGTGTGAGTGTGAGGCGCTCGGCGCGGGTCGCGACTACCGACCACGATATGGGCGCCGCCTCGGCCAGGGCTTGCAGGTTTGCGATCACGGCATCGCGACCGTCCCAGAATCCGGCAGTCGTCACCATGTCATGGCGATCGTCGATGACACTGTCTTCGGTCAAGAGCTCTGCTATCGCCGCCCAGTTGCGGGCCCGGAAATACGTGAAAAAGCGGTCATGTGCCCGGCTTGCTGCATTTTCCACGCGCGGCCGCGGCCGCAGTTCCTGGAGCCGGGCGAGCGCGGCGTCGATATCCGATTCGTCGAAGAGCTCGCAGCGCGTGATTCGGTCGTTTTCAATCGACAACACCGCGATCTCGCGCCATTCGGCCTCGACGCCGTCTTCCGAAGTCCCACGTGCCATATATGTGAAGGCCGCGCCGAAATCGGTTAGCCGATGGACTGTTTCGAGGCGAATAGCGAAGTCGGGCATGAGATCCCATGTGGCCCAGAGGGTTGGGACGAGGTCTCCCGCCGCCGTCGTCGTCACTCGTCGCCGGTCGACGTTGACCCAGTCGGGTGCCGTCGGTGGAACTTCGCGCCGATTCAATCCGGAGAATGTTCCCGCAATGACCGACCAGGCTTGCGAGTAAGCAGACGCTTCGCCGGCGAGGTATCGTGCCTCGAGTTCCTCGTAGGCGGCGTGGACGTCGTCGGGGTCGAACAACAGTTGCGTCGTGATGCTGTTGTCGGTGTCGATCTCGACGATGCCGAGCATTTCGATGCCGAACTCCCCGTGCCGCAGGTCGCTGTTCGAGGAAAGCATCCGCGTGAGGGCAAGGCGCTCTCCGCGGGTCGCAATCACGGTTAACGTGATGTTCGCCGCGGCCCCGGCCAGCAGTCGCATGCTTGCGATCTGGTCAGCTCGACCGTGTCGAACTCCCGCGCCCACTACGCGACGACGATCGTCGTTAAAATAGTTGTCGGCCAACATTTCCGCCATGGCGTCCCAGTCGCGGGCCTTGAAGAGTTCTAGGAAGCGCTCCGCCAGACGGCTTGCCGCGTTTTCCAGCCGCGGTGCCTGAGAGTCCAGTTCGTCAAACCGAGCAATCGCGGTGTCGATGTCTGCGTCATCGAATACCTCACAGCGGTTGAACGCGTCGCCTTCGATTGTGAGCACAAGGACTTCCCGCCATTCGGCGTCGAAGCCCTCTCGCGAGGTTCCACGCACCACATGGGTGACGACAGCACCGAGGTTGCTCAGCCGATACACAGCCTCGACATAGACCGTGACGTTGGGCGCGAGATCCATTGTGGCGTGCATGTACGCGGTCAATTCACCGGGTGCGAACGCTCGTGCACGTCGATGATCGATGTTCACCCAGTCGGGCGCGGAGAATTCGTGCTGGTTGAACTCGGCGTAACCCCTTGTGATGACCGACCATGAGTGTGAATAGGCGGCCGCTTCGCCGGCGAGGTAGCGGGTATCGAGTTCCTCGAAGGCGGCGTCGATTTCGTTGACATCGAACCAGGTACGCGCAACGATGCGCTCCTCGGCGTTGATCTCGACGATGTTGAGTACCTCGGTGTGGAATCCCTCCGGCGCCTGATCTGGGCCGGACCACTGCCATCGGAGGCGGCTGAGCACGAGACGTTCTCCACGGGTGGCGATAACGCCCGACGGCACGATCCTGATTCCGAGTCCGGCGATTTCCTGCGCGCTTGCGATCGCGACATCGCGACCCGTTAGGAGTCCGACGTTCACGGCGTGGCGACGATCGTCGACTGAGTAACTATCAATTAGCATCGCCGCCATCGCGTCCCAGTCGCGGGCACTGACGCACGCCATGAGACGCTGGTCCGCTCGGCTTGCCGCATTTTCCAGTCGACGTGACTGCGACTGCAATTCTTCAAATCTCGCGAGCGCGGTTTCAATGTCTGCCTCGTCGAATATCTCGCAGCGGTCGAGCAGGTCGCCTTCGATTGTGAACAGGAGGACTTCCCGCCACTCGGCATCGAAGCCCTCTCGCGAGGTTCCACGCACCACGTGGGTGAGGACAGCGCCGAGCTTGTTCAGCAGATGCACGGTCTCGACGTAGGCCATGACGTTGGGCGTGAGATCCACTGTGGCACGGATGTATGGAATCAGGTCGCCGGGCGAGAAAGCCCTCCCGCGACGGTGGTCATCATTCGCCCAGTCTTGCGTCACAGCGGGGAGCTCATGTCTGTTGAACGCGGCGAAAGCCCCCAAGATCAGCGACCAGGTGTGCGCGTAGGTGGCTCCCTCGCCCCTGAGGTAGCGGGCATCGAGTTCCTCGATGGCGGCGTCGAAGTCATCGAGGTCGAATGAAATGAAGGCGACGATCCGCTCGTCGGCGTTGATCTCGGCGATGACGAGCAACTCTGTGACAAATGCCTCTGGTTCTTTATTCCGGTGCACGAAGCTGCCCCGAAGGAGGACAAGACGCTCCCCGCGAGTCGCTATGGCGGTCGACGTCACGTTCACGCTCCACAAGTCGGCGGTCGATCGCGCGTCTGTGACCCAGGCGTTTGGGCCATGTCGTACTCCTGCGCCGACGACCCGTCGGCGATCATCTCTGGAAAAGTTGTCCGCCAGTGTCTCCGCCATGGCGTCCCAGTCACCTGCCACGAAGTGCGCCGAGAAGCGCTCGGCAACGCGGCTTGCCGCGTTCTCCGGCCGCGATGTCGGCCGGCTGAGCTGTTCGAACCTCGCGATCGCAGCGTCCAGGTCTGTCTCGTCGAATAGCTCGCAGCGGTTGACCATGTCGCCGTCGAGCATCAAGAGGTCAACCCCACGCCACTCGGCATTGAAGCCCTCTCGCGAAATACCCTGTGCGGCATGGGTGCAGACAACCCCGACTTCATTCAGCCGATGCACCACCTCGACGTAGGTTCGGATGTTCTGACCAAGTTCCCATCCGGCACGGACGTATTCGACTAGCTCGCCCGGGCCGTACGCTGCTCCACGACGGTGGTCGATGCTGACGCAGTCGGGAGAGATCTGACTCAGCTCGTGACGGTTGGTCGCGGCGAAGCCTTCCGACATGACCGACCACGTGAGCGCGTAAGCGGCCGCTTCGCCGGCGAGGTATCGGGCATCGAGTTCCTTGATGGCTGTATCGAAATCATCGGGGTCGAGTGAGACGACTGCGACGATCTGCTCGCCAACCCCGGTTTCGACAATGACGAGCACCTCGGTGAGAAATGCCTCGGACTCTGAATCGCGGCCCGAGAAGTTGGCACGTAAGAGGGCGAGGCGCTCGCCGCGGATTGCCACGACTGTCGACGTCATATCCATGCTAGACAGGTCAGCGATCACTCGCATGTCCGCCACGTGGGCATCTCGGCCGTGTCGGATTCCCGCGCCAACTACCCGACGACGATCGTCGGTGGAAAAGGTTTCGGCGAGCATCTCCGCCATGGCTTCCCACTCGCCTGCCGCAATGTGTGCCAAATACCGCTCGCCCCTTCGGCTTGCCGCGTTTTCCAGCAGATGCGCGGGGCCGCCCAGCTCTTCGAATCTCGCGAGCGCGGCGTCCAGATCTGTCTCGTCGAAGATCTCGATTCGGTTAGTGAGGTCGCCTTCGACGGTGAGCACGTTGATACCGCGGAACTCGACGTCGACGCCCTCCTCGGAAGTCGCGTAGCCGACCCAGGTAAAGACTCCTCCGAAATCGCTTACGCGATAAGCGGTTTCAATATAGACGCCGCCGTCGGACAAGAGATCCCAAGCGGTATGTACGTAGGCCGTCAGGTCACCAGGAGCAAACGCAATCCCTCGCCGGTGGTCGATATTGACCCAGTCCGGTGTCGTTGGCAGTGGCTCGCGCTGGTTAAGTGCGGCGCAACCTCGTGTGATGACGGACCACGTGTGCGCGTGAGCGGCCCCTTCGCCCGCGAGGTAGCGCGCGTCGAGTTCCTCGATGGCAGAGTCGAAGTCGTCGGAGTCGAACATCAAGACCGCCACGATGCGCTCGTCGGCGTTGATCTCGGTGATCCCGAATATTTCGATCCGGAATGCCTCGGGCCCTTGTTCGCGGAACGAGAGGTGACCACGCATAAGGGCAAGGCGCTCGCCGCGGGTGGCTATGACGGTCACCGTTACGTTCGTGATGCCCAGGTCGTCGAATTCCCGAAGGTCGGCGATCTCGGCCTCTCGACCATGCCGGACTCCCGCGCCCACCACACGACGGCGGTCGTCGTGGGAAACGTCGTCGGCCAGTATCTGCGATACGGCGTCCCAGTCGCCTGACAACCAGTGCCCCAGAAAGCGTTCGCACGCTTGGCTTGCCGCGTTTTCCAGCCGAGGTGTGGGCCGGCTTAGCTGTCCAAACGTCTCGATCGCGGTGTCCAGGTCGGCCTCGTCGAATAGCTCGGAGCGGCTGAGCATGTCGCCTTCTACGGTCAGCAGGTGGATATCGCGCCACTCGGCGTCGAAGCCCTCTTGTGAGATCCCGCGCGCCACATGGGTGACGACCGCTCCGATGTCGCTGAGCTGATGCACCGCCGCGATGTAGATCTTGGTGTCAGGCGAATCCTCCCATGCCGCTTGGAGATACGCGATCATGTCACCGGGAGCGAATGCTGCTCCAGCACGGTGGTCGATGTTTACCCAGTCTGGCGTCGTCGCGGAGAGCTCGCGCCGATTGAATCCGACGTAGCTACCCCTGATGACCGACCATGTGTGCGCATGAGCGGCCGCCTCGTCGGCAAGGTAGCGGGCGTCGAGCTCGGCAATGGCGGCCTCAAAGTCGTCTGGATCGAACGTGACCAGTGCCGCGATCCGCGCGTCAGCGTCGCTCTCGACTATCTGTAACAGATCGACTTGAAAGGCCTCGGGTTTTTCGTCGCCGCGCAAGTATCGGGCACGAGTGAGTACAAGGCGTTCCCCACGGGTCGCAATAGCGTCGACCGTCACGCGCGTGACCCCGAGGTCGGCAGCTGCCCTGAAATTATGGATCAGGACATCCCGGCCCTGTTGGAGACCGGCATTCACTACCCGCCGACGATCGTCGCTGGAAAGTTGGTCAGCCAGTATGGCTGCCATAGCGGTCCAGTCGCGGGCCTCGAAGGAGGCAAGGAACCGTTCATTTGCGTGGCTTGCCGCGTTTTCCAGCCGCGGTGTCGGCTGGCTGAGCTGTTCGAACCGCGCGAGAGCGGTATCGAGCTCAGTCTCGTCGAAGATTTCGGCGCGTTTGATTCGGTCGCCTTCGACCGTCATGAGTTCGACGATGCGCCACTCTGCATCGAAGCCCTCTTGTGAGGTCCCGATCAGCACTTGGGTGAAAATCGCTCCGACGTTGTTGAGCCGATGCACAGCCTCGATGTAGGAACGGACGTCTTGCTCAAGGTCCCACTTGGCGCGGATATATGCGGTCATATCGCCGGGGGCAAAAGCGATCCCGCGCCGGTGGTCGAGGTTCACCCAGTCCGGTGTCGTGGGCGGTAGCTCATGCCGGTTTAGAGACCAGTACGCCTCGGTGATCACCGACCACGTGTGCGCATGGTCGGCTGCTTCGCCGGCGAGGTAGCGAGTATCGAGTTCCTCGATGGCGGCGTCGATGTCGTCAGGGTCGAACACGACGATTGCGGCGATCCGATTGACGTCATTGGTCTCGACGACGCTGAGTACCTCCACGAGGGCCTGCTCAGGACCTTGATCGCTGGCCGAGCAGCAAACACGCGTGAGTATCAGGCGCTGTCCGCGGGTGGCAATGACGGTCGATGTCACATTCGTGAACCCGAGGTCAGCACTCGCCCGTATATTTGCCATCTGAGCGTCTCGATCGCGTAAAGCTCCTTCACCCACCAGCCGACGACGGTCGTCACTCGAAAAGTTGTCGGCCATAAGCTTCGCCATCGCATTCCAGTCGTGGGCGAAGTACGCATTGAAACGGTCGTACGTCTGACTGGCCGCGTTTTCCAGCTGTCGCGCCGGCGTGCTGAGCTGTTCGAACCTCGCGATCGCGGTTTCCAAGTCCGCCTCGTCGAAAACTTCGCTGCGGTTGACTAACTCGCCGTCTACCGTCAACATGGCGGTCTCTCGCCACTCCGCGTCGAAGCCTCCTCGCGAGGTTCCACGCGCAGCGTGCGTTACAACCCCGCCAATGTCACTCAGTCGTTCCACAGCCTCGATGTAGATCTTGATATCCGGTGCAAGGTCCCACGTGGCACGGAGATACGCGTTCGTGTCGCCCGAGGCGAACGATCTTCCTTGCCCATGGTCGACATTCACCCAGTCGGGCGTCGTCGGGGGAAGTTCACGCCGGTTGAACGCAGCGTAGGTCCGCGAGATAGCCGACCACGTGTGTGCGTAAGCGGCCGCTTCGCCGGCGAGGTATCGCGCGTCGAGCTCTTCTAGTGCGGCATCGAAATCGTCGGCGTCGAACACGACGCGGCTCAGCACCCGTCCGTCGGAGTCAATCTCGAGGAGGGAGAGCATTACGTTATGGAAGGCCTCGGGCCCTGGATCGGTGCCAGTGAAGCGAGCCTGCGTGAGGACCAGGCGCTCTCCGCGGGTCGCAATGACGGTCGACGTCACATGCGCTCCCAGATCGGCTAGCACTCGGGCGTTTACGATTTCAGCGTCACGACCATGCCGAAGACCGGCATTCGCAACGCGACGACGATCGTGGTAGAGCATGTCCTCGGCCAGAGCCTCGGCCGCCGCTTCCCAGTCGCGGCCGGCGAAGTAGGCGTGGAGGCGCTTGTCCACTCGGCTGGCTGCATTCTCAAGCCGTAGCCGCCGCGGCTGCTCTTCCTCAAACCGGGCGTGCCTGGCATCGAGTTCGGCCACCGCCGCGTCCATGTCTTCGATGTCGAACCAAACCTGCAGCGCGATTCGACCGTCCTCGTCGAGGCCGGCCACATGCAGCATCTCGTCTTGCGGCGCACCGGAACTCCGATCTGAAGTGCCAATCACCACGCGGGTGAGAGCAAGACGCTCACCACGCACCGCGACGGCTGCGTGTTGGTAGCGCACCATGCCCGTCGTCAGAAAACGTCGCATCTCGTGTGGCCACTGGTCCGACGGGATTTGGACTCGCGGAAAGCCGACGACCTTCCTGCGGCTTTCGACGGACACATACGGGGCAAACAGCTGCACTACCTCGTCCAAGGCCTCGCGATTGACCGCATCGATCAATCGGCTGCCCGCTTGCACACAGGCGTTGGTCGGTTCGATGCTCGGCAATTCGCGCAGAATTGGTGGCGCCTTGGGCTCGCCGACAACGCGGCGGGCCTTCTCCGCAAGCGCCGCAGCGCCTTTGCGCTCATACAAGCCCACCGCTCGTTCGGCGGCAGCTCGCGCCCCGGCCGCATCTCCAGCGGCGTCCAAAACCGTGGCCAGAGCCAGACACGCATCGCCATGGTCGACCAACGCGTCGGTGCGGCCGGCCAGGTTGACCGCAGCCTCGGCCGCCCGACGAGCCTCCGCGTGATCACCTCTGCGCGACAACAGCTTCGCCCGCAGCGTGCGCCAGGCGATCGACGCCTTGAGTGCGTGCCCAGCGAGGCGCTCGCTCTCCGAACACAATTCGTCGGCCTCGTTCTCTCGGCCGAGCGCCAGACAAGTACGACCCAGCAGCGCGGCGGTCTCGGCCGTGTCGGCGTCCAGACCCATGCGACGAAAACCGTTGTAAGCCTGGCGCAGATGTGGTTCGGCCGCGGCAGGATCGTCGGCAACCAGCTCGACAATGCCGGCGAACTGCTCAACCTCCAGCAGCGCATGGCGCAGGCCCAGTTCGGTAACCGTGCGTCGCGCCGAATCGATCATCCGTCGGGCCGCCGCATCGCGGCCGCGGAATGCCTCCAGCACGGCCTGGCATCGGGTCGACGTCGCTTCGACCGCGGGGGAGTCCGTCGTGATGCGCAACAGCCGGACCACATCAAGGCATCGCCCGCCCGCCCGCGGAACCGGGTTGGGTCCCCATAGGGCCGCAAGGGGCGCGCCCGCCAAAACCGCATTCACCCGCCGATATTCACGTGCGCGTCGCGCTGCGGTCAGAGCATCGTCCAGCGCGACTTCACACTCGGCGATTCGCCCAAGCCGGCCCAGGCACGTTGCTCGCACGGTATGGGCATTGGCTTCGCCTGCGGCATCGTCAAGTGCGGCAAGCTTTTCGGCAGCTGTACCCAGTGCAGTCTCGACCTCGTCCAACCGTTCGGGATGGATCAGTACTGACAGCTGACCGTCGAAGCATGTCGCCCATGCCGCTAGCCGGGCCGAATCGACTGTCGCCTCTTGCAATTGGGAGACCGCACCCGCTGCCGAACTCACGTCGCCCGCGGCCAGCAGTGCCTCGCAGCGTGCGATCAGCAGTTCGGCGACTTGGTCGTCGCGATCGGGCAGCTCCTCGTCAAGCTCCTCCAACGCGTGCAGGGCGTGGTCGTACAGGTCTGCGGCGCCTTCGTAGGCCAGTCGCGCCATGGCCTGGTCCGCGGCACGCCGGCAGTAGAAGACGGCCTTGGCAGCGTTTCCCGCCCAGGCACATTCGAAGTAGTGGTGAGCCAACTCGGCCAGCAGCTCGTCGTCGGCACCTGGCTGGGTCTCCAGTGTCGCGGCGATGCGCTGGTGCAGGCGCATGCGCCGCACCGACGCCAATTCGGCCAGCAGGGACTGCCGCACGATGGCGTGGTTGAAACGATAATGACCGCCGGCTTCTTCGATGACGATGCCGGCTTGGCACGCTTCGTCGAACGCGTCGATGAGATCGTTGCCGACCACATGCTCCACCAAATCCACGGCAAAACGGCTGCCGACGACCGCGGCGGCCGCAAGGGCTTTGTTGGTCTCGGCCGGAAGCCGAGAGAGCCGGCGGCTCACCGCCTCGCGGACCCCCTGCGGCAGCGTGCTCTGATCCCAGACGCCGCCACTTTCATCGACATGCCGCAACGCCTCGATGAGGAAGAAGGGGTTACCACCCGTGACCGACGCCAGCGCGTGGGCGAGTTCCTCGTCGTCGTACCCGGCCTCAGCCACATAGGTGGTCACGTCGTCCTGGTCGAGGCCACTCAGGTTGAGGCGGTATGCGGTGCCGTCACGGTGCAAATCGGCGAGCATCGCCGCCAGCGGGTGGGAGCGGTCCAGGTCGGTGCTGCGGTAAGTGCCGACGATCTGCACGCGGGCGCGATCGCCGAACCGCAGCAGGTGCCGCAACAGCAGCAGCGTCGGCTTGGCTGCCCAGTGCAGGTCGTCGAGTATCAGCACGATCGGCGCGCCCGTGGAGGCAATGTCCAACAGCGCAACGACGGCATCGAAAAGCGCATAGCGCTCGGTGTCGGGATCCGCGCGAGCAGGCGTCGCCAGATCGGGCACCACATCGGGCAACCCGGGAACCAGCGGAAGCAGCGCCTCAACACCGCGCAACCCCCGCAGCCGGCTTGCGCCCATGCACGGCACCAGTGAACGCAGGGCTTCCGCGAATGGCTGATAGGGCGCGCCGAGGTCCTCGTCACAACGGCCGTACAGCACGACCGCCCCTTGCTCATACGCCCGCTGAGACCATTCGCCGGCCAGGCGCGTCTTGCCGACACCGGGTTCGCCGGCGATCAGCACCGTGCGCACACCACCGGCGAGCGCGGCCTGCCACGCCGACAGGAGTCGTTCGAGTTCGTCGCCACGCCCAACGAAAGGCCCGGGGCCGCTCAGTACCGGCGGGAATACCGGCCGTTGCATCGGCGGATCGCTGGTCGGCGCTTGCGGGCTGTCGTCGGCGGTCTGCAAACGCAGCTCGAATACGTGCTCCGGTCGCGCGAGGTTTTTCAGCTGACGCATTCCCAAGTCAGTGAGGTCGACGTCGTCTGGCAGTGAATCGATGACGAGCTCCGCGGTCGCTCCGGAGCACAAGATCTGTCCACCTTCGGCCAACGACCGCAGGCGCGCGGCCCGGTTGACTGCCCGCCCGAAGTAGTCGCCGTCGCGCAGTTCCACCTCGCCTGTATGAAGTGCGACGCGGATCCGCAGCGGCTCGCGCAATGCCCACGGCTCGTGACCGATCGCGTCTTGGATCTCGATGGCAGCGGCCGCAGCCGCGGACGGCCGTTCGAAGACCGAAAACGTCGCATCGCCCTCGCCGCGTGTTTTGATCAGCCGTCCAGCGCGCGCCGTGACGACCTGTTCGATGAGTTCGTCGTGGCGTGCCAGGGCTGCTGCCATGGCATCGGCGTCTGCTTCCCAGGCGGCGGTCGATCCCTCGATGTCGGTGAGCAAAAAGGTCACCGCCCGCGTTACCGACGAAAGATGCTGCGCCACAGGGATATCCAGCGACGTATCCTGCGCGACGATCGCGGCCTCCAGCCGACGCAGCTCCGGCCCGGGGTCGACGCCCAACTCGTCGGCCAGTAACGCCCGCGCACGCTGGTAAGCGCCGAGTGCTTCACCCTGCCGGCCCGCACGGTAGAGCGCGAGCATCAACTGGCCCCAACGCCTTTCGCGCAGCGGCGCCTCAGCCACCGCCGCCTCGAGGTCGCCGATGACTTCCGCGGCGCGACCCGTCGCGAGCAACGCGTCTGCACGATCCTCCACCAGCGCGGCGTGTCCTTCGATCCAGCGGGTCTTTTCGGACAAACCCCGTCGGCAGTCGGGCAGTTCGGGAACTCCTCGCCATAGGGCGAGCGCCTCGTCGAAGCGGGCCACCGCCTGGCTGATGTCACCGCCCGCCGCGGCCTCACGCCCCGTTCTGGCCGCCAACTTGTATCGCGTGGCGTCGACTGCGGCCGCGGCCACGATCCAGCCCGCGCCCTGGGTCAAGACGAAGCCGTCGCCAAGAGTCCGGCGCAGCGAGGAGATGTGGGTCTGCAGGGCCTTGGCAGCGGTGCGTGGCGGATCGTCGCCCCACAGCAGCTCGATCAGCGTGTCAGCCGAAACCACCGACCCACTGTGCAAGCCCAGCATCGTGAGGATGGCGCGCGGCTTGGCGCCCGGGATAGTGACGGGCCCGCCGTCCTGCCGGACCTGGAGAGGTCCCAAAACCCCCAGTTCCACCGATGAAAGCGTACTCACATCAGCCATCGTCGGTAGCACAATTCAATAGATGGTCAAGGTCGAGTAAAGGCCCGCCAGCAACTCCGCTCGGGGCACTGATGCTAAAGAAAATGAGGTCTGCAATGGGGCATTTTCGGCGGCGTTGCGCTATCGGTACGGTCGCGCTTGTCATGGCAGCCTTGCCGATGGCCCCACTTCCCGCTCCGGCAGTGAGCCGGGCCGACGACGATTGCGCTCCCGGCTGGGCCTGGAGCGTCGAGCTCAATGAGTGTGTATTCGTGCTTCCCGCCGCAAACGGCCCCGGCGGGCCAGGTGGCCCCGGCGGACCCGGCGGCCCGGGCGGACCAGGTGGTCCCGGGGGACCGGGCGGACCCGGGGGACCGGGACGCCACTAGCAACGGCTGTCAAAACCGTCGCGGTAGTGTTGCGCAAATGACTGAACCGCGACGCCGGGGGCTAAACGACGCGGTCACGCGGATGTGGACATTCCTGGCCCCGGCTTACGATCTGCCGTTTCTGCAGCAGTGGGTTTACCGTCCGCCGCACGACGAGGTGATCGCCCGGTTGCGCGGCCACGGATCGCGAAGAATAGCTGATATCGCCTGTGGCACAGGTATTCTCAGCGATCGGATCGAGCGTGAACTACAGCCCGACGAGATCTACGGCATCGACATGTCCGACGGCATGCTCGAGCAGGCCCGCGGCAGATCCGACCGGGTGAAGTGGTTGCGCGCCCCGGCCGAGCAGCTGCCCTTCGATGACGGCGCGCTCGACGCCGTCGTGACCACCTCTGCGTTTCACTTCTTCGACCAGCCAGCCGCGTTGCAAGAGTTCCACCGTGTGCTGGCGTCCGGAGGACTGGTGGCCGTCGCGGCTCTGAGCGCACGACAACAGGTGCTCCAGGCCCCGTCGGACCATCGGTGGAAACCGCAGCACAATGCCTCACCCGCCGAGATGCGGACACTGTTCGAAAACGCGGGATTTACCGTCAGCGACCAGCACCGTATCCCGCGGCCGCTGTGGACCCGGCTCATCTCCGACCTGATAACCGTCGGCATCAAGACTTAGGAGACTCACGTTCGGCATTATGGTCGCGTCGAACGTGGGGCATAGGTACGCGTTGCCCATCGTTTTCGTCCATACCACCCACGTTCGAGGAGTGAGGCAAGCACTAACCTGGGGAAATGGGTGACGACGCAATGAGCGGGGAGCGCGATTTCAACGAGCGCAACATCGAGGAGTTTCGCCGCAATGGCGGCAAAGTGGGCGGACAGTTCGAGGGTTTCCCGCTGCTGCTGTTGACGTCGACGGGCGCGAAAAGTGGCGCCCCGCGAGTCAATCCCGTGGCCCACTTCGATATCGACGGCAAGATCTACATCGTCGGCTCGGCGGCGGGACGGGATAACAACCCAGCCTGGGTCCACAACATTCGCGCCAACCCCGAGGTAAGCATCGAGATCGGTTCGGAAGCCCCGAAGCCGGCGACCGCTCGCGAATTGCCGCGTGACGAACGCGATTCCATCTATCCGACCGTCGTCGAGCGCGCTCCAGGATTCGGCGAGTACGAGCAGCGAACCGACCGAGTCATTCCGGTCTTCGAGTTGGTTCCCGCCTGATCGGCTAAGACCGCAAGACCGTTTCAGCCAACATGCGCCGAACCCAAGCTTTGTAGCGATTCACGGTCCATCCGTCTCGGTGGGTCACTTGCTGCCGCAGGGCTAGACAGCAATGGGGTGGAGGTTGGCTTGGTACCTGGCGAAGGTGCGTCTCGCGAATAACTGGATCAAAATGCGTTGGGGCAGAGGCACGATGGAAAGGAGCCGCCGTGCCTCGTCAGGCGACGAAGCGTCGAGGACCAGGCCGCTCAACACAAGTCCGAGCCGGAGATTTTTCCGCGATATGAATTCAGCCCCGCGGGCGACGCATTTCTGCCATTCCTCGGGAGTGATGTGTTGGTTGATGAGGGGAACGATGTTCTGCTCTTCGTCGGCAAGATGCTGATTGACTCGAGTAGATAGGTCCTCCAGCGCTTCGACAAGTTGCTGAGCGAGCCAGGGGTCGGCCGACGTGACCCACGAAGCTAAGACTGACATCACTCTGGCGTCAGCCTCGGCTATGCCGTGATGGGCTTGTTCCATTCGGGTGATGTCCTCGGCAGAGGCGGGGGCTCTCGCATGCAGTTTCGGCCAGATCAGATCGTCTTCAGCGGCATGGTGGTGGTGTAGCGCGGCCACGATGAATTCGAGGTGAGCGCCGACGACGGCGGATCGCGCTGTATCGCCGGCCACTACGCTCCGGACCAGCAGCGGGGCATCATGTAGCCCATTTCGAAACGCCCGATGAGCGATTGCCATATCAAACGCGTCCGTTGGCATTTTGGCTCCTTTCACGGCGCACCCCCGCCGGAACCCGTTGCTTCTGCGCGAAACCTATGTACCGCGTCGAGGTTGCTCGTCGCGATCGCTACGTGGTGAAATGCGATGATGATGCACTTGTGTGATTCCAGAAGCAATTGAATTAATACAGTAGCACTGTACCGAAATGACCGAAGAAGTCAATCCTCGTCGCCGATACCGCTCGTCGGCGCGCACCCGGCAGCGTGAGGCAACGCGCGCGGCGATTGTCGACGCCGCGACGGCAGCATTCATCGACAATGGCTATGCGGCGACCACGGTGGCGCAGATCGCCGCGCGCGCCGATGTGTCGCCGGAGACGGTGTATGCCGTTTTCGGCACCAAGCGAGACGTATTACGGGCGGTGGTCGAGCAAGCATCTGCAGGCGCACCCAGCACCGACGCCTGGCGAACTGGAGCATGGCTTGATCGGGTGAGGGCCGAGCCCAGCCAGCGGCGCCGACTCGAGCTGATCACCGACGCGACCCGTGGCGTTCTCCGCCGCGTTGCTCCGATCGACGAAATCGTGCGCTCAGTGGCCGCATCCGATCCCGAGATCGCCGAACTTCAGGAGGAACTCGAACGCCGCCGGCGCAGCGACCTTCGGGGGCTGGTCCAACTGCTCGCAGAAGCCGGACGGCTGCGAGTCTCGATCGACGACGCCGTGGATCTGTGGTGGGCACTTGGCCACAGCACCGGGCCGTACCGCTCGCTCACCGTCGACCGACGGTGGAGCGACAGGCGGGCGCGAGCCGCACTCATCGATGTCGTAGCTCGCGCAATCCTCGACGACGCGTAGTTGACGATGACTGTCGTCGAGCGCTCCGGGCTCCGGCGAGTACCGACCGAGTCACCCCGGTCTTCCAGTTGGTTCCGACCAGCTAGGACCGCAAGACCGTTTCAGCCAACATGCGCCGAACCCAAGCTTTGTAGCGACTCACGGTCCACCCGTCTCGGTGGGTAATACGCAGGAAGGTGTCGACGCTGCAAATCACCGCGCTGGTTTCGACGAGTTCGTCGAAGGAGACGTTTTCCCGTAGCCATCCCCGGCCGCGCCAGACCCTGAGCACTCGCCGAACCTGTTGGTTGATGCCTGCAATGAAGTCATTGAGATAGCGATCTAGTTCTGCATCGACGCTGGCACCGCCGATCAAGGCAAGCCCAAGTTTCGCGGTCCGTTCGTGCACCTCGGCCACAAAAGCGACCAGATAGTCGAGCGCTTTGTCGCAATCCTGAATGGCGATCAAGCGGCGACCGACCTCCAGATTGAGAAGGTTCTCTTCGCCGGCGACACCGAGTGCGGCGTATTCGGCGGCCGAGATGAGCAGTGCCGCTTTGGGCCCCTGCCCTTGCACCGTTTCGGGAGAAACGCCGGCCGCCTCGGCGATCCTCGCCAGGGTGGTACGGGCGTAGCCGTTCTCGGCGAAGAGTTCGGCCGCTGCGGCGATCACCCGCGAACGAGTCTGCTCCGCTTGCTGTTGACGCAGCTCTGACCGATACGCCCGCGACCGGCGGGTGGCCTTTTCGGATATTGACTGCGGTGCCATAGTAATGAATACTACTACCACGCAGTGAAGCGTGAGCCAAGGGGACGCACCGTGAAATCCATCCTCATCGCCAGCATCCCCGCCCAGGGCCACGTGGCGCCGATGCTTGGCATTGCTCGCGGATTTGTAGAGCGCGGTGATCAGGTGCGGTTCATCACCGGCGCCCGTTTCGCCGACAAGGTTGCCGCGACAGGGGCCACGCACATCCCGCTGCCGCCCGACATCGACTACGACGAGAGTTGTCTCGAACAGTTTCCCGAGCGCGCGAAATTGAAGGGAATGAAAGCAGCCGCGTTCGACGTCGAGCACTTCTTCGCTCGTCCGGCACGAACCCAATACGAGACCCTCATGGCACTCCATGGCGCGCATCCTGCCGACATCGTCTTGGCCGAAGGGATTTTCATCGGGGCGACGATCCTGCTCGGACATCCGCGCGCAGTGCGCCCGCTGGTCGTGATGTGTGGCGTTATACCGCTTACGATCAGCAGCGCGGACACCGCGCCGTTCGGCCTGGGGCTCCTGCCCGCCCGTTGGGGCAACAGGCAACGAAACGCCGTACTTTCCGCGCTAACCCGCCGAATATTCCGTCAGGCCAACAACATCGTCGACAGCCAGTACTACCAGGTGCACCAGACACATCTTCCGTGCGCATTTATCGACTGGGGCACTCAGGCCGACGCAATCGTTCAATTCACCGTCCCCGCGTTCGAGTATCCGCGTTCGGATGCGCCGCCGAACCTACATTTCGCCGGTCCGCTCTGTGCCGTGGGTTCGCAGGCGCCGCTACCGGAGTGGTGGTCCGACCTCGACGGCACCCGGCCCGTCGTCCATGTCACCCAGGGGACAGTCGCCAACGTCGACTATCGGCAAGCCATCGCGCCGACGCTTGAGGCGCTGGCCGACGAAAACGTCATAGTGGTGGTGAGCACCGGCGGACGACCCCTCGACACACTGCCCGAACTGCCGGAGAATGCCCGCGCCGCAACGTTTCTCCCGTATGACGAGCTACTGCCACGCACGGCCGTCGTCGTCACCAACGGCGGATACGGCGGCGTGCAGTATGCGTTGCGCTACGGGGTACCGGTCGTCGCCACCGGCGGCAAAGAGGACAAGCCCGAAGTCGGCGCGCGCGTAAAGTGGTCCGGCGTCGGGCGCCGGCTCCGCACCGACCAGCCCTCGCCCCGCGCCTTGCGCAAGGCCATCCTCGACGTGCTGAACCAGCCGCGCTACCGCGAAGCAAGCCAGCGCATCGCTGCCGACATGGCCGCGGCGCCCGGTTTTAACTGCCTGGGCGAAGTGGTCGACAAGCTCGTCGCGACCAAGCAACCGCTTTGACTGCTGCGAAGGTGCAGCTGGCGACGGCGCTACTCGAGAAATACGTTGCCAGTTGCACTTTCGCGTGGGCAAATCGGTGTCGCGTGCAAGCCTTATGCGGTCGAGTTGATCAGTTCTTCGATCTTCTTGATCCGTTTGGCCACCAGCGGCTTGATGTCGATGGAGTGGTCGGGGGAGCAGGTGACGATCTGCGAAACCACGTTGGCCATGGCGATCACCGCGAAGTCGCAAATCCATTGGTCACCTTGCAGTTTCGTCGACCATTGCGCGACTTCGGCAGAGCTGGGCTGTAATGCGGCCGGTTGCACGGTCACCTTGCGCTGATCGTTGCCCCACGAGGTGATGGGTTGCTGGCACCCGGACACCGTTTTGCGGACGGAGTCGAGAAAGCCTGCTGCGTTGAAGCCGCTTGGATAGGTGGCCGACACCTCGAGCAGCTGGTGCTGATTCTGCAGGGCGTCGGACTGGGTACGTGCCTCCCGGCCGGTGTAGTTCTTGGGGAACAGCGCGTAGCCGCCATAACCCGCGACGCCCTGGCATTCCGCCGGATCTGCGCCGCTGAACAACGCGGACTGCATGTCCTGTTCGAACAGCGGACTGCCGGCTACCACCGACAGCGACTCCGACGGCGTCAACAAGTCGACCAGCTGGGAAGGGAAGATCGGACCGTTCGATGCGCCGCGCTTGCCGGCCTTAGGGGTGCCCGCGACGACGCTTGTGCAACCGGCGAGCAGGACGCACACAGCCAGTGCAAAACCGCAAACCACAAGTGTGGTTTGTCGGCGATTGGGCACCTGGCGCCACAGCACGATTGGATCTCCTTGGCCGGGGTCGAGCTCCATCTTGGCCTAAAGGGTGCTGGATAGCAGCCTCACTGTTCGAACTGTGCGCCGGCATTGCTCAAACCATTAGCCTTGTCGTGCACGCCGGCGCGTACTCGGGTCCGTCGCAACTGCGGTCGGGGCACACATGTGCTCCTAATCGGTTTGCGGCAGGCGTTGGCGAGTAAGGAGTCGGCGATGGGTGAAACCCCCGGTTCGCGGGAGGGTACACAGTTCGGGCCGTATCGGCTGCGGCGCCTGGTTGGTCGCGGGGGCATGGGCGATGTCTATGAGGCCGAGGACACCGTGCGCGAGCGCATCGTGGCGCTGAAGCTGATGTCGGAAACGCTGTCCCGCGATCCGGTCTTCCGCGCACGCATGCAGCGTGAAGCCCGCACCGCTGGCCGGCTGCAGGAGCCGCACGTGGTGCCGATCCACGACTACGGCGAGATCGACGGCCAGCTCTACGTGGACATGCGCCTGATCGACGGCATCGATGTGAGCACGATGTTGAGCCGCTATGGGCCGCTCACGCCACCGCGGGCGGTGGCGATCGTGCGTCAGATCGGTTCCGCGCTCGACGCCGCGCACGCCGCCGGGGTGACCCATCGCGATGTGAAGCCGGAAAACATTCTGGTCAGCCGCGATGACTTCGCCTACCTTGTCGATTTCGGGATCGCCAGCGCCACGTCGGACGAAAAGCTGACGCAGCTCGGCAGCACGGTGGGCACCTTCAAGTACATGGCACCGGAGCGATTCAAAGACTCCCAAGTCACGTATCGGGCCGACATCTACGCATTGACCTGCGTGTTGTACGAGTGCTTGACGGGTTCTCCGCCCTATCGGGGCGACCAGATCAGCGTGATGAGTGCGCACCTGCACCAGGCGGTCCCGCGGCCCAGCGCGGCGCGACCGGGCATCCCACTGGCTTTCGACAGTGTGATCGCACGGGGTATGGCCAAGGATCCCGCCGACCGATTTCCGACCTGCGGTGATCTGTCCGCGGCCGCTTACGCAGCGCTGGCCACGCCAGATCAGGATCGTGCCACCGACATTTTGCAGCGCAGCCAGGTGGCGAAGCTGCCGGCCGGGTTTGCGGCCGCTCCGCCCAGCGGCTTTGCGGCTGTACCGCCTGCGCCCACTCGTCCACCGACCTACGGTCCCACACCGGGGACAGGTTGGCCGTCGGGCCCTGGGCAGACCGTTACTCCGGGTGGACCGTTGCCGCAGCCGGCGCACTGGACCGGGACACCGCCATGGGGTCAGCCGTCGTATGCGCCGCCGCCCCCACGCACACGTACGCCGTGGGTGTGGGTGGGCGTCGCGGCCGCCGTCGTGATGGCCCTCGTCGGCGGGGTGCTCATCGTGGTCGCCAAGCCGTGGGAGTCTCCCACGCCCGAGCCGTCGCCGTCAGCGCCCCCAGATGCGGTCGCGCTCAAGGTTCTCGACGACGGTGTGTCGGCCGGCAGTTCAGTGGCGCCGATGACGATTGACGTCTTCAACGAACCACTCTGCCCGCCGTGTGGCACCTTCATTCGCTCGAATGCCAGTGACATCAACTCCGCGGTGAACACTAAGAAGCTTACGGTGCGCTACCACCTGCTGAACTTCCTCGACAACTCGTCGTCCAGCAAGAATTACTCGACACGTGCAGTCGCCGCGACGTATTGCGTTGCAGCACAAAACGATCCGAAGATCTATTCCGATTTCTACTCCGGCCTGTTCGCCAGCAACTTTCAACCGGCGGAAGGCGGCAGTACCGACCACACCGACGGCGAACTGGCGCAACTGGCCAAGTCTGTCGGCGCTGACGACTCGGTGGTCGGCTGCATCAACTCCGGAGCCGACCTCGGCACCGCCACAACCAAGGCCGCAAACGGCAACAGAACGATGTCCGGGCTCAATTCCACTGGAACGCCGTTCGTGTGGGACGGCACCAAGTCCGTCGACTACAAGCAGCCGGGCTGGCTCACGAAGCTGATCGGCTAGCGAGTCGGCGATTGCATCCCCGCCATCGAGTCCGCGTTGGCGGCGCCGAAACTGCGCACAGAGTGTGACTTTCCGTCGGCAGATAGCCCTGGGCGCAGTCTCGATCCGGCAGGCCGCGCAAGCGGTCGAAAGGGGTCAGGTAATACTCGACAAAGCGCGTCCGACAAAAACGAAGGGTGTTCAATGGCGAAACCACTCGAAGGTATCCGGGTCTTGGAAGCGGCCGTGTGGACATTTGTGCCTGCGGCCGGGGCGGTGCTCGCCGAATGGGGTGCCGAGGTTATCAAGATCGAGCCGCGCGTGGGCGGCGATCCCCAGCGTGGCCTGGTCACGATGGGTCTGGTCCCCGGCGGCCCGGACGGCGTCAACTACATGATCGAGATGCCCAATCGCGGCAAGAAGTCGATCGGTGTCGACATGACGACGCCGGGCGGACAAGAGGTGGTGCACGAGCTCGCCAAGACCTGCGACGTGTTCCTGACCAGTTATCTGCCGAGCAGGCGCAAGCGGTTCGGCATCGAGCTCGACGACATCCGCGCCGTCAACCCCGACATCATCTACGTCCGCGGATCCGGCTACGGACCCAAGGGCCCCGACGCGGACAAGGCCGGCTATGACGGGGTCTCGTTCTTCTCCCGCGGCGGCATCAGCGACGCGTTCACCCGCGACTTCCCCGAACCGGTTATGCAGACACCGGCATTCGGCGATCTACTGGGCGGCTTGACGATTGCCGGCGGCGTCGCGGCGGCCCTGTACAAACGCAAGGCGACGGGGGAGACGTCGGTGGTCGACGTGTCTCTGCTCGGCCTCGCATCCTGGGCGATGAGTCCGCAGGTCACCGCGGCCATGCTGTACGGCGGCGACCCGATGCCGAACTTCACCCACCGCGACATGCCCAACCCGCTGGTGGGTACCTACAAAACCCAGGAAGGCCGCTACATCACTTTGATGATGCTGCAGGGCGAGAAATTCTTGCCCGAGTTTCTTTCCGTGATCGGGCGGTCGGATCTCTTGGAGGACAAGCGATTTGCCGACCCTCATTCGCGCTACGAGAATCGGGGCGAGTTCATCGACATCCTCGACGCGGAGTTCGCCGCGCACACTGTCAACGAATGGCGCGAGATATTGGCGCCGCTGTCGGGCGCGTGGAGCGTGCTGCAGAAGCCGAGCGAACTACGGCACGATCCAATGGTTGTGGCCAATGGCTACATTCCTGAGGTCAACGCGATGAACGGCGCGCCCTACATCCTGCCCACCAACCCGGTGCAGTTCGACGAGCAGCAGGTGAAGCCGACGGGAGCGCCCGAACATGGTCAGCACACCGAGGAGGTGCTGCTCGAGGCCGGCGTCGAATGGGACAAGATCGAGCAGTATAAGGAACAGGGCGCCATCCTGTAGTCAGCTTTGATCGGCGAGCAAGGCCGTCGAAAGCTGGGGCCTTCAGGCTGCTGTGCGTCGTCAACCCCACCTGTCACTCCAGTCCCCAGAACGGACGATGTGTCTTTTGTCCGACTCGTAGCGACAAATTGGCTTGCTGCGCAACGGTTGTCGCTCATAGCTGGCCAACAGTCGAAACACCCCGGGTTGTCGCGCTGAGGCGGACAAAAGACATACCCAAGTAGATCTTGTGGCCCGTGGGACTAGTGAGGAACGCACGTTTGCGTCTTCCCGGGCGAGCAGCGACTTACCATTTGGCCATGACGCTTGAGGTCGGTCAAGTGTTCGCCGGCTACACAATCTCCGGGGTGCTGGGCGCGGGCGAGATGGGTGCGGTGTATCTGGCTTCGCATCCGCGGTTGCCGCGCGAGGAAGCGCTGAAGGTTCTGCCCGCAGAGCTGACGACCGATCCAGAGTTTCGGTGGCGGTTTATACGTGAGGCCGAATTGGCCGCCGGACTGTCGCATCCGCGCATCGTGAGGATCCATGACCGCGGCGAAGCGGACGGACAGTTCTGGATATCCATGGATCACGTCGCCGGCACCGATGCGGCGCGGCTACTACATGAGCGGTTCCCGAACGGGATGCCGCTGAATGAAGCGTTGCCGATCATCGCCGCGGTCGGCTCGGCGCTGGACTACGCTCATCGTCAAGGCCTGCTACACCGAGATGTCAAGCCGGCCAACATCTTATTGACCGATGCCGACGGGCAAGGCCGGCAAGTGTATCTGGCCGATTTCGGTATCGCGCGGCCCATGGACGACGCCGCAGGCTTGACGGCGACCAATACGACGGTGGGCACAGTGTGCTACGCCGCGCCCGAACAGCTGCGGGGTGAGGCAATCGACGGTCGCGCCGACCAATATGCGTTGGCGTGCACCGCCTTTCACCTGCTGACCGGGGTACCGCCGTACGGCGAGTCAAACCCCGCGGTGGTGATCAGCCGCCACGTCAGTGCGCCGGTGCCTTCCCTCGGTGCGTATCGGCCCGAGCTGGCTGCACTGGATCCGGTGTTCGCCACCGCGATGGCAAAAGAGCCTTCGGCCCGCTTCGGCAGCTGCCGAGAATTCACCGACCAGCTGAGCCGATACCTGACTGTTTCGCCGCACGCTATCGAGATGCCTTTCACACCGACGCGACCCGAAGCAGCCGCGACCACTGCGCCGCGGCCGGTCGCTAAGCGGCGGCGCCGCGGTGTGCTGCTTGGCGCGCTGGCCGCAATTACGTTGCTCGTCGCCAGCGGTGTGTTCGCCGTGGTCAAGCTCACCGAGCAGCAGCATCCCGCGGTCGGTGCGCGTAACGCTGCGCCAGCCATAGCCGGGCGTCCCAACACCGGTCCCTTCACCGGCATCTACCGGGTCCAGTTCGGACAGGGCGCTTTTGTCAGCGGTGCTCCGGCCCCGGGTGCGCTTCCGACAACCGAAACGTTCGCGGTCCGCTCGGTGTGTCGCTCCAGCGGGTGCGTGGCGACCGCGTCGCGGCTCGACGGCGACACCACATACGCGCTGCATCCGGTGTTCGACGAGGTCGGCGGCCGCTGGATCGGGGTGAACCTCGGCACACATACATGCCGAGACGACAACTCCGCCGAGGTGTGGGACGTGTTCACCCTGCAACCGGGTCCGGGCGGCGGCTTCACCGGCGACTACAGCGTGTTCTCCGGGAACGAATGCGGCGGAAAGCATTCGGTGACGTTCACCCGCACTTCGGATGTGGACGTCGACACGCTCCCTGACCCGGCTGCCTTACCGCCCCGGGTCGTGTCGCCGGCCGAGGCACTTCGCGGGCGCTACCACCAGCGCCGAACGTTCAAAGCCCAAGGCGTGCAACAAGAAATCGACTTCTCGGTCACCACCGAGTGCCTGCGCACGGGCGATCGGTGCATGAGCTACTTCTACGCGGCATCCGGTCAGGTGGAACCGTTGCTGTTCGGCGGCGGGAAATGGGCTCTGGACACATCGGTAGACGGCAATTGCCCGCGCAGCGGCGCCTCAATGCATATGACCAGAACCGGGCAATATCCGCTGCCCCAGCCGCCGCAGAACCCCATCACGCTGCTCACCGGGCACGGCAAGCACATCCAGACCCCGCCATGCGCACTGACTTCGGAATTCGACGAAACACTGACGCGCACCGGCGATTAGCACGGGACTACCGAATCGGCCGGATGCCGCGGCATCCACCTTAAGATTTGGCCATGCCGATTGAGGTTGGTCAGGTGTTTGCCGGCTACACCATCGAGCGCGTACTGGGCAGCGGCGGAATGGGCACGGTGTACCTGGCAGCCCACCCGCGGCTGCCGCGCAAGGATGCGCTGAAGGTACTGCCGGCGGACCTGACGACCGATCCGGAGTTTCGGGCGAGGTTTCTGCGGGAGGCCGACTTGGCGGCCGGTTTGTCCCATCCGCACATCGTCTCGATCCATGACCGCGGAGAAGACGATGACCACTTCTGGATTTCGATGGATTATGTCGCCGGCACCGACGCGGGCGAGCTGTTGCGGCAGTACTACCCGCACGGAATGCCCGTCGACGAGGCGCTGGCGATCGTTACGGCGGTCGGCTTGGCGCTGGATTATGCCCACCAACGGGGCTTGTTGCATCGCGACGTCAAGCCGGCCAATGTATTGCTGGCGGATTCCGACGGACAGCAGCGCCGGGTATTTCTCGCCGATTTCGGTATCGCGCGGCGCATCGACGATGCGGCCGGGCTGACGGCGACCAACACGACGGTGGGCACGGTTGCCTACGCGGCGCCCGAGCAACTGAAGGGCGAAGCGATCGACGGCCGCGCCGATCAATATGCCTTGGCCTGCACGGCATTTCACTTGTTGACGGGCGCGCCGCCGTACGTCCACTCCAACCCAGCGGTGGTGATCACCCAGCAAGTCATCGCTCCGCCGGCGTCAATCGGTGCAAGGCGCCCCGAGTTGGCCCCGCTGGACTGGGTGTTTGCCGTGGCGATGGCTAAGAATCCGTCCGCCCGGTTCGGAAGCTGCGGAGAGTTCACGCATGAACTGCGCCAGTCGCTGAGTCCGGGTTACACATCCGGGCGCCGTGAGATTGCATTCCCCGAGACCCGGCCTGTCCTCACCACAACGGCGACCACTCGGCCCGCACTACCCGTCGCAAAGCCGCGGACGCGTCACCGGCGGCTGCTGATCGGTGCTCTGCTGGGCATCGCGTTGCTGATTGCCGGCGGCGTATTCGCCGTAGAGAAGCTTTCGCAGCGCCGGCACCCGCAGCCGATCGCCACCGGCGGGCCATTCACAGGCACGTTTCGGGCCGACTTCGGCCCGCTCAACAATGGCATCGATGCGGCCCCGAATTCGGCTGTGCCGTCGGCGATAACGAGCATCTATGGCGTGCGCTCGGTGTGTCGTTCGACCGGCTGCGTGGCGACGGCGGCACGCATCGGTGGCGCGCCCGTGGGGGCGCCGACGGTGGTGCTGGACCAGATCGGCGGCAGTTGGGTGGGAGTGGCCTTGGGCTCAGATCAATGTCAGGGCGCGACTATCGAGTTCTTCCAGGTATTCACCTTGCAACCAGGATCCGCCGGTACCTTCACCGGCGCATTGACCGCGACGTCCAGCAATGTCTGTTCTAATACTCGAACGGTAACCTTTACCCGCACCGGCGACGTGGACGTCAACAAGGTCACCGATCCGGTCGCTCAACCGCCGCGGGTGGTGTCGCCGGCCGAAGCGTTGCACGGCCGCTATCAATCCATCCGAACGTTCACCAACGGGCTCCCGCAAACGCAGCAAAATTATGCGGTCACGACGAGATGTCTACGCACCGGCGATCGGTGCATGAGCTACTTTCACGCGCCATCGAGTGACGTACCCCTGGTATTCGGTGGCGGGAGGTGGATCTGGGACGTCGACGGATTGGGCCAATGCAGGTCTGGCGTGAACACGCACCTGAAAGACACCGGACAGTATCCGTTGCCGCAACCACCGCAAAATCCGATCACCCGGCTGGCCGGGCATGGCCACCACGAACAAGGCGAGCCCTGCGCCGCGACGGCGGACTTCGACGAAACATTCACGCGCACTGGCGATTAACCCCAATTCGGCCGCGACCGGAAACGACAAGCTCTACGATTTGGCAATGCCGCTCGAGGTTGGTCAGGTGTTCGCCGGTTACACGATCCTGCGGGTGTTGGGTACGGGTGGGATGGGCGCGGTGTATCTGGCTTCGCATCCGCGGTTGCGGCGTGAGGACGCGCTGAAGGTACTACCGCCGAACCTGACCGTTGATCCGGAATTCCGGGCCCGGTTCATGCGTGAGGCCGAGGTGGCGGCGGCACTCACTCATCCGCACATCGTCCGAATTCACGACCGCGGCGAAGAGGACGGACAGTTCTGGATTTCCATGGACTACGTTGACGGCACGGATGCGGCACGGCTGCTGCATGAGCACTATCCGGGCGGGATGCCGCCGGGCGAGCTGGTGCCGATTGTCGCCGCGGTTGGTTCGGCGCTGGACTACGCACACAATCGAGGGCTGCTGCATCGTGATGTCAAGCCGGCCAACATCTTATTGTCCGATTGCGAGGGGCTGGGGCGACAGGTTTACTTGGCTGACTTCGGTATCGCGCGGCACATGGATGACGCGGCGGGTCTGACGGCGACCAACATGACATTGGGCACGGTCGCCTACGCCGCGCCCGAGCAGCTGAAGGGCGAACGGGTCGATGCGCGCACCGATCAATATGCGCTGGCGTGCACGGCATTTCATCTGCTGACCGGCAAGCCGCCGTACGGCGAGTCCAATCCCGCTGTAGTGATCGCCCGGCATGTCAGCGCTCCGCCGCCGTCGATCGGTGCGGCTCGGCCCGACTTGGCCGCGCTGGACCCGGTATTCGCCACAGCCATGGCCAAGGAGCCGTCCGACCGGTTTGGCAGTTGTCAGGAATTCACTGATCAGTTGAACCGGTTTCTTAACGCCTCAGGAAGCGCGGTGCCAAACTCGGAGGCGCCGTCGGGCAAGCGGAGACGTCTGTTGATCGGTGTACTGGGCGCCGTCGCGTTGCTGATCGCGGGCGGTGTTTTCGCGGCGGTCAAGTTGACCCACAAGCACAACCCGGGTGCTATCGGTGCGCCTGCAGGCGCACCGCCAAGCCCGTCGACCGCGGTCAACAACGGCCCCTTCACCGGCGTTTACCAGGTACAGCTCGGCGAGGGCACCACTCTGGACGGCAAGCCGGGCCCGGGCTCGGGTCCGATGTCGGCGACTTATGCGGTCCGCTCGGTATGTCGCTCCACTGGGTGTGTCGCGACGGCGTCGATGCTGACCGGCGGAGCCAGCCTTGCGTCGTCCTCGGTGTTCGACCAGGTCGACGGGCGTTGGGTGGCCGTGACGCTCGACCCAAATCAGTGTCGCGGCATGGCGGCTGAAATCTGGGAGGTGATCACTCTGCAACCAGGTGCCGACGGCACTCTGACTGGGGAGTACCGCGGCGCGGCCGCCAATGCGTGCAATCAAAAGCGCTCGGTGACCTTCACGCGCGTCGGAGACGTCGACGTCAACGGCCTTCCCGACCCGTCCTCGCTAGCCCCGCGGGTGGTGTCGCCGGCCGAAGCGCTGCACGGTCGCTACCACATCGCCCGAACTTTCTCGAGCAGGCTTGCGCCACAACAGGAAAACCAGTCCGTCGTCACCGATTGTTTACGCACCGGCGATCGGTGCATGAGCTATTTCCACTCGCTCACCTCTGACACGCCGCTGGTATTCAGCGGCGGGAACTGGATTCTCGACATCCAGCATCCCGAGGAGTTCACCGGCTGTCACGACCTCCACGTGAAAACCTCTGCGCAGCTTCCGATGCCGCAACCTCCGCAGAACCCCATCACTCGGCTCAGCGGTCACGGCCACCATGAACAGACCGGGAATTGCGCAATGAGCCTGGACTTCAACGAAACCTACACGCGCACAGGAGACTAGCGCAGGAAGTGCAGCAGCGATGAGCCCCGAGTTTCCCGTCGGCCCCCGGCCAACGTCATGACCGCCGTGGCACGCGTCCCCGTCATTGACATGTGGGCGCCGTTCGTTCCCTCTGCCGAGGTCATCGACGACCTTCGGGCCGGGTTTCCTTCCGAGCTGCTGTCGTACTTTGAAGTCTTTACCAAGACAACGGTTAGCGCCGAGCAGTTCAGCGACTATGTGGAGTCACGCCGGTGGACCGACGACCAAATACTGGAGTCCCTCGATGCTGCCGGCATTACCCGCAGCCTGATCACCGGTTTTGACGAAAAGTCGACGTGTGGTGTCACTTTCGTCAACAACGCTCCAGTGGCCGCCCTTGCGGCTCGTCACCCGGACCGGTTCATCCCCTTCGCCGGCGCGGACATCATGGCAGGCAATACGGGTCTCGACGAGTTCGAGCGCTGGGTGGTTGACCACGGGTTTCGCGGGCTCAGCTTGCGGCCCTTCATGATTGGACGTCCTGCCACCGACCCTGCCTACGTGCCCTTCTATGCCAAATGTGTCGAACTCGGTGTGCCCCTGTCTATCCACACCTCTGCCAACTGGACCCGGACGCGGCCCAGCGACCTCGGGCATCCTCGCCACATCGACGAAGTCGCCTGTCGTTTCCCCGAACTGACGATCCTGATGAGCCACGGGGGTTATCCGTGGGTGCTGGAGGGATGTCTGGTCGCGTGGAAACACCCCAATGTCTACCTCGAATTGGCCGCTCACCGGCCCAAGTACTTCAGTGCGCCCGGGGCCGGATGGGACGCGCTGATGCGTTTCGGACAAACGACCATCCGCGACAAGATCGTCTACGGCACCGGCGCGTTTCTGATCAACCGCCCGTACGCGGAATTGTGCGACGAGATGCGCGCGCTGCCGATGCAGCGGGACGTCCTGGAGGATTGGTTGTGGCGCAACGCCGCTCGGCTACTTGGGGAAAGCTAGTGCTCATTGGCCTCTAGTCACATCAGTCACTTGTGTCACTGTGCGCGTCGAATATTGAGCTTTGGATTTGATAGCGCCGGCGCTATCAAATTTGAGACCGTAAACATGCCAACCTTTTTGGTACCTGAGTGGCCGGTGTGACTCAGCAGTTCGTCAACCGATTTCGTAGTTCGCGCTTCAAAACCTTGCCGTAGCTGTTCTTCGGCAGCTCGTCAACGAACACGTAGCGTTTGGGCCGCTTGAACCGCGCGATGCGTTCCAGCATGTGTGCGTCCAGTTCGCCGGCAACTGCCGATCCGACGATGAACGCCACCACCACCTCGCCCCATTCGGGATCGGGGCTACCGACCACGCAGGCTTCCGTCACGCCGGAATGCTCGAGCAGCGCTTCCTCGACCTCGCGCGGGTAGATGTTGCTCCCGCCGCTGATCACGACGTCCTTCGAGCGGTCGCGCAGAGTGAGGTAGCCGCGCGCGTCGAATGACCCCAAGTCGCCGGTGTACATCCAGCCGTTCTTCAGCGTCTCGCGGGTGGCCGCCGGGTTGTTCCAGTAGCCGGACATGAGAGCGTCTCCGCGGCAGACGATTTCGCCCACCTCGCTGACGCCCGCCGGCCCTCCGTCCGCGCGCAGCACCGCAACTTCCATGCCAGACCGGGCGTAGCCGACAGAACCGAGAATCGAGTCGTCAGCCGTCTCGTGGTCGCCACGGCGCAAACCGGTGATGGTCATCGGCGACTCGCCCTGGCCGTAGATCTGCGCGAACACCGGACCGAACGCTGCCATCGCCTTCTTGAGGCTCTCGACATACATTGGCCCGCCCCCGTAGACGATGGTGCGCAGATTGGCAGGACGACTTCGGCCCGTCTCGACGAGCCGCTGCACCATGGTCGGCGCGAGGAACGAGCTTGAGCCGGGGTGGTGTCCGCACAGATCGAGGAACTCGTCGGGATCGAACGCACCCGACGCCGGCACCACCTGTCGGGCACCGCGCAACACATAGGGCAAGACGTACAGCCCGGACCCGTGCGACATCGGAGCCGCATGGATGAGGCTGCATTCCTCGTCGGGGTCGTCGATATCGGCGAGGTGAGCGACCGTCATCGCGGTCAGGCTGCGATGCGACAGCATGGCGCCTTTCGAGCGCCCGGTCGTTCCGCTGGTATAGAACAGCCACGCCAGGGCGGCTGAATCGGTGGGTGGCGCAACGAAGGGAGCTGCTGCACGCCATCGCGAAAAGTCTTCTGCGTCAAGCGTTTCGATCGGAACATCGGTGGTGCCGGCCAACCCGGAAGCGATCTTGCGCGAAGCAAACACCCGTGACACGCCCGCGTCGTCAATGATTTGCGTCATCTCTCTGGGATGGAGTTTGTAATTGACCGGGACCAGCACACACTCGGCTGCCCAGACGGCGAACATCAACTCCACGATCTCGGGACGGTTTTCGCTGGCGACGGCAATTCGCGCGCCCGCGGGGTGACGTTGACGGATCCCCGCTGCGATGCGCAGCGCGCGGTCCCGCAGCTCTTGCCAGGTACACAGGCGGCGTTCCCCGTGGTAGAGGGCACCGCGATCGGGAAAGCGCGCAGCGGCCTGGTCGAGCACCGTAAACAGATTCAACGTGCGGTCCATTCGAAGGGGAAGTCAAGAAAGTCCAACATGTCATGAACCCGCGCGGCTACCCGAGCTGTAAACCCAAGCCCCAATCGGGTATTGGGGTACCATGCCGCGGATGTGGTGGACGGAGCTGGCCAAAGAGTCCTGGGATGCCCTCTTTGAACCGCACCGCCGGCAAAGCCCAGTGCTGCGCGCCATCGAATTGCTCGACGAAATCGAGGACGATCCCGCCGCGGCTTGGGAAAAGGCTCAGGAAGTCCGCTTGCCGGGCGTCACGCGATCCGTCCGGCGCACGCTCATCGAGTTGGGCGCGCCAAGTCTGTGGATCTACTGGTCACTCGATACCCGGCGAGGCCCGATAATCCTCGATTTTCTCTTCGACGATTAGCGGGAATCACCCCACGTCGACTTCGCACTTCAGCACTTCCAGCCGGCGCAAAGTCCATCGCCATTTGGAAAGAACATCGGTGCCGCAGTCAGCCGACTCGTGGACTCCTCTTGCAATTGCATCCGCCAAACCGGCGATGTACGTCGAACGTGCCGGCCCCGCCGGCGGCAATTCCGCCGCCATGAAGTCGATGGACTGCGCCGTACCCACTGGCTCGCCGACGCGGTCGAACAGCGGCTCGGGTGCCAGCAACGGTACGACATCACCGTCGGCAAGCCGTGCCGCTTCGGCCGAAAGGGCTATCCGGGGACAGCTGGCAGTTTGTTCCAGCAGATACGCTTCGACCAGCGCAGGGCCGAATAACACATTCTTGCCGTGAAAACACTGGCCGATGGCGACGCCGCCACGGCACAGGATCGAAAATTCCAGCAGATAAGACAGCTGGATGCCGGCGAGAAGTCGCAACACCTGACAGACGGCTCGTTGCCGCTGCTCGTCGTCCAGCCCGTCGATGACAATCGACGCTCCGATATTGTCCGAGAAATACGACGTGCGTAGCGGATTCGCCGCTGGCCGAGTGAGGTTGATCTGTTCCTGCCGATCGACCATGAAGGCGACCGCATTCATGAACACCTCGTTCTCGGCGAAAGCCTTGGCTCCAAGAGTGTCGACAAATCCGACCGCGGAGAGGCGGTACCTTCGGCCGGTTCTCGTCAGCCGACGACCTGGCGCAGGCAATTGCCGGTCCTCTTGAAGAGTTGCGCGTAGGCCCGCGTCGTCCACCCGCTACCGAGCTGCCCTTTGGGCGGTGGCTCGTTTCGACTTCTCGGGGCGGGGGACGAGCTTCCCGGAATCCGCCAATTCGACTGCCCGCCGAAGACGATCGGCGATCAGGGTGACGGGCACGCTGACCACCGGCGTGAGAGTCAGTACACCCATTTCGTCTTCCTCCACCCGGTACCGCTTGTGACTGGGTTTTCCGGCCTTACCCAGGGAAATCCGACGCCGGGGGTCAACTTCTACCTCTCCGACGAAGCGGTTCGAACCGCTCATGATGCACCTCTCTCGCAACGGGCTCTATGGTATCCAACGGCGCAATCCTCGGGTAATCGGGTCATGCCCATTAGGGGTAAAGCCCACAAATTGATAATACCAGTTTGCGACGCAGCCACCAGTCGAAGTGTCATGATCGGCCGAAGGAGGGACCCCCGGGCACACTTCGGAGGGACTGACAAGCGATTGTCGACCTTTTGGATGTGCCCCCGATGCAGGTGGTGCTCATGAGCCGATCAAACCCCCCCGTGTTGACCATCCGCTATGACGGAGCCGAGCGCACTTTCGCGGCGGGCAACGACGTAGCCATCGGGCGGGATTTGCGGGCAGACCTTCGCGTTGTGGATCCATCGATCTCCCGGGTGCACCTGTTGGTTCGCTACGACCAGGACCGATGGATCGCCGTCGACAATGACAGCCTCAACGGGCTCTTCGTCAACAGCCGTCGCGTGCCCACCGTCGACATCCAGGACGGGCAGCGGATCAATATCGGCAACCCGGACGGGCCCGAGCTGACCTTCGAGGTGGGCCGCCATCGCGGTTCGGCAGGACGTCCTCCAGACACGACATCGATGCCGATATTCGACCCGCCCAACGGACCCCGCGGTGCGCCGGGCACCGCGGCATGGCCCGGCCCGGAACAGGATCCGCCCACATCGCGGATAGCGCCCGAGCGCCGGGGCGCCCCGCCTGCCGGGCCCCCTTCGGGCCCGGTGCCGCGACCTCCGGCGACCGGGCCGCAACCGCGTCATCCAGGTGGAGCGGGGCCCGCGCCGCAGATCGATCATCCCCCCGCCCGGCGCCGCCCGGTTCCCGCGGGCCGGCGCGCGGGCGGTGAGGGCACAAACATCGCGACGTCGATGATGAGGGTCCTGCGCCCGGGCAGAGGGAGCGCGGTGGCCGGGGCGGCGCAAGGCGCCCTCAGGATAGGCCGGTCCGACGACAACGACATCGTCATCCCAGAAGTACTGGCCTCGCGGCACCACGCGACCCTGATCCCGACACCCAACGGCACCGAGATCCGCGACAACCGCAGCATCAACGGCACCTTCGTCAACGGCACCAGGATCTACGCGGCGCTGTTGCAAGAGGGCGACGTCGTCACCATCGGCAATATCGACCTCGTCTTTTCCAATGGCACGTTGGCCCGTCGTGAGGAGAGCTTGCTGGCGAGCCGCACCGGCGGCCTGGAGGTGCGGGCGATCACGTGGACGATCGACGGCAACAAGACGTTGCTGGACAACATCACGGTCGCCGCGCGGCCAGGCATGCTGACCGCGGTCATCGGTCCCTCTGGTGCCGGCAAGTCGACCTTCGCGAAGCTGGTGGCCGGGTACACGCATCCGAGCAGCGGCACGGTGTCGTTCGAGGGACACAACGTGCACGCCGAATACGCCTCGTTGCGCAGCAGGATTGGCATGGTGCCCCAGGACGACGTGGTGCATGGCCAGCTGACCGTGAGACAAGCCTTGATGTATGCCGCCGAGCTGCGGCTGCCACCGGACACCACCAAAAAAGATCGCGAACAGGTGGTGGCGCGGGTCCTCGAGGAACTCGAAATGACCAAGCACCTCGAGACTCGGGTCGACAAGCTATCCGGCGGTCAGCGCAAGCGCGCGTCGGTGGCGCTCGAATTGCTGACCGGGCCGTCGCTGCTGATCCTGGATGAGCCGACATCCGGGCTGGACCCCGCCCTTGACCGGCAGGTGATGACCATGTTGCGGCAGCTGGCCGACGCCGGCCGGGTGGTGCTGGTGGTCACCCATTCGCTGACTTACCTTGACGTCTGCGATCAGGTGCTGCTGCTGGCTCCGGGCGGCAAGACGGCGTTCTGCGGACCACCCAGCGAGATCGGCCCGTCCATGGGCACGACCAACTGGGCCGACATCTTCAGCACGGTCGCCGACGACCCGGATGGGGCCAAGGCTCGCTACCTGGAGCAGACCGGTCCGCCGCCGCCGGCGCCGCCCACCGAGGAACCCGCCGAGCTGGGCGAGGCGGCGCACACCAGCCTGCTCCGCCAGTTCTCCACGATCGCGAGGCGGCAGCTGAGGCTGATCCTCGCCGATCGGGGCTACTTCGCCTTCCTGGCGATATTGCCGTTCATCATGGGTGCCTTGGCGATGTCGGTGCCCGGCAATGTCGGCTTCGGGATGCCGGACCCGCTCGGCAACGCGCCCACTGAGCCGGGGCAGATCCTGGTGCTGCTCAACGTCGGCGCGGTCTTCATGGGGACCGCACTGACCATCCGTGACCTCATCGGTGAGCGGGCAATCTTCCTGCGCGAACAAGCGGTTGGCTTGTCTACCACGGCGTACCTGCTGGCCAAGGTCTGCATCTATACCGTTTTTGCGATCATTCAGTCGGCGATCGTGGTCATCATCGCCCTGTTGGGCAAGCCCGGCCCGACGCAGGGGGCCGTCGTACTGAGCAAGGCCAGCTTCGAGCTGTTCGTCGACATCGCGGCCACCTGCATCGCTTCGGCGATGCTCGGGTTGGCATTGTCGGCCATCGCGAAGACCAGCGAGCAGATCATGCCCCTGCTGGTGGTGGCCGTCATGTCGCAGCTGGTGTTCTCCGGCGGCATGATTCCCGTCACCAACCGCGTCGGGCTGGACCAGATGGCCTGGGCCACGCCGGCACGGTGGGGCTTCGCGACGTCAGCTTCCACCGTCGACCTGCTCAAATTGGAGGCGATGGTCAAGCAGGTCCCCAAGGATTCGCACTGGCATCACACGTCCAGTGCGTGGTTGTTCGACATGGGAATGCTGGCACTCCTCAGCGTCGCGTATCTGGCCTTCGTGCGCTGGAAGATTCGCCTCAAGGGCGGCGGCTGATTCCTCGCCCTCCGGTAGGCGTTGGCGCGGCAAATGCTAACCGCGCCCGAGCTTTTCGCGGACCAAGTCGGTGAGGAAGCGGCCTGTCGACACTGGCCGAAAGGCCCGTGCCGCCGCGGTCAACGCGTCGCGGGAAGCGGCGCTCAGCTCGATGTCGGCGGCGGCGACGTTGAACTCGAGCTGTTCGACGCTGGACGCTCCCGGGATGGCCACCACACCCGGCAGGCTGATCAGCCAGGCCAACGCCACCTGCGCCGGCTTCGCGTCGACTTCGGCGGCAACGTCGCGCAACGTCTGGAGCAGCGGCTCGACGCGCCGCAGGTTCTCGGTACCGAACAGCGCGTTCGCCGCGCGAACACCCCCTGGCCGGTTGTCCAGACCGTACTTGCCGCCCAATAGTCCTTGCGCCAGCGGGCTGTACGCAATCACCATGCGGTTCTCCCGCTCCGCGAACGGAACCATATCCTCGAGCGCATCCGGGTGGGCGAGCGAGAAATGTACCTGGTTGCTGATCACCGGCCGGCCGAGGGCAGCATCGGCGCGTTGCCATCGCGCCAGCGAATAGTTCGAGACGCCGGCCGCGCCGATCCTGCCGCTGTCGAGTAGCTCACGCATGCCCGGCATGATCACCGAATCGGGCACCACCGGGTTGGATTGGTGGATCTGATACAGCGGGATGCGGTCGAGTTGCAGGCGTCGGGCGCTGGCGCGCTCGCGCTGTTTGATGACGGCGGGAAAGGGCGCGACCGGGAAAATCTTGCTTGCCACGGCGACCTTGGCGCGCTCGTCGCCGAGCGCCTCGCCAAGGATCCGCTCACTCTTGCCAAAGCCGTAGATCTCGGCGGTGTCGAACATGGTGACGCCGAGCGCAAGAGAGCGCTGCACGATGTCGCGGGCCGGTCCCGAGGCGTAGCTGTCGCCGTAACCCCATTCGCGTGAGCCGAACTGCCAAGTACCCAGCCCGATCCGGCTGACTTTCCCGATTCCCTCGAAGTCCAGATATTTCATCTTGTCCACCGTACTGATGGAGCGTTTCAGCCGCGGTCTGGCTCGTCCTGCCGGGGTGCGTCGAACCGGAACCGCCGACCGGTCACGCGCTCCGGAAGTATTCGGACATAGTGCTTTTTCGCATGCGCCGTCCACGGCAACAGCTGAGCACGCTCGGCTTCCTCGATTTCCTCGTCGGTACGAAGTGAACGTGTCGTGCCTTCCACGATGACGCTCCAGCCCTCGGCAACGTTGTGGTCGTCGACTTCGAACACCACCTGATTGTTGATCGCAACGCTGATCAACTTCGTACCCTCCGCGGTGCGGAACAGCAGGGTGCGACGCTGGACGGCGAAGTTGACCGGAAAGATCTGCGGCCGGCCGTCGGCGGCGGTGACCAGCCTCCCCAGCGACATGCTCTTGAGCAGATCCCAGCATTCGTGTTCGGACAGGATGGTGACGCCATCGCCGGTCGCTGCCATGGCCCAGCCCCTCTCGACAGTTGACAAGTCAACAGGCTACCGAGACCGGCCGCGCAATAGCTGCGGCCGAAAGTCCCTATTTGCACAACCAGGCGCCGCGCCGTCCGGCATTTGGGGACGCTCACTGCGCCAAATGTCCTAGCTGTCAGCTGTTGCGTCTGACCTTCAGCGCCGTGGTGATCATGGGAATCTGTAGCGGCAGCCGGGCGAGCGCAACGACGCGCATCGGCCATGGCTTGTTCCACCACAGCCGGACCATGTTGACGTTTCCCGGGAAGACGCCGATGAACAGGGCGGCGGCGGCTGTCGCGGCGGCCCGGCGGGTCCGACGCGGGAGCAGCAGCGCTCCGATGACCAACTCGGCCACACCCGATGCGTAGGTGTAGAACCGCGGGCTTCCCGGCAGCTCGACAGGGATGATGTCGTCGAAGGGTTTGGGTGCCAGGAAGTGGACGGTGCCGACGCCGAGCAACAGCGCCGCGATTCGGTAAGCGGCGGTCTGGCCCGCGTCGCGCTCAATTAGTGGTGTGGTCATGGGCTTCATGGGCTTCATTGTGTCGTGCCGCCGGCTGCCAGACTGTGGTGTGCCCGGAATCGACTTCACCTCGGTATCGCCAATCGTCCCAGTCCGGAATCTGGATCTCGCGCTTGACCGCTACCGCCGGCTCGGATTCGACGTCACCGCCCACCGCGTCGGTTCGCCCTTGCCTGGCCGGCGGACGGGCCAATAGCTGCTTGGCGATTCCGTCCACCGAAAGTGTCGACTAGTGACACCATACGGAGAATGACGACCACGGAAGTGTCGTGTTCGTCGTGCGGAACTCCGTTGGCCGCATCGGCGAAGTTCTGCAGCGAGTGCGGTACGCCGCTGAGGCGCGGCGCCGGTTCGGCGGAGTACAAGCAGGTCACCGTTTTGTTCGCCGACGTGGTGCACTCAATGGATATCGCAGTGTCGGTGGGCGCCGAGCGGTTGCGCGAAATCATGGCCGAGGTATTCAGCCGGTCGGCCGCTGCTGTGCAGCGCTACGGCGGCACGGTCGACAAGTTCACCGGCGACGGCATCATGGCGGTGTTCGGCGCGCCGGTAGCCTTGGAAGATCACGCGCTGCGCGCTTGTCTGGCCGCTTTGCGCATACAGGACGAAATACGCAGCCTGGCAGGCGAATTCGAGCGCTCGGACGGGATCGCGCTGCAATTGCGGATCGGGCTCAATTCCGGTCAGGTGATCGCCGGTGAAATCGCTTCGGGTGCAGCAGGTTACACCGCGATCGGCGAGCAGGTCGGGATGGCGCAACGCATGGAATCGGCGGCACCGCCCGGGGGCGTGATGATCAGTGAATCCACCGCCACGCTTGTGGAGCATGCCACGGTGCTCGGCGATTCCGAGCTGCTGCATATCAAGGGTGCAAAGGTGCCGGTTCCCGCGCGCAGGTTGGTGGCAGTCGGCGACGAGCGCATGCAGCGCAAGCGCCGCGAGCCGAACCTGGTGGGCCGCACCTGGGAGCTCAACACGCTGAGCGGGATCGTCGATCAGTCAATCGATGGCGATGGTTGTGTGGCCGGGGTCGTCGGACCGGCGGGCATCGGCAAGAGCCGTACGGTCGGTGAGGCGACGTCATTCGCCGCTCGCCGCGGCGTCGAGGTGTTCAGCACATACTGCGAATCCCACACCCGAGACGTTCCCTTCCATGTGGTGGCCCGTCTGCTGCGAGCGGTGTTCCGTATCGGCGATGTCGCAGCTGATGCGGCCCGGGCCACGGTTCGCGAGCGCATCCCCGATGCGGACCCTGAGGACCTGCTGCTGCTCGATGATCTGCTCGGGATCGCTGACTCCGCAATTGCGTTGCCTCCCATCACTCCCGACGCGCGGCGGCGCCGGTTGACCGCGATGCTGAACGCGGCGGGCTTGGCCCGCGTCAGGCCCGCGGTATATGTGGTCGAGGATGCGCACTGGATTGACGAAGCCAGTGAGGCCATGCTGGCCGAATTTCTCACCGTCGTCCCGCAAACCCACTCAGTAGTCCTGATTACCTATCGTCCGGAATACCGTGGCCCGCTGTCGCATCCGCCAGGTGGCCAGACGATTGCCCTGGCGCCGTTGAATGCCACACAGACCCGCGCACTCGTCGGTGAGCTGCTGGGTGAGGATCCCTCGGTGGCGAAGCTGACCGAGCAAATCGCCGAGCAGGCCGTCGGGAACCCATTTTTCGTCGAAGAGATCGTCCGGGACTTGGCCGGACGGGGTGTGCTCGACGGCGATCGTGGCGGCTATGTCTGTCGGCATCCGACCGCGACAATCAGCCTACCGAGCACGCTGCAGGCCACAATCGCTGCCCGCGTCGATCGCCTCGAGAGCACTGCAAAGCGGGCGCTCTATGCGGGAGCTGTTGTCGGAGCACGATTTACACCCGACGTGCTGGACACCGTGCTGGGCGATACCGACACGCTGGCGGCCGCTCTTTCGGAGCTGCTGCGACTCGAACTCATCGATCAGGTGCGGTTTACTCCGCCCGCCGAGTACGCGTTTCGCCATCCGCTCATCCGCGCGGTGGCCTACGAGTCACAGCTGAAATCCGAACGGGCCGAACTGCATCGGCGAGTCGCCACCGTCATCGAAGCGCGCGATCCCGAGTCTGTCGACCAGAATGCCGCTCTGATTGCCGAACATCTCGAAGCCGCAGGAGATCTGCAGGCCGCCTTCGAGTGGCACATGCGGGCCGGAGCGTGGTCTCGCTACCGAGACCTGACATCGGCCCGCACCAATTGGCAGCGTGCATGCCAGGTCGCCGAACGACTGCCCGCTGATGAACCGGGTCGGCTACGGATGCAGATCGAGCCCCGAACTCTGCTGTGCGCCACCACAGCCTGGGCCCTTGTCCGTCCCGCTGACACCGGGTTCGAGGAACTTCGTGAACTCTGCCGGCTGGCTGACGATCAGGTGTCTATGGCTATCGGCATGTCGGGCTTCATCATGGCGCTCGCTGCCGATGGTCGCAGTCGCGAAGCCGCAGCACTGGTAGACGAGTTCACCGCACTGGTCGAATCGATGGGTGACCCGACGCTCACAGTGGGCCTGCTCTATGCGGGCATCTACGCCAAGATGGAGGCCGGTGAGATCCACGCAGCATTGCGGTTGGCGCAGCGAGTCATCGACCTGGCCGCGGGGGACCCGACCAAGGGCGATCTCGTGTTCGGCTCACCCTTGGGAATGGCGATGGGGCTCTCCGGTTTCACGAAAATGCTTGGGGGAAAGCCGGACTGGCAAGCCGATGCCGATGCAGCAATCGCGATATCGGCTCCACTCGATGCCACCAGCTACGTTGCTGCGATCATGTGGAAGTACGTTTTGGCTATCCCGTTCGGCGCCGTAGCCGCCGACGCGGCGGCCTTGGCGGACACCGCTAAGGCACTGCGTATCGCCGAGCAGAGCGGTGACGACTTTGCTCTCGGTCTGGCCCGACTTACCTACGGCTTCACGCAGATTCATCACGGTGGTTCGGACTACGACCAGGGTGTAGTTCTTTTGGCTCAGGTCTGGGAGGCCGCCATCAAGAAGCGCTTCATTGGTCTCGGTACATTAATCGTCGAGCCCGAAATTGCAAAGCAGAAGGCCAGGGACGGACATCTGGACGAGGCGGTTGAGCTGGCCCGCACGGTCGTGGAAAGCAGCTATGCGAAAGGCGAAATGACCTGGCGCTGGTCGGCCGTCACCGCTTTGGTGGAGGCGTTGGTCGCCCGCGGCACCGAAAACGACCTCTGTGAAGCACAATCCGCCATCGACCGGTTCGCAGCGGTACCGACCGATCCCGGCTACATTCTCAACGAACTGCCCCTACTGCGCCTCCGCGGGTTGCTTGCCCGCGCGCGGGGTGACGAGGCCGGCCACGACGAGTTCACGGCGCAGTTGCGCGCGAAAGCACTTGCGCTTGGGTTCGAACCGCTTGCCGCTTGGGCGCTTTGAGCTTTCTCAGGCCGCCATGCCTGATGCGCGAGTAACGGTGGTGGCGGTCACGACGGAACCCCAGGCGCGGGCTGCGCCGACCCGCATGGCCTCGGGATCGCCGGTGGTCAAAAACACGCGTGAACCTTGCCCTGCCTGAGTGCATGGATGCCGTGCTGCAATTGCCGCGGCCAGCCGCTCGGCCGGATCGATCAACAAGGCTTGCGGTAGAGCGGCTTTGAACCACCGACTAGCCGCAGGGTAGTGAGTGCAGGCCAGGACCAGCGCGTCGACCCCTCGTAACGGCGCGATGATCCTGGCCAAGTCTGTGCGGAATTGCGGTGTACCGGTGCGGCCGCACTCGATGTGGGCGGACAACGGCTGCGCCACCCGAGACAAGACGACATGGCCTCGTCTTTCGAGGCCGCGCCGGTAGTGGCCGCCGGCGATGGTGCGACGTCCGCCTACCACACCGATAGGACCCGCGATGTCGTCGGGAACAGAGGCCAATCCGTGCTCGATGATGCCCTGCACCGGAATCGGTGCCGGGGCAAGCCGTCCGACGACGGTGCTGGCCGCGTTGCACGCCAGCACCACCTCGTTGGCTCCCCGCTCGGCGAGCGCGGTGACCACGGTGGTCAGCCGGGATGCCAGCTCGTCGCTCCCCATCCGGCCGTAAGGTGTGGCCCCCGCATCTGACCAGTACACGATTGGCAGCCCAGGCGCCATCTCATCTAGCGCGCGAACCAAGCCGATGCCGCCGATGCCCCAATCGACGATCCCCAAGCATGAATTTGTGGTCATGGGCGTCACGGATAGGTGAGGGGGGCGGTGTGCCCCTTGTCCAATGGTCCGGAATCGAATGCCACCACCCGCGCAGACCTGGTGGCCGTCAGTGTTTCCAGCCGGGTTCCGGGGAAGCGGCTGGCGAAATACCACTGATACTCGTGCTCGGCGCGAATCGGATTGTGTTGCACCATGTTCAGCCAGTCGGGGTGGGTAGTCAACGCGGTCAGGTCCTTAGCGAACTGCGGCCGGGCCCGTCGCGTGCGCAGATGCGCCACGGACGAACGCGCGAGCACGCCCAACTCCCGCGCGCGAACCGGGTGCTGCACCATGTCGACCACCCACAGCCGACCGGCCGGAGCCAGCACGCGCCGGATCTCGGCCATCACAGGATCCCAGTCCAGATAACGGAACGACAGGAACGAGATCACCACGTCGACGTGATCGTCGGGAATATCCAGGTCCGGCCCGTTGACCTTGACGAACCGCAGCCTGCTGTGGTCGCGGCTGCGCTCCCGGGCTTTGTCGAGCATTCCGGCCGAGCTGTCCACCCCGATGCCGAATTCGATGTCGCCGCGGTCGTCCAGCTCGCGCAGCAAAGCGCCGTTGCCGCAACCGATTTCCAGCACCCGCAGGCCGCGACCGAGTTCGGTTCGCGCCTGACCGACCCTTTCGGCCATCCATTGCCATTCGGCCTCGCGGACCTTGATGTCCGCGTAGGCGCGGTCGTAGAGTTCGGCCACTCGGTCGTAGGACCGTTCCGGTTGTGATGCGGCCGGGAGGCTCTGTATCAATGGCTCCGCCGCGCAGCCGGAGTACTTGCGGATGCTTCCGCTCCAGCCATGCGATTTCTTCCCTGGCGCGGCGATCATATAAAGACTCGGGCGGGCCGCCGGATGGCGACCCGCCCACGCAAACCGGTCTTTGCGAGCAGACACGGTGGTGTAGTTGTAGTTGCCGAACGTGGGAACTCCGAACACGTCGGCAAAGAACGGCGCGAACCAGCGCGCGGTGCGGCAGGCGTGGAAGTATGCACGCCCGTTAGGGGAGAACGGAATTGCCATTTCTCGCCACTCGTGGGGCGAGAACTGCTCGGGCCAGTCCGTCGAGCCGAACATCGGGCCGTACATTCCGGCGTGGCTGATCAGGTGCAGCTCGCTGAGCCGTCGCCCCGAGCCGGCGAACTGGGCCAGCTGGGCGGCGAAGTCCGCCTTGTGGTGCAGGCCGGAGACCACCACCTCGGCGTCGGGATTGGCGGCGGCCAGTTCGCGAGCCATGGTGACTGCGGCGACGGCGAATTCGGCCGACCCGCCGCGGTAGTGGGTGGTGTGCGCTACCCAAATCAACGGCATCAGTTGGCTTTTGGGTGTCGCCTGCGCGAAGGGGACGCGTGGGTGATTGCCCTGCGGAATCCATGCCCCGTAGTTGCCGACCAGCTCCAGCACCTCGGCCCGCTCCATGTCGAACACCCGCATGCCCGCCGCCGGCGGGCTGTAGAAGTGCAGCGTCAATCCGTACGGTCCGGCCGTCATGTCGTGAATGACGTCGGGCGTGATGCGAATCGGCGCGCCTTCGGGGCGGATCGCCTTCTCGGCCACGCCCAGTCGCGGGCCGTCCCAACTGAACCGGCGCTCCATGAACGAGCCCTCGACGGGGATGACGAAGCCGCCCGAACCTCCGTGGTCGTGCGGTGCGCAGCTGTGTCCAGGACGCCAGCGCGCGAGCATGATCTCAACCTCGTCGTCGACACGCAGAATCGAGCGCGAGTACGGCTCCCCATCAGCGGGCGGCGAAGCCAGGATCGACAGCCTCGACCGGGCCTGCGCGACGCGAGCCAGCAGCTCAGGACCCGGCACTTCGCCACGCACAGCGACCGCGGCCAACGCATCTAATAGCGGGGCCAGTTCCGTGAGGCCGCTACGGGTCACGGGCGGTAGGTCGTGGACGATCTCGGTCATGGTGCTTCCTGGTGCGACGGACATGGCCGGGTAGGGGACCATGCGTCGCAGCTGTCCCTATGCGGCCGATACGCAACGCTGTCGCTGCGGCCTAAAAGGATTCTTGGAGGATTCTTGGAACGGCGTGCGGAAGGTAGCGCGAGCAGACGCAGAATCGCCTAAAACGGGCGTTGTCAAGCTGTCCGGAGTCGTTCGGGTTTGGGAAGATTGATGCCGACGGTGTCGCTGGGGGCGGGGGTTC
>NZ_LZIJ01000166.1 GCF_001667115.1 Mycobacterium sp. 852002-51163_SCH5372311 | reverse complement strand
GCCGGGGGCGTCGGCACCGGGGCCTGCTGTTGGGTCGGCAACAGCGGCATGAACTTCCCCGGGGCGGCATTCTGGTGCCCCAGCACCGGCTGGGAAGCCGCGGTCGGCCGAACGGTCACCGCGACGGCGACAGCCAGCGACGCCAGGCCGATCACCGCGAAGGCCACCACGGCGTTGCCGATCAGGACGGATCCCCGGCTGAGTTTCTCCGGGCCGGCCTCGGCTTCCTCGTCGTCGACGAATTCGTCGCCGTACTCGTCTTCGAACGGAAGCAGCTCGTGCTCGTCGGTCATCGAGTACGCCAGCTGCTGTTCCTCGCCACCGGCGGGGGTCGGAGCGGCCGGGGTGTACGCCGTCGCGTCGCTGCCGTAGGCCTGGGGCGAAATAGCGGCCGTCGCGTCCGCGCCATACGCCTGCGGCGACATCGCCGTCGCGTCGCCGTATGCCTGCGGCGACATCGCCGTCGCGTCGCCGTATGCCTGCGGCGACATGGCCGTCGCGTCCGCGCCGTACGCCAGCGGCGACATCGCCGTCGCGTCGCCAAACGCCTGACCGGACAATGCCGCCGCGGGCAGAGCCGACATCGCCGCGCCACGCGCTATCGCGAACGTGGGATCCTCGGGCACCGACACCCGCATCGTCGACGCGTCCCGCAGCTGGTCAGCAACCTGCGAGGTGAGCTCGGAAGACGAACCCACCAGGTAGACGTCGCGCACTCCACCAGCCTGGTCACCGAGCCTCGCCATCATCGTGTCCAAGGCGCCGGTCGCGTCGCCTCCGGCAAACGGCCCGGCGGCCAGCACCGTCGGCGGTGAGTCCGGGTCTTCGACCGTCGCCGCGGGCGCCAACAGCGTCGCCGCCTCGTCGCCGACCACCAGCACCGCTGAGCCCTGCGGCCCGGCGGCGCGCATCAAGGCCGTCGCGGCCTGCTGCTCCCCCAGGACCACGACGTTATGCACGCCCGAGTGCTCCAGCGCTTGGCGCAGCTGGTCCGACTTCGGACCGTCCGACCAGCACAAACGGGTAGCTACCAGCCGGTGATGCTCGTCGGCCAACAACCGGTTGGTGCCGACGACGGTCTCGGTCAGCCTCTCGATCGGGTGGTCATCCAGGTCGACGACCGATTGGTCGATGACGTCGCCACCACCGCCGCCCGACCCGACAAGAGCCAAGCGGGCAACGCGGTCTGCGACCGCCACCCCCAAAACGACGTCCATCGCGGCTCTCCTTCGCCTGGCCACCCCGCAACCAGCAATGTCCCAGCATCATTACACTGCGATACCGTCGGCAGTATCCAACATCCGGATTAGATTCGCCTATGAACGCAGCGTAACCAGGTTGCCACAGCCTTACGGCACACTGGGACGGTCACCGCAGAGCAACCTTTGCGGATTTCCTGTTCGCAGCCCCTGCCGCGCCGTCCGAACGGAGAATATGGTCTCAAGAGAGCATTCGCTCCAAGTGTGCTCGGCGCCGACAACAACCATCCTTGATCACCGGGGGGCCTTGTGAGCCAGAGCAGCTACGACGCGCCTACCGGCCCGATCCGCGGAGGGGCTCCGGCCCCGCCCGGGCAAGTGGCCGGCCCGGCCGCGGAGCCGGCACGGCGGCGCAACGTCACCCGCGACCTGATCGCTGCCGCGTTGCTGGTCGTTGCGCCGTTCCTGCCCTGGAACCTGTACTTCGGCGTCGGAGTCCCCGACAGCAAGACCGTCCTGTTTGCGGTTCTGGCGGCGGTGACGGTGCTTTCTCTCATCGCGATCGCAGCTCCGCCGGGGAGGCTGCGGCTCCTGCTGAACGTCCCCTACTGGCTGCTGGTCCTCGGTTTCATCGGATACGACGTGTACGAGACGATCCGTTCCGGCGGCAGCGTGCACGTGCCGGGCGGCGTCGGGCCGGGGGCGTGGCTGGGAATCGCCGGCTCGGTATTGAGCGCGCAACCGCTGATCACCGGCGTGGCCGCCGCTGAAGAGACGCCTGACGGGTGGTCGCGGGCCGCCCGGGTCATCGGCTACGTGTCGATGATCGGTGCCACGCTCAGCTCGGCGTTCAACCTGTTCTGGCGGGTGCGGTTCGCACTGCACGACACGACCGGCACCGGCTTCGGCAAGCAGAACATCGTGGTGATCGTCACGGCGACGGTGTACGGCCTGGTGGCGTGGATCGCGGTTTTGATCGCCTCCAGGTGGCTGGTCAAGCGCGGCAAGGCAGCGCATCTCGCCGTGGTCGCGCTCGGGGCGTCGGCCCTGGTGGCCGGGCCGCTGGTGTGGTTCCTGCCCATCGGTCGTGACATCGACTCCTTCCACGGCATAGCTCAGAACACCTCGACGGCCGGGGTGGGCTACGAGGGATATCTCGCGTGGGCCATCGGCGCCGCGATATTCGCGCCGCGGGTGTTACCCGGTTATCGTCGCGGCGGCCCGGACGACGCCGTCCCCTGGCGGAACGCGGCACGCATGGGCTGCACGCTGATCATCGTGTGGTGCCTGGGGTCTGCGCTGATGCGGATCACCGACTTCACCGGCGCGGTGATTCTGAACTATCCCTACTCGCGCTACGACTCCATGACGCTGGCCGCATTCGACCTGGCCACCGCGGGCTTGGCGATCTGGCTTCGGATCAAACTGGCCACCACTTCGATACCGACCAGATTGACCACGTCACTGACCGGGCTGCTGGTCACGTTCGGCATCGCACGCGTCGTGCTGGGCGTCCTGCTGGCGCCGCGGTTCGTGGTGCCCCCCGGCGGCGGCGGTTGGAACAACCCGGTCTACGGCAACAACCTCGCGCATCAGATCACCAGCACCTTCGACGTGGCATTGTGCGGGCTGGCGCTGGGCATCCTGATCGCCGTCAGGATCAGCGGTCACCTCGCCGGCCGTCGGCGTCGGCGCCGGAGGCGCCGCGTCGCCGTTCCCGGGACCAGGCCGGCGGGTCAGGGAGCGGCTCCGCCGCCGTCGGCTGCGTCGACGACCCGTATCCCGGCCGGGGGTGCTGCTACCGGTGGGGAGCCGCAGCTGGCCGGTTCGGGCGCGCCACGCATCTTCCGGGGAGACGACTCCGCCACCCAGCAGATATCCCTGCGGCGGCCGACGCCCAAGATCTACCGCCCACCGCAGAGCTGAGGTTCAGCGCAGCGGCGCGAAGGCGAATTCGCGCAGGCCGTCGCGCGGATCGACAGCCGCGCGAAAACCCAGCGCCTCGGCCGCTCGGCTGGCGTCGGCCACGATGTGCCGCACGTCGCCGCTGCGGTGTTCGCCGCTGATCACCGGCTGCACCACGCCGCCGCGCGCATCACACAAGGCGGAGGCGACCTGAAAGATGGAGACCGGACGGCCCGAACAGACGTTGAGGGCGGTGAACCCGTCCCGCTCGGCGCTGGCGCCGGCGGCCAGCAGATTGGCCGCGGCCACGTCGTCCACGTGGACGAAGTCGCGCATCTGCCTCCCGTCTTCGAAAATCCTTGGCGGCTGGCCCTTTTCGAGTGCCGAACGAAAGATCGCCGCCACCCCGGAGTACGGGGTGTCGCGTGGCATGCCCGGTCCGTAGACGTTGTGGTAGCGCAGCGCCAGCACCGAGCCGCCCGTCGACTCCGACCACGCCAGCGCGTAGTGCTCCTGCGCGGCCTTGCTGGCCGCGTACAGGCTGCGCGGCCGCAGCGGGGCATCCTCGTCGACGAGCCGCCACGCGACCGCCGACCCGCACACCGGGCAGCGGTGCTCGAAGATTCCGGCGTCGAGGTCGGCGCGCTGCCGTGGCAATGGATCGACCGGCCCATGTTCGGGGCATTCGTAGTTGCCCTGCCCGTACACCACCATCGACGAGGCCAGCACCAGCCGCCGCACTCCGGCCGCGAACATCTGCGCCAGCAGCACCGTGGTGGCGAAGTCGTTGTGGCCGCCGTAGGCGGGTGCGTCCGCGGCGTCAACGCCGGCCCCTACCATCGCGGCCTGGTGACACACCAGGTCCACCCCGGCCAACAGCGGCTTGAGCGCGCCGGCGTCGCGGATGTCGACCAGCCGGCATTCCGGCGGCAATACCGGGTGTGTTCCGTGCGCTGCCGGCAGCAGCGCGTCGACGGCGATCACCTCGTGTCCCGCCGCCCGCAAAGCCGCGTCCACCCGGGCGCCGATGAAACCGGCGGCACCGGTGAGCAACACCCTCACGGCAGCTCGATCGGCAGCGTGACACCGGTGTGCGCCAGGCAGTGCGTGCAGGCGCGCTCGACGTCGACCCGGCCGATGGCAGTCCGTACCAGCTTTTTGAACGGCTCCATGTTCTTCTGGAATTGGGCGAAGACGTCGACGGCTTTCACGCCCTCGCCGGCCGCCACACCGGCGTCCAGGTCGGTCACCAAAGCGATTGCCGCATAGCATATTTCGAGTTCCCGGGCCAGCACCGCCTCCGGGTAGCCGGTCATGTTCACCAGACTGAAGCCGGCGGAGGCGAACCACCGGCTTTCGGCCCGGGTAGAAAACCGCGGCCCCTGGATCACCACCATGGTGCCGCCGTCGAACACGCCGGGTAGCCCCGCGGCTGCCGCGCGCAGCGTCGGACAGTACGGATCGGCGAAGTCGACGTGGACGGCGCCGGAGTCGAAATAGGTGTCGGCGCGGCCGGTGGTCCGGTCGACCAGCTGGTCTGGCACCACGACGACGCCGGGACCCAGTTCGGGTTTCAGGCTGCCGACCGCGCACGGCGCGAACACCCGCCGCACGCCGAGCGCGCGCAGGGCCCACATGTTGGCCCGGTAGGGCACGGTGTGTGCCGAGTATTCGTGGTTAGCGCCATGCCGGGGCAGGAAGGCGACTTCGTGCTGGTCGATGAAGCCGATTGTGATGGGGCCGCTGGGCTTGCCGTAGGGCGTGTCCGGATACAGAGTGCGCTCGTCGGAGCCCAGGAAGGTGTAGAAACCGCTGCCGCCGATCACTCCGAGCATCCGCCCATTCTGGTGCATGGGGCACGATGCCTTACTTTGCCTTGGTGGCCACTTTCACTCAGTGGATATCCGGCGCCCGTCCGCGCACGCTGCCCAACGCGGTGGCGCCCGTCGTCGCGGGCACCGGCGCGGCGGCCTGGCTGCACTCCGCGGTGTGGTGGAAAGCGCTGCTGGCGCTGGTGGTCGCGGTGGCGCTGATCGTCGGGGTCAACTACGCCAACGACTACTCCGACGGCATCCGCGGCACCGACGACGACCGGGCCGGGCCGGTGCGGCTGGTGGGCTCGCGGCTGGCGACACCGCGGGCGGTGCTTTTCGCCGCGATCGCGGGCCTGACGGTCGGCGCGGTGGCCGGGCTGGCTCTGGCGCTGCTCACCTCGCCGTGGCTGATCGCGGTCGGCGCGGCGTGCATCGCGGGGGCGTGGCTGTACACCGGTGGATCCAGGCCGTACGGCTACGCGGGTTTCGGCGAACTCGCGGTGTTCGTGTTCTTCGGCCTGGTCGCGGTGCTGGGCACGCAGTACACGCAGGCGCTACGGGTGGACTGGGTGGGCTTGGTGCTCGCGACGGCGACGGGCGCGTTGTCGTCGTCGGTGCTGGTGGCCAACAATTTGCGGGACATCCCCACCGACGCGCAGTCCGGCAAGTTGACCCTGGCCGTGCGACTGGGAGATGCCCGCACGCGGGTGCTCTATCAAGCGCTCCTGGCGATCGCCGGGGTGCTGACGCTGGTCCTGATGCTCGCGACGCCGTGGTGCGCGGTCGGGCTGGTGGCCACGCCGCTGGCGTTGCGCGCCGCCGGCCCGGTGCGTTCCGGTCGCCGGGGCCGGGATTTGATTCCGGTGCTGCGCGACACCGGGCTGACGATGGTGGTGTGGGCGATCGCGGTCGCAGCGGCCCTGGCTTGGTGAGGCAGCCCGTCTGAGCGTGAACCTACGGCGTTGAGCGTGAACCTACGGCGTTGGTTGTGAACCTATGGCGTTGGGCGTGAATCTATGGCGTTGGGCGTGAATCTATGGCGTGAACCGGCGCGAATTTCCGCCCTGCCTTCATTGCCAACGCCCTGGTTTCACAGCCAAAGCCCTGGCTTCACTGCGAAAGCCGAGAAAACGAATGTCGCCGCGGGACAAACTCGCAGTCTCCGACGAAGCGCCCCGGCATTGGCCTTTCGGGGGGCTTCTGCGTCTGCCCGGCCAGCAATGTCTACAGTCAGATAACAGCAACTGAGGACGGGCATGACGGAGATCGCCACCAGCAGCGGCGCGAAAAGCATCGGGATGCTCAGTGTCGGGGCGTACCGACCGGAGCGGGTGGTCACCAACGAGGAGATCTGCCAGAACATCGACTCGTCCGACGAATGGATCTACACCCGCACCGGGATCAAGACCCGGCGCTTCGCCGCCGACGACGAATCCGCCGCTTCCATGGCGGCTGAGGCCTGTCGACGGGCGCTGTCCAACGCCGCGCTGGCCGCCACCGACATCGACGGCGTGATCGTCACCACGAACACCCATTTCCTGCAGACCCCGCCGGCGGCCCCGATGGTGGCAGCGGCGCTGGGCGCCAAGGACATTCTGGGGTTCGACCTGTCCGCCGGGTGCGCCGGCTTCGGATACGCGCTGGGCGTCGCGGCGGACATGATCCGTGGCGGCGGTGCCGCCAAGATGCTGGTCGTGGGCACCGAAAAACTGTCGCCGACGATCGACATGTACGACCGCGGCAACTGCTTCATCTTCGCCGACGGCGCGGCAGCGGTGGTGGTCGGCGAAACACCGTTCCAGGGCATCGGACCCACCGTCGCCGGCAGCGACGGCGAACAGGCGAACGCCATCCGCCAAGACATCGACTGGATCACGTTCGCGCAAAACCCAAGCGGCCCACGCCCATTCGTGCGGCTGGAAGGTCCTGCGGTGTTCCGTTGGGCGGCGTTCCAGATGGGCGATGTCGGACGCAAAGCGCTGGACGCGGCAGGGGTCGGACCCGATCAGATAGACGTGTTCGTGCCTCATCAAGCCAACAGCCGAATCAACGAACTGCTGGTCAAGAACCTGCGGTTGCGGCCGGACGTGATCGTCGCCAACGACATCGAGCAGGCCGGAAACACCTCGGCGGCTTCCATTCCGTTGGCCATCGCCGAACTGATGGCGACGGGGGCGGCCAAGCCAAACGATCTGGCCCTGCTGATCGGCTATGGCGCGGGCCTGAGCTATGCCGCGCAGGTGGTCCGGATGCCGCTGCACAGCGACGCGTAGATCACTCCTGTCCGGGTTCCCGGTCGGGCTCTTCGCCGGACTCCTCGTCGGGCGGCGCCTCACCGCGCAGCCGGGCCCGTAATTCTTCCCGCTCGGCGCGCCGGCGCTCGCCGGCAATCGCCAGCGCCGCTGTCGCGCGCCGGCGCAGCGGACTGAACACCCAGATGCCCAACGGCATCGCGATGATCAACGCGAACAACGCCGCAACGGCGATCGGAAACTCGGTCACACCCAGCAGCCGCGCCGCCCCGTAGATCGCCGCACCGACCACCACGACCAGGAGCAGCCGGGCCGTCGCATACAGCAGAACGTCAACAACGACGTGTTCGCTCCCGGCCTCTCCAGTGGCCCCAGTGGCATTGCCGCTCGGCCTTTTTGACACAGCCTGAGCCTACGGCGCGGGTATATTCGCTCGAAGGAGGTGTCGAGTTGCTCTACCTGTTCCTGGTCCTGGTTCTGGGGACGCTGATCTACTTCGGCTGGCGAGCGGCGCGGGCGCAGGCCAACCGGCCCAAGAGTCGCGTCATCGGGCCGGACGACGATCCCGACTTCTTGTGGCGGTTGAGCCACGGGGACAATAACCCGCTCTAAAAACCCGCGTTAAGCGAAACCGGGGTTGGCCCGCTGATCACCGGGGAAACCGTCGGCGACCACGGCCGCCAGTTCGGTGAGCGCTTCGCGGGTCTGCCGCCGCAACCGGGACAGGTCGATCTCGGCGCCCTCCTCGAGGTGCGGGTCGAACGGCACCAGACGCACCGCGCGGCAACGTCGTGAGAAGTGGTCGACCACCTTTTGCATGTCGACATTCCCCGACCGGGGCCGCACCGCGTTGATCACCGCGACCGACGAGCGCACCAGGTCTTCGTGGCCGTGTGCGTCCAGCCAGTCCAGCGTCGCCGAGGCGCTGCGGGCACCGTCGATAGAGCCCGAGCTGACCACGATCAAGGCGTCGGACTTGGCCAGCACCGCCGACATGGCAGAGTGCAGCAGGCCGGTGCCACAGTCGGTGATCACCAGGCCGTAGAACCGCTCCAGAATGTCCAGGGTGCGGCTGTAGTCCTCGCCGCTGAACGCATCCGACACGGACGGATCGCTTTCGGACGCCAGCACTTCCAGTCCGCTCGGTCCGCGCGAGGTGTAACGGAAGACGTCGCTGTAGCGTTCGATGGTTCCCGCGTCGTGCAGCAGCTGCCGCACGGTTGCCGACGTCTCCAACGGGATCTTCTGGCTCAGCGTGCCGCGATCCGGATTGGCATCGACGGCCACCACACGGTCGCCGCGGATGGAGGCCAAGGTGGCGCCCAGCGTCGCGGCGATCGTCGTCTTGCCGACGCCACCCTTCAGCGACAGCACCGCGATGCGGTAGCACCCCCGCAACGGCCGGTTGATCTGGGCCACCAGGTCGTTGTGCCGTGCGGCGCGGGGGCTCTCCCCCACGTTGATGAGCCGTCCGGACAGCACGTAGAGCAGCCGGCGCCAGCCTTCCGTCGGGGGCGGTTTGATGGGCCGCAACAGCATGCCGGTGGACAGCTCCGGATACGGCGTATGCGGAACGGCTTCCGGGCGGAAGGGCGCATCCACGCTCGCGACGGGCGCCTCGGCCGGACCGGTGTAGTAGCCGCCGAATCCCGGTTCGATCGGCCGGACGCCAGTCGCCGGACTGGAGTCCCAGGGCGGCAACGGCGCGCGCGCGGTAGGTGGTACGACGCCGCGCGGGTCGACACCGGGGCGACGCGACTCGGTGCGGAACCCGGCGAAGGCTCGAGTGGGAGGTTCGCTGCCGGGGTGCGCTTCGGAGGGGGCTTCGCCGTGACGGGGCGGTTCGTTGGGGTAGGGCGGCAACTCCCTGGTCGGAGGATCCGCCGCGGGGCGGCCGCCTTGGCCCGTGGGCCCCCCCACGCCAGTCGCTTGATGCTCGGACACGTGCAGTTCCCCCTTTGGGCCGCTGCTTGGCCCCTCGGTTGCTTTTGGCCGGGTCGATGCTGACGGGCGGTCAGCCCACGCCCGCGTAGGAATGCAGGCCTACAGTCACCAGGTTAACGAAGAACAAGTTGAAGACCATCGCCACGAACCCCACGACGTTGATCCAGGCGGCCTTGCGGTCCCGCCATCCCGCCGTTGACCTGGCATGCAGATAGGCCGCGTAGACCACCCACGCAATGAACGAGACGGTCTCCTTGGGGTCCCACCCCCAGTACCGGCCCCACGCCTGCTCGGCCCAGATGGCACCGAATATCACCCCGAAACCGAACACCGGGAACGCGAAGATGGTGGTCCGATAGGCGACCCGGTCCAGCGTCTGCGGATCGGGGAACCGCTGCACCATCCGGGCCAGTGCGCCGTCGGTTCCGGGCTCTCCCAGCCGCGACGTCCGCAGCAGGAACAAGATGCTGGCGATGCCGGCGACCAGGAACACCCCCGACCCAAGGCTGACCACCGACACGTGAATGGGCAGCCAATAGGACTGCAGCGCGGGCATCACCGGCGCGGCATTGGCGTACAGCCAGCGTCCGGAAACGGTGAGCAGGATCAGCACCGGCACCAGCAGGAACACCCATAGCGGCCGATACTGCGGGCGGCGCAGCACGATCGCGCCGGCGACCAAACCGCTGAAGCACGTCAGGTTGATGAACTCGTACATATTGCCCCACGGCACCCGCATGGTCGCCGCACCGCGCAGCACGATGCAGGCAAACAGCAGCCCAATGCCCAGGTAGACCACGGCCAGCCCGGCCCGCCCGACGCGCTCGTCGAACGGCCGTTGCGGGTCGTCCAGCACCACGCCAGGGGTCGAGCTGTCGGCAGCTACGCCACCCGCGGCACCGGCCAGTACTCGCGCGCGGGAGTCGGTGCGGCGGGCGCCGACATACGCCAGTTCGAAGGCCAGCAGCAGCAGCGCTACCACCAGCGCCACCACCGCCGAGGTGAACGCCCAGTCGGAGTACCTGGACAGGCCGATGTCGACGTGCAGGGTATTCATTGAACCTTCACCTGAGAACTCCTTGTGGCGACCGCTTCGGTTTCGCCGTTGGTTTCGCTCAGCCCGGCCAACAACCGTTCGGTCAGCCGCTCGAACTCGTCGCCCCAGCCGGAATTGTCGGTGCGCGCCAGACCGCCCAGCTCGACGTTCACCGTACCGGCGGCCTCGTCGCCGGCGGGGGCAAGCCTCATCCACACCCGCCGGCGGCGCACCAGCAGCGACACCAGCAGTCCGGCCATCATCGTGATGGCGAAGACCAGCACCCAGGCCTGGCCTGGGTCGTGGGAGACCTGCAGGTTGACGAACGGCACCGCGCCGTCGAAGCGGACGGTGGTGCCGGCGCCGGGGCCCTGGTCGATGCGGACCTGCTGCCCGACCCGCAGGTTGACCCGCTTCTCCTTGGTCAGCCGGCCCTGCTCGATCAGTCTCGGGTCCAGCGTGAACAGCGATTGGGGCCGCCCGGTGTCCAGCCCGGTGTCGCCGCGGTAGATGTCGACGGCCACCGCCGGGTCGTTGAGCGCCGGGAACCGCGACGACAGCAGGGTGCCGTCGAGCTGCTCGGTGGGCGCCAGCAGGCCCTGTATGGCGATCTCGTGTTTGCGACGTTCATCGGCGTTGGGGTAGCTGCCGGCCGGCGGGTCGATCCGAGCCACGCCCGACGACAGCAGCGTCTGCGGGTTGTCGGGTCGCCACTGCACCGTTGACGAGCGGGTTTCGCCGTTCGGGAAGGTCACGGTGAAGGTAGGCGCATAGCCGTGGCCCTGCAGGTACACCCGGTCGCCGCCGATCCGCAGCGGATGGTTGACCTCCAGCCGGTAGGGCCGCCAGGTGTTCGCCGTCAGATCCTTACCGGCTTGATACGCGATGTCCGCGGCGAACGAAGTGGCCTGCCCGGACGGCAGGTAGTTGGCAACGAAGTCGTTCACCCGGATGCAGATCGGGTGCAGCGACGTGCCGTCAACGGTGTTGCCGGCGCGGAAGGAGTCGAACGCGGCCGGCGACGCCGAGCAGAAGCCGGGGCCGCCGTCGGCGATGACGATCACGTTGCCCTCGTAGCCGAACAGCTTGCCGACCGCCACCGCGACCAGCAGGCCCAGCAGTGAGAAGTGGAACAGTAGGTTGCCGAATTCGCGCAGATAGCCCTTCTCGGCGGACACCTCGACGGTCTGACCTTGGTGCCGGGTGGTCGTGCGCCAGCCGCGCAGCCGGCCGGCAATGGTGGCGGCCAGTTCGTCGGGCTCGCCGGCGGCCCGGGAGGTGGCGTGCTTGGGCAGCCGCGCCAAGTTCCGCGGCGCGGCCACCGGGGTGGCGCGCAGGCTGCGGGCCTGCTCGATCATCCGCGGGGTGAGGCAGCCGACCAGGGACACGAACAGCAGCGCGTAGATGGCGGTGAACCAGAAGCTGGAGAACACGTCGAAGGCCTGCAGCTCGTTGAGCCACGGGCCGATCACCGGATGGGCTCTCAGGTAGTCGTCGACCTTGCCGGCGTTGAGGCTGCGCTGCGGCAGCAGTGCACCGGGTATCGCACCCAGCGCCAGCAGGAACAGCAGCACGAGCGCGGTGCCCATCGACGTCAGCGCCCGCCAGAGGTTGCGGCTTTTCCCCGCGAGCAGACGCAGAATCGCACAAAACAGCCCGTTTTGGTGCGATTCTGCGTCTGCTCGCGCCACTACTGGGCCACTCAAATCGGCAACCTCACGTCGGAGACGAAGGCGTCGCGCAGCCAGGAGATGAAGTCGTTCCACACCCCGGTGACCAGCGCGGCACCGACCGCGATCAACAGCGCGCCGCCGAAGATCTGGATCGCCCTGGTGTGGCGGCGCAGCCAGCCCAGGCCCGCGACCGCCCCCGCGGAACCGAATGCCAGCAACACGAACGGGATGCCCAGCCCCAGGCAATACGCGATCACCAGCGCGATTCCGCGGGCCACTTGGGCGCCGGAGGCGCCCGGGGTGGCCGACGCGACGGTGATCACCCCGGTCAGCGTCGGCCCGAGGCACGGCGTCCAGCCGAGTGCGAACACCGCTCCTAGCAGCGGCGCTCCGGCGACCGTCGTCAGCTGCCGCGGGCTGAACCGGGCCGGGCGCTGCAACACCGGAATGAAGCCCACGAACACCAGCCCCATCACGATGGTCAGCACGCCGCCCACCCGCTGCAGCAGCACCTGATTGGTGATCAGCGTGGAGGTCATCCCCAGCACCGCGACGGTGCCCAGCACGAACACCGTGGTGAAGCCGGCGACGAACAGCGCCGCCGACCCGGTTACCCGCCACCGTGCCGCGGGCGGGGCTTTGACGACGCCTGCCGTCGCCTCCTCATCAGAGACCCCGACCACCGCGGCGAGATACGACAGATACCCCGGCACCAGCGGCACGACGCACGGCGAGGCAAACGACACCAGCCCGGCCAGCAAACACAGTCCCAGCGCCACAAGCAGTGGTCCGGCGGCGGCGAGGTGGGCGAACCCGGTCATGCTCCGGGGGCCCCCGAAGCTTCTGCCGCCAGTCGTTGCACGACGGGCTGCAGATCTTGGGCCAGCAGTTCGCGCAGAAATACCGCCGCGACCCGATGCTGGCGATCCAGCACCAGCGTGGAGGGGATGACGGTGGTGGGGTACTTGCCGCCGAACGCGATCAGGGTGCGCATCGGCGGGTCATAGATGGACGGGAACGTGACGTGACGGTCGTTGACGAAGTCCTGTGCAGCCTGGCGGCTGTTGTCGCGGACATCGATGCCCAGGAAGGACGCCCCAGAGCCGCGCGTGGCGTCATAGACCCGCTGCAGTTGGGTGACCTCGGCGCGGCACGGTCCGCACCACTGCCCCCACACGTTGATCACGACGACACGGCCGGCGAATTCGGCGTCGTCCAGCGAGACGGCACGCGCCGGATCCGCCAGGTCCGGGCCGGCAAGCGGTCCCGGACGCCCGCGGCTGGCCGGCGGGTCGTAGTAGATGTCGGTCTTGCCGCCGGGCGAGACGAATTCGAACGTGCCGCCCTGTGCGACCGCGTCACGTCCGGCGCAGCCCGTCAACAGCGCCACCAACCCGGCGACCGCCAGCCACCGCATGCTCACGGGCCCGCCGGTTGGGAGTACTCGACGTCGGCCAGCCGGTCGCCGTCGTAGACCAGCGTCGTCAACGATGCCAGGCCACATTGCCGGCGCCGCGGGTCGTGCCACAGCCGCTTGCCGGTGAGGTGTAGCCGCACCGTCCACACCGGCAGCTGGTGGCTGACGCACACCACCTCATGCCCCGCGCCACGGACGCGCGCCTTTTCCACCGCGGTCGTCATCCGGGCCGCGATCTCGGTGTACGGCTCGCCCCACGACGGTCTGAACGGGTTGCGCAGCTGCCACCACACCCGGGGGTCGCGCCAGGCGCCGTCACCGGGGCCCAGGCGGCGGCCCTCGAAGAAGTTGGCCGACTCGATCAGGTCCGGGTCGGTGTCCACCGGCAGGTCGTGGCGGGCGGCGATGGGTGCCGCGGTTTCCTGCGCCCGCTGCAGCGGGGAGGCGATCACCGCGACGACGTCGCGGTCGGCCAGGAAGTCGGCGACGGCGACCGCCTGGGCGCGGCCCTGCTCGGAGAGGTGGAATCCGGGCAACCGGCCGTAGAGGACGCCGGTGGGGTTGTGTACCTCGCCGTGGCGCACCACATGGACCCGGGTTTGCTCGCCCATCAGAGCTCCTTCGCAGCGGCGGCGGCCTGCGCCGCGGCGGGCAGGGCGTCGGCGATCCGCTCGAATGCGTTGTCGTCCAGAGCGGCCGAGACGAACCATGCCTCGAACGCGCTGCACGGCGGGTAGACGCCGGCATCCAGTAGCGCATGGAAAAACGGGGCATAACGCCACGTCTGGCTGGCCCGCGCGGAGGCGAAGTCGGAGACCGGCGTCTCGCCGAAGAAGACGCTGAGCATATTGCCGGACCGCGGAATCTGGTGCGGCACACCGGCATTCGTTAATGCCTCGGCCAGCAGCCCGGCCAGGCGGTCGGCATTGCGGTCCAGCGCGCGGTAGACGGCCTCGTCGGCGGCCCGCAGGGTCGCCAGCCCGGCGGCCATCGCTACCGGGTTCCCCGACAGCGTGCCGGCTTGATAGACCGGGCCCAGCGGAGCCAGTCGCTCCATCACGTCGGCCCGTCCGCCGAACGCGGCGGCCGGCAACCCGCCACTCATCACCTTGCCGAAGGTGAACAGGTCGGCGGCCACCGGATCGATTCCGTACCAACCACTTCGGCTGACCCGGAAGCCCGTCATCACCTCGTCGACGATCAGCAGCGCGCCGTGCTCACCGGTGATCTCTCGCAGTGCGGCGTTGTAGCCCGGCGCGGGCGGGACGACGCCCATGTTGCCCGGGCTGGCTTCGGTGATAACCGCGGCGATCTGGTCGCCGAACCGGGCGAACGTCTGCTTGACGGCGTCAATGTCGTTGTAGGGCAGGACAATTGTGTCGGCCGCGGCGGCTCCGGTGACCCCGGGCGAGGAGGGCAATCCAAGCGTGGCGACGCCCGAACCCGCGTCGGCGAGCAACGCGTCCACATGGCCGTGGTAGCAGCCGGAGAACTTGACGATCTTGGCCCGTCCGGTGAATCCGCGGGCCAGCCGGACCGCGCTCATGGTGGCCTCGGTCCCGGAATTCACCAGCCGGATCCGCTCGACGGGCGCCACCCGGCCGATGATCTCGGCCGCCAACTCGGTCTCGGCCGGCGTCGGCGCCCCGAACGACAGGCCACCGGAGGCAGCCTTGACGACGGCGTCGACGACGTCGGGGTGCGCGTGGCCGAGGATCATCGGACCCCACGAGCAGACCAGATCGACGTAGCGGTTGCCGTCGGCGTCGGTCAGCCAGCAGCCGTGCGCCTCGGTGATGAAGCGCGGGGTGCCACCCACCGCGGTGAAGGCCCGCACCGGGGAGTTGACCCCGCCGGGAATGACCCGGCAGGCGTCGTCGAACAGCTGCGCCGAGGAGCGCACGCTCGCGGTCGCCTGGTCGGTGCTACCCATGCCGACCAGTGTCTCAGCATCCTCGACCCACTCAACTACAGGGTGTAAGAGTTGCCTGATGGCACGCCAGTCGGCCGCCGCGGTCGCACACGCCAGGGTCGCCGCAGTCCGCGACGATCCGCGCGGTCGATTGGCCCTGATGCGGGAGCTCTACCAGGTCCCTGCCGACCTCGACCGGGGCCATCTGCCGTACCGGCAGGCAGCTTCGGCGTTCATGGGATGGCAGCTGCGACGCGGACTGCTCAACCCGACCGCAGACCCAAGGCCGGGCAGCCCGTGGTGGCGAGCCATGAACGAGCGCCTCGTGCGCGACGGCTGGGAAGCCCGCGCGCTGTCCTTCGCGCACCCCGGTACCCCCAGCTCACCGGCGGTTTCCGCAGCGCTGGAATTCATCCGCCGTCCGTCGGCGCGGCGGTGGTATCGCGCCCACAACATCAGCATCGTCAGCGCCTATCTCGAACATGAGGATCTGGCATCGCGGGAGTCTCGCGTCGAAAGATTCTTCATCAACCTGGTGCTGATGAGGGTCTTGTACGCCCACGCCCTGGTTGCCGCTCCCCGGCTGGCGCTAGGTCCGCTGGCCCTCGCCGGTCGGCCGCTCGGCGATCCACGATTGGGCATGACCGGCATTTTTCTGTCCCTGTCGCGAGTGCTTCCGGACCGCTACCCCCTGGGCGACGACCTCACGCTCTACCTGGAAAGCGAACACGGCCTGGCCCACGCCCTCGACGTGGGCGTCATCCAGCCGAGGCTGCAGAACCTCTACGACTGGTCCGCGCGCGAGCTGGGCGTTCCCGGGCTGCGAGGGTTGCTCTGCGGCGATACGCCCTGTTACGCATGGCCTCCGGACGACCAGCAGCCTTGGCACCCGCCGCCCACTCGGGGAGCGCGGCTGGCGCGCCGGTTGCTGCCAGTGACGCGCCGCACGAGTTGAACTCCGCGCGGCCTCACGAGTTGGATGGGTGGCATGCGATTTCCCGAACGACTCGCCCGGTTCAACCGGTACGTGACCAATCCCATTCAGCGGCTGTGGGCCGGCCGGCTACCCGGATACGCCATCATCGAGCACGTCGGAAGACGTTCCGGAAAGCCTTTCCGCACACCGGTGAATGCCTTCACCACCAGCGTCGACGGCAAGCCGGGGGTGGTGGTCCCGCTGGCCTACGGCCCCGACCGCGACTGGCTGAAGAACCTCAAGGCCACGGGCACCGGCAGGATGCGCCGCAACGGTAAGACCATCGGGATCACCAACCCGACGGTGGTCAGCAGGGACGCCGCGGCGGCGCACGTGACTCGCGGCCGCGCGATCTTCGCCAGGCTGCCGTGGGAGCAGGCGGTGCTGTTCACCAAGATCGAGTGATGCGGATCACCGCGATAGTGGAGCGCCCGGTCCGGCTCCACGGTGGACCACGCGGCGGTCCCGCCAATGCGCTGGTCAACTTCAGCGGCCACACCGTGTCGCTGGTGGCACTGATCGCCGACCGAGATGGAAAACGCGTGGCCGGGCTGGCTTTCGACTCGATCGGCCGCTTCGCCCAAAGCGGGATCCTGCGCGACCGGATGATCCCCCGCATCCTCGCCGCGCCCCCGGACACCCTGCTGGACGAGTCGGGACGGATCGATCCCGCACGGGTGGCGGCATGCGCACTCACCGACGAGAAACCCGGCGGCCACGGGGATCGGGCCGCGGCCGCCGCGGCCCTGGAACTGGCGTGCTGGGACCTCAACGCCAAGCTCGACGACGAACCCGCTCACGCGACCATCGCACGCCACTTCGGGCCCAAGCCGGCCGCGGCGATCGCGGTGTATGCGGCCGGCGGCTACTACTACCCCGACGACCGTGACACCAAGCGCCTCCGCGACGAGATGCGCAGCTACCTCGACCAGGGCTACGACGCGGTCAAGATGAAGATCGGCGGCGCGCCGCTGGACGACGACCTGGCCCGAATCGAGGCCGTAGTCGACGTGGTCGGTGACGGCGGGCGGGTCGCGGTCGACGCCAACGGGCGGTTCGACCGGCGGGCGGCCACGCGGTGGGCGGCCGCACTGGCCCCCTACGGCCTGCGCTGGTACGAAGAACCCGGCGACCCACTGGATTTCGAGCTGAACCAGGCGGTGACGGCCTGCTACGAGGGCCCGGTCGCCACCGGTGAAAATCTCTTCTCGGTGCCCGATGTGACGAACCTGGTTCGATACGGGGGTATGCGGCCGGGGCGCGACATCTTCCAGATGGATGCGGGGCTGAGCTACGGGTTGACCGAGTACGCGCGGATGCTCGAGGTGCTCGAGGTCCATGGCTTCGATCGGCGGTACGCCTTCCCGCATGGCGGCCATCTGATCAACTTGCACATCGCGATCGGACTGGGCCTCGGTGGCTGCGAGTCATATCCCGGCGTGTTCGCGCCCTTCGGCGGCTACTCCGACGGCTGCGCACTGGCCGGGGGCCTGATCGCGCCGACGGACGCGCCCGGCTTCGGACTGGAGCAAAAGGCCGGATTGGCCGAGCTGATCACCGAGTTGACGGCTTAGGAGAGTGCGATGAAGATTGCGGTAATCGGCTGTGGTGCAATGGGTTCCATCTATGCGGCCCGGCTCGCCGCCGCGGGCCACGACGTGCTGGCAATCGACAGTCACCAGCCCAGCATCGAGCAGATTGCCCGCGCCGGGCTGCGGGTCACCGGCCCCGGCTACGACCGGACGGTGCAGCTGCGCGCAGCCACCACCGCGCCAGCCGAGACCATGGACCTGATCGTGCTCGCCGTCAAGGCAGCCAACGTGGAAGACGGTGCACAGCAAGCACTTCCAATGCTTGGTCCGGACACGCCGGTGCTTACCATCCAGAACGGTCTCGGTTCGGCGGAGATCGTCGCCGGCATCGTCGGCGATCAGCGGGTGGCCGTCGGGATCGCAAGCGGGTTCGGCGCCTCACGCGTCGCGCCCGGGCATGTTCACCACAATGCCATGCGCGCAATGCGTTTCGGCTCCTACTCGTCGTTGCCCCACCCCACCGTCGAGTCGATCGCCCGGACGTGGACGCAGGCCGGATTCGACGCCGCCGCAGTCACCGACATCGCGCCCATGCAGTGGGAGAAGCTGATCTGCAATGTCGCCTACAGCGCGCCGTGCGCGCTGACCGGGATGACCGTCGGCCAGGTGATGGACGATCCGGAAATGGGCGCGGTCAGCCGGGCGGCGGCGACAGAGGCCTGGACCGTCGCGCAGGCGTCCGCCATCGCGATCTCGGTCACCGACCCCGTCGCCCATGTCCGTGACTTCGGGGCCGGAATGCCCGACGCGAAGCCGTCGGCGCTGCTGGACCACGAGGCGCGCCGAGTCAGCGAGATCGACGTCATCAACGGCGCCGTCCCGCGCCAGGGCGCGCGCGTCGGTGTCGAGGCGCCGGTGAACGCGACGCTGACCGCCTTGGTCAAGGCGATCGAACGGCAGTGGCGGGTTCACGTCGGCCCCGCCACCGTTTGACGGCGAAGTACACCGCGAGCACCACCGCCCAGGACAGCAGGCTGAGCCATAGCTGACTGCGGGCGGTGTGGTCGAACGCCATCTGCACCAGCACGGCCAAGATTCCTACCAGAGTCACGATCGACAGCACCGGGAATAACCACATCTTCACCCGGAGCTTTTCTTCAGGTGTCTTGCGCCGCAACACAATTTGCGACAGCGCGATCAGCAGGTAGACGTACAGGATGATGGCACCGGAAGAGTTGAGCAGGAAGAGAAAGACGGTGTCCGGCGCCAGCCAGGCCATGAGCACGCACAGGAAGCCCACCACCGACGAGCACACGATCGCGATGTGCGGAACCCCGCGTGAGCTGATCTTGACCAGCGCAGAAGGCGCTTCATCGCGTTCGGCGAGCACGAACAGCATGCGCGATGCGGTGTACAGACCCGAGTTCAGACAGGACAGCACGGCGGTCAGCACCACCGCGTTCATGAGCTGATCCGCTCCGGGAATGCCGATGTGCTTGAGGGCGGCAACATACGGCGATGCGCCCAATTCCACCGAATCCCACGGTAATAACACCACGATCAGAAAGACCGAACCGACGAAGAAGATCGTGATGCGAGCGACGACGGAGTTGGTGGCTCGCCGCACGGCACGCTCGGGATCGCGGCTTTCTGCGGCGGCGATGGTCACCACCTCGGCCCCGACCATCGAGAAGATCACCACCACGATCGCGGCAAAGACGGCCCACACGCCTTTCGGGAACAACCCGCCGTGGGATACCAGGTTGGAGAAGTCCAGGTGCCGGTGCGGCCACAAGCCAAGGACGAACACCGTTCCGAGGCCGAGGAACACGACGATGGTCGCGACTTTGATACCGGCAAACCAGAATTCGAACTCGCCGAACGACGACACCGAGAACAGGTTGGTCGCGGTCATCAGCAGCATCAGACACAGCGAGGACAGCCACAGCGGCGCGGGCAGCCAGTAGTTGAGCACCTTGCCGCCGGCGACAGCCTCGAAGCCGACGACGATCACCCAGAAGTACCAATACAGCCAGCCGACCGAGAACCCCGCCCAGCCGCCGAGGGCCTGCCCCGCATAATCGGCGAACGAGCCGGTCGACGGGTTGGCACTGGCCATCTCGCCCAGCATCCGCATCACCAGGATGATCAGCAGACCGCAGATCGCGTACGTCAGAAACGCCGCCGGCCCGGTATCGCGGATCACCACACCGGACCCGACGAACAATCCCGCGCCGATCACACCGCCGATCGCGATCATGTTGAGCTGTCGTTGCGACAGCCCTGGGCGTAGCTGCGTTTCGCTGCCCAAGCCGTCACCTCCCCTGCGCGACGCTGCGCCGCCCAGGGGGCCAAGCATGTCAGTCCAGGCGGGTCGCCACCACCGACCACACCGGAATGTGCACCAGGTAGTCCTCGAGCAGCGGGTAGAGCACCTCCAGCTGGTGCTGCAGCGGTTGCATCTTCGCCAATGCCTGTCGCTGGTGGGAACCGACCGTCGCCGTCATGGCGGCGAAGGTCTCAGGTCCGAAGCGGGCCTGATAGGTGCTGGGCCCCAGGTAGTCCACGCGCCAACCGCCCGCCCCGAGGACTCGCTCGAAGTTGTCGGCCGGGATGCCCACCCATTGAATGCCGTTCACGTTGTGCGGGCTGAATTCGAACATGAACAGCCGCGCGCCGGGTTTGGTGGCGCGATGCAGTGCCTGTGCGTACCGAGTTTGCACGGCCTCGTCGTCCATCAAAACGTGATAGAAGGCGCTGTCCACCACGGTGTCGAAGCGGTCCTCGAATCCGTCCAGTTTGGTCGCGTCGGCCACCTGGAAGTCGACCTGCACCCCGGCCCGCTCGGCGTTGCGCTTGGCCCGCGCGATCGCAGTGGGCGAGCCGTCCACGCCGGTCGCCGAATAACCTTGCGACGCATAGTGAATCGCGTGATAGCCGGGACCAGTCCCGGGATCCAGCACCTCGCCTCGAATAGCACCGACGGCCACCAGCTGCTGCACCACCGGCTGCGGCCCGCCGATGTCCCACGGGATCAGCCCCTCCGTCTTCTCCGCTTCGCCGTACAACGGTTCGAAACCTGCAACGCCCACGTCACCAGCCATGGCCCACTCGCTTCCTCGCGTTAGTTTAAGAACGATATCGTTCACTATACAAACCCGCATAAAGAAAACGCAACCGTCTCTTAAGACGGTGATGAGCCAAACCCACGGCCCGCGCCGAACGTGTTCTGACGGCGAGAATTTCGCTGATTTCTCGCCCTGAGAACACGCTGGGCGCGTGGGCGCACGCTCTTCGAACAATGTCACCGCGATATCACAAAGCCCTTCCAATTGCGGCGTGGCAGTAGCGCTGTACCCCGGTCGGCGCGGCATTATGACCCTCGTGCCTGACCTGAACCGCCGTGCGGTGCTGCGTATGGGCGCCGGCGCCGGCGCGGGAGCGGTCGGCGTGTGGACTTTGGGCGCCCTGCTGGATCCGCTCGAACCACGTGCGGCGCCTTCTCCGTTGGCGCCCGCACCCTTCGAGCCCGCGACGGCGGGCAGCAACACCCAGTCGAACAGGCTCACCGGCTCGTTCGTCTCGCAGGCGCGCGGCGGCGTCGAGACCAACTGGATCATCGTCCTGCCCCCCGGCCACCACAGCGGTCTGAAGGGCTCGAAGCTGCGTCCGGTGATCGCACTGCACGGCAAGGACGGCAACGCCGGCCAGATGCTCGAGATCGGCGTCGAGGACGCCTTGGCTCAACTGGTCGACGGGGGCAAGCCGCCGTTCGCCGTGGTGGGCGTCGACGGCGGAAACACCTACTGGCACAAAAGGACTTCGGGCGGCGACTCCGGCGCCATGGTGCTCGACGAGCTGCTGCCGATGCTGTCCACGATGGGCATGGACACCTCCCGGGTGGCGTTCATGGGCTGGTCGATGGGCGGATACGGGGCGCTGCTCCTGGGTTCCCGGCTGGGACCCGCCCGGACGGCGGGGATCTGCGCAATCAGCCCGGCGCTGTACACCTCGTTCGCCGCCAGCGCACCCGGAGCGTTCGACAGCCACGACGACTGGGCGCAGAACGGCGTGACGGGTCTTCCGGCGCTGAATTCGATTCCGCTGCGGGTGGACTGCGGCACCTTCGACCGCTTCTACCCGGCCACGCGTGCCTTCGTCAACCAACTGAAAAAGCCGCCGGCGGGCAGTTTTTCGATGGGCGGACACGATGTGGACTACTGGCGCGGACAGTTGCCCGCCGAGCTGACCTGGATGGCGACATAAGGCCAAGGCGATGACGGTCCAACAGGCAGCAACCCCCCGGCGGCCCCGCACAGCGGAGTCCCGGGAACGCGGCGCATTCCGTCCGGACATCGAAGGCTTGCGCGCCGTCGCCGTGGTGGCCGTCGTCCTGTACCACGCGGGCATTCCCGGCGTACCCGGCGGCTACATCGGCGTCGACGTCTTCTTCGTTATCTCAGGCTTCCTGATCACCGGGCTGCTCTGGCGTGAGGTGATTAGCACCGACACCGTGCGGCTCGGCCGCTTCTACGCCGCGCGGGCCCGCCGCCTGCTACCCGCCGCGGCCATGGTCGGCGTCGCCACGGCGATCGCTGCCGCCGCCGTGCTGCCGCCGTTGCAGGCACGCAGCGTCTTGTTGGACGGCATCGCCAGCGCCCTGTATGTCGGCAACTACCGGTTCGCCGCACAGGGGAGCGATTACCTGGGCTCGGGCCTACCGTCGCCGTTCCTGCACTATTGGTCGCTGGGCGTGGAGGAACAGTTCTACCTGGTGTGGCCGGCGCTGATCATCGGTACCGCCTGGCTGGTGCGGCGGTTCGGCCACGGCAAGCCGGCGCCTTTTGCCGTCGTGCTCGGTCTCCTCGGCGCCGCGTCCCTGACGGCTGCCGTGCTGTGTACCCGCACCGCGCCGGCCTGGGCGTTCTTCTCCCTGCCCACCCGCGCCTGGGAGCTGGCCGCGGGCGGCCTGGTGGCCCTCTCGATCCGGCAGTGGCGCCGGCTGCCGCTGCTGTCCGGCGCAGTCATCGGCTGGGGCGGCGTGACCCTGATCCTGTTGACCTGCACCCAGTTCGGCCCGAACACACCGTTTCCAGGTATGGCGGCGCTGCTGCCGGCGCTGGGCACCGCCCTGGTCATCGGCGGCGGTTGTGTCACTGGCGGTATGGGCGTCGGCCGCCTGCTGTGCAAACCGGCGATGCGGGCGGTCGGACGGGTGTCGTACTCCTGGTACCTGTGGCACTGGCCGGTGCTGCTGCTGATGCCGCCGCTGCTGGGTACGCCGGCCAACCTGCCGGTCAGGCTGACCGCGATCGTCATCTCCGCCGGGCTGGCGGTGCTCACCATGCATCTGGTGGAGAACCCCGGCCGCTACGCCGCTGCCCTGCGCCGGTCGGCCCAGGCGAGCCTGGCGGTGGCGGCAGCGGCCAGCGCGACCGCGGCCTGCGCCTGCCTGCTGCTGTTGACGGCGGTTCCGGTGCCGGTGGGACGCGGACCGGCGGCCGCGGCGGCCAGCATCACCGCACTTGCCCCGACGGCCGATCCGCATGCCACCGCGCCGGTCAGCGCGCAGGAGGCAGCTGTCCGGGACGCCTTCGCACAAGCGCGCCAAGCGCTGTCGGCGGCGGCCGGGTTGCGAGCCGTCCCGTCGAACCTGGACCCGACGCTGGACCGCGCGCCGGCCGACAAGGCCGCCGTATTCGTTAACGGCTGCCTGCGTTCGTGGCGTGACGTCGGACAAGGCGAATGCGCGACGGGTGACACCGCCTCGCCGGCCACGGTGGCACTGGTCGGCGACTCGCACGCAGCCATGTGGAACCCGGCCCTGCAGCAGCTCGCCGAACAGCGGCACTGGCGGCTGGAGACGCTGGCCAAGGTGACCTGCCCGCTGCAGAACCTGCACATCGTCAGCCCCTACCTGGGCCGCGAGTACACGGAATGCGAACAGTGGCGCGGCGAGATCATGGCCCGATTGACCGCCGAACATCCGCGACTGGTGGTGCTGAGCATGAGCCGGCGCTACCACGCGGATTTCGGCTTCGCGGCCTACGACCCGGCCTGGATCGACAGCTTGAACCACACGGTGGCCGAACTGCGCGGCATGGGCGCCACCGTTCTGGTGCTCGGCCCGGTCGCCGACCCGCAGGGATCCGTACCCACCTGCCTGTCCGCCCACCTCGACGACGCCACCGCGTGCGCGCCGGCGCGCTCGGCCGCCGTCAACGGCGACGGGATCGCCGCGGAGCGGACGGCGACGACCACCGCCGGCGGGCACTACGCGGACCTGACCGATCTGTTCTGCACTCCCGACCGCTGCCCGGTGATCGTCGGCAACACCCTGGTGTTCCGCGACGACAACCACGTCACAACTCAATACGCGCAATTACTGGCACCTGTTATCGGCGCGCTGGCCGACCGGGCCGTGAGAGACGGGTGAACCTCATGGCGAAGTCACGCGTCCTAGGAAATGAAAGGTTTGTTGGAGGTTTGAGATGACGCTCTTGCTGGTGTGTATTTCAGCGGCGGCGCCAATCGCCGGGATCGGCCTGGTCGAACTGCAGGCCCGGCTCGAGCGCTGGGACTACGAACGCCACGCCAACGACTGACTTATTGAACCCGAAAACGTTGTGCCGCTGATACTTAGAGCAAGCCGACCTGGGGGTGGGTTGCGGGCGTCGCCTAGTCATCGAGTCTGCGATGAGGGCTTCGATCCTGCGTCCAGCGCGCGACCTGGGGGCGAAACCACGCCTTAAGCGCAGTTTCGACGCCGCAATGGGCCCCGCTCACCTACGCAACTGGGCGTCGATGAGCGGTGCGATCTTGTCGGCCAGGTACTGGTGCCCCGCGTCGTTGGGATGCACGCCGTCGGGACCGATCAGGCCGGGCATGTCAACGAACCAGCGTTCGAAGATCGGGTCCGTCCAGGCCGCCCCGGCGTCGCGGGCCGCACTGAACAGCACGTCGCGGATCTGCAGGACGGCAACGGGTACGTCAGCGGTCGGCCACGGTGGCCCGATCACCAGGAACCTCGCGGACGGCGCAAAGCGGCGCGCCAGATCGAATGTGCTGCGGGCTCTTTCGCCCAGCACCCGGGGATCGACGCCCTGGTCGTTGCGGGAGCCGAAGAACACCACCAACGCGTCGCTGGGCTTGACCGCCCGGGCAGTCAGATCCTCGAAAACGCTGCCCTGGTCCCCCGGCACGCCATAGCCGGCCCGGCCCTCGGCTGCGACGTCGGCCGCGATCCGAACGCCCCGCTGCCCCAACATCCGCCAGGCACAGGCCGTCCACGACTTACGACCCTGGCCACCCTCGTCGGTGCCGGTGGTATAGGAGTCGCCGACGACTGCGACGTGGTTCAGCCTGAAATCGAGGCTCAGCGTCTGAAAGGCCCGCACCGGGTGTGCCGTGCAATCCAGGACCAGACCGGCCAGCACCGTCAAACCCATGACCAACGCCGTCAGACGGCTCATGACATCACCCGCGCGACCAGCCAACCGTCACACCGCGCGCGCCGGAACCGCTTCCAGCGCCTCGTTCGTCTCGGCGTCGAGCTCATCCAGCTCGGCGCTGTCCGGCTCTTCGGGCTCGACGACCGTCGGCGCGTCCGGGTTGTGACCCGCGGGCGTGGACGGGGCGTCGACCATCCTGCGCATCCATCGGCGGGCCGGCTCCTCGACCACGTGATACAGCAGGATCGAGAGCACGACCGCGATCGCGAGCAGGCCAAAGATGTTCCACCGCCACGGGTTGTCGGTCTGCCACGGCCGCAGCTGGAAGTTCACCACTGCCCACGTCCAGGAGGTGTGCACCAGCTCATGCACCATGTAGAGGCAGAACGAGATCTCGCCGCCGTAGACCATCACGCGCGTCGACAATAGCCTCGGCAGGCTGCCGACGCCGATCGCCAGCGTGATCACCAGCGGCACGAACAGCAGGTCGACCACCCCGCCGCTGTCGTAAACGCCGGTGATCGGATTCGCTTGCAGGAAGTAGAGGATCCCGACGATCGCCACCACCAGGACCAACGACAGGTACCCGGCGATGCGGCGGCCACGATCGGTGGGCCGCAATCGGCGCACCGCGGCACACGCCAGCGCACCCGCGGCGAACTGCGTCACGATTCGCGGCAACCAGCTCCACGGCGTGTAGAACACTCCGCTGGACAGCAGCAGCAGCACCGGAGGCAGCGATGCCGCGAAAGCCAGCAGCATCAGGCCCCGGGCCCTGGTTGCGTGCTGGATGCGGAATATCACCAGCACCAGCACGCCGAACAACAGGTAGGCCAGCCATTCCGCACTGATCGACCAGGCCGGACCGTCCCAGCTGGACAGATCGAAGAACGGCTGAAACCACAGCTGGACCAGCAGCACCTGACGCACGTAACTGATCGCGGTGAGCCGGCCGACGTCGGGTGACGGGGTGTGGCCGACGTGCAGGGTGAGGATGAACCACGCGGCGGCCAGGTGCAAGGTGACCAGGTAGACCGGCCACACCCGGGCCAGCCGCAGCCAAAGGAAATGCACGGTGCCGCGGAGCGACCACCGCCGGCCCATGCGGTCGAGGTAGTTGTAGGTCAGCACGAAGCCGCTGAGGATGAAGAAGAGGTCGACGCCCTGCGCGCCGCAGTTGAGCACCGGTGCCAGGTTCTCGCGGAGGTCGGGCGACACATCGGACACCATCGGCCGGAAGTGAAACAGCACCACCCACACCGAGGCGACGATGCGGAGTCCTGTCAGGGCCTTGATCTCGCCCTTGGTATCTCCGGTGCGCACGCTGTTCTTTCCGTCTGGACTCTGCTCGTCGGTTTGCTTTCTGGTCGGCTGACCGGGCGCCCCGCCGCGTCTCAGGGCCTGTAATAGGCCGAGCCAGGGCCCTGCCACGGCACATCGGGGGCAGATCGGGACGCCCCCCGCGTGGCCAACCGGCAGCGCAAGCAGCCTAACAGCGCGACGGCCGCAGGCCGCGACGGCACCGCGGCAGAACGTGGTTTCGCTTTCCGCAATGGCCCCAGGAGCCACTTCTTTAGCAAAGAGTTAGACGTGGCTGTCGGTCTCCTTAGGTTTTGCGAGGAACGTATAGGCAGGTTTGGTCAGCGCTGAGCGAGCCGGATGCTGGCTCGCAAGGGCCAGAGCGAAGGCACAGACGCCACAGGGAATGGGGCTGCACATGACTGCCGTGATCACTCGACGGGACAACGGCACCTTTGACTGCGGTGGCGCCCAGGTTCGGGCGTACGGTCGCCACCTGGCGACGGTAGTGACCGTCCGGGGCGAAATCGACGTCGTCAACGTTGATCGCGTCAAGGCCTACGTGCGGCGTCTTGCTTTGGAAGCCGACCAGGTGGTGCTCGACCTCAGCGAGATGGACAACTTCGCTCCGGTGGGGATCGGGTTGCTGTGCATGCTCGACGACGAGTGGCGCGCCGCCGGGGTGGAGTGGATGTTGGTTGCCGGCCCCGCGGTCGTCGAGGCGCTGGGGGATGAGGCCCGCGCGATGTTCCCGATCACGCGTTCGGTGCACGAGGCGCTGCACAACGTGGCCGAGGCCATCGGCAGGCGCCGTCAGATGGTGTTGTCGCTCATCGGGAAGACGGCTTAGCCACCGTCGGACACCTGACGCCTGCCGCGCCACAGCGCGGCCACCCCGAGCACGACGAGCACCCCTGCGGCGATGGCCAACAACATCGTCAACAGCAGCAGTTGCGGGTCATAAACCAACGAGACCGTGGACGGCTGCCCGTCGGTGATCGGCGCGACAGTCACCGTGTGCCTCGAATGCAACCAAGTCATCGCGGCGCCGGCCGCCGCGGCCAACGCCAGGCCGATTGCCAGAATCGCCCGTAAGCGCCGCATCACCGTGGCGGCCAAGAATCGTTTTCCTCGTCGATATCGTCGGTGTCGACGACCTCAACGACCTCGGGACCGACCCGCTCCTGGACCAGCGGAGTCAGCGCCGCCCGCAGCTGACGGTGGCGGCGCGCCCAAGCCTGCGCGGTGCGGCCTCCGGTCAGCTTCAGCCCGATGCCCACCCGCCCCCGCGGGACCCCGACCAGTTCACCGAGTGCCCGCGCCGTCTGCCACTTCGCCAGGTCTTTGCCGGAAGCCACGGAATTCTCGGCCTCCGGGAAGATCTTGACGATCTCGGAGATCAGGACGGTCTCGGTGCCCTGTCGCAGGGCGTCTTGGGTCAGCTCGACTGAGGTGTGGATCCGTGCCGCCAACACCTGTAATCCGACGAAAAGCGACACCATCACCAGAAAAATGCCCGGGATCAGCAGGCTGATCCTGGCATGGCTGGATATCTCCACCAGAATCAGCGACACCGCGCAGGCCGGGCCCGCCAGCAGCCACCACCAGCTGGCGCCGGGTTCGTAGAACAACGGCTTGGGGTCCCCAACGTTGTTGCCTGTTGCCGGTGTCATCTGAGAAACCCCATCCCGTGATTGTTACTCGCCGATGGGCCTGTCAGGAAAGCCAACCCGCCACGTCGGCGGCCCAGTAAGTGAGCACAATGTCCGCCCCGGCGCGCCGGATGCTGGTCAGCGATTCCAGCGCGGCGGCGCGTTCGTCGATCCAGTTGTTCGCGGCCGCAGCACAAATCATCGCGTACTCCCCCGAGACTTGATAGGCGGCCACCGGCACCCGGGACATGCCGGCCGCCGCGGCGACTATGTCCAGATACCCCAACGCCGGCTTGATCATCACGATGTCGGCCCCCTCGTCGAGGTCCAGTTCGATCTCGCGCAGCGCCTCGCGGACGTTACCCGGCTCCTGCTGATAAGTACGCCGGTCGCCGGACAGGCTGGAGTTCACCGCCTCACGGAACGGGCCGTAGAACGCCGAGGCGAACTTCGCGGCGTAGGCCAGGATCGCCACATCGCTGTAGCCGGCCGCGTCCAGCCCATCCCGGATCGCGCCCACCTGACCGTCCATCATCCCGCTCGGGCCGACCACGTGCGCACCCGATTCCGCTTGCGCCACAGCCAATTCCACGTACCGCGCCACCGTAGCATCGTTATCAACCCGGCCTGACCCGTCCAGCACGCCGCAGTGCCCGTGGTCGGTGAACTCGTCCAGGCAGGTGTCGGCCATCAACACGGTGGCATCGCCGAGGTCCTTGCTCAGGTCGCGAAGCGCGACGTTGAGAATGCCGTCGGGATCGATGCCGGCCGAGCCGGTCGCGTCCTTATCCGCGTCGCGGGGCACACCAAACAGCATCAGACCCCCGACGCCTGCGCCCACCGCGTCAGCGGCGGCACTGCGCAACGAATCGCGGGTGTGCTGCAGCACTCCCGGCATCGACGCGATCGGTCGGGGTTCGTCGATGTCGGCGACGAACATCGGCAGCACCAAATGCCTTGGTTCCAACGAGGTTTGAGCCACCAGGCGACGCATCGCCGGAGTGGAGCGCAGCCGGCGCGGACGCTGCCGCGGATACGCACTCATTCGCGGCCGCGAGCGTGCGCAGAATGCCAGCGCCGACGGCGTGTTGGCGTACAGACCCGCACGCTCGCCCGTCCGGCGACCACTAGCGCCTGCGGCTCTTCTTGCGTGGCGGCGGCAGCGCGCCCTCGGCGCGCAACCGGGCGGCATGTTCGGCCAGTGCGTCCACCAGCGGACCCACCGCGGCGGTATCGGGCTGGACGTCGACCCGCAGGCCGAACTCGGCGGCGGTCTCGGCGGTCTTGGGGCCTATGCAGGCGATGATGGTCCGCGCATGCGGCTTGCCCGCGATGCCGACCAGGTTGCGCACCGTGGAGCTCGACGTGAAGCACACCGCGTCGAACCCGCCCGTCTTGATCATTTCGCGGGTGGTTGCCGGCGGAGGCGCGGCACGCACCGTCCGGTAGGCGGTGACGTCCTCGATCTCCCAGCCCCGCTCGCGCAGACCCTCGGCCAGCGTCTCGGTGGCAATGTCGGCGCGCGGCAGCAACACCCGGTTCACCGGGTCGAAAACGCTGTCGTACGGCGGGAATTCGTCCAGCAGGCCGATCGAGGACTGCTCGCCGGCCGGCACCAGCTCGGGGCTGATCCCGAACGCCCGGACCCGGTCGGCCGTCGACTCACCCACACAGGCGATCTTCACCCCGGAGAACGCGCGGGCGTCCAGACCGAACTCGCCGAACTTCTCCCACACCGCGCGCACCGCGTTGGTGGAGGTGAACACCACCCATTGGAAACGGCCGTCGACCAGGCCCTTGACCGCGCGCTCCATCTGCGCGGGACTGCGCGGGGGCTCGACGGCAATGGTCGGCACCTCGATGGGCAGTGCGCCGTAGGACGTCAGCCGCTCGCTCATCTCGCCGGCCTGGTCCTTGGTGCGCGGCACCAGCACGGTCCAGCCGTACAGCGCGCGGCTCTCCCACCAGTTCAGCTTCGCGCGGCTGGCCACCGTCTTGCCGATGGTCACCACCAGCGGCCCGCTCTGCGGATCGCCCCCGGTTGCGGGAGACAGCCCGGCGTCAGTGCCGTTGAGTATGGCCGGGTCGGTCAGTCCCAGCAGCGTGGTCTCGACCGATCGTTGCTGGCAGGTGGTGCCGTGCGCGGTCACCACACAGGGCGTGGTCTCGGCCAGCTCGTGCTCGATCAGCGTGCGGGCGGCGTCGGCCAGGTGCGACGCGGTGGCCTGCAGGATCAGCGGCCCGGGCGCGGCTGCCAAAGCGTCCCAATCCACTTCACCGCGCACGTCTGCGACGGTGTGCGACGAGCCCAGCGGCAGCCCCGCATACGTCGGGACGGCGCTGGTGGCGGCCAGGCCGGGGATGATCTCGATATGCATGTGGGCGCGCGCGACCGCGGTCACCTCGGTGATGACCGCATCCACCGACAGCGGGTCACCCGCCACCAGCCGAACCACATCGGCACCGGTACGGGCTTCGGCGGTCAGCGTCTTGGCGACCTCGGCAGGATCACCCAGGGCCGGACGGATGTCTGGCGCGCCGGGCACCGCAGCCGGAGGGTTTGCGGCGACCTTCTCACCGGCAGCTTGCTTTTCGTCGGCGTTGCCTGGCGGGTCGGCCGGCGCCGGACCGGACACCGGAGGTAGGTCCTTGCCGATCACGGCCAGGACCGACTCGGGCACGTCGGGGTCGGTGAACACCAGGGCAGCATTCGCCAGCACCGTTGCGGCCCGCGTGGTCAGCAGGCCTGGGTCGCCGGGACCCGAGCCCACGAACGTGATGCGGCCCGGTCTCGGCTTACGCCCTCGCGTCATCATTGTCGCTCCCACGTCGTCTTTCCAGAGTCTTTCCAGAGTCTCGTTTAACTTCCTCGCGCGGGGTCTTGCCGCGCTTGACCCATCAGCTCCCGGGCGCCCAGCTCGAACAGTTCCGCGGCGACCGAAAGCCCCAGCTCCCGGGCCCGGTCAGAACTGCCGATGCCGGACGCGCGGATCACGTCGGATCCGTCCAGCGCCGCTACGCAGCCGCGCAGCGACAGCTCTTCGAAGACGTGGCCCTCCTCATCGATGGACTCGACCACTTCGGCGATCGCGCCCACCGGTGCCGAGCAGCCGGCCTCCAGTTCGGCGAGCAAGGCACGCTCCGCAGTGACCGCCGCGCGCGTGTCGGCGTCGTCCAACTCCGCCAGCACTGCCGCGAGCCGATGATCCCCGGCGCGGCACTCGACCGCGAGCGCGCCTTGAGCCGGTGCTGGCAACATCTGCACCGGCTCCAGCGTCTCGGTGACATCATCGAGGCGGCCCAACCGGGCCAGACCAGCCCGGGCTACCACGATGGCGTCAAGATCACCACTGCTTACCCTGTTCAACCTGGTATCTAGGTTGCCTCTTAGGGGGCGGATTTCCAAACCGAGACCCAATGCTCTAAGCTGTGCGGCCCGCCTCGGCGACGAGGTGCCCACCAACGAACCCACCGGCAACTCCCCCAGCGTCAGCCCGTCGCGGGCCACCAGGGCGTCGCGTGGGTCGTTGCGCGGCGGTATTGCGGCGATGGTGAACCGCGGGTCCTCGGCGGTTGGCAAATCCTTGTGCGAGTGCACCGCCGCGTCCACCCGGCCCTCGTCCATGGCCTCGCGCAGCGCGGTGGTGAAGACCCCCACGCCGAGATCTTCGATGGGCGCCGACGACCGGTCGCCGACGGTGCTGATGGTCACCAACTCCGCCGCGTGGCCGCTGGCGATCAAGGCGTCCCTGACGACGGCGGCCTGGGTGGTGGCCAGCAGGCTGCCCCGGGTGCCGATCCGGATCACGTGCGCCAATCGCTACTCGGCGGACTTCTGCGCGCCGCCCGGGTGGCTGGTTGCATCGAATCCGCTTGCTACAACCGGTAATTCAGAAGTGGCGACGGCGGCCACGGAGTCTATCGCCGTCTGGTCCAGTTCGAAAAGTTCGCGCAGCGCCTCGGCGTAGCTGTCGCCGCCGGGGGCACTGGCCAGCTGCTTGATCCGCACCGTGGGCGCGTGCAGCAGCTTGTCCACCACCCGGCGCACCGTGCGAGCCACCTCTTCGCGCTCGTCGCTTTCCAGCCCGGGCAGGCGGTTGTCCAGGCGCAACAACTCCGCCTCGACCACATCGGCCGCCCGCTGGCGAAGCGCGGTGACCGTGGGCGTGACCTCGGCCATCCGCTGGCCCGCCAGGTAGGCGGCGACCTCGGCGGCCACGATGTGCCGGGCGGCGTCGACGTCGGCGGCCGCGGCATGGGCCGACGGTTCGCGTTGCACGCGGTCGACGTCGACGACCCAGACGCCGGGCAGTCCGGCCACCGCAGGATCGACGTCGCGCGGCATCCCCAGGTCGCATATCACCAGCGGATGCGCCATTTCGTCACGGCGCGCCGCGGCCAGGGCGTGATGTACATCGGCCAGCGAGACCACGGGGCTCAGCGCACCGGTACAGCTGACCACGACGTCGGCATCGGCCAGCGCGTCCGGCAGCCGGTCAAGGGTCAGCGCCTCGGCCGGTACATGAGCTTCACGGATCTTGCGAACCAGCCGCTGCGCCCGCGAGTGCGACCTGTTGAGCACCTGGATGCGCCCGATCCCGGCCCGGGTCAGGTGGGCCGCCGACAGTGCGCCCATCGCGCCGGCGCCGATCACGACGGCGGTCTTGCCGTCCAGCCCGCCCAGCTTGCGCTCGGCCATGCCGAGCGCGACCGACACCACCGAGGCGCCGGCGGCGTCGATGGCGGTTTCGGAGTGCACCCGTTTGCCCACCGACAACGCGCGCTGGGCCAGCTCGTGCAGCACCCGGCCGACGGTGCGGTTGGCCTCGGCGGCGGCATAGGCGCGACGCACCTGACCAAGCACCTGCTGCTCGCCGACCACGGCGGAGTCCAGGCCACTGGACACCGCGAACAGATGCTCGACGGCGGCCTCGCTGTAGCGGACGTAGGCGTATTTGGTGAGGTCACCCATCGACATGCCGGAGTGTTCGGACAACACCTGACCGATCACCGACAACCCGGCGTGGAACGCGTCCACCACGGCGTAGACCTCGACCCGGTTGCACGTCGACAACACCATCGCCTCGGTGACCAGCGGTGACTGCAGCACCCGGTCGACGATCTTGACCTGGTCGGATTCGTCGACGCTGAGTTGTTCCAGGACCGGGACCGGCGCACTGCGGTGCGAAACCCCGAAGAGCAAGATGCTCACGGCAGCATCACCTGGCCAGCTCCCTTGCTTAGCTCCAGCAGAACTGGTGTCTACGGTAATGGTTTACGAGCTGGGCTACCAAATGTCGGCCCATGTCCAGTCAGGGCCCATTCAGCGGTTGAGATCGGCACGCAGCCGCGGCTCGTCGATCTCCCAGTAGCTGTGCTCGCGGCCGTCCAGCAGGATCACCGGCAGCCGGTCGCCGAACTCTGCCCGCAACCCGGGCTCGCCCGCCGACGCCGCGGCGTCCACGTCGGTGACCGACAGTTCGAAACCCAGCTCGGCGGCCAATTCGTCGAGCCGCCGGTGAACCCGCTGGCATATGCTGCAGCCGTTGCGGGTCAGCAGCTCTACCTGCCGTCGGGTCATGGCCACCAGTTTCTCAGCTGCGGCTTGGGCCGAGCCGGCACAGGTGACCGGAACAGTGAATTGTGGCGGCGCGAGGTGGCGGTTACGTTGCCGCTGTGGCTGCCGAGACCCATCTGGGCGTCGACCCCGACGACCTGCGAAAGCGGCTGGCCGAGCTCGACGACCACGTCGCCGGCTTGCTGCGCGCCCGGTACGGCGGGTCGAGATCGGCCTATACCGACGCGTGGGAGCTGTGGCATCGCGGCGCCGCCGAGGTGCAGGTGGGGTTGTCGATGCTGGCGAGGCTGATCGCCCATCACGACTATCGAGACAACGACGCCGCAGCCGCGTTTCGGCGTCACGCCGAACGCGTGGTCAGCGAAATCGATTCTCTGGCAATGGCTTTGCAGGTACCGCTGCCCGGACGGGCGGCGGCCGCGCACATCGAGGCGCACCGGCACTGGACTCGCGGTGAGGCCATGATGCGCGAGTCGCTGGCGAGGCTGCACGACGCCGGTACCGCCGCACGCACCAACTAGCCGACCCGACCGCGTCGCTGGCTGCGTCTATCGTCCTGACGGTCGCGGCAGGCGCCGGATAGGCCAGATAGGGTTGATACCGATCACCCCAGCGGCCACCGGGCGGGCACGCGATTTAGGAGGTTTGGCGATGACTTCCTCTGATTCGGGCGCTCATTCGGGCAGCGCGGAACACGTTCAGGACGTCGATCTGGCGTCGCTGGCCAACAACGCGAGCGCCGAGCGTGCGCTGCGCGATCTGGAGACCGCTCCGGAAGAGGTTCGTCCCCAGCCGCCGGTAGACCTGACGGCCGCCGCCTTTTTCGACGTGGACAACACCTTGGTGCAGGGCTCGTCGCTGGCGCATTTCGCCCGCGGGCTGGCTGCCCGCAACTACTTCACCTACCGCGACGTGATCGGTTTCGTCTACGCGCAGGCCAAGTACCAGATACTCGGCAAGGAGTTCAGCAACGACGCTGCCGCCGGCCGGCGTAAAGCGCTCAGCTTCATCGCGGGCCGGCCCGTCGCGGAGTTGGTGGCGATGGGCGAGGAGATCTACGACGAGATCATCGCGGACAAGATCTGGCCCGGCACCCGAGAGCTCACCCAGATGCACCTCGACGCCGGCCAGCAGGTGTGGTTGATCACCGCCACGCCCTACGAACTGGCGGTGACCATCGCGCGCCGGCTCGGGCTGACCGGCGCCCTGGGTACCGTCGCCGAGTCGGTCGACGGGGTGTTCACCGGCAGGCTGGTCGGCGAAATCTTGCACGGCACCGGCAAAGCCCATGCGGTGCGCTCGCTGGCGATCCGCGAGGGGCTCAACCTGAAACGCTGTACGGCGTACTCCGACAGTTACAACGACGTCCCGATGCTCTCGCTGGTGGGAACCGCGGTCGTGATCAACCCCGACACCCGCCTGCGGAACCTGGCCCGGGAACGGGGATGGGAGATCCGCGACTTCCGGACCGCCCGCAAGGCGGCCAAGATCGGTGTGCCGTCGGCCCTGGCGCTGGGTGCGGCCGGCGGCGCGCTGGCGGCTTTGGCGTCGCGACGGCAAGCGCGCTGATAAGCTGCGCCGCTGACCACCTAATTTGAGAGCAGAGAGCGGCAACGGCATGACAGTTCCCGAGGGAGCCCAGGGACTCATCGGCAGCAACTACAAGGCGCCGGACTACTTCGAGGTCGGGCGCGAGAAAATCCGGGAGTTCGCGACTGCGGTCAAGGACGACCACCCGGCGCACTTCGAGGAGGCTGCCGCGGCCGAAGCCGGGTATCCCGCGCTGGTGGCGCCGCTGACCTTTGCTGCCATTGCCGGACGACGGGTGCAGCTGGAGATCTTCACCAAGTTCAAGATCCCGATCAACATCGCGCGGGTTTTCCACCGCGACCAGAAATTGAAGTTCCACCGGCCGATCCTGGCGCACGATAGGCTCTACTTTGACACCTACCTGGACTCGGTGATCGAGTCACACGGTACGGTGCTCGCTGAAATTCGTAGTGAAATCACAGATGCAGAAGGAAAACCGGTGGTCACCGGCATCGTCACGATGCTGGGGGAAGCCGCACATCAAGACGCGAGCGCTGAAGAAACCGTCGCCGCAATAGCATCCATATCAGCCGGAAAGTAGGGTCCGATCAATGACGTCAGAGGGTGAAAAGAGTGGCGTTCAGCTGAAGCCACCGGTCGAAAAAGTCCAGTCCCACTACGACCGTTCCAACGAATTCTTCAAGCTTTGGCTCGATCCGTCGATGACCTACAGCTGCGCCTACTTCGAGCGTCCGGACATGACGCTGGAAGAAGCCCAGCGCGCCAAGCGTGATCTCGCCCTGGGCAAGCTTGGGCTGCAGCCGGGCATGACGCTGCTCGACATCGGCTGCGGCTGGGGCTCGACGATGCGGCACGCGGTGGAGAAGTACGACGTCAACGTGATCGGTCTGACGCTGAGCGAGAACCAGCTGGCGCACGACAAGCAGAAGTTCGCCGAGATGGACAGCCCGCGCCGCAAGGAGGTCCGGCTGCAGGGCTGGGAGCTGTTCGACGAGCCGATCGACCGGATCGTATCGCTGGGTGCGTTCGAGCACTTCGCCGACGGCGCCGGCGACGCCGGATATGAGCGCTACGCCACCTTCTTCAAGAAGTACTACGACCTGCTGCCCGACGACGGCGTGATGTTGCTGCACTCCATCGTGGTGCCGTCCGCCGAAGAGGGCGAGAAGATGGGCCTGAAGCCGACGATGAAGCTGTTGCGCTTCATCTCGTTCATCCTCAAGGAAATCTTCCCCGGCGGAAAACTGCCCCAGGTCAACATGGTCGACGAGTACGCCACGGCGGCCGGATTCAACATCACCCGCCACCACTTCATCGGCGAGCATTACGTGCCGACGCTGACCGCGTGGGCCGACAAGCTGGAAGCGCACCGGGACGAGGCCATCGAGCTGCAGGGCGAGAAGGTCTTCGACACCTACATGCACTACTTGCGCGGCTGCGCGGAGCTGTTCCGCGACGGCTACACCAACGTGTGCCAGTTCACCATGGAGAAGTAAGTAGCGGCCGCTACGCAAAACGCCCCGGTGCTCGGGATAGCCCGAGCCCGGGGCGTTTTCGTGGCTGGCGATCCTGAAGACGCGAAAGCCTCAGCCCAAGAAGACGTTGCGGCGCCCGGCCAGGAGCCGGTACAGCGTCTGCTGGATCGTCTCGCGGACCTGGTCGGTGAGCTCGAAGGTGACCATCGGGTCGTCGGCGTCGGTGGCCGCATAGTCAGCGGTGTGGATCGGCTCGCCGAACGCGATGCGCCATTTCGACGGCAACGGGACCAGGCCCGCCGGGCCGGCCAGCGGGAACAGCGGGGTCACCGGGAAGTACGGCAGGCCGAACAGCCGCGCCAGCAGCTTGACGTCGGCCACCATCGGGTAGATCTCCTCGGAGCCGATGATCGAACACGGCACGATCGGCGCCTTGGTGCGCAGCGCGGCCGATACGAAGCCGCCGCGACCGAACCGTTGCAGCCGGTAGCGGTCCTCGAAGCGTTTCCCCAGGCCCTTGTACCCCTCCGGGAACACTGCCGTGAGCTCGCCGGAGGCCAGCAACCGGTGCGCATCCGTCGTGCAGGCCATGGTGTGGCCCGCTTTCCGGGCAGTCTCGCCGATCACCGGTAGGTCGAACACCATGTCGGCGGCCAGCAGCCGCAGGTCCCGCTGCGCGGGGTGCTCGTCGTGAACCGCCACCGACAGCATTAGACCGTCGAACGGCAATACCCCGGCGTGGTTGGCCACCACCAGCGCGGCGCCCTCGGCCGGGAGGTGCTCGACGCCGCTGACTTCCACCCGGAACCACGACTTGAAGAAGAATCTCAGCAAGGGCCGGACGATGGCGTCGTTGAAATGTGGATCGAAGCCGAATTCGTCGACGCTGTAGTCGCCGGTCAGCCGCTGGCGGAAGAACCCGGCGACCGAGGCGACGCGCTGAGCGAGCTCGTTCAGCGGCGACTCCGCGGACCCGGAAGTTCCGGCGGCGGCGCGCCGATGATCGTCGATTTCACGGACCACCGCGGCGATCTGTTCGGCCGATGCGCGGCCCCGCGGATCGGAGAGTAACGAGGGGTGCTGACGGGACGTCTCGGCCCGTTGATCCGCACGCTTCCGCGCCGCTATCCTGCCCCGATTACTATGCAGTGGAATGACATTCGCTCTGGATTCACCCGCCACGATATCTACCTAACTCCACCCCATGGAATTGGATTTCGGCTACCCCAGCGCTGCGCCAACGCGACGGCACGACCTTCCAGAGAGCGTACCCGATCAGGGTCGATTATGGGAGTCAAGCCACGGCCGCGAACGTAATCGTCGAACGCTTCGGCCGTCGTCCATTTCGGTTGGTAGCCGAGTTCGGAACGCATCCTGCTGGTGTCCATCACCCTGCCGTAACTCAGGTAGTCGAACTGCTCGCGATTGATCTCGGTGTAATGGTTGGCCCGCCTCAGCGAATCCAGGATCCAAACGCCAAACCCGGGTACTGGCACCGGAATTCGGCCGGCACGGCGGATCGCCTGCGACAGCATGATGACCCCGTCGGCCCCGATGTTGAACGTACCGGCCTTGCCCGCCATCGCCGCGCGCTCCAGCGCGCCCAGCGCATCCTGCTCGTGCAGCAACTGCAATCGCGCGTCGCGGCCGAACATCGTCGGGACCAACGGACCGGCCAGATACCGCGACAACGTGGTGTCCATCGCGGGCCCAATCATGTTGGCCAGCCGCAGAATTGTCACTGCGATGTCGGGCCGGCGCCGGCCCAGTCCGCGCACGTAGCCCTCGATATCGAGACTGTCCTTGGCAAAACCCTCGCGGAACGGCCGGCGACTGGTGCTGTCCTCGGTGAACATCACCGGGTCGTGGGCGGTCGACCCGTAGACCTCAGAGGTGGACTTCAGCACGACGCGGCGCACTGACGGCGCTTTCTGACAGGCCGCGAACAGTTGCATCGCGCCCATCACGTTGAGTTCCTTCAACGCTGCGCTGCCGCCGGAGCGCGGCGCGTACGACGCCGCCGCCGCATGCACCACGGTGTCGACGTCGCCGTTTCGAATCACCTTGGCGATAAATGGATTACGAATGTCGGCGCGGACGAACTCGGCGCGGCCCATCCGGCGCAGCATGTCTTTGCTCGGCGCGATCGCATCCACCGCGATGACACCGTTGATCAACGGATTCTGCGCGAGCCGGGCGGTCAGGTAGCCACCCAGAAACCGGCACGCGCCGGTGACCAGCACGACTTTGGGGTAATGCACGGTGTCGCTGGTGCCGCCACCGTCCCCGATCGACGAATCCACCCAGACAGCCTAGCTTCCGAGCGAAACAGTGGCGTTACGGTCGGGTGACGGTCAGCGCGTCTGGGTCTACTTGCCGAGTTTTCTGCGCTGCACCCGGGTGCGACGCAGCAGCTTGCGGTGCTTTTTCTTGGACATACGCTTGCGCCGCTTCTTGATTACTGAACCCATGAACTCCGCTATCCGACACGCCGCTGATCAATGATGACTACAAAAGGACGCCGCCACTTTACCCGGCCGGCCGCGCGGAACGCCAAACCGGCAGCCAGGATGACCGCGGCGGTGGGGCAGCGACCTGGGTCTCCGCCGGTAGTCGCGCAGGTTGGTGAGCGCGTATTACTGGGCTTGGTGTGAATCCTGGGCTTTGGGAGTGAACCCTGGGCTTTCCGCGTGAATCCTGAGCGGAATTCACCCGCCGATTCCCGCCCTACCCTCACCCCGAACGCCACCAGTACACACTCAACCCGACAGCAGACCCCGAACGACTCAGTACGCCCGGAACCCGCTATGTCGTGGCTGATTGCCAGGCGGCCTGGCCCAGGCTCGCCCCCCTGCAGGAGTACGCGGCGAGCTGGCCGGCGTCTACCCGGCGTCTATCCGGCGTCTATCCGGCGTCGAAGTACGAGGTCTCCAGCATGTCGTGGACGGCCTTGGCGTGTACCCGGAAGGACCGCCCAACGCGAACCGCAGGCAGTTCGCCGTTGTGCACCAGCCGGTAGACCGTCATCTTGGAGACCCGCATCAGCGCCGCCACCTCGGCCACGGTGAGAAATTGCGTCCTGGCCTGCTGGCCGTCGACGGAACCGGTGTCGCGCGCCGATTTTCCGCCAGCCGATGGCCCGTTCGTAGACGTCATCGCAACCCAATCGTGTCAGGCACGCGCATCCCAGCGGCTTCCCCACCGCTGGCACCAACACGTGCTTACCAAGAGGAGAATAGCGGGACTAGTGGGGTTACTGGTACTGGTGGGGGATAATCAGTTCAAAATTCTTGAATTATTCCGATGTAATTCTTAGCTGCTCAGACCGGGTTTTGGCGGCCTGCACGGCCGCGTCGACGGTGGCCCGTAAGCCGCCGCGTTCGAGTTCGCGCAGCGCAGCGGCGGTGGTCCCGCCGGGCGAGGTAACCGTCGCCCGCAGCTGTGCCGCCGTGGTATCGGCCTGCATTCCCGACGGCTCGGTGTCGGCCATCCGCCGGCCTTGTTCCATCCTTTCCAGCAGCATCGCGGCCGACCCCGCCATCGTCTGGGCGGTCAGGTCGGCGGCCACGTGCCGGCTCAGGCCCGCTGCGACTCCGGCGTCCACCAGGGCTTCGACCATCAAGAAGAAGTACGCCGGTCCGGAGCCCGACACCGCGGTCACAGCGTCCAGCTGCGCCTCCGGCACGGTCAGCACGCCGCCAACGGCATCGAACAGGGCGGATACCTCCTCCAGCTGCTCAGTGGTAACGAAGCGGCCCTTGGCCAGCGCCGTTACCCCGGCGGCCACCAACGCCGCGGCGTTGGGCATCGCCCTGATCACCGGTGTGCCGGCCGGCAGTTTGGATTCGAAGTAGGAAATCGAGATGCCAGCCGCCACGGTGACGAAGACCTGCTCGACGCCGTCGTTCTCGGCTGCGGCACGGGCCAGGTCCCCGATCACCACCTCGACGTCGGCCGGCTTCACCGCGACGACGACGAACGTCGCGTTCTCGACGGCCTCGGAGACCGACGTGATCAACACCGAATAGGTATCCGCCAGGTACTTGGCGCGATCGGGCATCCGTTCGGCCACCACCAGGTCTTTGACCTGTCGCCCCGCACGCAGCAGACCCGACAGCAATGCCTCGCCGATGTTGCCGCCACCGACGATCGCGATCCTTGCCATGCCGGAAAGCATTCCAGACAGCGGGGTTTGTTCGCGCTACCGGGGTTTCTCGGGCACCATCGCCAGTTGGCGTGACTGCAGCACCAGGCGGCCCGCGCTGTCGACGACGGTGTGGTCCTCGTCGAACCACTCCTGCCCGATCTCGGTACAGGTGCACATCACCCGCAGCCACCCGTCTGCCGGCAGGCCGCGCAGCAGCGCGGTGAACTGAACGGTGGGCGCCCAGCCGGTGCGGTCCACCGCGAACGTGACGGGCGCCGAGAGATCTCCGCACAGCAGGGCAAACAGCGCGTCCGGCGCGATGTCGCGGGGGCGGGCCCACATCTGGATCACCGGCGGTCTGCCATCGCGGGCCGGGCTCAGCGTCGACAGCAGCGGCCGGATGTCGCAGCCGGCACCCAGATGCACCAGGCCGGCCAGCGGGTGCCCCGGCCCTATCGGTGCCACGCCGTCGGGCGGTTCCGGGGCCATCAGGTCAATGACAGGGTTTGCCGACAGCAAGGGCGCGTGCCGATGCTCCGGCTCACCCAGGGTGACCACGGCGTGCACCGCGGTCCGACCGTCCTGGGTCAGTTCGACGTCGACGACGCTGATCCGCCGGCCCCGCTTGCGGATCGACGTGACCAGGCGCATCGCGCCGGGATCGGGCGCTCGCAGGAAGTTCGCCGAGACCGCGACCGGCTGTCCTGATGGTGGCGACCCGCTTCGCCCGGCTTCGCCGTGCTCGCGATCGCCACGAAGACCATCTGCGTAGGCAGTGCGGGCGGCGTTGGCGCACAACGCCACCATGGCGCCGCCGTGCACCTTGGGCCCGATGGTCCAGTGCTGGTTCAGCTCGCCCTCATACACCGGGTCGTCCCCGTCAGCCTGGATCTCGCGCAAGGCCATTGCGCTGGTGAACAATGCGTCCATATCAGCGCAGCAGGTGGGTACGGGCGAATTGCAGCGACTCCGCCAGCATGTCTTCGCGCTCATTGGCCGAACGCGCGCTCGACGTGGACACCTCCAGCACGACATGGCCGGCGAATTTCCCGGTGGCCAGCAGCTGGCACACCTCGGCGGTCGGTTGGGTGCCGCGCCCGGGCACCAGATGCTCGTCTGCGGGCAGGCCGCTGCCGTCGCACAAGTGCAGATGGACCAGCCCTGAACCCATCCGGCGGGCCATTTCCAGCGCATCGCTGCCGGCGGTCGAGGTGTGCGACAGGTCCAGCGTGTAGTGCGCGTGGTTGCCGTCCAGCGGATCGTAGGACGGCGCGAACGCCGAAATCGCCGGACCGGGACCACCGCCGCGCCGGCGCATCCGTTCCCGGGACTGGTCAAGGCCGAAAAACCGGTCGGCCCGGAACGGGAACATGTTTTCCACCGCCACCATCACCTGGCTGGACGCTTCCAGGGCGGCAACCTGTTCGCGGAATCCCTCGGCGTAGCGCCGTTGCCAACGGAACGGCGGATGCACGACCACGGTCTGCGCACCCAGTTGCTCGGCTGCCTGCACACTGCGTTCCAGCTTGTTGATCGGGTTGGAACCCCACACCCGCTGCGAAATCAGCAGGCAGGGGGCATGCACCGAAAGCACCGGCACCTGGTAGCGCTGTGACAGCTCCTCGACGGCGTCGATGTCCTGGCTGACCGATTCGCTCCACACCATCAGCTCGACCCCGTCATAGCCGAGCCTGTCGGCATACTCGAACGCGGCCTCGGCCCGCAAAGGGTAGACCGAGGCCGTCGACAAGCCGACTTTGATTGCTGGGCGCACTATCTCCGGGTGACCCCTAGCCCGTTTGCAAGGAGAGCACCAACGGTCCCCAGGTGATCAGCGCCCCGACCGCAACCGCGATCAACGTGCTGGCGATGTCCTCGGTCTTGCGAACTACCCGCACGCCGACCACCAGGCCGAGAATGACCAGCACCGACAGGACCAGCGTCACAACGCTGTTCCACCGCCAGAGCTGGTCGAAGGCGATGAACAGTCCGGCGCCGAACGCCACGGCCAGAATCGACTGCAAAACCACTACGGTGCCGTGCCACAGCGCCTCGAGTCTGGCGTGCGGCCGCCGGCCCTCAGGGGCCTCCTCGAGGTCGTCGTCGAAATCCTCCGGCGGTGCCTCTGCTTCTGCGGCGGCCTCGTCACCGCGCCGGCGAGCCAGCTCGTCGGCCAGCGTCTGGCCACCGAACAGCGTCCCCTCGGGCGCCTGCAGGTACGAACGGACGTACGCGGAGTCCTCGGTGGCCGGTTCGACCTCGCTGACCTCGGAGTCCATCACGTCTACCGGCATGTCGCCGTAGTGCCCGATCGGGTCCGGGCTCATTCCCTCGGCACCGGACTGAACGCCGGGCTGGTCTCCGGGTCGCTCGGCTTCGTCGCCGTGGGGCAGCGGCCGGGGGTAGGCACTGCGCTCCGGTCCGGTGCGCTTGGCCTGCGGCGGAGACTTGGGCCAGCGCGGTTCGGGCTCAGACCAGTACCCGGTGTCTTCACCGGGTTCGGCTTCTGTTGCGACTTCTTCTTCGGAGGCGACGGGTCCGACCTCTTTCGGCGCCTCGTCGACCTCGTCGTCGACGATCGGGATCTCACCGGTGAGCTCGGCGACCGATACCGCGTCGCTGTCGCCGCGTCGACGGCGCCGGCGCCGGGTGACAGCCGGAGCGCCGAGGGTGCCGTTTCTGGCGAGCAGTTCGGCCACGGAGACTGGGCGGGCGTTGGGATCCTGGGTCTCGGATTCTGGTCCGGTCATGGTTTGTCGCCTCTCGATCGGCTTGTTGCGTTCCGATCACCTACTTGACCTCCAGCATCCCGCACCCACGTCTCCACGAGGCCGGTTCCGTCGGCTTCGCTGTCGAGTTTGCGCAGGATCAGACCTTCCCGCAGCGCCCACGGGCAGATATCCACCGTTTCAATCGACAGCGCTCGCATGCTCGCCTCCGCCACCAGCGCGCCCGCCACGATCTGCGGTGCCCGCTCGGCGCTCACTCCTTCCAGTTCGGCACGGTCAACCGCCGCCATCCTAGAGATAAACGCGATGAGTTGCCGCAGGCCGTTGGCGGTCAGCGTCCGCTTCACCCGCGGTCCCGCGGCCGACGGCGCCGCGCCGGTGAGCCGGGCCAGGGAGCGGAAAGTCTTCGACGTCGCCACCGCCAGGTCGGGGGGGCCGGCTTCCAGCATCTTCGTGCTGGCTTCGGCCAGCTCGGCGTCCAGCCAGTCACGCAGCATCGCCACCCGACGCCGGCCCGGGGGGTCGTCGGGCAGCCAATCGCGGGTCAGCCGGCCGGCGCCAAGGGGCAGCGACATCGCGACCTCTGGCTCCTCGTCGACGCCGCTGGACAGTTCCAGCGAACCGCCGCCGATGTCGAGGTTGATGATTCGTCCCGCGCTCCAGCCGTACCATCTGCGCACCGCAAGGAAGGTCAGCCGGGATTCGTCCACGCCGCTGAGCACCTGCAGTTTGACTCCGGCTTCCTTGCGTACCCGGGCCAGCACCTCGTCGGAGTTCCCGGCGTCGCGCACGGCCGAGGTGGCAAAGGCCATCAGCTCCGAGCATCCGGAGCTGACCGCGATCTTGGCGAATTCGTCGATCGTCGAAACCAGCTTGTCGGCGCCGCGTTTGGTGATCTTGCCCGAACTGTCGGTCGCCTCGGAGAGCCGCAAGGTGGCCTTCGTCGAACTCATCGGCGTCGGATGGCCGCCGCGGTGGGCGTCTACCACCAGCAGATGCACCGTGTTGCTACCCACGTCGAGCACGCCCAATCGCACGAAATAAACCTAGCCGGTGATTGAGGGGGTCGCCGAGCGGCCTGCCTGCGCGAGCGTGCGCATAATGCCGGCCTACTGCGGCGTGTCGTCGTGCAGACACGCACCCTCGCGGGCGGGGATTGTGGTTTAACGTTGACTACGTGGCTAATTCGCGTCCGGCGCCCGGCACCGAAGTCGAACTGGATTTCGCCCGTGAGTGGGTGGAGTTCTACGACCCGGACAACCCCGAGCACCTGATCGCGGCCGACCTGACCTGGTTGCTGTCGCGCTGGACGTGTGTATTCGGCACACCAGCCTGCCAGGGCACCGTGGCGGGCCGCCCGGACGACGGATGTTGCTCGCACGGCGCATTCCTGTCCGACGACGACGACCGCGCGCGGCTGGACGACGCGGTGAAGAAGCTGACCGACGACGACTGGCAGTACCGCGAAAAGGGCTTGGGCCGCAAGGGATACCTCGAACTCGACGAGCACGACGGCGAGCCCAGTTACCGCACCCGCAAACACAAGGACGCGTGCATCTTCCTGAACCGTCCCGGGTTTCGCGGCGGCGCCGGCTGCGCGCTGCACAGCAAAGCCCTCAAGCTGGGCGTGGCGCCGCTGACGATGAAGCCCGACGTCTGCTGGCAGTTGCCGATCCGGCGCAGCCAGGAGTGGGTGACCCGGCCCGACGGCAGCGAGATCCTCAAGACCACCGTCACCGAATACGACCGCCGGGGCTGGGGCTCGGGCGGCGCTGACCTGCACTGGTATTGCACCGGCGACCCGGCCGCCCACATCGGCAGGAAGCAGGTCTGGGAGAGCCTCGCCGACGAGCTGACCGAACTGCTCGGCGAGAAGGCCTACGCAGAATTGGCCGCAATGTGCAAGCGCCGCAGCAAGTTAGGCCTTGTCGCGGTGCATCCCGCGACCCGCATCGCCGAGTAGCGCTTCCGGGCGTACTCAGGCGCCCCGTTCGTTACCTGATTCGGTCTGGCTCGTGCGGGTTCGGCGCGAACGTTCCCACCAGTGTCCGACCAATATCACGCCGGCTGCCCATGCGGTTCCCAGGAACCAGCCGCCCACCACATCGCTCACGTAGTGAACCCCGAGATAGATGCGCGACAGCCCGACCGCGCCAGTCAGGCCGATCGCGACGGCCCACACCGCCACCTGCGGGGTCCACCGGGTAATGAGATAGCGGGTCAGCATCCAGGCCGACAGCAGCGCGACTACGGCAATGCCGGCGGCGTGGCCCGAGGGAAAGGAAAATCCCTTTTCGGTGACCAGGGCGAACGGTATGGGTGGGCGTTCGCGGACCACCAGAGCTTTGGCCGTGAGGACCACGATCAAGATCCCGATGGCACCGGCCAGAGCCAGGATTACCGGCAACCACGATCTGCGCCACGCCGCGACCACGGAGCTGATCAGTACGGTAAGCAGTCCCAGCCCGAGGGGACTACCTGCCGCCGTGACGATCAGCAATGCGGTCGTCAACCACGGGTCCCGGTGGGTTCCCAACCACTCGGCGGCCGGTCGGTCGATCCCGGCGATGCCGTCGCCCTCCAGCACGTCGTCCAGAACTTCGGTGAAGCCGTCGGCCAATGCCACCACCACGGCCAGCTCCACCAGCAGCAAGACGACTGCGCCCCGATACCCCCGCGACCATTGCCTGGCTTCGGCCTGTTCGGTTGCCCAGGCCCGCACCCGGCGGACAACCGGCGCATCCCATGCGCGACGGACCCAGGGGTTATCGCGCACGCGGTTCCAAAGAGTTTCCCCCAGGTGTGGATGCCGAGCGACCCAAACGGCTGCGGCCACCAGCAGTACCAGCAACACCACGACGCCGATGCTGACTGGGCCGAAACCTGTACCGGTTGACCGCGACATGGCGGAAATCCAACCAGAAATATTGCCTTCGCGGCAGTTTCGGCCCGGCAGCTAGTCGCGGTCGTCGGCGCCGGTGTAGCACCTGACCATTCGCAGCGCACTGGCGTTCAGGTACGCCTCGACCTTGGCCGCGGCCCCTGCGGCGTCGCGCCCCAACACCGCGTCGGTGATCGCTCGCAGATCCGCGAGCAGCGGCTCCGGGTCGCGGTAGGCCCCGGTGAGCTCGTGCTCGCGGCCGCCGAAGGCGTGCTCGACCCAGCGGTACAGCAATCCCAGGGCGCGGTTCCGGGTGCTGTGGATCAGCACCCGGAAGTAAGCCAGGTCGGCGGCCTGCCGCGCTACGGGAGTGTCAGCGTCGCGCGCCGAGGCCAGCGCCGCGCGCAATGCCTCGGCATCCTCCGGCACGCTGCGTTCGGCCGCCAAGCGGCCGATCAACGGGCCCAGCGCCGCGCGGATCTCGAGCAGCTCGACAAGGAACTCCGGACCCAGTTTGCGTACCAGCGCCTCGACCACTGCCGGATGGGTGAGGCCCTCGGGATTGCGTACCACGTTTCCGCTGCCGTGCTTGGCCTCGATCAGCCCCATCTGCTGCAGACGGGCCAACCCCTGCCGCAACGAGGTGCGGTTGACGTTCAGCTGTTCGGCCAGGTCACGCTCGGGCGGCAGCGTCGAGCCCGGCGGAAATGCGCCGTCCAGGATGGCGTCCGCAATCGACGCCGCGATCTGCTCGTCGACGCGTTGGCGATCCGGTGGCTGCAGAAAACTTGACTGGTTCATTGGCTCAACCAATATAGTATGGGAACCAACAACGCGCGTCGGGCCTTTACCGCTTTCGACTCTGCAACCAGGGCGAAGAATCGGCCATTTTCGCGCCCTGAGCGCAGGCTCGGCGCCCTGAACGCAGAGTCGACTCCGGAGGTAGCAAGTGGACAATGAACTGCGATCGGCGGCCGAGCCGCGCTGGCGAGGCCGGCCTGGCCGTCTGGAGGTCTGGTACGCCACCCTGTCGGATCCGCTGACCCGCGCAGGCCTGTGGGTGCACTGCGAGACGGTCGCTCCCCTGTCCGGCGCGGCCTATGCGCATGGCTGGGTGACCTTGTTTCCCGCCGACGGGCCACCGTGTACCGAGCGATTCGGCCCCGAGCCCGTCCAGCCGGCCGCCGGCGCCGCATGGTTCGACGCTGCCGGAGCCCGGGTCGCGGCGGAGAAGCTCGACGGACGCGCTGGATCAGTCAGCTGGGACCTGTCCTGGAAGGACACCGGCGCGCCGTTGTGGACGTTTCCCCGGCTGGCGTGGGAGCGCGAGCTGCTGCCCGGCGCCCAAGTCGTCCTCGCGCCCACGGCCGACTTCACCGGATCGCTGATTGTCGGCGAGACCACCTACCGCGTCGACGGCTGGCGCGGCAATGTGGCCCACATCTACGGACACGGCAACGCGAGGCGCTGGGGCTGGATCCATGCCGACCTCGGCGACGGCGACGTGCTGGAAGCGGTCACCGCGGTTTCCCACAAGCCGGGTCTGCGCCGGCTCGCACCGCTGGCCTTCATCCGCTTCCGGATCGACGGAAAAGACTGGCCCGCAAGCACTTTGCCGTCGCTGCGGATGCGCACGACACTCGGCTTGCAGCACTGGCAGATAGAAGGGCGCATCGGCGGCCGGAAGATACTCATCCGCGTCGACCAGCCCCCCGACCGCTGCGTCAGCCTCGGATACACCGATCCCGACGGGGGCGCCGCGGTGTGCACCAACACCGAACAGGCCGACATCCATATCGAAATCGACGACCGGCATTGGTCGGTGCTGGGCACCGGGCACGCCGAAATCGGCCTTCGTGGTGCTCAAGCACCCGCCGTCAACGAAAGGACACCTTCGTGAGTTTTCTGCTCGATCCGCCGCTGCTGTTCGCCTCCGGAGTGCTCATCGAGCGCGGGCTGCCCGAGGACCGTCGTGACGTGGCCGAAGCCGCCACCCTAGGCATCTTCTTCGCCGGATCGTTCGGGCTGTACAACAACGTGCCCGGGCTCGGGCTGCTGTGGCGCCCGTTCCGCGCGCGCAACGGCCGCGACTTCATGTGGAACAGCGGCGTTTTCAATGTCAGCACCGAGAAGGCCGAGTGGCCGCTGCACGCGGCGGCCGGAGGAATCTTCGCGACGTATCCCTTCTTCATCAAGCTGGGCCGGGGGCTCGGACGCAAACTGGGACAACGGATTTGAGCCGGCTGGCCGCTCGGGCCGCAGCGTCGTTCGGCTCGGCTCTGCTACCGCAGGAGCTCGGCGGTCCGTCGTCCACCGAACTTGTGCAGCGTCTCGACCGGTACCTGACACGCATGCCCGCGATCTCGCGACGGGCAGTGCACGCCGGCCTGCTGTCGCTGGAGACGGCAAGCTATCTGACCACCGGGCGGTCGCTATCGCGGCTTGGCCCCGCCGAACGCGAACGAGTGCTACATCGTCTCGCCGCGCTCAACCCGGATGCCGGCGCCGCGCTCGAGGCCATGAAGGTGATCGTGTTGCTGGCCAACGGCGCGGATACCTATGCGCCGGAACTGCTTTCCCGTGCCGCCCAGCATGACGCCGCGCGGCCCGACGCGTTATTGAACGTCACCAGATCCGCCGACAGTGGCTCGGTCGTCACCGCCGACGTGGTCGTCGTCGGGTCTGGCGCGGGCGGTGCGATGGCGGCCCGCACCCTGGCCCGGGCCGGCTTGGCCGTGGTGGTGCTGGAGGAGGGACGACGCTGGACGGTGGAGGAGTTTCGTACCGCCCACCCGATCGAGCGCTACGCCGGGCTCTACCGGGGCGCCGGCGCAACCGTCGCGCTGGGCCGCCCGTCGGTCGTGTTGCCGATCGGCCGGGCCGTCGGTGGCACGACCGTCGTCAACTCCGGCACGTGTTTCCGGCCGCCGCTCGCCGTGCAGCGGCGCTGGCACGACGAATTCGGCCTCGGCATCGCGGACCCGGACCTGCTGGGCGGCCGGCTGGATGAGGTCGAGCGCACCCTGCAGGTTGCGCCAGTACCGCTGCAGATCATGGGGCGCAACGGCCGCCTGCTGCTCGACGCCGCCGATTCGTTGGGGTGGCAGGCCGCGCCCATCCCGCGCAACGCACCGGGCTGCGACGGCTGCTGCCAGTGCGCGATCGGCTGCCCCAATAACGCCAAGTTCGGCGTGCACCTGAACGCACTGCCGCAGGCCTGCGCCGCCGGCGCCCGAATTGTGTCCGAGGCGCGCGCCGAGCGGGTGCTTCATCAGCGCGGACGGGCCCGCGGCGTGCGTGCCCGCCGGCCCGACGGCACCGCTCTCGATGTACTCGCGGACACGGTCGTCATCGCCTCGGGCGCCACCGAGACCCCGGGGCTGTTGCGGCGCAGCGGTCTTGGCGGGCATCCGCGGCTCGGCCGCAACCTGGCGCTGCATCCCGCGACGATGCTCGCGGGACGCTTCGACGACGACGTGTACGCATGGCGTGGCGTGCTGCAAAGCGCGGCGGTGCACGAGTTTCACGAGTCGGACGGCGTGCTGATCGAGGCCACGTCCACGCCGCCGGGCATGGGATCAATGGTGTTTCCTGGCTACGGGGCCGAGTTGCTCGGCTGGCTGGACCGGGCCCATCATGTCGCGACGTTCGGCGCGATGGTGGCCGACCAGGGCGTCGGCTCGGTGCTGTCGGTGCGCGGCGAGACGCTGATGCGCTACAACATCGCCCGCGCCGACATCGCAAAGCTGATGGTGGCGCTACGGGCCATGGGCCGTTTGCTCTTCGCCGCCGGGGCGGTGGAGGTGCTCACCGGGCTACCGGGCGCCAAGACGGTGGCGTCGCTGCCCGAGCTGCAGGATGTGCTGGACCGCAGCGACCCGCGGAGCCTGCACCTGGCCGCCTTCCATCCGACTGGCACCGCCGCCGCCGGTGCCGATGCACAAGTCTGTCCGGTAGACGGAAGCGGCCGGCTGCGCGGTGTCAACGGGGTATGGGTGGCCGACGCGTCGATTGTGCCCAGCAGCCCGACGGTGAATCCGCAGGTGTCGATCATGGCGCTGGCACTCGGCGTGGCCGATGAGATCGTCTGCGGTGGTTAGGCTTTGGCAGCTTGTTCGAGCTGAGCGCGGACATCGCCGGTCACCGGCTCAGCATGGCCAGGTGGTCATTGCCCGGATGCCGGCGTCGAACGCCAGCACGCCACTGCCATCGCGGATGAAGTAGACGATCATGATCTTGTCGGGCGGGCCTCCGCGCACCAGCCAAACGTCGTGAGCGACTGGCTGTAGCGGACTCATCGTCAACCACCGGACAAAACGGTCCTTGACTCCGCGCCCGGTGCCCGCGGCTCCGACCCTAGCGAGGCTCTGCATCAAGACGGACTCTTTCCGGGCGGGACGAAACCCGCTCGGGATCACATCCGGCGGGGCACCGTCAGGTGTCGCTCGGGGTTTCGCTTGGGGGCGAGAGCGCATCCGGGCAGTAAGTCTTGGCAGCGATCGCCGCGAACTTACTGGCTTTGTCCGGGTTCAGTGACGAGTTCTTGGATGTGAGCGTCTTGACGACATCCGACATCTCCGTGCCCCCGCCGAGCTTGTCGCAGACCCATTTGCCTGCCCCCACGGCTGCATCCGGATCGGAATAGGAGATGCCGGCGGCGTTCAGTGACGCGATGAATGCGTCGTCGGCGCCATCGGCGTGAGCGGGCGCGGCCATGCCGATGACGACACCAAAGCTTGCCAGGGTTAGGAATAGTGGCCTCATGGCTCACAGATTGTCCCAGAGTGACTACCACGCCGCATCTCGTGCAGCAATGTCGTTGGACTCGTGTAGACTCGAACACATGTTCGAAGGAGCGGGTGGTCGGTCGCAGGCGGAGATCATCGCCGGCTTCGATGAGATGTTTGCCGGGGCTGTGGTGCGCACGCCGACCCCGGAGTCGCGGGCGTGGCTGGATCGGGTGGGGGCGGCGGT
>NZ_LZIJ01000165.1 GCF_001667115.1 Mycobacterium sp. 852002-51163_SCH5372311 | reverse complement strand
ACCCACACGCCGACCAGTTCCAGGTCGCGACGCCGCTGAATGGTGCTGATGGCAATCGATCCGATGCCGCCAGTAGCCCACACTACTACGCGGTATGCCATGGCACTCCTCCTCTTGATCGCGAAACCCAAAGCCGCAGTGACTAATCCGATATGTGCGACCCGCAGCTCCGGTCGGATGTTGCACCAGGGAACCGTCGGCTGCGGCGAGGTTATACCGAACGTTTGATCCGGAAGCTAACAGTCGCCGGCGTAAGGGTCAACCGTGTGCAGAACAAACGTTAGGTTAGTCTGCCTGGGTATGTTCACGCTCAGGTTCGACATGCGTGCTCCCGATTGGGCCGGGCCCGTCGCGGATCTCTACGCCGCGGCCATCGACATGTGCAGCTGGGCAGAAACGCGCGGCGCCGGCCTCGCCATCCTGTCCGAACATCATGGCACCGAGGACAGCCATCTGCCCGCGCCGCTGACGCTGGCCTCGGCGATCGCGGCCAGGACGCGAAGCTTGGCGATACTGCTGGCCGCCGTGCCGATTCCGTTGTGGGACCCGGTGCGGCTGGCCGAAGAGATAAGCGTCCTGGATCTGATCAGCCGGGGTCGGGTGTCCTACGTGTTCGGGGTGGGTCATCGGGCCGAGGAGTACCACCACTTCGGCATCGACATGGCCAACCGCGGAAAAGTGGCCGACGAGATCCTGACTGTGCTGGGCCCGTTGCTGCGCGGTGAGTTTGTCGACATTCGGGGCCGACGGGTCCGCGTCACCCCGGCGTGCGCGTCGCCGAATGGTCCGCTGATCCTGATCGCCGGCGGCAGCAAGGCCGCGGCCCGCCGTGCCGGAACCTTCGGGCTCGGGTTCGTCTCGCAGACCGACCTGCCCGGTTTGAGGGAGTTCTACGAGGCGCAGTGCCGTGCGCACGGACATGAGCCCGGCGTCGTTCAGTTCCCCGTGAAAGGCACTCCGACAACGGTTTTCGTAGCCGACGACGTCGACGGGGCATGGGAGGCGTTGGGCCCCCACCTATTGCACGACGCAATGACAGCGGCGTCGTACCGTCCGCATGACGATTCGGTCGCCAGCATCACCCGGGCCGACACGGTCGCCGCGCTGCGGGCGGAGAACGGCCCGTACCGCGTCCTGACCAGCGACGAGGCGACCGACTACGTGCGCAGCGGCAAACCGCTGCCGCTGCATCCCCTTTGCGGCGGACTTCCACCCGACGCGGCGTGGCCATACCTGGAACGTGCTGCGGACGCCGCAGCCCGAGCCCGCGAGTAAGGAGTATCAATCGTGCCGTCGAACCTGGAGAAGCCGCTGCGTACCGTGGTGTGGTCCACCGGGGGAGTCGGATCGATCGCGATCGACGCGATTGGCCGCCGACCGGATCTGGAACT
>NZ_LZIJ01000164.1 GCF_001667115.1 Mycobacterium sp. 852002-51163_SCH5372311 | reverse complement strand
CCCCGCACTAATCGACAACCACCGCTCCCTCCACTGAATTCGAGTCGACTGACTCACAACCAGACTGGCGAAGAGGGGCGCGTGCGATTTTGCGTCTGCTCGGCAACGGCTCGGCGGACTTCAATCGATGGGCTTGAGGCGAAATACCCTGATCTCGCGTGGCGCGCAGCTGGTGCGGTAGCTCTCGTAGCCGGCGTAGAAGTCGACGGCGGTGTCCCAGGCCTTGGCTCGGGCATCGCCGGTGAGCAATTCGGCGCGGTACTTCTTCGGCGGACCCTTGAATTCGATCGTGCACTCTGGATGTGTCTTCAAGTTGGCGCTCCACGCCGGATGGCTGGGCCGCCCGTAGTTGGAGCCGATCGCCAGCAGCCCGTCGCCGTCCTCGATCAACGCCAGCGGGTGCGTGCGCGGCTGTCCGGACTTGGCGCCCGTGCTCGTGACCAGTCCGACCTTGTCCAGTCCCATCGCGCTGAGCCGACCCTTGGTTCGCGGGATCAACACCTTGTCGATACGCGGCGCCACATGCAGCGCGAACTGGTATCCGGCCCGGCTCATGGCGAAGCGTTCAAACAGAGCTTCGTCGAGCCGGAGCCGGCGCCCTCGTCTGGGGCTTTCTCGTAGAAGTGCCACGGCTAGACAGTACTCGTGCGGTGGCAAGCTGAAACGATGAATGCGATGAGATCCGACACCGACTATCCCGAAGTGGCCGCGACCCGGGGAAGGATCGAACCGGCGCCACGTCGGGTCCGCGGCTTCCTCGGCCACGAGCTGGTCTTCGACACCACCGCGGCCCGCTATGTGTGGGAAATTCCTTATTACCCTGCGTATTACATCCCGTTGCGGGATGTCCGCACGGAGTTGCTGCGCGACGAGGACCACCCGCAGAAAGTGCAGTTCGGCCCGTCGCGGTTGCACTCACTGGTCGGGGCGGGTCAAACGCATGAGGCGGCCGCGCGCGTCTTCGACGGCGACGGCCCCGTGGCGGGGTATGTGCGGTTCGAGTGGGCTCCGCTGCGCTGGTTCGAGGAAGACGAGCAGATCTACGGTCACCCACGCAATCCCTATTCACGGGTCGACGCACTGCGATCGCACCGCCACGTCTGCGTTCAGCTCGACGGCGTGCTGCTCGCCGAAACCCACTCGCCGGTGCTGCTGTTTGAAACTGGCTTGCCCACAAGGTATTACATCGATCCGACGGACGTATTCTTCCAGCACCTGGAACCCACCTCGACATGGACGCTCTGTCCGTACAAGGGAACGACGTCGGGCTACTGGTCGGTGCGGCTGGGTGAGAACGTGTATCCGGACCTCGCGTGGACCTACCACTACCCGCTGCCCGCTGTTGCGCCGATAGCGGGTCTGGTCGCGTTCTACAACGAGAAGCTCGACATCAGCGTGGACGGCGCCGCGTCGCCGCGCCCGCGAACCCAGTTCAGCTAGAAGTGCGCCTACTGGGCGCTGACATTCTGCGCGTGACCAGCTGGCTTCGACACGCCCGATTGCGCGCAATGTGAGATGTGCCTCTTTTACGCGCTAATTCTAAGAGGCTCTTATTTTTGCCGTTGAAATAGCGAATCCCTAGGCGGTTAGCGGCAACCTCCAAGTCTCCTGCTGGGCATGGTAATTCGGTTTGCCTGGTGACAGCTCCTGGGATATGCGAAAACCGAAATATAAGATGTGCCTGAGTCGATAATGTGACGCAGGTAACACCACCGGATAGGAATTCTATTTAGCTGAAATTTACGCCGGTAAGCTCTTTTCTCAAGCAGTCGTAACAGCGTTTTATTTTGGCGCTGAATTATCAGGGCTGCCGGTGTCGCACCGGGTTGTAAGCGGCGTCTGCCGGCTCCAATGCACGTCCGACAAGCAAAGGCGGTGCCCACGTGAGTGATGTGAACGACCGACAGGTCGCCGGTTATGGCCATAACGAACAGGCACTGGACTTCCAGGCGGCAACGGGCGACGCGGACCTCGTCGAGATCCCGGTGCGCAACGGCCCGATCAGCGGCATCGCCGTCAGCCCCGACGGCCGCCGGCTGATGGTGACCCACTACGGCCACAACAACGTCTCGGTCATCCACACGGGCAGCCACCGGGTCGTACAGACCGTCGACGGCGTCGACGAGCCGTATGCGATCGTCGTCGACAGCCAAGATGCCGCCCGGGCCTACGTCAGCACGGCATCGCCCGCATATGACTCGATTGCCGCCATCGACACGTCCACCTACACCGTCGTCGAGACCTATCCGCTGGCACTGAGCATCAGCGACATCGCCGTGAGCTCCGACGGCAGGCACGTCTACGCCGGCCGCAACGACGTTCGTACCGCCGACGTCGCGGTGGTGGACACCGAGACGGGCAAAGTTCAGGTAATCGACATCGCGGAGCCCGGCACCAGCACGCAGTGCGTGCGCGTCAGCCCCGACGGCTCTCGCCTCTATGTCGGTGCCAACGGGCCGGCGGGCGGTCGGCTGGTCGTGATCGGCACCCGCGTCGACGACGCCCGCACCCCTGGTCACTCGCGCTGGCGGCGGCGGAAGAACGCCAAGAGCGCGGAAAACGGCTTGCGCGTCATCGACGCCGTCGAGATCGGCTTGCCCATCCGCGACGTCGCACTCAGCCCGGACGGCACCACCGCCTATGTGGCCAGTTGCGGTCCCGACGGCGGCGCCGTCCTCGATGTCTTACATGTCCTAGACACTCTCACCAACAAGATCACCGGCACGCGCAAGATCAGCGAGATCGCCGGCCTGCTCACCGGGTTGACGATCAGCGGCGACGGTGACCGCGCCTACCTGGTCAGCGATGACGGCATCACCGTCCTGTGCACCCTCACGCACGACGTGATCGGTACGGTCCGGGTGGGGACCCAGCCGTCGTGCCTGGTGGAAAGCCCGGACGGAAAGTACCTGTACATCGCGGGCTACGACGGCACGGTGAGCGTCGCGCCCGTCGCCTCGAGCATGACGAGCCTCGAGCCCGAGGGCGAGTGGGCCATGCCCGAGCTGATGCAGTACGAGGCGGCCCTCGTCTAACCCCGTGTCTGGGTAAAGCACGCTTCTCGGGGGAACCCGTTTCTCATGACTCGATACGGCGATACCATTCGGCCGACTGAACATGAGGCGGTGCTGCGCCGCGATTCATAAGGCGGTACATCGATGTACAGCACGATGCAGGAGTTCCCGTTGACCCTGGCCGCCGTCATGCGGCACGGCTGTAGCGTCCACGGAGCGCGTACGGTCACCACCAACACCGGCTCCGGCTACCGGAAGACCACCTACCGCGAGGTGGGTCAGCAAGCCGCGCAGCTGGCAAATGCGTTGCGCCGCATCGGCGTCAGCGGCGACCAGCGGGTCGCGACGTTCATGTGGAACAACGCCGAACACCTCGTCGCCTACCTGGCGGTGCCCACCATGGGCGCGGTGCTGCACACCCTCAATATCCGGCTCTTTCCCGAGCAGGTCACCTATGTGGCCAACGAGGCCGAGGACCAGGTGGTACTGGTCGACATGTCGCTGGCGAAACTGCTGGGACCGATCCTGCCCAGCCTCGAGACCGTGCACACGGTGATCGCCGTCGGCGACGGGGATTTGGCGCCGCTGCAGGAGTCGGGCAAGAACGTGCTGCGCTACACCGACGCGATCAGCGGCGAGCCGACCGAATTCGACTGGCCGGAGCTCGACGAGAATTCGGCGGCCGCGATGTGCTACACCAGCGGAACCACTGGCAACCCCAAAGGCGTTGTGTACAGCCACCGTTCGAGTTTTCTGCACACGATGGCGGCGTGTACGGCCAACGGCATGGGCCTGGGGTCCAGCGACAGCGTGCTGCCGATCGTGCCGATGTTCCACGCCAACGGGTGGGGTTTGCCGTACGCGGCACTGATGGCAGGTGCGGACCTGGTGCTGCCGGATCGCCACCTGGACGCCCGATCGCTGATCGACATGGTCGAGAAGTTGCGGCCCACGGTCGCGGGCGCGGTGCCGACCATCTGGAACGACGTCATGCACTACCTGGAGAAAGACCCCGACCACGACATGTCGTCGCTGCGCCTGGTGGTCTGCGGCGGCTCGGCCGTCCCGGTGTCGCTGATGCGCACCTTCGAGGAAAAGCACGGCGTCGAGATACGCCAGCTGTGGGGCATGACCGAGACGTCGCCGCTGGCGACCATGGCCTGGCCCCCGCCGGGAACGCCGGCTGATCAGCACTGGGCGTACCGCGGAACACAGGGCCAACCGGTCTGCGGAGTGGAAGCCCGAATCGTCGACGACGAAGGCAACGTGCTGCCCAACGACGGCAAAGCCGTTGGCGAAGTAGAGGTTCGCGGCCCATGGATCGCAGGCTCCTATTACCTGGGACGCGACGAGTCCAAGTTCGCGTCGGGCTGGTTGCGCACCGGCGACGTCGGCACCGTCGACGAACGCGGCTTCATCACGCTGACCGACCGCTCTAAAGACGTCATCAAGTCCGGCGGGGAATGGATCTCCTCGGTGGAGCTGGAGAACTGCCTGATCGCGCATCCCGATGTGATGGAGGCGGCGGTGGTCGGTGTTCCCGACGAACGCTGGCAGGAACGGCCGCTCGCCGTCGTCGTACTCAACGAGGGCGCGTCGGTGGCCGCCGCCGATCTGCGAAAGTTCCTGGCGGACAAGGTCGTTCGCTGGTGGTTACCGGAGCGCTGGGCGTTTGCGGACGAGATTCCGCGCACCAGCGTGGGCAAATACGACAAGAAGGCCATCCGGTCCCGTTACGCCGACAACGGCTACGACGTCACCGAGGTCCGCGACTAAGTACTGGCGAGCAGACGCAGAGTCGCATAATTTCGCCTCCGAACATGCGATTCTCTGTCTGCTCACGAGCAGCAGGGTGAGGAGTCCCCAATGGCAAGGTCCATCGTGGTCGAGCAATCGCGGGCAATACCCGTGACCGTCGAGGACGCCTTCGCTCGGACAATGCCCATCCCGCTGACGGACATCTGTTCGCAGTGGTACGGGCTGTTCCCGCCGATCAAGGAGGTCCGGGAGCAAAGCGGTGACTGGAATGCGGCCGGCCAGACCCGCGTCATCACCATGGTCGGCGGCGGCAGCCTGCGGGAGCGGTTGACCAGCGTCGACCCGCCGCGGTCTTTCGGCTACACCCTCTCGGGGATCACCGGCCCGATGGCGCCGCTGGTCAGCAAGATCGACGGTAAGTGGAGCTTCACGCCCGCGGGAACCGGGACGAATGTCACCTGGCAATGGACCATCCATGCCAAGTCGGATCTGACCGCGCGTCTGCTGCCGGTGCTCGGCAAGATGTGGCAGGGCTACGCCCGGGTGACACTCGAGAAGCTGTCCCGGCAGCTGGTGGGCTGAGCCGGATGTGCCGACTCTTCGGCCTGCACGCGGGCAGGACCGTGTGCACCGCGACATTCTGGCTGCTGGACGCGCCGGACAGCCTTTCCGAGCAGAGCAGACGCAACCCGGACGGCACCGGCCTCGGAATCTTTGACGAGCACGGCCAACCACAGCTGCACAAGGAGCCGATAGCCGCTTGGCAGGACATCGACTTCGCCACCGAAGCCCATGAGCTGACCGGCACGACCTTTGTGGCACATGTTCGCTATGCGACGACGGGGTCGCTCGACGTCCGCAACACCCACCCGTTCCTGCAGGACGGACGGATCTTTGCGCACAACGGGGTGCTGGAGGGTCTCGACGTCATCGACGAGCGGCTGCGCGAGCTCGGGACCGACGACCTGGTCTTGGGCCAGACCGATTCCGAGCGGGTGTTCGCGTTGATCACCGGCGCCATCCGCGCCCAAAACGGCGACGTGACAGCGGGTTTGGTCGACGCGATGAGGTGGATCGCGACGAACGTGCCGATCTATGCCGTCAACATATTGCTGAGCACGGCCACCGACATGTGGGCGCTGCGCTATCCGGACACCCATGAGCTCTACCTGCTGGACCGCCCGGCCGTGCCCGAATTCGATCTGCGCACCAAGCGCATCCGTGCTAAATCCGAGCATCTGCGCACCCGGCGGTCGGTGGTGTTCGCCACCGACCGCATGGACGACGACCCGGCCTGGCGTTTGATCGGCCCGGGGGAGCTGGTCCACGTCTCGGGAGCCCACGCCGGGCTGCAGATCACCCGAAGCCTGGTGCTGCCCGCCCCGCCCAGGCAGCTGCTGCGCCACGAGGATCTGTCCGTGGCCGTTCAGCAGGCGCAACACTGACTGGCATAGTGGACCCGCGTGACCACCAAACAAGCGCTGGTACTGGCCGGCGGAGGTTTAGCGGGAATCGCCTGGGAGACAGGTATTTTGCTCGGCATCGCCGACGAGTCGCCCGCGACGGCGCGGTTGCTGCTGGATTCGGATGTGCTGGTCGGGACGTCGGCCGGTTCGGCGGTTGCCGCGCAGATCAGCAGCGGCTGCTCACTTGAGGAGTTGTTCGAGCGGCAAGTCGTCGAGGCATCGGCGGAACTGGACCCGGGCGTCGATGTTGAAGTGATCACCGAGCTCTTCCTGTCCGCGCTGCGCGATCCGCCGCGGTCCGACGGACCACTGGACAGAACGCGGCGGCGGATGCAACAAATCGGGTCGGTGGCGCTGACGACCGAGACGGTTCCCGAGCCGGTCCGCCGTCAGGTGATCGAGCAGCGGTTGCCGTCCCACGACTGGCCGGACCGGGAGCTGCGAATTACCGCGATCGATGTCGCCACCGGTGAACTGGTCGTTTTCGATCGGGACAGCGGTGTGCAGCTCGTCGACGCCGTCGCGGCCAGTTGCGCGGTCCCGGGAGCGTGGCCGCCGGTGAGCATCGCCGGACGACGGTACATGGACGGCGGGGTGGCCAGCTCGGTCAACGTGTGCGTGGCCGACGACTGCGACGTGGCTGTGGTACTGGTGCCCTCCGGCGAGGACACTCCGTCGCCGTTCGGCGCCGGTCCGGCCGCCGAGATCGCCGGATTTCGTGGCAAGACGTTCATCGTGTTCGCAGACGACGACTCGTTGGCGGCTTTCGGTCCGAATCCACTGGATCCGGCCTGCCGGAGCAAATCGGCGTTGGCCGGCCGTTGGCAGGGGCGCCGTGCCGCCGCTGCGATCGCGCGGTTCTTCGACACGCTTTGAAGTCAGCCCTCGATCGCCGGCGCGCTGTCGTCCTCTGCTTCCAGGGCGTCCAGGGCGCTGGTGGCCAGCTCGCGGCCGGCTGCGATCACCTCCACCGCGCGGTGGAACTCGAGGCTTCGGCAGGTTGACCGCGGCACCTCGATCAGCAGGTCGGGTGGGTAGGCCGCCAGGGTATGGCGCGCCAGCGCAGATTGGGCGATGTCGATGGTCCGATTCATCACCTCGAAGCTGCCCAGTTTAGGGATTTCGGGCACCTCGTCGGGTTCGTCCCGCACGTCGGGGAGCTGCTCGTCGTCGGAGTCCGCAGACCAGGTTTCCGATTCCGGGAGCGCAGCACCAAGCCGTCCCAGCACCGCGCGGGCCGTGGGCCGGTCCAGCAGCGACTTCACCGCGCTGGTGTCGAGCAGCGCGGTGGTGCTGCGCATCATGCGGTTCAACCATTCGGCCGTGGCGCCGGGCTCCGCGTCGTGGCTGGCGCCCGGTTCACTCCCGTTGAGGCTCACCGCGATGGTCAGGTCGGCGTTGGTGGCCGCGATCGGCGCCATCGGCAATGGATCCAGGATGCCGCCGTCGGCCAAGAGCCGCCCGTCGACCTCGTGCGGGGCGATCACGCCCGGTATGGCGATGGATGCGCGGATGGCCACATCGAGGGGCCCGCGCTGAAACCACACCGATTTGCCCGCCAGCAGGTCGGTGGCCACGGCGGTGTAGGGAATGTCGAGGTCTTCGATGTCGATGGGGCCGAGAATGTCTCGCACCGCGTCCAGGATCTTCTCGGCCCGCAGCACTCCGGCGGCGGTGATCGACGGGTCCAGCAGGCGCAGGATCGTCCGCTGGGTCAGCGACTTCGCCCACTCGGCGAGATCATCCAGCCGTCCGGCGGCCTGCACACCGCCGACCAGCGCGCCCATCGAAGAACCGGCGATTCCGACGATCTCGTAACCGCGCTCTCGCAGCGCCTCGAGAACCCCGATGTGGGCGTAGCCGCGGGCGCCGCCGCTGCCGAGCGCCAGTGCCACCCGAGTGGGTGACGACCCGCGTGAGCGCAAAGCTACTGCGGCAGGTCCGTCGGGCATCTGTCCATTTTGCGCGGTGAAACCGCCATCATCGGCCCGGGTGGGCAATTTCGCACACCCGTGATCGCAAATGCTGTGGGGCCCGCGAGCGCGATCTCATCCGCATTCGTCGTTGGCGGCAGCCTTCGCTGCGGTGATCACTGCCGCCTGCCGCGCCGGGGTCAGATCCGCCCACCTCTTGTTCCAGCTTCCGGCGGTGCCGGATGGCGATGTCTGAACCATCGCCAGGTATGGCTCCAACGGTGACTCACCGTTCTTGGGTCGGGTCTCCATCCACTGTTTTGCGGCGTGACAGGCCTGGAAGTACTCCTCCTCGGTCGAATCCGCGGGGACGTCGACTCTGGTCGTCACACCCGCAGGGGAGACTCCGACGGCTTCCGGGGGAAGCGAACCCACCCCGCCGGGCACCGCCGACGACCGGGTGTGGGCAGCCGTGGGCTCACCGCTCACGGCTTGTGAGCAACCGCCGATTGTCGCCACCAAACCGGTCGCCAGGACCGCCATGACCCACAGTCGGGGGCGACAACGGCGACGGCGCACGTTGCCCAATCTATGCAACACTGTCGGGCGTGATGGAGCAGTTCGGGTTTTGCGAGTGTTGTCGGCGCTGACGCGCCGCCGCTTGCCCGATCCGTTCAACCTGGAGCTCCTCATGTCGTCCCCAGTTGCCACCCCTGTTGCGCTGCGCCCACTGACCACCTCGGTGCCCTCCGCGGGACCTACCCGGCTGCGCGTGCCCGACCTGCTGAACGCCACCGACCAGGCCGCCGACGACGTGCTGAGCGGACGCTGCGACCATCTGCTGCCCGCGGGCGGGGTACCCGTGGACAAGCGTTGGTTCACCCGCATCCACGGCGACGACGAACTCGACGTCTGGCTGATCAGCTGGGTTCCCGGCCACTCCACCGAACTGCACGATCACGGTGGATCACTCGGCGCGCTGACCGTCCTGTCCGGTTCGCTCAACGAATTCCGCTGGGACGGCCGGCGACTGCGGCGCCGCCGCCTGGACGCCGGGGACCAGGCCGGGTTCCCGCTGGGATGGGTCCACGACGTCGTGTGGGCGCCGAGGCCCGTCCAGGTCGTCGGGTCGCTGCCCGGAGCTGTTTCGGGACCGGTGCGGCACGCCGCGCCGCTACAGCCGACGCTGAGCATCCATGCCTATTCGCCGCCGCTGACCGCGATGTCGTATTACCAGGTCACCGAGCGCAACACGCTGCGCCGTGAGCGCACCGAACTGACCGACCAACCGGAAGGACCCTGATGAGCCGCATCGACCGCGTTCTCGCCGCCGCGCGCCGGCGGTACCGCCGTCTCACCGCCGCCGAGGTGCCCGACGCGCTGCGAAGTGGCGCTGTGCTCGTCGACATCCGGCCGCAGGCCCAGCGATTCCGCGAAGGCGAAGTTCCGGGGGCCCTGGTGATCGAACGCAACGTCCTGGAATGGCGCTGCGACCCGACCAGCGACGCCCGGCTCCCCGAGGCCGTCGACGACGACGTCGAGTGGGTGATCGTGTGCTCGGAGGGCTACACCTCCAGCCTGGCCGCGGCGGCGCTGCTCGATCTAGGCCTGCACCGTGCCACCGACGTCATCGGGGGCTATCACGCGCTGGCGGGTTCCGGAGTGCTGGACCAGCTGGCCGGAGGTGTCGGCGACCCACGCCACGGCGTATTGGCCGACGCCGCATCGACCAGTCGGCGCTGGATCTAGCCTCCGTCGCTGGGGTGCAGCAGCGGCCTCAATCGTTCGGTCTTGTCCGGCGTCCAGCCGGGTGGTGACAAGACGGCGGCCCACGCATCGGCGACGTCGGCCACGTACTTGTGCCCGTGCCCGTCCGGCACATCGACGGCCACCGCCATGTCGGCCGTGACCTGCAGGAATGTCACCACCGGGATCCACTGCGTCTCGGGCAGCACGTCGTAGCCCCGTTTTTCCCGCAACCAGTCCGGTTTGGCGAACAACAGATCCGGGGTCCACCAGGCGATGGGGTCGGAGGCATGCTGCAAGTAGACCACCCGGGGTGTGCCCCAATCGGCATTCGGACGCTGCAGATCCCTTGGCCGGGCGACGAACCGGACATTGCCGCCGTTGTGATAGATCGGCAGCCACTCCGGCGATCCCGAGTCGCGGGTGTTGGTCAAGTCGTTCCAGATGGTGTTGTTGAACGTCGGTCCGCTGAACAATGCGCCGTCGGTGCGGGCGAGTACGTTGTTGAGGCTCATGAACGGCGCCTCGCCGCCGAAGGATCCCAGGCTCTCGCCGAACACCACCAATTTGGGGCGCTGCCCTTCGGGCATCTGCCGGATGAGTTTGTCGACGGCCTCGAACAGTGCCTGCCCGGCGTGGCGGGCATTCTCCTTGTCGACCAGGAAGGACAGCCAGCTGGGCAGGTACGAGTACTGCATGCTCACGATCGCGGTGTTGCCGTTGTACATGTATTCGAGCGCGTCGGCTTCCGCCGCGTTGATCCAGCCGGTTCCGGTGGTGGTCGCCACGGCGACGACCGCGCGCTGCAGTCCGCCGGTGCGCTGCAGCTCCTGCGCGGCGAGCTCAGCGGTGGCCGTGATGCCCGGCTCGGCAGCGGAGTCCAGGCCGGCATACGCCCGGATCGGCGGGACGGCGGAGACTCCGTTGAACACGGTGAGTTGCTCGACGGTGGGGCCGGACGCGACGAAAATCCGGCCCTGATGCCCCAGCGACTTCCATGACACTTTCGATCCCGGACCACCTGAGCGCAGTTGAGTTTTGGGCGCCACGGTGTCGGGATTCGTTTCGTCGTTGACCTGCGCGAACGTGGAGTTCATCTTGCGCATCGCGTACTTGAGCACCACGCCGTTGAGCACGGTGATGGTCAGCGTCACGAGCAGGACCACCACGATGGTCGCCGAAAGGCGGAACGGCGCGATCCGGTCGACCTTTCCCACCAGGAAACTGACCAGCCAGCGGATGAACTGGCCGATTTCGACCAGGCTGAACAGCACGACCAACGACAAGACTCCGGACAGCGGATAGTCATACCAGTGCAGATGCTGGACACCCATCAGGTCGCGCACGCGGTCTTGCCAGACGTGGAACCAGATCGCCATGGCGACCTGGCCAACCGCGCCGACCGCGATGAGCGGCAGCCACGCCCACCGCGGCGCGGGCGGGCTGGAATCCTTCGAACGCATAAAACGGACCAGCCAGACGAAAAAGACGCCAAGGCCGTAGCCGATGGCGCCGGAGCAGCCGCTGACCACTCCCTGGAACAACGGACCGCGCGGCAGCAGCGACGGCGTCAGCGAGAACCAAATGAAAACCAGCCCGACCGCGGTACCGGTGTACGTGTAATGACGGACCCACCATGGCTTGCGGACCCGTTGCGGCTCAAGGGTTTTGGGGCTAGCCTCAGCTTCGGCCGGCTCTTGGGTCGGTTCTTCGGCTGTTGCCGCGACGGAACTTTCGCTCATCGGTGGGTTGACCTCATCGGTGGATGAAGTGCGGCGGCCGCTTCTCAATGAAGGCCGCCATCCCCTCGGACTGGTCGTCGGTCGCGAAGGTCGAGTGAAACAGCCTGCGCTCGTAGAGAATTCCCTCGGACAGCGTGGATTCGAACGACCGGTTGACGGCTTCTTTGGCCATTCGGGTCGCCGAGCGCGACATTTGCGAGATGGTGGTCGCGACGGCCTTTGCCTCGGACATCAAGTCGTCGGCGGGTACCACCCGCGAAACCAGGCCGCTGCGTTCGGCTTCGGCGGCGTCGATGGTGCGGCCGGTCAGGATGAGGTCCATGGCTTTGGCTTTGCCGATGGCTCGAGTCAGCCGCTGCGATCCGCCCATGCCGGGCAGCACGCCGAGTTTGATCTCCGGCTGGCCGAATTTCGCTGTGTCGGCAGCGATCAGCAGGTCGCACATCATCGCCAGCTCGCAGCCGCCGCCGAGCGCGTGTCCGGCCACCGCTGCGATCATCGGCGTGCGGACGGCGGCCAGCTTGCCCCACGGGGCGAAGAAGTCGGCGCCGAACGCGTCGGCGAAGCTGAGGGCGGCCATTTCCTTGATGTCGGCGCCGGCCGCGAAGGCCTTGGCCGAGCCGGTGATGATGATGGCCCCGATGTCCGAATCGTTGTCCAGTTCCGTTGCGGCGCTGGTTACTTCGTGCATCACCTGGCTGTTGAGCGCGTTGAGTGCCTGCGGCCGGTTCAGCGTGATGATGCCGACTCGCTGATCACGCTCTACCAGGATGGTTTCGTAAGTCATTCCGCACCTTTCGGGAAAGTCAAGTCGTCGTCAACGGGCTCGAAGTATGCCTCGATGTCGGCCGCCGTGACTTCGGCCAGCGTCGCTGGCGACCACTTCGGATGGCGATCCTTATCCACCAATTGCGCGCGGATTCCCTCTACCAGATCGTGGGAGCGCAGCGACGCCGACGACACCCGATAGTCCTGATTCAGAACATCTTCCAGCGTGTCCAGCTTGGCGGCCCGCCGGACCGCTGCCAGTGTCACCGACAACGCGATGGGGGAGCGAGTGCCGATCAGGTTGGCGGCATCTTCACCGGGCCCGCCATGGGCCCGCAGCGCGGCGACGATGTCTTCGACGGTGTCGCCCGCGAAACACTTGTCGATCCAATCACGTTGTGCGGCAAGGTCACTATTCGGCGGCTCAGTGGCGTAGTGGGCGACCGCGCTGGTGACGCCGTCGGCGACGATCGCGGTGCGGAATGCCTCGAGCTCGCTGTGCGGCACGTAATGGTCGGCGAAACCCAGCGCTATGGCGTCGGCGCCGGAAAACGGTGCCCCGGTGAGCGCGGCATACAGGCCCAGGGCCCCGGGTGCCCGGGACAGCAGATACGCCCCGCCGACGTCAGGAATGAACCCGATACCGACCTCCGGCATCGCGACCTTCGAGGTGTCGGTCACCACCCGGACATTCGCGTGTGCGCCGACACCGACCCCGCCGCCCATCACGATGCCGTCCATCAACGACACGTACGGCTTCGGAAACGCGCCGACTCGGGCGTTGAGCAGATATTCGTCGCGCCAGAATCGTCGCGCGTCGACGCCGTCCTTGCGTGCGCTGTGGTAGATCGCGACCACGTCGCCCCCGGCGCACAGTCCGCGTTCGCCGGCTCCCGACAGCACCACCGCGCGCACTTCGTCGTCGCGTGCCCAGCGGATGAGCACCGAGCTCAGCAACTCGACCATCGTCTGGTTCAGCGAGTTGATCGCCTTGGGCCGATTGAGTGTGATCAGGCCGATGCCGTTGTCGACCCTGGTCAGAACCTCGTTGGATTCGCCGGTAACGGCCTCAGTCACCCTCTAGTCTCCCCTCAAGCGGGTTGCCAAGCTGTCCAGAAATGCTGATCAAGACTTGACCAGCAATCTAGATCCTCAGTGACTCCGGGGTGCCCGCGGGTAAGGTACGTGTTGCTATGGACGATCAGATGCGAAGCCGGAAATGTCGTCGGCTCTGCCCGGAACCCGGGCGGATAACTGATCGTTGAGTAGTTGTTCGCACGGCTCGAGCCACAGCCCTAAGAGAGGATCCGACGGTGCGGGAGACAAGTAACCCGGTATTTCGTTCGCTGCCCAAACAGCGGGGCGGATACGCGCAGTTCGGCACTGGCCCGGCCCAGATGCAGGCGTATCAGGCCAACCCTTACGCCCCCTACCAGGAGGCCACAGCCTCCCGGCCGATGACCATCGACGACGTCGTCACCAAGACCGGCATCACGCTGGCGGTTTTGACCGTTGTCGGGGCGGTCTCGTTCTTCATGGTGGCGTCTAACCACGCACTGGCGCTGCCGTTTCTCGCGATCGGCGGGCTGGGGGCGTTCGTACTCGTGATGATCGCCATTTTCGCGCGCAAGCAGGACAACCCCGCGATCGTGCTCAGCTACGCCGTGCTCGAGGGGTTGGCACTGGGCGCCTTCTCGTTCGTGCTGACTTTCCCGGTGCGCGTCGGAGGCCAGGCGACCAGCGCCGGAATGATGATCGGCCAAGCGATCGCCGGCACCCTGGGCGTGATGTTCGGCATGCTCGTCGTCTACAAGACCGGCGCCATCCGGGTCACGCCGAGGTTCACCCGTATGGTCATCGCCGCAGGGTTCGGCGTGGTTGTTCTCGTGTTCGTCAATGCCCTTCTGGCGATATTCGGAGTCAACGGCGGCGCGGGCCTCGGCATCCGCGGCGGTCCACATGACGCCGGCATCCCCTGGCTGGCGGTGCTTTTCTCCCTGGTGGCCATCTGCGTCGGGGCGTTCTTCTTCCTGCTCGACTTCGATGAGGCCGATCAGCTCATCCGCGCCGGAGCGCCGGAGAAGGCGGCTTGGAGTGTCGCGCTGGGCCTCACCCTCACCCTGGTCTGGGTGTATACGGAGATCCTGCGCCTGATCACTTACTTCCAGAGCGACTAGCTCGCGAGACGCAAAGGCCCCCGACACATTGTCGGGGGCTTTTGCTGTGTCGGGCGTTCCGTTGATGTGATGAAGGAGCGGAGGCCCCGCCCCTTCATCACATCAACGGCAAAAAATCATGACAGCCGCTCGAGCACCATCGCCATGCCCTGGCCGCCGCCCACACACATGGTCTCCAGGCCGAACGTTTTGTCGTGGGTCTGCAGGTTGTTCAGCAGCGTGGTGGCGATACGGGCGCCGGTCATGCCGAACGGATGGCCCAAAGCTATCGCGCCGCCGGAAACGTTGAGCTTGTCCTCGTCGATTCCCAACTCGCGTGCCGAGCCCAGCACCTGCACCGCGAAGGCCTCGTTGATCTCGAACAAGTCGATGTCATTGATCGACATGCCGGCGCGTTGCAGCGCCTGCTTGGACGCCTCGATCGGCCCTAGGCCCATGATTTCCGGCGAGAGCCCGCTGACCCCGGTGGACACGATGCGCGCCAGCGGTGTCAGCCCCAGCTCCTTGGCCTTGGTGTCGCTGGTGATCACCAGCGCGGCCGCGCCGTCATTCAACGGACAGGCATTGCCGGCGGTCACGGTGCCGTTAGGCCGGAACACCGGTTTGAGCTCGCTGACCTTCTCGTATGTGGTGCCCGGCCGCGGCCCATCGTCGGTGCTGACGGTGCTGCCGTCGGGCAGGGTGACCGGGATGATCTCCCGGTCGAAGAATCCGCTCTTGATCGCCTCTTCGGCGCGGTTCTGGCTGCGCACCCCCCAATGGTCCTGGTCCTCGCGGCTGATACCGGTCATGATCGCCACGTTCTCGGCGGTCTGCCCCATCGCGATGTAGACATCGGGCACGTTCCCGTCCGCGCGGGGGTCGTGCCATTCGTCTGCGCCCGCGGCCGCGGCGCTCGTGCGCTCCTGGGCCTCGTCGAAAAGCGGGTTCTTGGTGTCCGGCCAGGAGTCGGAGTTGCCCTTGCCGAACCGGGATACGGTCTCGACGCCCGCTGAGATGAACGCGTCGCCCTCCCCGGCCTTGATCGCGTGGAACGCCATCCGGGTGGTCTGCAGCGACGACGAGCAGTACCGGTTGACGGTGGTACCCGGCAGGAAGTCGTAGCCGAGCGCAACCGCGACGACGCGCGCCATGTTGAAGCCCTGCTCGCCGCCGGGCAGACCGCATCCGAGGATGAGGTCGTCGATCTGATGCGGGTTCAGCGCCGGGACCTTGTCGAGTGCGGCGCGAACCATCTGTACGGCCAGGTCGTCGGGCCGCATGTTGACCAGTGACCCCTTCATGGCTCGGCCGATCGGTGAGCGGGCAGTTGAGACGATGACGGCTTCCGGCATGACGGCTCCTTTATTCGGGCTGCGGGCTCGCCTCGGATCGAGTGGTGAACCACCCCGGCCCGGCTTCAGTAAGACGCAGACAAATCTAGCCGCTGCTCACCGGTTCACACGAGGACGGGGCAGCCGGCGAAGGACGTCTCCAGAGGCGCGACATGACGCTGAGACGCGTATGCGCCTGACCCAGCACCGGGGCGCTGGGCCGCGACGGCAGTTGAATCGTTGGGCCGGCGTCCTTTTCGCTCGTCGCGATGCCCAGCGCATCGGACAGCGCGACTAGCAACTGTTCGGCCGCCAGCGCATACGCCGGGGCGGCGGGGTGATAGCCGTCCGGGGAGAACATCACGTCCGGCATGGTCCGGAAATGGGGTGCCATGAGCTGACCCAGTGGAACCGGCACGCCGCCGGCCGCCTTGACGGCGGTGGCCTGAGCGCGCGCCAGCTGCACACCTCGGGTGTGCGCGATTGAACGCAGCGGCTGGGGGATGGCGGTGATGACGCCCAAGTCCGGGCAGGTGCCGACGATCACCACCGCGCCGCGGGCGCGCAGCTTGTGTACCGCCATGCCCAGCCGCGCCGCGGACTGGCTGATGCCGTTCAGCCCCGTGATGTCGTTCGCGCCGACCATTACGATCGCCGCGTCCGGCGGTGGGCCGGCCACGAACATCGCGTCTACTTGGCCGCCAACGCCTTTCGAGGTGGCCCCGACGATGGCTTTGGTGCTCAACCGGACCCGCTTGCCGGTGTGCGCGGCCACTGCGCGGGCGATCAGCACGCCGGGCACTTCGTCGACACTGGTGCAGCCGTAGCCGGCGGCCGTCGAGTCGCCGAACATCATCAGGTGCAGGTCGACGGGCATGCCGCGCTGCCAGCGCTGGACCGGCCCGCCGCCTCGGGTGTACACGCCGTCGGCGCGCGGTGGGACGTCCCACGACTTCGGAATGATGGTGCGCGCCTGCGTCGCCTGGCCGACCAGTAGATTGCGCGCCCCCAAGTAGGCCGTACCTGTCGAGGCAAGCGCACCTGCTGTGGCCAGAGCGATCGTCGAGCGACGCGGCACCCGTATGGTCACGCATCAAGTTTAGGTCGTCTGCAGAGTTTGCGTGTGCCACCGACAAACTGCGCCATTACGTTGTGGAAGAAATGTGGTATCGAATTAGCTTCTTCACATGTTGTACCCAGAAAGCGCTGTCAAGCTAAGTTTGCGGGGTTGGCAGAAAGCCTGGGGATAAGCAGTTGAACCGAAGCCCAAGCCGCTTCGTCACATGCTGTATCGGACTACAACGGCGTAGGAAGTGTTGAGCATGACCGCACCTAGTAAGGTATCCGGCTCGCCCCGCCATGCCATCCGGCCGCGCGACATACTGCGCGCCCGTAGGGCCGAAACCCGCATATTCGCCATCAGCGACGCCGCTCCCGTCGAGGTACTGGAATCCGGGCCTAGCATCCCTGCGCGATTAGCCACGCTGGCCTCATGGTTGACAATCCGGCCGGTTCTAGCCGTCGGCAGCTACGTTCCCAATCTGCCCTGGCCGTGGAGTCTCGTCGACCTGACGGCCAAGATGCTGCTTCCGGTGTCCGCTACCGTGCGGGCCGAGGTGACCTTGCCCAATGCATCCGCTCAGCTGGTGCGAGCGCCCGGGGTGTTGCCCGCGGATGGCACGCGACGGGTAGTTGTCTATCTGCACGGCGGTGCATTCCTGACTTGCGGAGCAAACTCCCATGGCCGCCTCGTTGAGTCGCTATCGAAGTTTGCTGACGCGCCGGTGCTGATCGTCAACTACCGGCTGCTGCCCAAGCATTCGATCGGAATGGCCTTGGACGACTGCTACGACGGCTACCGCTGGCTGCGCTCGCGCGGCTACGAGCCGGACCAGATAGTACTGGCAGGAGATTCCGCCGGCGGCTACCTCGCGCTGGCCCTCGCGCAGCGTCTGCAAGACGAAGGCGAGGAGCCCGCCGGGCTGGTGGCAATCTCGCCACTGCTTCAGCTAGCAAAGGAATGCAAGCAGGCGCATCCCAACATCAAGTGCGATGCGATGTTCCCGGCAAAGGCGTTCGACGCGCTTATCGAGTTGGTTGCTAGCGCCGCCGCCAAGCACATTGTCGACGGCAAGCCCGAAGAGATTTACGAGCCTTTGGAGCACATCAAACCCGGCCTGCCGCGGACGCTGATCCACGTTTCCGGGTCGGAGGTGTTGTTGCACGACGCGCAGTTGGCTGCCAGCAGGCTGGCGGCCGTCGGGGTGCCCGCCGAGGTACGTGTCTGGCCTGGCCAGGTTCACGACTTCCAACTCGCTGCTCCGCTGGTGCCCGAGGCGCTTCGTTCGCTGCGCCAGATCGGCGAGTACATCCGCGAAGCCACCGGATAACTCCACCGGTCCGGCTGTGCCGGGCCGGTGGAGTGGTTGTGCGCGGCCCCAAATCGCCTGAGACGATGAACGCATGCGGATTGCGCAGCACATCAGTGACCTCATCGGTGGCACGCCACTCGTTCGCCTGAACTCCGTCGTCCCACCAGGTGCCGGCACCGTGTTGGCAAAGGTCGAGTACCTCAATCCCGGCGGCAGCTCCAAAGACCGGATCGCGGCCAAGATGATCGACGCCGCCGAGGCCAGCGGCCAGCTGAAGCCGGGCGGCACGATCGTCGAACCCACGTCGGGCAACACCGGTGTCGGGCTGGCGCTGGTCGCCCAGCACCGCGGCTACAAGTGCATCTTCGTCTGCCCCGACAAGGTCAGCGAGGACAAGCGCAATGTGCTGCTCGCCTACGGCGCTGAAGTAGTGGTTTGCCCGACGGCGGTGCCCCCCGACGATCCGGACAGCTACTACAGCGTGTCCGACCGGCTGGTCGGGGAGATTGACGGCGCCTGGAAACCAGACCAGTACGCCAACCCCGAGGGCCCGGCCAGTCACTACGAGACCACCGGACCGGAGGTGTGGGCCGACACCGACGGCAAGGTCACGCATTTCGTCGCCGGCATCGGCACCGGCGGGACGATCACGGGTGCGGGCCGCTATCTCAAAGAGGTGTCGGGTGGTCGGGTGCGCATCGTCGGCGCCGATCCCGAGGGATCGGTGTATTCGGGCGGCGCCGGCCGGCCATATCTGGTCGAGGGGGTGGGCGAGGACTTCTGGCCGGCCGCGTACGACCCGACCGTGCCCGACCAGATCATTGCAGTGTCGGACTCCGACTCCTTCAACATGACCCGGCGGCTGGCGCGCGAAGAAGCGATGCTGGTTGGCGGGTCCTGCGGAATGGCGGTGGTGGCCGGGCTGAAGGTGGCCGTCGAGGCCGGGCCGGACGCGCTGGTCGTCGTGCTGCTGCCCGACGGCGGGCGCGGCTACATGTCCAAGATCTTCAACGACGCGTGGATGTCGTCATACGGGTTCCTGCGCAGCCGCCTCGACGGGTCCACCGACGAGTTCACCGTCGGTGACGTGCTCCGCCGGAAATCCGGTGAGCTGCCCGACCTGGTGCACACCCACCCGTCGGAGACCGTGCGCGACGCGATCGGCATCCTGCGCGAGTACGGAGTGTCCCAGATGCCCGTCGTCGGCGCCGAGCCGCCGGTGATGGCCGGCGAGGTCGCCGGCAGCGTCTCCGAACGCGAACTGCTCTCCGCCGTATTCGAGGGACGGGCGAACTTGGCCGATGCGGTGGCGGAGCACATGAGTCCGCCGCTGCGGATGATCGGCGCCGGCGAGTTGATCAGCGTGGCCGGCAAGGCTTTGCGTGACTTCGACGCGTTGATGGTGGTGGAACAAGGCAAACCGGTCGGCGTCATCACCCGGTACGACTTGTTGGGTTTCCTCTCCGAAGGGCCGCGTCGACGGTAGCCGCGGTCCCGAGGTGACGGCCGCATCAAGGCGCTCAGGTACGGTGATGCGGCCCAGTTCAGCTTCTTCCCTTGTTTGTGTCTTCCGAGTGGAAGGTTGCCCCATGACCGAACAACCGCCTCCTGGCGAGTTCTCCCCGCCGCCCCCGCCACCTCCGCTGCCCGACGGCATGTCCTATCCGCCGCCGCCCCCGTCCTCGGGTGCCGTCGCGCCGCCACCGCCCGGACCGGCGGTGCGGGCTCAGCCGACGGAGAACTACACGCCGTGGACCACGCGGGCGCTGGCTGGGCTCATCGACTACGGCCCGGTCTACCTTGTGATCGGCATCGGCGCAGTGCTCAACGCTGTTCTCACCGGCTCGGGCTCGTGCGCCCCCAATGCCTCGGGGTACACCGCAACCACGCAGTGCTCCGAGCCCTCGGTGATCGGCCCGGTGTCGTTTGCCGTGCTGCTGCTGGCCGGGCTTGCCTACATGTTGTGGAACAACGGCTACCGCCAGGGCACCACCGGGTCGAGCATCGGCAAGTCGATCATGAAGTTCAAGGTGGTCAGCGAAATCACCGGGCAGCCACTCGGTTTCGGGATGTCCGTCTTGCGTCAACTCGCGCACACAGCCGACGCGGCCATCTGCTATATCGGCTTTCTGCTCCCCCTGTGGGACGGGAAACGTCAAACGCTGGCGGACAAGATCATGACGACGGTGTGCCTGCCGATCTGACGGTGCCGCTCGTCGAAGTGAGCTCGCCGCGTCCGGCTACGCAGCGCTCGCGACCCTCACTGGGTCGATGGTTCGGGTCCGCCGCGCCCGGCGACGCCGGACTTGCGACCCTCACTGGGTCGATGGTTCGGGTCCGCCGCGCCCGGCTACGCCGCGCTCACGACCCTCACTACGCTGTGCTCGATGACCGGAAAGATGACCGAAGACTCCGACGCATTCACCGGACTGGCCACCAAAGCCATTCATGCCGGCTACCGCCCCGACCCTTCGACGGGCGCGGTAAACACCCCGATTTACGCGAGCAGCACGTTCGCCCAGGACGGTGTCGGCGGTCTGCGTGGCGGATTCGAATACGCGCGCACCGGCAACCCGACGCGGACGGCATTGGAGGCCGCGCTGGCCGCGGTGGAAGACGGTGCGTACGGACGGGCCTTCGGTTCCGGGATGGCGGCGACCGATTGTGCGCTACGGGCGATGCTGCGACCCGGGGATCATGTGGTCATCCCGAACGACGCGTACGGCGGCACATTTCGCTTGATCGACAAGGTGTTCACGCAGTGGGGCGTCGAGTACACCCCGGTGGCGCTGGCCGACCTGGACGCCGTCGCAGCGGCGCTCAAACCCCGAACACGGCTGATCTGGGTGGAAACACCGACCAACCCGCTGCTCTCGATCGCCGATATCACTGCAATCGCCGACCTTGCCGCCCGACGCACCGCCGATAAGCCGGTAAAAGTGTTGGTGGACAACACGTTTGCCTCGCCCGCGCTACAGCAGCCGTTGACACTGGGCGCCGATGTGGTGCTGCACTCGACCACCAAGTACATCGGAGGGCATTCCGATGTGGTGGGCGGCGCGTTGATCACCAACGACGAAGAGCTGGACGCCGCTTTCGCTTTCCTGCAGAACGGGGCCGGCGCGGTGCCGGGCCCGTTCGACGCCTACCTGACGATGCGTGGCCTGAAGACTCTGGTGCTTCGGATGCAGCGGCACAGCGAAAACGCCCTTGCCGTAGCGGAATTCATGGCCGGGCATCCGTCGGTTAGCGACGTGTTGTATCCCGGTCTGCCGACTCATCCCGGGCATGAGATCGCCGCGCGGCAGATGGCGGGCTTCGGTGGCATGGTCTCGGTGCGGATGCGGTCAGGGCGGCAAGCCGCGGAAAATCTGTGCGCGCGTACGCGGGTGTTCATCCTGGCGGAGTCGCTGGGTGGGGTGGAATCGCTGATCGAACATCCCAGCGCCATGACGCACGCGTCGACGGCCGGTTCGCAATTGGAGGTACCCGACGACCTGGTGCGGCTGTCGGTCGGCATCGAGGACATCGCCGACCTGCTGGCCGACCTCGAACAGGCGCTCGGCTAACGACCGCGAGCAGACAGAGAATCGCACTCGCGACGCGTGTTTAGGGCGATTCTGCGTCTGCTCGCGACAGTGGATTACGAGTGGTAGGGCTCCGCGCTGACCAGTGTGACTTCGACGGTGTTGCCGTTCGGCACGGTGTAGCTGCGCGTCTCGCCTACCTTGGCGTCGATCAGAGCGCCGCCCAGCGGTGAGTTCGGCGAGAACACTTCGAGTTTGCCGTCGTTGACGCCCTCTTGGCGGGTGGCGATCAGGAAGGTCTCGGTGTCCGACTCGTCGCCGTTGTAGTAGACCTTCACCACCGAACCGGGCAGCGCTACGCCCGACTGCTTGGGCGCTTCGCCGACCTTGGCGTTGTTCAGCAGGTCCTGCAGCTGGCGGATGCGGGCCTCCTGCTGGCCCTGCTCCTCGCGGGCGGCGTGATACCCGCCGTTCTCGCGCAGGTCGCCCTCCTCACGGCGGTCGTTGATTTCCGCGGCGATGATCGGACGGTTCGCAATCAGCTGATCGAGCTCGGCCTTGAGTCGGTCATGTGACTCTTGGGTCAACCAGGTCACCTGAGTATCCGTCATCTCGTCGTGCTCCTTGTGTTCTCGATTCCGCGTATCCGCGCAAGCTTTCGATCAGGCTGGCCGGATCGCATCCGGGCCCCCAACCCGTCGTGCTGCCGCCCCGTTCTGCTTACGGCCACTAATGCAGCAATACACGGCCCCAGCCGGAACCGTGCATTCATCTATGTTACCACTGCGGAAACAATCGATGTGGGCATTTGTGCCTATCACAAGCTAAGACAAGCCAAGGCGCACGGTGACCGTCAGCGTAGATAGCTCGGTACGTTGGTGCCGCAACCGTAGATGTCCGCCATCACCGGCGGCTTGCTGGATTTCAGCGTCGTCGTCACCTGTACCGTGCCCTGGGTGGACGGCGGGACCAACACTTCGCGTCGACCGGTTTCGCTGCCGTCTTTGGCCCGGACCCGCACAATGCAGTCCACTGGCCGCGACGGGTCCTTACGCGTCACGCTGATCGTTACCGACGCCGTCTCGTCGTCGATAACCCGATAGCCGGCCAGCGTGCCCGACACCGCGCTGGTGCTCAGCCGTCGATAGCCGATGGTGGCGATGACGACGCCGGCAACCAAGACCAGCAATGTAAGCGCGATGGCGACACGGCGACGTGACCTGCTGGAGAGCCGCGCACGCCCATAGCGGGCTTCGGGACGTGACGCAGGTTCTAAGTCCATCAGAGCCGTTTCAATTCCGTGCTGGGGTCGGCGACAGGATGCAGTCATCGAAGTTTGGAATTATAGGGTCAGCTAATGACCCCAAGGGGCGATCAGGCGGACCGACAAGGGGACACGTGAGCGAGCTGCGGTTAATGGCGGTGCACGCCCACCCCGACGACGAGTCCAGCAAGGGCGCCGCCACCCTTGCCCGCTACGCCGACGAGGGTCACCGCGTTCTGGTGGTGACGTTGACGGGCGGCGAGCGCGGCGAAATCCTCAACCCGGCCATGGACCTGCCCGACGTGCACGGGCACATCGCCGAGATCCGGCGCGACGAGATGGCCAAGGCGGCCGAGATCCTCGGCGTGGAGCACACCTGGCTGGGTTTCGTCGACTCCGGCCTGCCCAAGGGCGACCTGCCGCCGCCATTGCCTGACGGCTGTTTCGCGCTGGTGCCGCTGGAAGTGTCCACCGCCGCCCTGGTGCGGGTGGTCCGCGAGTTCCGGCCGCACGTGATGCTCACCTACGACGAGAACGGCGGTTACCCGCATCCTGACCACATCCGCTGCCACCAGGTGTCGGTGGCGGCCTACGAGGCGGCCGGGGACTACTGCCGCTTCAGGGAAGCGGGAGAGCCCTGGCCGGTTTCCAAGCTGTATTACATTCACGGTTTCCTGCGCCAGCGGATGCAGGTGCTGCAGGACGAATTCGTCAGGCACGGGCAAGAGGGCCCGTTCAAGAAATGGCTCGAGCTTTGGGATCCCAGCCATGACGTGTTCGCCGACCGGGTGACCACACGCGTCGAGTGCTCGGCGTATTTCAGCCGGCGCGACGACGCGCTGCGGGCACACGCCACCCAGATCGACCCGAACGCCGAATTCTTCGCCGCGCCGATCGCGTGGCAACAGCGGCTATGGCCGACGGAGGAATACGAGTTGGCCCGCTCGCGGGTGCCGGTCGGCCTCCCCGAGACCGACCTGTTCGCCGGAATCGAGTCAGACGGGTGAATCAGCTTTTCCTCGCGACGAGCGCTCGGTGGCTCGCTGAAGGGACCCCGCACAACACCGGTCCCGATTTCGGCAAGGCCAGCCCGTTCGGGCTGCTGGTGATCGTGCTGCTGGTGATCGCGACACTGTTCCTGCTGCGTTCGATGAACCGGCAACTCAAGAAGGTCCCCAAGTCGTTCGACCGCGACAACCCCGAGCTCGACCAGGCGGCTGACGAGGGCACCGACACCGTGGACGGGGCCGAGCACGAGCACCGGCCGGGATCCGGCGATGAGCCCGGCTGACGCCTCGCAGACCAATACCCTCGGGCTGGCCACGAGCCCGTACCTGCGCCAGCACGCCGACAACCCGGTGCACTGGCAGCAGTGGACGTCGCAAGCGCTGGCCGACGCCGCCGAGCGCGACGTGCCGATCCTGCTGTCCATCGGCTATGCGGCCTGCCACTGGTGTCATGTGATGGCTCACGAATCGTTCGAGGACGCCGACGTGGCTGCCGTCATGAACGAGGGATTTGTCTGCATCAAAGTCGACCGGGAGGAACGGCCCGACATCGACGCGGTCTACATGAACGCCACCGTCGCGCTCACCGGGCAGGGCGGTTGGCCGATGACCTGTTTCCTCACGCCCGACGGCCGGCCCTTTTTCTGCGGCACCTACTATCCGAAAGCCAGCTTCCTGCAATTACTTTCAGCCGTATCCCAGACGTGGCGGGAGCGCCGCGACGAGGTCGAGGAAGCCTCCGGTCACATTGCCGGTGAGCTGCGCTCGATGAGTTCGGGGTTGCCCGGCGGTGGCCCGGAAGTGTCGCCGTCGCTATGTGACCACGCCGTCGCGGCCGTGCTGCGCGATCAGGACACGGTTCACGGCAGCTTCGGCGGAGCGCCCAAGTTCCCGCCGTCGGCGCTGCTGGAGGCGCTGCTGCGGAACTATGAGCGCACCGGTTCGCCGGCAGCGCTGGAGGCGGTCTCGCGCACCGGTAATGCAATGGCACGCGGTGGTATTTACGATCAACTTGCCGGCGGCTTTGCCCGCTACAGCGTCGACAATGCTTGGGTGGTACCGCATTTCGAGAAGATGCTGTACGACAACGCATTACTGTTGCGGGTGTACGCGCACTGGGCAAGGCGCACCGGAAATCCCTTGGCGCGCAGGGTCGCCGCGCAGACCGCACGGTTCATGCTCGCCGACCTGGCTGTCGGCGACATGTTCACGTCATCCCTGGACGCCGACGCCGACGGCCGTGAGGGCTCGACGTATGTCTGGACGCCCGCCCAGCTAACGGAGGTACTCGGCGCCGACGACGGCCGTTGGGCGGCAGAGCTTTTCGCGGTCACCCCCTCCGGCACCTTCGAATACGGGTCCTCGGTGCTGCAGTTGCCGGCCGATCCGGACGATCCGCAACGCGCCGAACGGATTCGCGCCGCGCTGCTCGCAGCGCGGCTCAACCGGGTCCAGCCCGGGCGCGACGACAAGGTCGTCACGTCGTGGAACGGGCTGGCGATTACCGCGTTGGCCGAAGCCAGTGTCGCGCTTCAGGAACCCGGGTTAGCGGACGCCACGCAGCGATGTGCGACCAAGCTGCTGAAATTGCATCTCGTCGACGGTCGGCTGCGCCGGGCCAGCCTGGGCGGCGTGGTGGGCGACAGCGCCGGAATCCTGGAGGACCACGCGATGCTGGCCACCGGATTGCTGGCGCTATACCAGCTCACCGCAGACGACAGCTGGCTGACGGCGGCCACCGATTTGCTCGATATCGCGTTGCGGCACTTCGCTGACCCGCAGCAGCCCGGCCGTTGGTTCGACACGGCCGACGATGCCGAGCAGCTGGTGGTCCGGCCGGCCGACCCGTTGGACGGCGCGACTCCGTCGGGTGCGTCGTCGATCGCCGAGGCGCTGTTGACCGCCGCGCATCTCGTCGACGGCGAACGGGCCGAGCGTTATCTGCAGGCGGCGGCCGACGCGCTGCGCACGAGTTCGGTCCTGCTGGCGCGGGCTCCGCGCTCGGCCGGGCATTGGCTGACCGTCGCCGAGGCCGCCGTGCGCGGACCGCTGCAGATCGCGGTGGCCTGCGACCCGTCGACGTCGACTCTGTTGGCGGAGGCCCGCCGGCTGGCACCGGGCGGGTCGATCGTCGTCGGCGGTGAGCGGGATTCGACGGCCCTGTTGGCCGGCCGGGACCGAGTGGCCGGGGCCGACGCCGCTTACGTGTGCCGGGGACGAACCTGCGATCTGCCCGTCACCGGCGTCGCGGAACTCGCGACCGCCCTGCACGTGCCCGAGTAACGCAGGTCAGAACACCACAAACCACATGGCGATGTAGTGGCAGATCGCCGCTACCGCGGTGCACGCATGGAAGAACTCGTGGTATCCGAATGTCGTCGGCCACGGGTCGGGCCAGCGCAGCCCATAGAGAATGCCGCCGATGCTGTACAGGGCGCCGCCGACGAACAGCAGCACCATGGCGGCCACTCCGGCGTTGTGCAGGATCGTCCCGGTGAACCACACCGCAACCCAGCCCAGCATCAGATAGAGCGGCACGCCGACCCAGCGCGGTGACGACGGCCAGCACATCTTCAGCAGGATGCCGGCCAGAGCGCCGCCCCACACGATCCACAACACCAGACGGCCCTGATCCCTGGGCAGCGCCAGCAGCGCGAACGGGGTGTAGCTGCCGGCGATGAACACGAAGATCATCGAGTGGTCCAGCCGCTTCATCCATGTTCGGGCGGTCGCAGACTTCCAATTGACGCGGTGATAGGTGGCGCTCACAGTGAACATCAAGATCGTCGCCGCGGTGTAGCCGAGCGTCGCCAGCCCGGCACGGGTAGATGCCAGCGCCCAGGACACCGCGACCAGCGAGGCACCTGCGAGCACCGCGATCCCGGCGGCGTACACGTGGATCCAGCCGCGGAAACGCGGCCTTGTCAGAACCCGGGCTACACCTTCGACCAGTTGCTCGGCGACAGTGCCGGGATTGGCGTCCTCGGATGAAGACCCGGATTCGGGCTCCGCATTCGTGACCGTGCTCACCTGGCCGGGTCCTTCCTGTGTTGCCGAGTCGAGTGCCAGTGGCCGTTATCGATCATCAACAGTAGCGTCGATGACCGTCCTGCGCCGTTCGGCAAGACGTGATGTTGGCGGAAAACTGGGCCGGCGATGGTTGCCCGTCACAGTAGTCTGGATCTTCGTGGAGATCATCCCGCCGCGGCTCAAGGAGCCGTTGTATCGCGTCTACGAGCTGCGGCTGAAGCAGGGTCTGGCCGCTTCGAAATCCGAGCTGCCCCGGCACATCGCGGTGCTGTGTGACGGCAACCGGCGATGGGCGCGCAGTGCGGGCTACGACGACGTCAGCTACGGCTACCGGATGGGCGCCGCCAAGATCGCCGAGATGCTGCGGTGGTGCCAGGAAGCCGGCATCGAGATGACCACGGTGTACCTGCTGTCCACCGAGAACCTGCAGCGCGATCCGGAGGAGCTCGCCGCACTCATCGAGATCATCACCGACGTCGTCGAGGAGATCTGCGCGCCGGCCAATCATTGGAGTGTGCGCACCGTCGGGGATCTCGAGCTGCTCGGCGAGGAACCTGCCCGCCGGCTGCGCGGCGCGGTGGAGTCGACGCCGGGCATCGCGCCTTTCCACGTCAACGTCGCCGTGGGCTACGGCGGCCGCCGGGAGATCGTCGACGCGGTGCGCGCGTTGTTGAGCAAGCAACTTGCCAACGGCGCTACAGCCGAGGAGCTCGTCGACGCCGTGACCGTCGAAGCGATCTCCGAAAACCTCTACACCTCTGGACAACCCGATCCCGACCTGGTGATCCGCACCTCGGGCGAGCAACGCCTATCGGGGTTCCTGCTGTGGCAGAGCGCCTACTCGGAGATGTGGTTCACCGAGGCGCACTGGCCGGCATTTCGCCGGGTCGACTTCCTGCGCGCGCTGCGCGACTACAGCCAGCGGCATCGCCGGTACGGCAAGTAGCGCTTGCGATCGGCACGTCTGAGCCGCGTGCCGACCCGCTGCGCCCGGCTCCGCCGCGCTTGCGATCGGCACGTGAGCCGCGTGCCACACTGGATGGCATGGCTGCGCTGTCGGCGCTGGTATTCACACTGAGTGGATGGCTCGGTTTGTACCTGCTGGCCCGCGATCCGCGCAAACCGGTACTCGCGTTGGCCGCAGTCGGACTGTGTGGCTTTGCGCTGGTGGTTGCGTTGGACGCGGTGCGGAACACGGCTAGTCAACAGCACACCCATTTACTCAGTCAGCTCGAGATCTATTTGGCCGCGGTACCTAGCGTGGCGTGGTTCGCGGTGCTCGTCGAGCTGTCCCGGCCGTGCGAAAGCTGGCGGGCGCGTACCGGCGAGTTGCTGCTCGTCGCCGGGGTCGGCACGCTGACTCTTTTCGGGGCGATGATGGCCGGCAGCGTCGAAGGTCCGCTGCGGCCGGGCCATCTGACCATGTTCGCGGTGATCTCGATTTCCACCCTTGGTGCCATGGTCGCAGCGGTGCGGCGGACCGCGCAGCCGGTCGCCGGGGTAGTGGTGCTGGCGACGCTGTTCTTTGCGTTGTCCAATGCCATCCTGATCATTCCGCTGGGTCTGCTGCCCAGCTGGCTGGCCCTGGCGTCGACGGGTGTGGACGTGCTGTTGCTCGGGGTTGCGGTGGCACGGTGGGACGCGTTCGACGAGGGTCAGGCGCTGTGGGCCGATATGCAGCGCTCGTTTGCCGGCTCGGTGGCGATCGCCGTGCTGTTCGGCGGCCAGGCATTGATCGGCTTGGCGCTGACCCGCAATGTGCCCACCGCACAGATCGCGCTGACCGTCCTGCTGTTCACCAGCCTGGCGATCGCGATCACGGTGCAGGTGCTGGCCGATCCCTTGGCTGGGATCTTGGACCGACTGGCGTTCTCCAAGTCGCCGGCGCTGCGCGCCGACCGGGCCGCTCTCCGGCACACCGGGGCCGCCTTGCCGCTGCGGTCCGAAGATCCGCTGAGCGATGTCGACGACGACACCTTCGTCCGGCTCACCCGTCGGGCGCTGGGCCACTATGCCGACCTGACCAAGCTCGTCGCCAGCCCGCTGACCGCATTGCCGGTGATCGATCAGCGCCTGGCCGCACGCGGCGCACCCGACCACCCCCTGGAACGGGCCAACGAGCTCAAAGCCGTCCTCGCCGACGGCATCGGGCGGCTCAAGCCACGCGACGCCGGCGACTTCGGCACCACCGAGGAGTGGCGTTACTACAACTCGCTCTATTTCCCGTATGTCGTCGGCGTGCGCGCCTACGCGCAGAACGCCACCGCAGCCGGGCTCGACCCCACCGCCCGGCAAGCCTGGCAGTGGCTGGTCACCGAGGTCCCGCAGCGCTCACTGCACAACTGGCAGAACGCCGCGGCGCGGCTCATCGCCGCCGATCTGCGCGGGCGGGTAGCGGTTTCCAGCGACTAAGCTGCGCCCCTATGGCTCCCAAGGTTCCGCCCGCCAAAGTTGTGCGGGCGATCGAGATTGCGCGGCATCACCTCGCACGCCTGCACCGGCGCATGGTCCCGCCTCCGGTCGCGATGATGGAGATGGTCGCCGATATGTGGGCGGCTCAGGCGATCACGGCAGCGGCGGACCTTGGCATTGCGGACGCGCTCGCCGAAGGTCCCTTGTCGGCCGACGAGTTGGCGGCCGCGGTGAACGCCGACGCCGACGCCCTTCGCCGACTGCTTCGGGCGCTGATCAGTCGGGGCATCTTCCGTCAACGCCGCGACGGCCGCTATGACCTCACCCCGCTGGCGGAAACCCTGCGCCGAGACGCAGAGGTACCGATTGCCGGGTGGGCTCGATGGTTGGGGTCGCCCCAGCACCGCGAGCATTGGAGCCACCTCACCGATGCGATTCGTACCGGCCGGTCCGTCATCTCAGAGGTACGCGGCAAACCGATGTTCGAATACCTGGCGACTGAGCCCGAACTCGGCGAGATCTTCAACGAAGCCATGACGGGCGGATCCGCGCTTTCCATCGGTCCGGTAATCGCCGCCTACGACTTCAGTGCCCACGCCACCATCGTCGACGTCGGCGGTGGGCACGGTCGGCTGCTCTCGGCAATCCTGGCTGCCACGCCCGCAGCGCGCGGCATCCTGTTCGACCAACCCCAAGTCGTGGCAGGGGCCGCGGCCGTCCTTGCCGAACAAGGGGTGCAGGACCGAATCACGGTCGCCGAGGGATCGTTTTTCGAGTCCGTCCCCGAAGGGGGCGATGCATACGTCCTCAAGAGCGTGATCCACGACTGGTCCGACGACGACGCGGTGCGGATCCTGCGCAACGTGCGTAGCGCGGCAGCGGCTGACAGTTATGTGTTGCTGGTCGAGTTCGTCGTCCCCACACACAACCGTGAATACGTGGGCAACTGGCTGGACTTGGAGATGCTGCTCGCGCTCGACGCGCGTGAGCGCACCGCCGCGGAATACCGGCACCTCCTCGAGCGCGCAGGCTTCCGCTTGACGCGGGTGGTCGAGACGGCGTCGCCGTTCAGCGTCATCGAGGCAGCAGCGATCTAGCGATCGGGCGACATCTGGCTCGAATCTTTACATCTTCGGTGGGAGGCGGTGGGAATAGCCGGCTGAACTACCTGGTCTATTAACTCGTGGCAGTAATTGGCAGTGCCACGAGTCGATATGGCAGTGCTGCTGAGGGACGTTGAAGGCACGCTCAAACATTTTCGACCCATCCCCTCGTGGAGCCTGAAGGAGTAAATGACATGACCGCTGTAACTGGTTTGCCAACGCGGCCCTTATACGACTCGACCGACTCGCTGCTGCGGTTCGCCATGCGGGCCGATGCCACCTTGACGGGACTTTTGGGTCTGTCTGCCGCCTTCATCGCCGACCCGTTGTCGTCCCTGACTGGGCTGACGTCCATCCAGGAATACAGCATGGGCGCCTTCTTCGTCCTCTACGGACTTGCGGTGTTCAGCCTGGCGGCGATGCCCGACCTGCGCCGCGCCGGGATCGGCGTCGTGGTGGCCAACATCGTCTACACGTTGGGTGCGGTAGTTGCCGCTGAGTTGGTGCCCATGACGGGCATCGGCGTCACCTTGACGCTGGCCAGCGGTGTGTACACCGCGATATTCGCAGCGCTGCAGTACCTGGGAGTGCGCCGACTCGCGGCGTGACTCCCGCCCGCCGGTGCGGGGCGCCAGCGCTGCCCGTGCGGTGCGCTGCCCCGTTCCGGTGTCAGCGGGCTGGTTCAGAGTTTGCGCAGACGAAGCCGGTTGATCGAGTGGTCGGCGTCCTTGCGCAGCACCAGGGTTGCACGCGGACGGGTCGGCAAAATGTTCTCGACCAGGTTGGGCCGGTTGATCGACCGCCAAATCTCGCGCGCCGCCACGACGGCCTGCGGGTCGGACAACGCCGCGTAGTGATGGAAGTGCGATTCCGGGTCGGCGAACGCGGTGCCGCGCATGGCCAGGAATCGCGACACGTACCACTGCTCGATGTCTTCGATCCGGGCGTCCACGTAAAGCGAGAAGTCGAATAGGTCCGACACCATCAGGGTCGGCCCGGTCTGCAATACGTTGAGGCCCTCCAGGATGAGGATGTCGGGATGGCGGACCACATGCTTGGCCCCCGGAATGATGTCGTATTTCAGATGTGAGTACACCGGCGCGCACGCATAGTCGGACCCGGATTTCACGGAGGTCACGAACCGCAGCAGGGCCCGGCGGTTGTAACTCTCCGGAAAACCCTTGCGGTGCATCAGGTTTCGCCGATCCAGCTCGGCGTTGGGATACAGAAAGCCGTCGGTGGTCACCAAGTCCACCCGAGGGTGGTGATCCCAGCGGGCCAGCAGCGCTTGCAGCACACGGGCGGTGGTCGATTTGCCGACCGCCACGCTGCCGGCTACGCCGATGATGAACGGCACCGGCCGGTCCGGGTTCTGCTGCGGCTCGCCAAGGAACTCCGCGGTGGCCGCGAACAACCGCTGGCGGGCGGCGACCTGCAGGTGAATCAACCGGGCCAGCGGCAGATAGACCTCTTCGACCTCCAGCAGGTCGATCTGCTCACCCAAACCGCGCAGGCCGATCAATTCTTCTTCGGTGAGGGCCAGTGGCGTCGACATGCGGAGCGCACGCCACTGCTTTCGGTCGAACTCCACGTAGGGGCTCGGCTCGCTAAGCCGCGGCATAAGTCTCAGTGTTGCAGGGCTGGGCACGTGCTCGACGGCTGGGCTGGCCTTAGCGGGGCTGGGGTGGGCGGGACGAATCTACGGGGCTCGAACCCCACACTCGGCGCCTGGCGCTGCCGCAGGTCCCGCTGGATAGACTGGCGCCCGTGACTGCCGCACCTGACGCCCGCACTGCTACTGCTCGAAACGCGTCTGTGATGTCTGCCCCGCTCACCGAGGTCGATCCGGACATCGCCGAGCTGCTGGGCAAAGAATTAGGCCGCCAACGCGACACCCTGGAGATGATCGCCTCGGAGAACTTCGTGCCGCGTGCGGTGCTGCAGGCCCAGGGCAGTGTGCTGACCAACAAGTACGCCGAGGGCCTGCCCGGCCGGCGCTACTACGGCGGATGCGAGCACGTCGACGTCGTCGAAAACATCGCGCGTGACCGCGCCAAGGCGTTGTTCGGCGCGGATTTCGCCAATGTGCAGCCGCATTCCGGTGCCCAGGCCAACGCCGCCGTGCTGGCCGCGCTGATGTCACCGGGTGAGCGGCTGCTGGGCCTCGACCTGGCAAACGGCGGGCACCTCACCCACGGCATGCGGCTGAACTTCTCCGGCAAGCTGTATGAAAACGGCTTCTACGGCGTCGACCCGACCACGCACCTGATCGACATGGATGCGCTGCGGGCTCAGGCGCTCGAGTTCCGCCCGAAGGTGATCATCGCCGGATGGTCGGCCTATCCGCGGATCCTCGACTTTGCCGCCTTCCGGTCGATTGCCGACGAGGTCGGCGCCAAGCTGTGGGTCGACATGGCCCATTTCGCAGGGCTGGTCGCCGCGGGATTGCATCCGTCGCCCGTGCCGCACGCCGACGTGGTGTCCACCACCATCCACAAGACCCTCGGCGGCGGACGTTCCGGGATGATCCTGGGCAAGCAGGAATACGCCAAGGCCGTCAACTCCGCGGTGTTCCCCGGCCAGCAGGGCGGGCCGCTGATGCATGTCATCGCGGGCAAGGCGGTTGCGCTGAAGATCGCCGCCACCCCCGAATTCGCCGAACGGCAGCAGCGCACCCTGTCCGGCGCGCGCATCCTCGCCGATCGGCTGCTGGCCGACGACGTCGCCAAGGCCGGCGTGTCGGTGGTCAGCGGTGGCACTGACGTCCACCTGGTGCTGGTGGACCTGCGGAACTCCCCGCTCGACGGCCAGGCCGCCGAGGACCTGCTGCACGAGGTCGGCATCACGGTCAACCGCAACGCGGTACCCAACGACCCCCGGCCGCCGATGGTGACTTCAGGCTTGCGGGTAGGGACCCCGGCGCTGGCCACCCGCGGCTTCGGTGACGCCGAGTTCGCCGAGGTCGCCGACATCATTGCGACGGCCCTTGCCGGTGGCAGCGGCGCCGATATTGCCGGCCTGCGGCAACGAGCGACCCGGCTGGCCAGGGAGTTTCCCCTGTACGAAGGCCTCGAAGACTGGAGCCTGGCCGGCAGCTGACCGGCCCACGCGAGCCGGTATCGCGCTCCCGACACGCCACGTCGGCAATTTGAGGGCACCTGTGTACGCGGGTTACAGTTACCGCATGGCACAGAAACCTGTCCCTAACGCGCTGATCCTCGAGCTGGAGCCCGTCGTGGAAGCCGAAATGGATCGCCACCTCAACACCGAGGAGCTCTGGTTCGCGCACGACTACGTGCCGTTCGACCGGGGCGAGAACTTCGCCTTCCTCGGCGGCCGCGATTGGGATCCTTCTCAGGCGACACTGCCCCGAACTCTCACGGACGCCTGCGAGATCCTGCTGATCCTCAAGGACAACCTGGCCAGCCATCACCGTGAGCTCGTCGAGCACTTCATTCTCGAGGAGTGGTGGGGCCGCTGGCTCGGCAGGTGGACCGCCGAGGAGCATCTGCATGCCATCGCACTACGGGAATACCTGGTGGTGACCCGTGAGGTCGACCCGACCGCCAACGAGGAGGTTCGGGTCCAGTACGTGATGAAGGGCTATCGCGCCGACACGCTCTCCCAGGTCGAACTCCTGGTTCAGATGGCGCTGTCAGAGCGCTGCTACGCCGTCTTCTGCCGCAACTTGGCCGCGCAGCTCGAGGAGCCGATCTTGGCCGGGCTCATCGACCGGATCGCCCGCGACGAGCAGCGGCACGAGCAGTTGTTCGCCAAGCTCGTCGCGCACTGCCTCGAGTACACCCGCCACGAGACCATCGCCGCGATTGCCTCCCGTGCGGCCGACCTGCAGGTGCTCGGCGCTGACATCGATGCCTATCAAGACAAGGTGCGCAACGTCGCCCAGGCCGGCATTTTCGACGATGCGCAGTTGCGCCAGGCGATCTCCGACCGCATCACCGAATGGGGCGTGGCCGACGAGCCGCAATTGAAGCAATTCGTCACCGGCTAAGGAGAATTCCCGACGTCGGCGCGCCTGCCCTGCAGGCATGTCGCCACCGGAGTAGCGTCGCATCCGATGGCCAGCGACATTCCCAGCTGCCAGGGCGGCACTCCCGGTTTCTGCTCCGGTTTTCGTGAAGGCAGGACCGGCCCCGGTCCTGGTGCCGCGGCCCCCGCCGACATGCCCGTGTGGGTCCGCGCGGGCGACTGGGCCCTTTGACGCCCATAAGCCATAGGAGCGCTCCGTGACCGATACCCGGACGTACGTGCTCGACACTTCCGTGCTGCTGTCCGATCCGTGGGCGTGCAGCCGGTTCGCCGAACACGACGTAGTGGTCCCCCTGGTGGTGATCAGCGAGCTGGAGGCCAAACGCCACCATCACGAACTCGGCTGGTTCGCTCGCCAGGCGTTGCGCTTGTTCGACGACCTTCGACTCGAACACGGCAGGCTTGATCAGCCTATTCCGGTTGGCACACAAGGCGGTTCGCTGCGCGTCGAACTCAATCACACCGATCCGGCGGTGCTGCCCGCCGGCTTCCGGACCGACAGCAACGACTCCCGGATCCTGTGCTGCGCGGCCAACCTCGCCGCGGAGGGTCAGCGAGTCACCTTGGTCAGCAAGGACATTCCGCTTCGGGTGAAGGCCGCCGCCGTCGGCCTGGCCGCCGACGAATACCACGCCCAGGACGTCGTTGTCTCCGGGTGGTCTGGGATGCGTGAAATCGAGACTGCGCCCCAGGACATCGACGCACTGTTCGCCGACGGCGAGATCGACCTGGCCGAGGCCCGGGACCTGCCCTGCCACACCGGGATTCGATTGCTGGGCGGCAGTTCGCATGCGCTTGGCCGGGTGACGGCTGCCAAGCGGGTCCAGCTGGTGCGCGGCGACCGCGAGGTGTTCGGGCTGCGCGGGCGTTCGGCCGAGCAGCGGGTGGCGCTGGATCTGCTGCTCGACGAGTCGGTGGGCATCGTGTCGCTGGGCGGTAAAGCCGGCACCGGCAAGTCGGCGCTGGCGCTGTGCGCCGGGCTGGAGGCGGTGCTGGAGCGACGCACCCACCGCAAGGTGGTGGTGTTCCGCCCGCTGTATGCGGTGGGTGGCCAGGAGCTCGGCTATCTACCCGGCAGCGAGAGCGACAAGATGGGCCCGTGGGCCCAGGCGGTGTTCGACACACTCGAAGGCCTGGCCAGCCCTGCGGTGCTCGACGAGGTGCTCTCGCGGGGCATGCTCGAGGTGCTGCCGCTCACCCACATCCGCGGACGCTCCTTACACGACTCGTTCGTCATCGTCGACGAGGCACAGTCGCTCGAGCGCAACGTGCTGCTCACCGTGTTGTCCAGGCTCGGTACGGGTTCTCGAGTGGTGTTGACGCATGACATCGCCCAGCGGGACAACTTGCGTGTCGGCCGCCACGACGGCGTGGCAGCGGTGATCGAGAAGCTCAAAGGTCACCCGCTCTTCGCCCACATCACGCTGCTGCGCAGCGAACGGTCGCCGATTGCCGCCCTGGTCACTGAGATGCTCGAGGAGATCACCGGTCCGCACTGAGAGTCCTGCTGTGTGCGCTGAGCGGAAATGAGTGTGCATCGTCGGCGTTGGCTGTGTAGCCAGGGTTTTCATTGTGAATCGTGGGCGTTGGCTGTGTAGCCACGGCGGAAATTCGGCGATTTTTCCGCCCAGGATTCACCCGCGAAGCCCAGGATTCACACTCGACGCCCAGGCTTCACATCCGGCGCCCGGTAGGCTGCCATCGTGCCGAAAAGACCTGACACCCAGGCCTGGCGCTACTGGCGGACCGTCATCGGCGTCGTAGCGGCCGGGGCAGTGCTGGTCATCGGCGGTCTTACCGGACACGTGACGCGCGCAGACAACCTGAATTGCGCGGTGATGAAGTGCGTTGCGCTGACGTTCGACGACGGGCCCAGCCCGTACACCGACCGGCTGCTGCAAGTGCTGAAGAACAGCGACTCCAAGGCCACCTTCTTCCTGATCGGCAACAAAGTTGCCGCCAACCCGGGAGGAGCCAAGCGCATCGCGGACGCCGGAATGGAAATCGGCAGCCACACCTGGGAACACCCCAACATGACGACCATCCCTGCCGACGACGTCGCCGCCCAGTTCTCCAAGGCCAACGACGCGATAACCGCCGCGACCGGTCGCACGCCCGCGCTGTATCGGCCCGCCGGCGGGCTGTCCAACGATGCGGTGCGCCAGACCGCGGGCCGCTTCGGTTTGGCCGAAATACTTTGGGACGTCATCCCTTTCGATTGGGCCAACGACTCGAACACGGCAGCAACGCGGTCCATCCTGATGCGCCAGATCAAGCCGGGCTCGGTAGTGCTGTTCCATGACACCTATTCGAGCACCGTCGACCTGGTGTACCAGTTCATCCCGGTGCTCAAGGCCAACGGCTACCACCTGGTGACGGTCAGCGAACTGCTCGGGCCGCGCGCCCCGGGCAGCAGCTACGGCGGCCGCGAAAACGGCCCCCCTGTCAACGAACTTCACGACATTCCGGCCAGCGAAATTCCGGCGCTGCCCAACACGCCGTCGCCCAAGCCGATGCCCAACTTCCCGATCACCGACATTCCGGGGCAGAACTCCGGCGGTCCGAACAACGGTGCCTAGAAGCGCAGCCCGCTACCTTAATGGGGTGGCGAAAGCGGGCTGGCTCCAAATTTGGGGCGCGCGACGATCGCGTGATCCGGCGCCCGCCGATGGGGAATTCCGAAAGCGCGCCCGCCAGTTGTTGATTCAATACGCCGGGGATCTTGCGCTGTCCTATGTGTGTGCAGTCACGGGCGCCGCGGCGATCATGGTCCCGCTGAGAAGTCACACCTCGGGCGCGTTGAACGCCGACTTCGCGCGCAACAACACGCCATTGGTGGTGGTGCTGATCGTGCTCGGGCTCATCACCGTGGCGATAGCCGGAATGGTGAACTTGGCACCCACCCTGCGGTGGTACGTCAGCGGCGATCAGCCGGACTCGCGCCAACGGGACACCGCCATGAAACTGGCCGGTCGGCAGTCGGCGATCCTGCTGGCGACCTGGGCTGTATGCGGGGCAGTGCTGATGCTGGTGAACCACAACGGCGGGGCATCGCTGCTGCTGCCCATTCTGCTGGGTGTGGTGCTCGGCGGCATAGCTGCCGCGGGCACGGGATTGTTGCTGGCACAACGCACCCTGCGTCCGATCATGGTCGCGGCCACGCGCGGCTGCGAACCTCGTCTGTCGACACCGGGCGTGTTCGCGCGCCTGGTCCTGATGTGGTTCCTGTGCACCGCGCTTCCCGTCGCGATCATCGCGACCCTGATAATTCTTCGTTCGAACGGCTGGATCATTCCGAAAGACGCATCGGTGGATGTGCCCGTCCTGGTCGTGGTGCTGGCCGCGGTGGTGCTGGGACTACCGATCATGATCCTGACCTCCCGATCCATCGCCGATCCGGTCAGCGAGGTCGTCGACGCGATGGCCGAAGTCGAACACGGCAACATCGAGACGTCCGTCGGCGCTTACGAACGGTCCCAAATCGGGCGTCTGCAAACGGGTTTCAACCGGATGGTTACCGGCCTCGCCGAACGCGACCGGCTGCGCGACCTTTTCGGGCGCCACGTCGGCGCGGACGTCGTTCAGCGCGCCCTCGAAGAGGGTGCCTCGTTGTCGGGCGACGTGGTCGAGGCGGCCGTGCTGTTCATCGACTTGGTGGGCTCGACGACGTTGGCGGAAAGCCGTCCGCCGCAAGAGGTTGCCGAGGTGCTCAACGACTTCTTCCGGATAGTGGTCGATGCCGTCGACGAACACAGCGGGCTGATCAACAAATTCGAAGGCGACGCCGCACTGGCCATCTTCGGGGCGCCGCTTAAGATGCGCGATCCGGCGTCGGCAGCGTTGGCCACCGCCCGCACGTTGGCCACCGAACTGCGCCGGCTGCCCGTGGTCGACTTCGGCATCGGCGTGTCGGCCGGTCGGGTATTCGCGGGCAACATCGGAGCCGAAAACCGTTACGAATACACGGTTATCGGTGACGCAGTCAACGAGGCCGCGCGGCTGGCCGATCTCGCCAAAACCTCGGACCGGCGGATCCTGTGCGCCGCCGCCGCCATCGAACGAGCCGACGACGGCGAGCGCGAACGCTGGACGGAGTGCTATTCCACCGTGCTGCGCGGCCGTTCCGAAGCCACTCAGGTCTCGACGCCCGCGGGGCCAGCGTAGGGCTGTATCAGCTCTTGGCGACCTTCAGCGCCGCGATGACGCCGTTGATGATCCCGGCCGAGGCCGCATCGCCGATCGGTGTGGCGCCCATGAAAATGGTCACCGGCTTGGTGGCGACCGCGACGATGGTGACGGTGTCCCCCTTGACGTTGCGAGCGGTGTCACCGATCGAGATGTCGGCCTCGAGTCGTTCCGCCGTGACCCCGTCGACCTTGATGGACGACGACTTCGTCGGGCCCAGGCTCGGCGACGCGTTCGCATAGCCCGGGCCGGCGGCAATGCACTGCATCAACTTCGACGCCTGTGCTGAAACGTTCATGCTGGGCACGAAGTTGGTGACGCCGACCTCGGCCTGCATGATCCACTGGCTGGCCCCCGGCACCTCCGCGCTAAGGCCCACTGCGCCAATGAGATTCGGGGTCTGGTCGTCCGTGAACGGTTCCCAGCCGGGGGCGGCACTGGCCGGGAACGACAGCTTGCCCGCGCTGATCATGTCGCCGGTGGGCTTGTCGCCGGGGGAGACATTCGGCGTGCAGTCCGTTGCGGTCTGCTCGGTGTTGGGCGGCTCCGACGTCGCGGGGCTTGGCCCGGCAGTCGTCGTCGCGGCGTTGGTCGACTTGTTGTCCTTGCCGTCGGCGAACACGAGGATCAACACCAGCGCGATGACGCCCACCACCGCGATGCCGGCGATGATCAACCACGGCAGCTTCGAGCGATTCGGCGGGGGACCGGGCGGATAAGACCCGGTGGACCAGCCCGGAGGAGCCTGCTGACCGGGTTGCGGGTACTGCTGAGGTGAGTACCCGGGCGCGCCCGGCGGGTTAGCACCACCCTGCGGATACGGATAAGTCCCGCCCTGCTGGTACGGGTCGCCCTGCTGGTACGGGTCGCCCTGTGGGTGCGGGTAGCCCTGCGGCTGACCTCCCCACTGCGGGTCCTGCCCATACGGATTCGTTCCGTAGGGATCCTGACCGTAGGGACCGCCCGGAGGAGCCGTCATCGCCGAATCACCCTCACTCACCCTCGCTCTCAAGACCACCTCCCTCGAGGTGGTCACGCATCCGCGTCACGCAATTATGTGCGCAACCTTGCCGTCGCGCTCATCGGACCTGCTTACTTCTAGTCCTGGGCCACCTTAGCCATCGCCAGCACGTCCAGCCGGCGGTCCAATTCCTCGATCGACAGCTTGTCGCCGATCAGGCCGCGGTCGATGACGGTCTGGCGGATGGTTTTGCGTTCCTTGAGCGCCTGTTTGGCCACCGCGGCGGCCTCCTCGTAGCCGATCGCGGAATTCAACGGCGTCACGATGGACGGCGAGGACTCGGCCAGCTCGCGCAGATGCTCGACATTGGCTTTCAGCCCGGTGATGCAGCGCTGCGCGAACAGCCTCGACACATTGGTCAGCAGCTTGAACGACTCCAGGATGTTGCGGGCCATCATCGGGATGTAGACGTTGAGCTCGAACGCGCCGTTCGCCCCGCCCCAGGCGACCGCGGCATCGTTGCCGATCACTTGGGCGGCGACTTGTGTCACCGCTTCCGGCAGAACGGGGTTCACCTTGCCCGGCATGATCGAGCTACCCGGCTGCAGGTCTGGCAACTGGATTTCGGCCAGGCCGGTCAGCGGCCCGGAACCCATCCAGCGAATGTCGTTGGCGATCTTGGTCAATGACACCGCGATCGTGCGCAGCGCGCCCGACGCCTCCACCAACCCGTCGCGGGCGGCTTGGGCCTCGAAAGAGTTTTCCGCCGTGCGCAATTCGGTCAGACCAGTCTCGGAGACCAGCGTCTGCACCACCTTGGCTCCGAAGCCCTCCGGCGCATTGAGGCCGGTACCCACCGCGGTGCCACCGATCGCCAGTTCACCCAGCCGAGGCAGCGTGGCCCGCACCCGCTCGGCGCCGGCCTGGATCTGGCGGGCATACCCGCTGAACTCCTGACCAAGCGTCACCGGCACCGCGTCCATCAGGTGGGTGCGGCCCGACTTGACCACGGTGTGCCACTCGCGGGCCTTGGCCGCCAGCGCCTCGTGCAGTTCCTCGAGCGCCGGAATGAGGTGGCGCACGGCGGCTTCGGTGGCCGCGATGTGGGTGGCGGTGGGGAAGGTGTCGTTGGACGACTGCGACATGTTCACGTCGTCATTCGGATGCACCGTGACGCCGTTGGCGGCCGCGATGGACGCGATCACCTCGTTGGTGTTCATGTTCGAGCTGGTGCCCGAACCGGTTTGGAAGACGTCGATCGGGAACTGGTCGTCGTGTTGACCGTCGGCGATCTCAGCGGCCGCGGCGATGATCGCGTCGGCCTTCTCCGGTGCCAGCAGCCCGAGCTCTTTGTTCACTTGCGCGCAAGCACCTTTAAGCAGGCCCAACGCGCGGATCTGGGTGCGCTCCAAGCCGCGGCCCGAGATCGGAAAGTTCTCCACCGCACGCTGCGTTTGGGCGCGCCACAACGCTTTGGCCGGCACCCGCACCTCGCCCATGGTGTCGTGCTCGATGCGGTACTCGCCGTCGTCGGCCATGAATCAGATCCTGTTCGTCGGGTAGGGGTGGATTACGGCAGGGGATATGCGGCGCTGCTGTCGCCGGTGAAGTCGATGGCGGAGTATTCGTTCAGCTTCGAAAGCCGGTGATAGGCCTCGATCATCCGGACGGTTCCCGACTTGGAACGCATCACGATCGACTGAGTGGTGCACCCGCCGGGGTAGTAGCGCACACCCTTGAGCAGGTCGCCATCGGTGACGCCGGTGGCGCAGAAGAAGACGTTCTCGCCCGAAACGAGATCCTCGGTGGTCAGCACCTGATCCAGGTTGTAGCCGGCGTCGAGCGCCTTGCGGCGTTCGGCGTCGTCCTTGGGGGCCAGCTGCGCCTGGATCGCGCCACCCATGCAGCGGATGGCGGCCGCGGTGATGATGCCCTCCGGGGTACCCCCGATGCCGGCCAGCATGTCGGTGCCCGAGCCCGGCCGGCACGCGGAGATCGCGCCGGCGACGTCGCCATCGGTGATCAGCCGGATCCGGGCACCGGTGGCGCGGACGTCTTCAATTAGCTGCGCGTGCCGCGGCCGGTCCAGGATGCACACGGTCATGTCCCGCACCGACAGTTCCTTGACTCTGGCGACGGCTCGGACGTTCTCGGCGACCGGCGCGGTGATGTCCAGTACGTGGGCGGCGTCGGGCCCGACGGCGATCTTGTTCATGTAGAACACGGCTGATGGGTCGAACATCGCGCCGCGATCGGCCACCGCAAGGACCGAGATGGCGTTGGGCATGCCTTTGCTCATCAGCGTGGTGCCGTCGATCGGGTCGACGGCGAAGTCGCATTCCGGGCCGTCCCCGTTGCCGACGTCTTCGCCGTTGTAGAGCATCGGCGCTTCGTCTTTCTCGCCCTCGCCAATGACCACCACCCCCCGCATGGACACCGTGTTCACCAGTTCACGTATCGCGTCGACGGCTGCGCCGTCGCCGCCCTCCTTGTCGCCCCGCCCCACCCAGCGGCCGGCGGCCATGGCCCCGGCCTCGGTGACCCGCACCAGCTCCAGGGCCAGGTTGCGATCGGGGGCTTCGCCGCGCGGCCGAGGCTGCGACGGTCCGGTAACGGCGGTCGACTGGGCTACTTGCGAACCAGGTCCAGACGAGCGGTCGCCCTCAGCTGTCATGGTTGCCGATTGTCCCAGAAGCAGATCGGTCGCCTGGAGCTGGGCTGTGGCCGCTCGGCTGGGATACTCGACCGCGTGACCGCGGACCCGACGCCGAACGCCCCGGATGCCACCGGTCAGCCGGCCGCGGCGCCCGGCCCCGCGCAAGGGCCCGTTGCGAGGCCGGCCAAACCGCGGCTGCTGCAGGACGGCCGAGACATGTTCTGGTCGCTCGCGCCGCTGGTGATTGGTTGCATCCTGCTGGCCGCGCTGGTCGGGATGTGCTCGTTCCAGCCGGGCCGCACCCACGAGGGGCGCATCCCGTCCTACGACGCGGCGGCGGCTCTGCGGGCCGACGCCGCCACGCTGGGCTTCCCGATCCGGCTGCCGCAGCTGCCGGCGGACTGGCGGTCCAACTCCGGCAGCCGCGGCGGTATCGAGAACGGGCGAACCGACCCGTCGACCGGTCAGCGGCTGAACGCGGCGACCTCGACGGTCGGGTACATCACCCCGAGCGGACGGTATCTGAGCCTGACGCAGAGCAACGCCGACGAGGACAAGCTGGTCGGCTCGATTCACCGGTCCGCGTATCCGACCGGTGCCGTCGACGTCGGCGGCACCAACTGGGTGGTCTATCAGGGCAGCGGCCAAGGAGTCGACTCCGAGCCGGTGTGGACCACCGCGCTCACCAGTCCCGGCGGTCGCGCTCAGGTCGCGATCACCGGTGCCGGCAGCACCGACCAGTTCCGTACGCTGGCGTCCGCGACGCAATCGCAGCCGCCGTTACCGGCCCGATAGCGCCTCTAGGAGGAGACCCGAGTGACTGCACCCGAAGCAGATTTGTCCGGATGGTCGGCCGCACCGTTCACCGGTGGCGGCTACACCCACGATGTGTATCGCAAAGGCGCCGGGCCAGGGGTGGTGCTGATTCCGGAGATACCGGGAATCCATCCCGGAGTGCTGGGCCTCGGTAATCACCTGGTGGACAACGGATTCACCGTCGCGATCCCGTCGCTGTTCGGTCAGCCGGGCAAGCCGAAGACGGTCGGCTATACCATCGCCACCATCGCCCGGGCTTGTGTGGCAAGGGAATTCGCGGCGTTCGCGCTGAACAAGCAGCGGCCGGTGTCGTCGTTCCTGCGCGCGCTGGCTCGCGACCTGAACGCCTCGACACCCGGCAAGGGCGTCGGGGTGATCGGCCAATGCTTCACCGGCGGCTTCGCGCTGGCCGCCGCCGTCGACGACAGCGTGCTGGCTCCGGTGCTCAGTCAGCCGTCGGTCCCGATTGCGCTGGCCGCGGCGCATCGCCGCGACCCCGGGCTGAGCGAATCCGAGCTGACCACCGTCGCCGACCGGTGCGCCAGCGACGGATTGTGCGCCATGGGTTTGCGGTTCAGCGCGGACAGGATGGCACCGAAAGAGCGGTTCACGGTGCTCAAGGAGCGGCTCGGTGATGCTTTCGAGGTGATCGAGATCGATTCCGGCCCCGGCAACGAAGGCGGTTTCGGGAAGATGGCGCACTCGGTGCTGACCGACGAGGTCCGCGAGGTCGAGGGCCAAGCGGCCTACGAGGCCCGCAAACGTGTCGTCGAGTTCCTGACTCAGCGGCTTGGCTAGGTTCTCGCGCCTGGTTTCGTTTCTCGCCAGAGTGCAATCATCGACGCCCTGACTTGCAGAATGCGTCGCCAGTTGCACTTTCGCGGCCGAGCCGCAGGGGCGTCCGCTACTCCGGCGGGGGCGCGGTGACGACCGACGCCAGGTGGGGCTTGGATGCCGCCCTCACCTGCTCGAAAAGGTCGACGTAATAGGGCAGGCACTCGTCCATGGCCTGCTTGGTGGTGAACAGCGGACGGTAGCCCAGATCGCGCTGGGCCTTCGCGATGGAGAAGTAGTTGTCGAGGTAAAGCCGTTCCACCGCAAGAGGTTCCAAAGGCGGCTTAGGTAGCCCGAACTTGAAGTGCAGCCACTGCCACACCTTCATCACATCGCGCACCAGCCGGCCCGACACCCGCATCTTCGGCCACGGCTGCCCGCACGCCGTGACGACCGGCCGCGCAAACTCGAACATGTTGATCGGCTCACCGTCGTTGATGAAGTAGGCCTGCCCGGGCGCGGTGCCGCCCTCCACCAGATGCTCGCCGGCCAGGATGAAACCGTGAATCAGGTTGTGCACGTAAGAGTTATCCAGCTTGGCGTTCTTGCCACCGACCAGAACCTTGACATGGCCGGCCACCACGCTTTCGAACAACTTGCGGAACATGGTCTGATCCCCGCGGCCCCAGATGCCGCTGGGCCGGATGGAACAGGTGAGCAAGCCGTCGACGCCGTTCTGGGACAGTACGAACTTCTCGGCGACCACTTTGGTTTCGGTATAGAGGTCGGCGAACCGGTCGGTGTAGGGCATTGTCTCGTCACCGCCGGAGATCCGCTTGCCGCCCATCACCACGCTGTTCGATGCCGTGTAGACGAACCGTTTCACACCGGCCTTTTGCGCTTCGTGCACCAGGTTCTTGGTACCGCCGACATTCACCGAGTAACTGCGATTGCGGTATTCCTCGCTCACCGACGACCCACCCATGAGCTCGATGATCGCCGCGGTGTGGAAGATCGTGTCGATGCCGTCCACCGCCGCGGCGCAAACGGCTGCGTCGGTGATGTCGCCTTGCAGCACCTCGAGCTTTGGATGCTGTGGCAAGGGCGACGGCGCGCGGTCAAAGGAACGTACCTGGTGCCCGCGGTCGAGCAGCGTGGTCACCAGGTTGGCCCCGACGAAGCCGGAGCCGCCGGTGACCAGGACTTTGCCGAGGTCGGTTGTCAGCGATGCATCACCCATAGTGTCGCGAAGCATAGTCGAAAATAACTGAAACGTGTTCCAGTTTGGCCGGAAAATTCTCTGGCTCGCCGGCCCGGATCACCGTTCCTCGGGCTGGCTGCCGCCCAGCGCGTCGGCTATTCGCTGACGTGCGCCGGCCAGGTGCTCTTCGCACCTTTTGGCCAGCTGCTCGCCTCTTTCCCACAGTTTGAGCGACGCATCGAGATCTAGCCCACCCTGTTCAAGCAGGCGTACGACTTCGATCAGCTCGTCCCGGCAATCTTCATAGCCAAGCTGACTAATAGGCGTAACCGAAGCGGACTCAACGCTTTCTCCCTCAGGAACCATCGGTGCGCCCTTCGCTTACCGCCGACACCGCGCCGTCGGCGACCCGAACCCGCAGGCGAGTACCTGCCGGGGCATCGTCCACCGACCGCAACACTCGCGTCGGCCCGTCAACACCGGCCGCAACCGTCTGCACCACGGCATATCCGCGGGCCAAGGTGGCCGCCGGACCCAGCGTGGCCAGCCGCGCGGACAGATGACCGACGCGTTCCGTCTCTGCGGCGACCAACCTGTTGATGTCGCGGCGAATCGCCGACCGGGCCCGGTGGATCTCGTCGGCGCGGGTGGTGATCGCGGTCAGTGGCGCCGCCAACACCGGGCGGCTGCGCAATTGGGCCAGCGTGCGTTGCTCCCGGGACACCCAGTTGCGCAGCGCCTGAGCACTGCGCCGGCGCAGCTCGTCGACGAGCTGTTGCTCGGCGGCGGTATCCGGGACGACCCGCTTGGCGGCGTCGGTCGGGGTGGCGGCGCGCAAGTCGGCGACCAGATCGCACAGCGGATTGTCGGGCTCGTGACCGACCGCGCTGATCACCGGGGTCCGGCAGGCCGCGATCGCGCGGCACAGCGTCTCGTCGGAAAACGGCAGCAAATCCTCCACGCTGCCGCCGCCACGAGCCAGCACGATCACGTCGACGTGCTGGTCCTGATCGAGTTCACGCAGCGCCTCGACGATCTGGGCAACGGCGTTAGGGCCCTGCACGGCGGTGTTGCGGACGGCGAAACGTACCGCCGGCCAGCGGGCGGTGGCCACCGTGGTCACGTCGCGCTCGGCAGCGCTCGCGCGTCCGGTGATCAGACCGATCATGTTGGGCAGGAACGGAATTGGCCGCTTGAGCCGTGGGTCGAACAGGCCTTCGGCGTCCAGCAGCCGGCGCAGCCGATCGATGCGGGCCAGCAGCTCGCCCACCCCTACGGCCCGAATTTCGCTGAGCCGCAACGAAAATGTTCCTCGCCCGGTGTAGAAGGACGGCTTGCCGCAGACCACCACCTGGGTGCCTTCGGCCAACTTCACCGGTGCGCCCAGCACCAAATCGCGCGAGCAGGTCACGGTCAGTGACATGTCGGCAGCCGGATCGCGCAGCACCATGAACACCGTATTGCTGTTGGGCCGCATCGTGATCTGAGCCAACTGACCCTCGACCCACACGATGCCCAGCTTGTCGATCCAACCTGCGACCCGAATGGCCACTGCGCGAACCGGGAACGGATTCTCGGCGGAATTCGGCACCGAATCCAATCGCGTCACTTCGCGTTCGCGCGGGTGATCCTGTTGGCGAGCAGCGTCTGGAACGGTGCGCGGGCCTTGGTGGCCTGTTCGTAGGCCAGGAGGGCTTCGAGTTCGTCGACATGCAGCGATTGCAGCCTGGCCCGCAACTGAGCCAGCGTCAGCGCCGGGTAGTCGAGCTCGGTCGCCACCGCCGGCACCTCAACCGCCGGCTTCGGCCCCGACCTCTTCGACTGCTTGGATAAGGGCTCGGTCGGCGGGTCGGACGTATCGGAAACCGAGTACAAGGCGAACCGGCCCTCCGCGCGGCGATCTCCTTCGCCGGCGTCGGGCAGCGCAGTGACAGTCCTGTCGCCTTCGAGCAGATCTTCGTCGAACGTCGCCCACTCCGGCTGCTCGTCCTTGGGCGGGAAAATCGCCTCGAGGGTGCTGTCGCCCTTGATCACCAGGTCAGCCAAGTTTTGCTGAAAACGCATCACCAGGTGCGCGGCCTGGCTGGCCAACGTCATCGGGTACATCAGGATGGTTCGCGGCAGTTTCTTCGTCTCCTCGACGGCGACTGTCGCCGCGCCGACCAATAGCCGAAGCCCATACGGTGCAGTAGCCATGGCCCCAAGCCTGCCTCAAGCGGCCGCTAACGCCAAGCTGAGGGCCGTGAACTGGCCGGGCCGCGTCGGCAGTAAGTACCCTGAATGTCATGCCACCCACTGTCGACATGGGGATTCCCGGTGCGAGCAGCTCCGTTGTCGACGGCCCAGTCCGTAAACGGGTGTTGCTGGCCGAGCCGCGCGGCTACTGCGCCGGTGTGGATCGGGCTGTCGAGACCGTCGAGCGTGCGCTGGAGAAGTACGGGCCGCCGGTCTATGTGCGCCACGAGATAGTGCACAACCGGCACGTGGTCGACACGCTGGCCAAAGCCGGTGCGGTGTTCGTCGAAGAGACCGACCAGGTTCCCGAGGGCGCCATCGTGGTCTTCTCCGCCCACGGTGTCGCGCCGACGGTCTACGCGGCCGCCGCCGAACGCAACCTGCAGACCATCGATGCCACCTGCCCGCTGGTCACCAAGGTGCACAACGAGGCCAGGCGCTTCGCCCGCGACGACTACGACATCCTGCTGATCGGCCATGAGGGCCACGAGGAGGTCGTCGGTACCGCGGGTGAGGCACCCGATCACGTGCAGCTCGTCGACGGTGTCGACGCCGTGGCCGACGTGACGGTGCGCGACGAGGACAAGGTCGTCTGGTTGTCGCAGACCACGCTGTCCGTCGACGAGACAATGGAGATCGTCGAGCGCCTGCGCCAGCGCTTCCCCAAGTTGCAGGACCCGCCCAGCGACGACATCTGCTACGCGACCCAGAACCGTCAGGTCGCGGTCAAGGCGATGGCCCCTGAGTGTGAGCTGGTGATCGTGGTCGGCTCGCGCAATTCGTCGAACTCGGTGCGCCTGGTCGAGGTGGCGCTGGGTGGCGGATCGCGCGCCGCCCATCTGGTCGACTGGGCCGACGATATCGACCCGGCGTGGTTGGAGGGCGTCACCACGGTGGGCGTCACCTCGGGTGCGTCGGTTCCCGAGGTGCTGGTGCGCGGCGTGCTGGAACGGCTGGCCGACTGCGGTTTCGACGTGGTGCAGCCGGTGACGACGGCCAACGAGACGTTGGTGTTCGCCCTGCCCCGGGAAATCCGGAAAGTTCTCTGAGCCGGCTTAGAAGTCGTACTCCCAGGATTCAGCCTGGTGGCGGCGTGGCGCGCGGGGCCGGCCCCGACGCTCGGCCCGTGGGTCGTCCGGACGCTCGTCCCGCGATCCGCGGTAGCGGACCTGCGATATCGGGTGGTGCGTCGGGTTGGCGCCCTGCGACCCACCCGGTGCGGCGCGACGCCGCGGCTGCTCATAGGACTCGTAGCGAGAGAACTGCTCTGGGGGTGGCTCGTAGCTCTCGTAAGGATCCAAGCGGCGGCTCGGCGGTCGCTCGTAGGAACCGCGGCGTCCGTAAGAGTCCCGACGGCCTTCGCGCGGCGGCTGGCTTCGTCGGTCTAATGGATCTGGCTCCGCTTGCGGCCGGGGACGCCGGGACCGGCGGGGCGGGTCGGCAGCGTCGAAGTCTCGCGGACGCTGCTGGGCACGGCGACGTTGCCGCCGCTCGACCGCCGGGTCGTGCTGTTCTTCTCCGGCGCGAGAATGCCGGGACCGGGTGCGGTCCGGGCGCTGGGCGGAACGAGTACCGCGCGCCGCTCGGGCGGGTTTCTGAGTGGTTCTGGAGCTACGTCGGGCGGTGCGTGGCCGGGTCGAGGAAGTCTCGTCTTCGTCGTCGTCTGAGCTGCTGAGCATCGATGCGAACTTCGCGGCGAAACCGCTGAGCACGGACTTCGGCTCGGTGCGGGTAGTGGTGCCGGCTTTGCCGTCAGTGTCGGCAGCAGCGGGCCGGTGTGTCATGCCGAAGTACCACCTGGCCAGGCCGATCAGCAGCACGACGCCGGCGGTGCCCAACATCAAGGGAAACCGCTCGATGAGCGGATAGCCGCAGTTGATCAAAAGGTCTTTGAGCTTGTCGATCTTGGCGCCGTGGAACAGCCAGTAAGCGCCGGGCACCGCGCAGAACAGAATCAGCGGAGGCTGGATGACCGCGGTGAACACGCCCGACTGCCGCACCGCCAGAACGGCGATCACGCAGCCGGCTATATAGCAGGCTGCGAAGACGTGGGTGAGCTCCTTGTGGCCGGCGTCGATGCCGTACCCGATGACGGTCGCGCAAACGGCAATCAACAGTGCCCCCCACCACGGCACACCTGCCACATTGGGGAGGATTGAGCGGTGGGCAGCCTCTACTGCCGACCTTTCCCGCTGCGGTGACACACGTTGACCGTACCGGCAATAGGCCCAAAGACTCGTAAATACCTTGTCAAGACCAGGGTGTGGCATGTGGCAGCACTGCTGCACGGCGTCGGGGGGTTTCGCCGTCGAGCCCTACACTTGGTTCTTCGTGAGCTTGAGCCTGGGAATCGTGGGTTTGCCCAACGTTGGTAAGTCGACGCTGTTCAACGCGCTGACCCGCAACAATGTTGTGGCGGCCAACTATCCGTTCGCCACGATCGAGCCCAACGAGGGAGTGGTGTCGCTGCCCGATCCGCGGCTGGACAAGCTCGCGGAGCTATTTCATTCAGAGCGCATCGTTCCGGCGCCGGTGACGTTCGTGGATATCGCCGGCCTGGTCAAGGGCGCCTCCGAGGGCGCCGGGTTGGGCAACAAATTCCTGGCCCATATTCGCGAATGCGACGCCATCTGTCAGGTGGTCCGGGTGTTCTCGGATGACGACGTGACGCATGTCGCCGGGCAGGTGGATCCCAAATCGGATATCGAGGTGATCCACACCGAGTTGATCCTGGCCGACCTGCAGACCTTGGAGCGGGCGCTGCCCAGGCTGGAGAAGGAAGCCCGCAACAACAAGGAGCGCAGGCCGCTGTACGACGCGGCGCTCGCCGCACAACAGGTGCTGGACGGCGGGACGACGCTGTTCGCGGCGAATATGGACGCATCGGTGCTGCGGGAGCTGAACCTGTTGACCACCAAGCCGTTCCTGTACGTCTTCAACGCCGACGAGGCGGTGCTTACCGACGCCGCGCGCGTCGCCGAACTGCGTCAGCTGATCGCACCCGCGGATGCGGTGTTTTTGGACGCAGCGATCGAATCGGAGCTTTCCGAACTCGACGACGAGTCGGCGGCTGAGCTGCTCGAGTCGATTGGCCAGACCGAGCGGGGCCTAGATGCGTTGGCACGGGCGGGTTTTCACACCTTGAAGCTGCAGACGTTTTTGACCGCGGGCCCAAAAGAGGCGCGGGCGTGGACAATTCACCAGGGCGACACCGCCCCCAAGGCTGCCGGGGTGATCCACAGCGACTTCGAGAAGGGCTTCATCAAGGCCGAGATCGTGTCCTACGACGACCTGATTGCCGCGGGTTCCATGGCCGCGGCCAAGGCGGCCGGCAAGGTCCGGATGGAGGGAAAGGACTACGTGATGGCTGACGGCGACGTGGTCGAGTTCCGGTTCAACGTCTAGCGTCAGTGCGTTGACTGTGCGTTGACGGCGCGAGTCACTCGAACTTTTGCACCTGGAGGGCCGCCGGCCGATAGAGGCAGAGGCGATGAGCCGGGCGCTCGACGGACGGCACTCGCGTCGACGAAGGAGCGACGACACGAGGTGAAATGAAATGCCCACTTGCTTGAAGTCTTTCTAAAGGAAATTCTTTGGAGATGGCGACGTCGAGGCAAACGAGACCGTGGGTGAGGCGGTTTGCGAACATGCTGGTGGCCGGCGGGGTGGCGCTGTCCGCTTTTGCACTGGCCGGCGGCCCCGCACCCCGGGCCCAGGGGGCTCCGCCCCCTGCCCCGAGCTATCGCTGGTGCCCAGGTGATCCCTGGGACCCGGGCTGGGGCACCGTATCGGATTGGGACTGGAACCAGTGCCACGAGTGGCAACGCGCGGGAGGCCCTTTCGGTCCGTCGGGCTGGGGGCCCTGGGGTCCCCCGCCGCCGTGGGCGACACCGCAGCCACCTCCACCGTCGTGGGCGCCCGGCGCTCAGCTGATGTGGAACCCGACCGCCAACGGCTGGGGGTTCTGGAACAACAGGATATGGACTCCGATCTGATCTGAAGTCCGCTCTCGCAATGGCGCGCTCATCGTCCGTGACGGCGCCGCCACGCCCCGCGCCGAGAAGGCGAGTCACACCAGCCTCGTCAGTTACATCAGCCTCGTCAGTCCCCAAAAGGTTCGACCAATTGATCCCGAAGTTGCTATCACCCGCGATATCACATTCCAGAATCGTCATGCGGCTCCATCGTCGGTACTGGAGTGACAGGTGTGACGAGCCATTCCGGACGGCCCCAACGGCGGTCACGGCACGGTTGCACCGGAGCTCGCGGAAAGCCGGTCAAAGCCAGCCGTTCGCCTGAATAGACCTGATGCGGAATTGCAGCGTTTGCCAGCAGGAATCCATGACTCGTCTGCCACGCTTGCTTCTACCCGGTCAAGCGTCCTAAATCTTCGTGGCTCCGCTATCCAGCGCATTTTGCTACGACTGGTGGTTTCATTTCTGTTTCAAACGCTACATTCAACCGCGATAAGTTTGCTGTATACGACGCACGCCATTGTCAAATTCAAACGTGATTAGTGCCACAAACTTTGGTTACCTATACATGTTATTGGTAGCGTCCCTTTCCATGATTGCTGTTGCTACGCTGTTGGCGCTTGTCAATCAAGTGTCCGGCACTCCGTATATTCCGGGTGGAGATTCTCCCGCCGGGACCGACTGTTCAGGGCTTGCTTCGTGGATATCGAATGCGGCGACCGACAGGCCGGTTTTCGGAAACAGGTTCAACACCGGGAACGAAGAAGCGGCTCTGTTGTCGCGCGGCTTCCAATATGGAACCGCTCCCAACGCGTTGGTGATCGGCTGGAACGGTGGCCACACCGCGGTGACCCTGCCCGACGGCACGCCGGTGTCCAGCGGTGAACGCGGTGGCGTCCACATCGGTGGTGCCGGCGCCTACCAGCGCGGATTCACCCACCACATGTTCTTGCCGATGGACGACGTCGAAGGCCTGCCGCCGGTCGACGAGCCACCGGCGCCCGTACTGGTCGATGTCGCAATGCCGGCCCCCGCACCTGAGGAGGCCCCCGCGCCTGACGCACCGCCCGCGCCGCCGGAACCCCCCGTTTTGGTAGATGCGGCAATGCCGCCTCCGGCGGGCGAACCCGCGCCGATGGGTGACCCTGACATCGCAAATACGTAAACAAATCGCCGACGGATGTAATGCTCTATCCGAGAGCACTTTGCGATACAGATCACATTCGTCGGCCATAGTTACCGAATTAGGCCGGAGCCGCCGCTTGTGGGGAATATCACCATATTCTCCCAAGGGGCGGCTTAACCGGTTTTAGCCACCACTAATTCCGATGCTGCGTAGCGGTGATGGGGAATTACGGGCAATCTCATTCCTGCGGTGACGGCGAATCCGGCAATTGTCGCGGTCGGCTCACACCAGGCATCAACGCCGAACGCCACGCGATACTGCGGTGATGGCGCCCATCCTGCGGCCAGTGCGTGGTCAGGAGTCGCATGCGCGCCATGGCCGCAGTCTCGGCGACACGGCCTCACCGGGCCGAGATTCGGTTCACGTCGATCGGGAGGGTCGCATCACCTGGCGGCGCTCCTTATCATCGCCACGACAGAAGGAGTACTGCCGTGACAGCATCGACCACTCATCTGGGCACCCTCATCGCCGCCACCGATGCACTCGTCACCGCCGACAAGTCGAAGGCTCAGGTCGTCTTTCAGGCTTCGGCCACCGCGCACGACGCCGTGGCCAGCACGGTCACCCTGGGCGAGTACCGCGTCGAAGTCGACGAGCCGCCGGTGCTCGGCGGGGAAGGCAAGGCGCCCAACCCGGTGGAGTACTACCTGGCATCTCTGCTGTCCTGTCAGATCGTGACCTGGCGGTTCTGGGCCGAAAAGCTGGGGATCGCGGTCGACGAGCTCACCGCGCATGCCGAGGGCGACCTCGATGTGCAGGGCTTTTTCGGTTTTGATGACGCCGTCCGCTCCGGATTCCACGAAGTGCGGGTGGTGGTGAAGGTGACCGGGCCCGAGACGCCGGAGCGATACCGCGAACTGCAAGAGGCGGTCGACGCGCACTGTCCGGTCCTGGATCTGACCCGAAACATCACTCCGGTAACCACGCGCGTGGAGATCGCCCGAACCACGTAATCTGAGCGGCCATGATCTTCATCGTCGTCAAGTTCGAAACCAAACCCGAATGGACCGAGCGCTGGCCGGATCTGGTCGCGTCGTTCACTGCGGCGACTCGCGCCGAAGAGGGCAATCTGTGGTTCGAGTGGTCGCGCAGCCTGGACAACCCCGCCGAGTACGTTCTGGTCGAAGCCTTCCGCGACGGTGACGCCGGCGGCGCGCACGTCAACAGCGATCACTTCAAGCAGGCGATGCAGGAGTTGCCGAAGGCGCTGAAGTCCACGCCCAAGATCATCAGTCAGACGGTCGACGCGACGGGCTGGTCGGCCATGGGGGAGATGACGGTCGATTAGCCACTAGCTCGATGGTGGCGACCCGCCGCGCCCGGCTACGCCGCGCTCGCGATCGCCACTAGCTCGATGGTGGCGACCCGCCGCGCCCGGCTACGCCGCGCTCGCGATCGCCACTGACGGCGACGGCGATTTCATTGCCCAGCCGATAGCCCGGCGCCAGCGGCAGCGTGTCTCCGCTCCAGAACTTGCCCGGATCGAACCAGTTCGTGTCCTTGTCCGTGGCGAGCAGTCCCATCTCCTCGTAGGTGATCGCCACTGTCTCCGCACAGTAGGCTGTCTCCACGCTCATCTTGCGCTCTTGCCTGCGTCGCTTCGTCTGCTCGCGAACCTTCTTGTCCACCACCGGGATTCCTCTCACCCAGTCGTTGATCGTCGGCAGCCGGCCGCGGAACCAACGACCAGTTAGCCGGGCCGCGGTCGGGAACGGCGTGCCGTCCATCCGCGCGATGACGCGCAGCAGTTCGTTCTCCTGTTGGCGAGTGGCATATGGCGTCAACTGACGCAACCAGCACCGCTGGTGGTAGCGGTCGGTCCACTGCACCACGGCGTGTCGAAGATCATTGAGCTGAACGCCACGGTGATTGGTGCCGGTCCATATGTCGACGAGCTTGTCGCCCAGCTCGGCGTGCCAGATCAGCGGCGGCAAGTCGTCGATGGCGACGGTCATGCCGACGTGATTTACGGGGGCGTTCGTCAACGTCTGGATGGCGCGGTCGGGTCGTGAGCCGCCGCGGAACAGCCACAAGTCGCCGGTGCGGGTTTCTTCGAGCGCCTGATCGAGAGTCAGCATGTTCGGCTAAGCCCGTTCCTCGCTTCGGTTTTCGTCATTTTGGACGGTGAGAACTTTGCGTGCAAATGCAGCTTCAGCCCATGCTCCGGTGACGACGGCGAACTTTTCGCGAAGGGTGCGCGGGGAGTTCAAAAGGTCAGCCTCTCGCAATGTCGGCACCGTGAGCTACGTGCCGCAGAATAGCCTGTCAACCATGCGCAGCATTTGGAAGTGGATCGGACTGGCGGGTGTCGCAGGCGTCGTCGCCGGTGGCGTGTTGGTAGCGCGTGATCAGCGTAAGCGTCGGGCATATACGCCCGACGAGGTTCGGGCCAGGCTGCACCAGAGGTTGGCCGAGTCCGAACAGGAGAGCCCTCCATCCAAATAGGGCCGGTCAGTCCGACTCCGGCTCGGCGTCTGCTTCCACCGCGAACAAGCGGTAGCTGCCGGAGAATCCTTTCAACTCGACATCGCGGCCTTCGTCGAAATAGATGTCCTCGCACTTGTTGACGGCGTCTCGCACCGGTTGGCTCACTAAGATCTCTCCGCCGGCGGCATGCGCCGCCACCCGTGCCGCCATTGCGACGTTGCGCCCGAACAGGTCGTCACCGCGGCGCACCGAGCGGCCCATGTGGATACCTATCCGCACCCGAATATCCTGAATATCCTTGTGGCGCCTGCGTTTTGCACCATTGAGCAGCGCCTGCTGGACGTCAATTCCGCATCGCACGGCGTCCTCGGCGCGGGCAAAGGCGACCATGAACCCGTCACCCTGGCTCTTCACCACATGTCCGCCCCGGTCTTCTACGAGTTCGTGAACAAGCTTGTCGTGCGCGGCGATCAGCTTGACAAACGCCCGGTCGCCGATCCGTTCGTTCAGCGCGGTGGACTCCTCGATGTCGGAGAACAGAATCACCACCCGGCCGTCGGGAGTGATTCGGGCCAGGTCGGGCCGCTCGACCTCGGCCCAATCGGCGAGATCTTCGATCGAGCTGCGCACGACTGCGCCGAAGCCTTCGGTGCGCATCAGGTTGGCGGTTTGCCACACGGTCTTGACGGCTTCGCGCCCACCGGTCAACAGCCGGGTGCGCGCATCGGCCCGTTGCCGCAATTTCTCGACCTCTTGACGACTGCGGGTGAGCAGCCGCCACAGCACGACGAGCCCGCCGGCCTCGATCGCGGCCACCGCGGCCAGGACGTAGACCGCGATCTGCTGCGCGTCACCCACGTCGGCCCATCCTTCCAGGGCCGATTGGGCGGAGCGTTTCGGGCCTATAGCCTTCGGCTATACGGACTGACATTCGGGAGGTGCGGTTGTGGCCGACGACGACGATAGTTCCTCAAACCTGCTGGTGATCTTCGGCATCACCGGCGACCTCGCGCGCAAGATGACGTTCCGGGCCCTGTACCGGCTGGAATCCCGGGAAATGCTGGACTGCCCGATCCTGGGTGTGGCCAGTGACGAGATGAAAGTCGACCAATTGATCGAGCGGGCCCGGAAATCCATCAGCGACGCCGGCGAGCAGATTGACGACGCGGTGTTCGACCGGCTGGCCGGCCGGCTGGACTACATACACGGCGACGTCACCGACAGCGAGCTTTACGACTCGCTGGCCGAGCTCATCGGTTCGGACTACCGTCCGCTGTTCTACCTGGAGATGCCACCGGCACTGTTCGCGCCGATCGTCGAGAACCTCGGCCATGTAGGACTGCTGGAGCGGGCACGCGTCGCCGTGGAAAAGCCGTTCGGCCACGACCTGGAGTCCGCGCGCGAACTCAACGACCGGCTTCACGCGGTGCTCGACGAAGACCAAATCCTGCGGGTGGATCACTTCCTGGGCAAGCAACCCGTCGTCGAGTTGGAGTGTCTGCGGTTCGGCAATACCGCGCTGGCCGAGTTGTGGGACCGCCGCAGCGTTTCCGAAATCCAGATCACCATGGCCGAGGACTTCGGCGTCGAGGATCGAGGCAAGTTCTACGACAAGGTGGGCGCGTTGCGCGATGTGGTGCAGAACCATTTGCTGCAGGTGCTCGCACTGGTCACGATGGAGCCTCCGGTCGGGCCCAGCGCCGACGACCTGAACGACAAGAAAGACGAAGTCCTGCGCGCGATGCCGGCCTTGCAGCCCGAGCGTTGCGTGCGCGGCCAGTATCGCGGCTACACGGACATCGATGGCGTGGCCAAGGATTCGCGGACCGAGACTTTTGTGGCGCTGCGGACCGAAATCGACAACTGGCGCTGGGCCGGAGTGCCGATCTTCCTGCGCGCCGGTAAGGGCTTGCCGCACAAGGTCACCGAGGTGCGGCTGTTTCTGCGCCGGGTCCCGGCGTTGACCTTCCTGCCGGACTGCCGACCGGCCGAGCCCAATCAGATCGTGCTGCGCATCGACCCCGACCCCGGCATGCGGCTGCGGATCGCCGCCCAGGTGGGCGACGACTGGCGTCCCGTCCATCTCGACTCGTTGTTCTCCGAGGATCTCGGCGAGCCGGTGCGTCCGTACGAGTTGCTGTTGCACGCCGCCATGACCGGCGATCACCAGCTGTTCGCCCGCGAAGACAGCATCGAACAGACCTGGCGCATCGTGCAGCCACTGTTGGACGAACCGAGCGAGATCCACGAATACGACCTCGGAACCTGGGGTCCACAGGCCGCCTCGTCGCTGCTGAGTGGTCACCACGGCTGGAAAGAGCCGTGGCTGCCCCGCAACGCCGAAACAGGGAAGTAAGGAGACGAAAGTATATGCAGCTAGGGATGATTGGCCTGGGCCGGATGGGTGCGAACATCGTCCGCCGTGTGGTCAAAGACGGACACGAATGCGTGGTGTACGACCACAGCGCCGACGCGGTCAAGGCCATGGCGGGGGAGGACCGGACCACGGGGGTTTCCTCGGTGCAAGAGCTGCGCGACAAGCTCGACGCTCCGCGCGTGGTGTGGGTGATGGTACCGGCGGGGGACATCACCACCGGGGTGATCGAGGAGCTGGCGAACACGCTCGATGACGGCGACATCGTGATCGACGGCGGCAACTCCTACTACCGCGACGACGTGCGGCATTCGAAAGCGTTGTCCGTCAAGGGAATCCACTTGCTCGATTGCGGAACCAGCGGCGGTGTATGGGGCCGCGAGCGTGGTTACTGTCTGATGATCGGCGGCGACAAGGAAGCGTTCGAGAAGGCCGAGCCGATCTTCGCCAGCGTCGCCCCGGGTGTCGATGCGGCGTCGCGGACACCGGGCCGCGACGGCGAGGTCGCGCAATCGGAGCAGGGCTATCTGCATTGTGGGCCGTGCGGAGCGGGCCACTTCGTCAAGATGGTGCACAACGGCATCGAGTACGGGATGATGGCCGCGCTCGCCGAGGGCCTGAACATCTTGCGCAACGCGGACATCGGCAAGCGCATCATCGAAAAGGGTGACGCCGAAACGGCGCCGCTGACGAATCCCGAGTATTACCAATACGATATCGACATTCCCGAGGTCACCGAGCTATGGCGGCGCGGCAGCGTGATCGAGTCCTGGCTGTTGGACCTGACCGCAATTGCGTTGCACGAATCGCCGACCCTCACCGAGTTTTCCGGACGGGTCTCCGATTCCGGGGAGGGCCGGTGGACCGCCATCGCCGCGATCGACGAGGGGGTCCCCGCGCCGGTGTTGACGTCGGCACTGTACTCGCGCTTCGCATCTCGTCGCCTCGACGAATTCGCCGACAAGGCGTTGTCGGCCATGCGCAAGCAGTTCGGCGGACACGCGGAAAAGTCGGACTGACCGGATTGCCGGCAATCAGGCGTGCGTGTGCCGCCTGACGAAGTCCACCACGACGTCGCTGAAGGCGTCGTTGTCGTCGCCGGCGGCCGTATGCCCGGCATTGGACAGTTCGACGAACTCGGCGCGCGGCACAGTCTCCAGGAAATGCCGGACACCGTCCGGGCTGACCACATCGGAGAGCTTGCCGCGGATCAGCAGGGTGGGAATCTTCAGGTTGACCGCGGCCTCTTCGAAACTTTCGGTTCGCAGCTCCGGGTCGTCGCCCGGCGCGGTCATGAACGCCGGATCCCAGTGCCAGTACCACCGTCCGTCCCGCAGCCTCAGATTCTTCTTCAGGCCCTCGGGACTGCGCGGCTTCTCCCGGTACGGCAGGTAGGCGGCGACGGCATCCGCAGCTTCGTCGAGCGAGGCGAAGCCATCGATGTTGGTGAGCATGAAATCCCGGATCCGGGCACTGCCGGTCTTCTCGTAACGCGGCACCACGTCGACCAGAACCAGGCCGGTCACCCGGGCGGGCCCGGCGCTGTCGGCGACCAGAATGCCGGTGAGTCCACCCATGCTGGCCCCGATCAGCACCACCTGGCGGCCGATCGCATCCAGCACATGCAACACGTCGGCCCTCAGCGTCTCGACGGCATAGTCGGCGTTCGGCGCGCGGTCGCTGTCGCCGTGCCCGCGGCTGTCGAGTGCAACGACGTGGTACCCCTCGTCGGCCAGGACCTGGCCGGTGCTTTTCCAGGAGAACCGGTTCTGTCCGCCACCGTGCAGCATCAGGATCGTCGGCCGGTCGGCGTCGGCGGCATCGCGATTCCATTCGTCGCCGACCAGAGTGATCCCACCGACGCCGGAAAACTCAACCGTCTGGGGGCTGCTGCTCACGGCGCTCATGGTTTGACGTTACATAGGTCGTTTAAGCATCGGTCCCGTGGGGTGGCGGCGGGGGCGTGTCGGGGAACAGCTCCGCGAAGCTGCCGAGCAGGATACGGTCCCTGGTCGCTGGATCGACGTCGTCGAACAACTGGTGCAGCGTGGCCTGGGTGTGGCCGAAGGTGCCCTCGAGGTGTGGGTAATCGCTGCCCCACAGCACGTTGTTGAAGCCTAGCGCCGTCACCGCCGCGATCGCCGACGAGTCATGCTGGAACGACGCATACACCTGCGAGTCGACGATCTCGCGCGGGCTGCGCTTCAGCTTCGGCCGCACCGCCATCGCGTGCTGGCGATAGCCCTCTTCCATCCGATCGACGATGAACGGCACCCAGGTCGCGCCGCCCTCGGCGACCAGCACTTTGAGGTTCGGGTGCCGGTCCAGCGCGCCCGACGCGACGAGCTTCACCACCGCCCGCTGGCCGCCGAACGACGTCTCGGTGTAGTTGAGCACCGCTCCGCCGGGCCCGTGGTAAGTGGTGCCGATCGAGCCGCCGGCGGCGAAATCGATTGGCTCGGTTCCGATATGGAAGGCGATCACCATGCCGAGGTCCTCGGCGACGGCCCAGAACGGTTCCCATTCGTCGTAGTGATAGTCCCGCTGCGCGGGATGTGGCGCGACGGGAAGAAACACGGCCTTGAATCCCATTGTGCGGCAACGCTTCAGCTCGGCGATGGCGTCACCGATGTCCAGCGTTGACACCTGCGCTGTCGCGATCAGGCGCGGCGAGTAGTCCATGATGGTGTCTTTGCACCAGTCGTTGGAGGCCCGCATCGCCTCGCGCAACAGCTCCGGTGTGCGAAACGCACTGCACCACATGCCAAGCGAGGGGAAGACGACTTCGGCCCAGATGCCTTCCTCGTCGAGGTCGGCCAGCCGCCGGGTGACGTCACGGCAGCCCGCCGCGGCAACAGTGGCCCGGATGAACTCCTCTTGGGCGATGCCCGGCAGCCTGCGGCGGAACACTTGGCCGTCGACGTAGATGGACTCCCATCCGCCGTCAGGATCCTTCTCGCTGCGCGGTGCCAACTCGGCCAGCCGCTTTGGCAGGCGCGACCGCCACAGGTCAGCGGGCTCGATGACGTGCGAGTCGCCGGAATTGGCCCACAGCTTGACTGGCTGCTGCGCGAGGGTGGCAGTCATGCAGGAATATTAGAATTGCATTCTAAAACTGTCAACGATTTAGGTGTTCTTCGGCCGGTGAGTTCTGCGCGCCCCTTCGGTCTGTCTGTATGACGAAGATCTGACTACAAGGAGGCACCCATGCCATCGATCACCCCCTCGCTGTGGTTCGACCACGACTTGGAGGAGGCTGCGGAGTTCTACACCTCGGTGTTCCCCAACTCGCGGATCGAAGGTTTCAACAGAACGACGGAGGCGGGACCGGGCGAGCCGGGCACGGTGCTCAGCGGAAGCTTCGTGCTGGACGGGACCCGATTCATCGGCATCAACGGCGGACCGGTGTTCCAGTTCACCGAGGCGGTGTCGTTCACGGTGCATTGCCAGGACCAGGACGAGGTCGACTACTACTGGGACCGGCTGACCGACGGCGGCGAGGAGTCGCAGTGCGGGTGGTGCAAGGACCGTTACGGCTTGAGCTGGCAGATCGTCCCGGATCGGCTCTACGAGTTGATTCAAGACCCCGACCGGGACCGGGCGGCTGCGGCCACCCAAGCGATGTACGGCATGCGCAAGATCGTCATCGCCGAGTTGGAAACGGCGGTAGGCCAGCTCACCCGATAAGGCGGTCGATCCACTCGATCGTGGCCTCGATGATCGCCGGCACGTCGGCGGGGTCGTCGCAGCCCGCGACCATCAGCGATGATTCCGCCATGGTCGCGATCAGGACCCGGCTCAGCAGTTGTCCGCGAACCGACTTGTCCAGTTCCAGGACAGCCATCCAGCTGCGGAACGCGGCTTGCATGCGGTCACGACGGGAGGTCTCGAATCCGGCCGGTGTGTCGCCCGACGACAACACCCGGGCCCGGCGCCGGTTCTCCCACATCGCCTCGAGATAGGCCCGTACGTGTAACTCGAACACCTGCCGGCGGCTTTGTGCTCCGGCCGGCCCGGCTTGCCGCATCGCCGCGTCGATGCGGCGGTCGATCGCGTCGGCCATCTGCTCGAAGATCGCCAAGAAGAGTTCGCTCTTGCCGCCGAAGTGGTGGTAGATGCTGCCGATGCTGGCGCCGGACGCCGCCACCACGTCGGCCATCGTCGCGGCGGTGAATCCTCGCGTGGCGAAAACCTCGGTCGCGGCGTCGAGTATTCGCCGCTGGGTGGCGTCGGTCTTGGCCCAGCGACGAGCCTGCGCCGAGGTCGTCATGCCTAAGACGTTAACGGGTGCGCCGGCTGCTGTCGGTAACCTGTCACTCATGCGAGCAGACGCAGAATCGCACGCGGAAGGCCCGGGCGGTGCGATTCTGCGTTCCCCCGCAAGCGGGTGGTGCCCCCAGCTCGCGGCAAGGGGCGACTCCACATGACCGAGCCACGCTGGATCGACGTCGAGGGCCCGAGCGGCAACTTGAAGGCACTAACCTGGGGGCCGCCCGACGGGCCAATCGCATTGTGCCTGCACGGTTTCCCCGATACCGCCTACGGGTGGCGCAAAGTTGCCCCGCGGCTTGTGGAGTCGGGCTGGCGAGTGGTCGCACCATTCATGCGCGGCTACGCGCCGTCGTCGATTCCGGTCGACGGTTCTTTTCACGTCGGCGCGCTGATGGACGACGCGCTGCGGGTGCGCTCCGCGGCGGGGGGCACCGAGCAGGACGTGGTGATCGGCCACGACTGGGGTGCCATCGCCGCCACCGGCCTGGCCGCAATGCCGGACACCCCGTTCGCCCGAGCGGTGATCATGTCGGTGCCACCCTCGGTAGCGTTTCGTGCCCCGGCCCGGGCGGCCGAGCGCGGGCGGCTGGCGCTGCAGCTGGCGCGCCAACTAATGCGCAGCTGGTACATCTTCTATTTTCAATTGCCTTGGCTGCCTGAGCGTTCCGCGTCCTGGATACTACCGCTGCTGTGGCGGCGATGGTCGCCAGGCTATCGCGACGCCCACGAGGACCTGCGCCACGTCGACGCCGCGATCGGGACGCCGGAGAGCTGGCGGGCGGCACTCGGGCCCTACCGCGCCACGATTCGCAGTCCCCGCCCGCCGGCGCGGTACGCCGAATTGAACCGGCTGTGGACCCAGCCACCCATCCTGCCCAGTCTCTACCTGCATGGTCGCGACGACGGTTGCATGACATCGGCTTTCGCATACTGGACGGAAAGAGTGCTGCCGCCCGGCAGCGAAATGGCCATCGTCGAACACGCCGGGCATTTCCTGCAACTCGAACAGCCGGACAAGGTTGCCAAACTGATTCTGGCCTTCGTCGGCTCTGTCGGCTCGCCCGGCTGAACCCATGGCGGCACACCGGATGGCGGCCGTTGACGCGCAGTTCTATTGGATGTCGGCCAAGATCCCCAACGACCAGTTTCTGCTGTATGCATTCGACGGCTTGCCGGACGACCGGGACGGCGCCATCGACGCGGTCCGCGGACGGGCTGCAGCTTGTGCGGACCTGAGTATGCGACTCGAAGATGGATGTGCGCTCACCTATCCGCAGTGGGTCCAGGCAGCCGTCGAATCCGAGCAGGTGGTGCGCCACGAACTGGCCGGCGACAGCTGGCAAGGCTGCCTGGCCGCGGTCGTCGGCCTCGCCCGCGATCAGCTCGACGTCCGCCGGATGCCTTGGCTTCTACACGTTTTCACGCCGGTGCGTGACATACCGGGCACCGCCGGCCCGGGTGCCGTTGCGGTCATGCAGGTTCCGCATGCGCTGGCCGACGGCACTCGTGCTTCGGCGATGGCGGCCTGGTTGTTCGGTCGCGACCACCCGGTGCCCGGCGCGGCACCGCTTCCCGCCGGGTTCCTGCCGTGCCGGGCAACAGAGGCGGCACGCACGCATCACCAGCTGGTTCGCGATGTGCAGGCCGGGTTGTTGGCGCCCGGTGCGGGCTCGCGGCCGCCGCTGGCTACCAACGCCCGGCCGCACGGCGCCCGCTCGGTGCACACGCTCGTGCGGCACCGCTCGCAATTGCCCGGTCCGACGGTGACCGTCGGCGTGCTGGCCGCCGTGTCCAGGGCGTTGTCCGATCTGCTTGGGGAATCGGGCAATTCGCTGGGCGCTGAGGTGCCAATGGCCAAACCCGGTGTGCGCCATGCGCATAACCACTTCGGAAATGTCGTCGTCGGGCTCTATCCCGAGCTGGGCCGCGATGCTCGCGCCGCGCGTATCGCGGACGACTTGGCTAACGGCCGCCGCCGCTTCGAGCATCCCGCTACCCGCAGCGCCGACCGGGCCTTCGCGGCGACGCCCGCGCCGTTGCTGCGTTGGGGTGTATCCCGGTTCGACCCTGACCCCCGGCCGGTGCGGGTGAGTGGCAACACGGTGGTGTCCAGCGTTCACCGTGGAGCGGCCGACCTGAGCTTCGGGGGAGCCCCGGTAGTTTTGACGGCCGGATATCCGGCACTGTCGCCGTCGATGGGCCTGACTCACGGCGTGCACGGCATCGGCGACACGGTCGCGATCAGCGTGCACGCGGCACAGTCGGCCGTTCCGGACGTCGACGCCTACGTGCGGCTGCTGGATTCGGCGCTCACGCTCCGACAGTGATGATCTAGGTTTGCACGTATGACTGCCTACGACGTTGGATTACTGATCCTGCGGCTGGTGCTGGGCCTGACACTCGCCGCGCACGGCCTGAACAAGTTCTTCGGCGGGGGCCGGATACCGGGTACCGCGCGCTGGTTCGAAAGCATCGGCATGAAGCCCGGCAAGTTTCACGCCGTCGTTGCCGCCAGCACGGAAACGGCTGCCGGATTGGGCCTGGCGGCGGGGCTACTCACGCCGATTCCGGCCGCGGGTTTCGTCTCGCTCATGCTGGTCGCGGCCTGGACCGTGCATCGGCCCAACGGCTTCTTCATCGTCAAGGAGGGCTGGGAGTACAACCTGGTGCTGGCCGCCAGCGCGGTCGTCGTCGCCACCCTGGGGCCGGGAAGGCTGAGCCTGGACCATCTCATCTTCGGCGACAATCTCTGGCTCACCGGCTGGAAGGGTTTGCTGCTCGCGGTAGGACTCGGTCTGGCCGGAGCCGTTGGTCAGCTGGTGATCTTCTACCGGCCGCCGGTCAAGCAGGCGGGGTAGCCTCCTCGCCTGTCGCGACGGCCGTGGGCGGCTACCCGACGGAGCGGCTGTTGCGTTTGTCGAAGAAATCCGTCCACGACACGATCTCAGGGTGTTGTCTGAGCAGAGCCCTGCGCTGGCGCTCGGTCATGCCACCCCAGATTCCGAACTCGACTCTGTTGTCGAGCGCCTCCGCGCCGCATTCCTGCATGACGGGGCAGTGCCGGCAGATAATCGCAGCCTTACGTTGCGCGGCACCCCGCACAAACAGCGCATCCGGATCTGATTCCTTGCACAGTGCCTTGGAGACCCACGCGCGATTGTCCGCTGCCACTGCGCGCGGAGTGCTGTTAGCGGGCACAAGACTGAGCGGCCGCGAGGCCGTTCCCATTCCTGGCAACGAGCTATCCCTTCGTCCCGGCCGCGGGTTTGCGGCCGCTCCCCTGATGCTGCGATCCACGTCACATCGTGCCCGCCCGTGTGACCTGGATCCCTCGGTTGCATAAGTTAAGCGATTCAATACCGGTTGTGCAAATTTTTGGCACGCACGTACCTTTTGTGGCCGACGCTGGAAACGTCTGCACGCTTGTCCGGCTCTGCCCGGCTTGGTGCGCGCGGTGCCGAAGATCGACGTGTCAGGCCAGTCGGCGTTCTTTCGCGTACTCGCACAAGCGATTAAAACCTCCGCGAGCAGACGCAAAATCGCCCAATTCGAGCCCAAAAGGACGACTTTGCGTCTGGTCACGCATCCGCCGTTTTGATGCACCGCCTCGACGGGTAGCCAACCCTGAGCCAATCAAAGGAGAAGCCATGATTGACAGGGCCGTAGAACTGTCTACGGCGACCAGACCTGAGGCGACCAGGCCTGAGGCGTCCGATCCACAGTCACCGGAACGTGGAACGCCGGCCGAAACGCCCGAACGCTTGACGCCGGCAGAACCGCCCGAACGGTTGACGCCGGCAGAACCGCCAGAGCGATTGACGCCCGCGGAACCGCCCCAGCGTCAAACGCCAGCAGAAGGAGAGATTCGACATGCGCGCTGAAGAAGGCGACGAAACGGTCGACGACTACGCCGCAGAAGGCAAGCAAACGTTCGACAGGATCAAGGATTCCCAACGAGCCTCAAGCCCCGTCGGCCGAGTTGTCCGCCGAATCACCAAGTTCTTCAGAAGCGAGAACAATTCGTCTGACCGCTAGTTTGCCGTCTGCTCGCGCTACTCGCCCACGGGCTGCACAGGGTGCGGATATGCGGACACATTCGGTCCGGGTCCGGCGCAGTGCCGACGACTTCCCCCGAAGCGAACACCTGGCCACCAAGATCGCCGAGGTCGCCGCCGATCCCGTCGTGGTCGAGCCGGAGACCGCAGAAATGGTGCTGAACCGGATTATCGACAACGCCGCCGTCAGCGCCGCGGCGGTGCTGCGCCGACCGGTGACGGTGGCCCGGCAGCAGGCGTTGGCGCACCGGGCCCGGCAAGGGGCCAGAGTTTTCGGCGTCGACGGGACTTACTCGGCCGAGTGGGCAGCCTGGGCCAATGGCGTCGCGGTCCGCGAACTCGACTTCCACGACACGTTTTTGGCTGCCGACTACTCGCACCCGGCAGACAACATTCCGCCGCTCGTCGCCGTCGCCCAGCAACTCGGTGTGCGCGGCGCCGACCTGATCCGCGGGCTGGCAACCGCTTACGAGGTCCAGATCGATTTGGTCCGCGGAATCTGCTTGCACGAGCACAAGATTGACCACGTCGCTCATCTGGGACCATCTGTCGCAGCCGGAATCGGGACCATGTTGCGGCTGGACACCGAGACCATTTATCAGGCGATCGGACAGGCGCTGCACCTGACCACCAGCACCCGCCAATCGCGCAAAGGCGCCATCTCCAGCTGGAAGGCGTTTGCTCCGGCGCATGCCGGAAAGATCGCCATCGAGGCCATCGACCGCGCAATGCGCGGCGAAGCATCACCCGCGCCTATCTGGGAAGGCGAAGACGGCGTGATCGCCTCGCTGCTCGGTGGACCCGAGTGCGAATACCAGGTGCCGTTGCCCGCGCCCGGCGAACCCAAACGGGCCATCCTGGACAGCTACACCAAGCAGCATTCCGCGGAGTACCAGAGTCAGGCGCCAATCGACCTGGCCCGCCGGTTGCGTCAGCGTATCGGCGACCTGGACCAGATTGCCCGCATCGTCTTGCACACCAGCCATCACACCCACGTGGTGATCGGCACCGGCTCCGGTGACCCGCAGAAGTTCGATCCGGATGCGTCGCGCGAAACCCTCGACCATTCACTGCCGTACATCTTCGCCGTTGCGCTGCAGGACGGCACCTGGCACCACGAGCGCTCTTACGCTCCCGAGCGGGCACATCGACCCGACACGGTCGAGCTGTGGCGCAAGATCTCCACCGTCGAGGACCCGGAGTGGACCCGTCGCTATCACTCAAACGATCCGGCCGAGAAGGCATTCGGCGCGCGTGCGGAGGTGACTTTGAAAAGTGGTGAGGTGATCTTCGACGAACTGGCAGTGGCCGATGCCCACCCGCTGGGCGCACGGCCATTCGGGCGCGAGCAATATGTCGCGAAGTTCGCCGAGCTTGCCGACGGCGTAGTGAAACCGGCTGAGCAACAAAGGTTCCTGTCCACGGTCGAAGGGGTGGCCGAGCTACCGGCCGGGGCGGTGAGTGCACTGAACGTGTTGGTCGATCCGCAGGTCCTGGACAAGGCGCCGGTGATCTCGTCGGGAATCTTCCGGTGAAGGCGTTGGCCGGGGTCGCTGCGGCGCGTATCACCTGATGGGATTCGACATTCCGTGTTTCCCAGGGATTTTCGTGATGAGCAGAATCACCGGCTGGAGTGCTCACATCGCGGAACAGTGCGCCCAACGCGTTGATCCGGCCGCTCAGTGCCAACCCAGGGTGTCCGCAACGGACACTTGGTGACTTACGCCGGACCGCCGTACTGCCATACCAGGTTATGGGCGCCGGTCATGGTCGGATTGCACCACATCGTCCGGCCGTTGACGTCGCGAGCGGTTGCGTGCAGGGTCGTGCACGCATCGCCCGGTCCGGGGACGTCGGCCCGCGCCACGGGACCCGTCGCAGCAGCCCCGGTCACCAACGCGACCGATGAGACGGCGGCGAATGTCGCCAGCGCGGCGACGCGAAGTTTGCTTGTCATGGACATCTTGTAAGCATCTACCACGCGGCCTCTCAGGTCTAGCGTGCGTCTGGTTAGAACGCGTTCTAATCTGTCCGCCATGGGGTTTCTGAAGCCCGACCTGCCGCAGGTCGACATCGCCGAATGGAGAAAGGGCACCCGCAGCGAAAAGATCCGCCCGATGGCGCGGCACTGGGCCGAGGTGGGCTTCGGGACGCCCGTCGCGCTGCACCTGTTCTACGTGGTGAAGATCCTGCTCTACATCCTGGTCGCGTGGCTGATCGTGTTGACCACCAACGGCATCAACGGATTCACCGACGTCAAGTCGTGGTACGCCGAGCCCATCGTGTTCCAGAAGGTGGTGCTGTACACGATGCTCTTCGAGGTGGTCGGTCTGGGCTGCGGTTTCGGGCCGCTGAACAACCGGTTCTTCCCGCCGATGGGCTCGATTCTGTATTGGATGCGGTTCGGCACGATCCGGCTGCCCCCGTGGCCGGATCGCGTCCCCCTGACGAAGGGCACGGCCCGCAAGCCGGTCGACGTCGCGCTGTACGGGCTCCTGCTGGTGTTCCTGTTGGGCGCTCTGTTTTCCGACGGCACCGGTCCGATTCCAGAGCTGGGCACCAAGGTCGGGCTGTTGCCGGTGTGGGAGGTCGCGCTGATCCTGGTGACGCTGGCCGTGCTCGGGCTGCGCGACAAGGTGATCTTTCTGGCCGCCCGCGGCGAGGTCTATGCGACGCTGGCGGTCACCTTCCTGTTCGGCGCTACCGACATGATCGTCGCGTCCAAGCTGGTGTTCCTGGTGATCTGGATGGGCGCGGCGACGTCGAAGCTGAACAAGCACTTCCCGTTCGTGATTTCCACGATGATGTCGAACAACCCGTTGTTCCGGCCACGGTTCGTCAAGCGGATGTTCTTCGAGAAGTTCCCCGACGACCTGCGGCCGGGGCTGTTGTCGCGGCTGTTCGCCCACGCCAGCACCTTCATCGAGATGTGCGTGCCGCTGGCATTGTTCTTCTCGCACGGCGGCTGGCCGACGACGGTGGCCGCGATCGTGATGGTGTGCTTCCACCTCGGCATCCTGACCGCCATCCCGATGGGGGTCCCGCTGGAGTGGAACGTCTTCATGATCTTCGGCGTGCTGGCGTTGTTCGTCGGCCATGCCCGCGTCGGGCTCGCCGACGTGAAAAACCCGGTGCCGGTGGCGATCCTGATCGGCTTGACCGCGGCAATCGTCATCGCGGGCAACATGTTTCCGCGCAAGATCTCGTTCCTGCCCGGGATGCGGTACTACGCGGGCAACTGGGACACCACGCTCTGGTGCATCAAGCCCTCGGCGAGTGAGAAGATCGGCCGCGGCATCGTGGCGATCGCCAGCATGCCGCAGGCTCAGCTGGAGCGCTTCTACGGCAAGGACCGCGCCGAGATCCCGATGTACCTTGGATACGCGTTTCGCGCGATGAACACGCACGGGCGGGCGCTTTTCACCCTGGCGCACCGCGCCATGGCGGGACAGAACGAGGACGACTACGTCATCACCGACGGTGAGCGGATATGCAGCACCGCCATCGGATGGAACTTCGGCGACGGCCACATGCACAACGAGCAACTGATCGCCGCGATGCAGCAGCGCTGTAAGTTTGCGCCCGGCGAGGTACGGGTGGTCCTGCTCGACGCCCAGCCGATTCACAAACGAACGCAGGCTTACCGGCTGGTCGACGCGGCCACCGGTGAGTTCGAACGTGGGACAGTGCGGGTCGCCGACATGGTGACCCGGCAGCCCTGGGCTGACGACGTTCCCGTCGAGGTGCTGTCCGACTAGGCGCGGACGAGCGTGCACAAATGTACGCGTGTGACGGCGTGTCCCCGTCCAACTGCGCACGCTCGCGGCCGGTTTGAGCTACCCGGACCGCACTTCGTGCGCCGCGGCCACCATGTTCCGCAGCGATGCGGTGACCTCGTCGACGTTGCGGGTCTTGAGCCCGCAGTCGGGATTGACCCACAGCCGCTCGGCGGGCACCGCGCGCAATGCCGCGCGCAGCGACTCGGCCATCTCGCCGGTTCTCGGCACTCGTGGTGAGTGGATGTCGTAGACACCCGGGCCCACGCTGTTGGCGAACCCGGCCGCGTTCAGGTCGTCCAGCACCTCCATGTGCGAGCGCGCCGCCTCGATGGACGTCACGTCGGCGTCCAAGTCGGCGATCGCTCCGATGACCTCACCGAATTCCGAGTAACAGAGGTGAGTGTGGATCTGCGTCGAGTCTGCGACCCCGGAAGTGGCCAGCCTGAAAGCTGTTACGGCCCAACGCAAATATTCTTCCTGATCGACACGCCGCAACGGCAGCAGTTCGCGCAGCGCAGGCTCGTCGACCTGGATGACGGCGATGCCGGCGGACTGCAGATCTACGGTCTCGTCGCGAATGGCGAGCGCTACCTGGTTCGCGGTGTCGGCCAGCGGCTGGTCGTCACGGACGAACGACCACGCCAAGATGGTGACCGGCCCGGTCAGCATGCCCTTCACCGGCTTGTCGGTCAGCGACTGCGCATAGGTGATCCACTCGACCGTCATCGGGTGGGTGCGAACCACGTCGCCATAGAGGATCGGCGGTCGCACGCAGCGGCTGCCGTACGACTGCACCCAGCCGTTCTGCGTGGCGAAGAAGCCCTCCAGCTGTTCGGCGAAGTACTGGACCATGTCGTTGCGCTCCGGCTCACCATGCACCAGCACATCCAGGCCGAGTTCTTCCTGCAATTTGATGACGTCGGCGATCTCCTTCTTCATCCTGCTCACGTATTCGGCCTCGTCGATCTCACCAGCACGAAAAGCCGCGCGTGCCTTGCGAATTGCAGATGTCTGCGGATAGGAGCCGATGGTCGTGGTCGGCAACGGCGGCAGGTGCAGGCGCGCCTCCTGGCTGGCCCGGCGTTGCGCGGCGTCGCCGCGGTGTGCGCCGGACGCGACGATCGCGTCGATCCGGGCCCGGACCTGGCCGTTCTGCAGGCGAGGGTCACGTTTGCGGGAAGCGACGGCGGCGTTGGAGGCCGCGATCTCGTCGGCGACCGTGTCGCGGCCGTCGTGCAGTGCGCGTGCCAGCACGACGACCTCGCGCACCTTTTCGGCACCGAACGCCAGCCAGCTGCGCAGGGCGTCGTCCAGCCCGGTCTCGGGTTCCAGCGAGTAGGGGACGTGCATGGTGGAGCACGATGTGGAGACTGCTACCGCCTCCGCTGCCTCCAGCAGAGTCGCCAGTCTGCCCAGCGCCGCCTCCAGATCGGTGCGCCAAATGTTGCGTCCGTCAACGATGCCGGCCACCAGCGTCTTGCCTGCCAGTTCCGGAACCACCGCTACCGCGGTGTCGGCACCGGCAACCAGGTCGACGCCGATCGCCTCGACCGGGGTGCGGGCCAGTCCGGCCAGGGAGGCCGCGGGGTCGCCGAAGTAGGTGGTGACGTAGATGGCGGGCCGGTTGCTCACCGAGCCCAGCGCGTTGTACACCGCCTCGGCCAGTGCGGGCGCGTCGGGAGAAATGTCGGTGACCAGTGCCGGCTCGTCAAACTGCACCCATCGGGCGCCGTTCTCGGCGAGCAGCGAGAGCAGCTCGGAGTAGACCGGGACCAGTTCCTCAAGTCGCTCAATGGGTGCGCCCGCGTTGTTGACGCCCTTGCTCAGGACCAGGAAGGTAATCGGTCCGATGACCACGGGGCGTGCCGGAATTCCTTGCGCAAGAGCCTCTTTCAGCTCGGAGAGCACCTTGTCCGGGTTGAGCGCGAAGCGGATGGCCGGTTCGATCTCCGGAACCAGGTAGTGGTAGTTGGTGTCGAACCACTTCGTCATCTCGAGCGGTGCGACGTCATCATTCCCCCGCGCCGCGGCGAAGTAACGGTCCAGCTCGTCAGGGATCTCCGCGACCCGGGGCGGCAGGGCGCCGAGCATGACCGCGGTGTCGAGCATCTGGTCGTAGTAGGAGAAGGTGTTCACCGGTACCGAGTCGAGGCCGGCGGCCGCCAGGCCCGACCACGTGTCGTGGCGCAATGTCGCGGCGACGGATTCCAGGTCGGCTCGGCTGGTGCGTCCCGCCCAGTAGCCCTCGGTGGCGCGTTTGAGTTCACGGTTGGGACCGATGCGTGGGGAGCCGGTAACGGTGGCGGTAAACGGTTGGCTGCTTACGAACTGAGTCACGAAATCGTCCTTCAATCGACGGGCTGGTCACCGCCGGCGGACGCACAACCGATCCGGTTGGCGGTGCGCACCTTAGGTACGTACACCGCAACGGATACGGCCAAACGCCCATTCCGCGAGGCGATGAACCGCCGGACGCGGCGCGCCCGGCACAGCCGGCAGGTCTTCGGACTCACAGGCGCGCACCCGGAGGTGCTCCTAGTGGCCGTCGCTTCCCAGTCCCATCTGCGAGACCAGTGCTTGTGAGACGGCGGTCGTTCCTGCATACCGCTGCGGGACAGTCCCGGATTCTCACCGGGTTCCCTCTCGCGACGCACGGTCAACGTGCTTCGCTCGATGCCGATGCCACGCGGGCGTCAGCAGACCAACTGCGTCGCCAAGGGTACTCCGCGCTGTCTGGGCGGTCAGCGTGCCAGTGCTTCGGCGATGGCAACGTCACCGTTGTTGAACTCGATGGTTCGGCCGACCGTCGAGTCGTCGGCCAGTGCCGCCGCGACGACGAGCGCGACGTCCGCCCGCGAGACCGAACCCTTTCCCTCACCAATCGCGATCCGTCCCGTCGCGGGTTCCAGGGTGAGGTGGCCCGGGCCCAGGATCGTCCAGTCCAGGTTGGTGCCTCGCAGATGTGCATCAGCGGCGGCCTTGGCCTCGGCGTACGGAAAGAACGAATTCTCCGGCGACACACCATGATCGGCGCCCGCACCGAAATACGACACCATCACGAACCGTTTGACGCCTGCCTGCGCGGCGGCATCTATCACCCGGATCGCCGCATCGCGGTCGACGGCGTAGGTGCGGGCCGGGTTGCCCCCACCGGCCCCGGCGGAGAACACCACGGCGTCGTGGCCCGCGACCAGCTGGGCCAGCGCGGCGGTGTCGAGCCGCTCGATGTCGGCGGTGACCGGTTTGGCGCCCGTTCCGGCGACGTCGTCGGCGTGGTCCGGGTTGCGGAACACCGACGTCACCTCGTCGCCGCGCTCGGTCAGGATGCGGGCCAAGTGCAGAGCGACCTTGCCGTGGCCGCCAATCACGACGATGCGCGCCACGCGGCCGGCCTCCTTACAGCTTCACCCGGCCCATGATCAGATCGATGATCGGCTTGCCCGGCGGATATGCCCCGGTGAGCGAGGCCATCGTGTGCCCGTAGTCCACCAGCAGGGTGATCCCGCTGATGCCGAATGCGGCGGCGCTGTTGAGGAACGCCATGACGTCGCCCATTTGCTCCGGGGTGTGGACTTTCGAGCCGGTTTCGTCCCGGTAGTCCTGCGCGAAGGTCAGCCACAGGTCCGCGTTGGCCTGGGCCAGCGGGGTGTCGGTGGGACCCGGGCAGATGGCGTTGATGCGGATGCCGCGCTTCAGCAGGGGATAGCCCTGGGTTGCGACGTAGGCGTTGACCGCCTTCTTGCTGAAGCCGTAGTGGATGATGCCTTCTGGCTCGTGCGCCTTGACCCAGGCGTCGGCCGCCGCGAAGTCCGGCGTGGCCAGGAACTCGTTCAGCAGTTCCAGGTCGTTTTCCCACCCCATCCCGGCGACTGAGGAGATGAAGCAGATCGCCGAGCCCGACGGAAGTTGATTGTTGCCGAGCAGCCTCTCGATGAGATAGCGGTGCCCGATGAAGTTGATCTTCATCAGATCCGGCCCGTCGGCGACTCCGGCGGCGGAGAACACGGCATGCACCGGCCCCTCGACCTGCTCCAGCGCCGCGTCGATGGAGGCCGGGTCGCGCAGGTCCACCTGTATCGCCTTGGCGACGTCATAGTTCACCGGCGCGTAGTCCAGCACGATTACTTCGGCGCCGAGCTCGCCCGCTGACTTGGCCGCCGCCGCGCCCATGCCCGTCGCGCCGCCGACGACGAGCGCCCGCTTGCCGTCATAACGCAATCGATCGATAACAGTCATGGAAATCCCCTTCTCGGCAACTGCCAACCCGGTTCTAATTGCCCAACTGTATGGGTAACAGTTATTTGGTTCAACACCGGGTACCTGGTGTCCGGCTCCGACGGTTACGTTCCGGGAACCGCGACCCCGCGCAGGACGGTATCGCGGGCGTGCAGCAACGCCGCGCGAGTTCCCACGGCACGCAGAATGTTCTCCGGTATCCACTGCATGCCGATGACACAGCGCGCCAGCATCGCGGTTGACGGCGTGTCGATGCGTATCTCTCCCGACCGGATCCCCTCGGAGAGGAGTGATTTCATCTGCCGCAACCGCGTGGTGTACGACCAGCCCGGGTTGGTGGTCGGTGGCGACTGTCGCATCCACGCCAGCTGAATCCGGAACTCGTCGGAGAACTGGTCCAGCGCGTTGACGTTGACCCAACTCAGCGCGTCGAGCTTCTCGATCGTCGACGCATCCGAGCGCAGCACGCTGACCCATCCGGCTTCCACTTTTTTGCCGAACGAGCGCATTATCGAGGCGAGCAGTTCGTCCTTCGATCCGATCACCCGGTACACGGTGCCGGTGCCGAGACCCGCCGCGGATGCGATGTCCCGGATGGTGGTGACTTCGTAACCTTTTCGGCCGAACTCGGTCTTTGCCACCGCGCGCAGATGTGCCGCTTTGTCGCCAGGGTCCGCGACGCTGTCGTCGGCCCAGGTCTCGGTGACCTCGCTGGCGGCGGCAAAGGCCTTGGACCGATCCAGCGCGGCATCGGTGGGAGGCCGGGCTGCCAACCCATGCAGGATGATTCGGCACATGAGTCCGGCCACTTGATCGGCAGAGGCTTTGTCACGGATAACGTCCAGACCCACCTGCAGCATGGTCTGGCAGATACGGTCGGCCAAGGTCGGAAGGTCGATGTCGGGTTTGATGTAGCCGCTCCACCTGCCGGCACGCAGTGTCTGCAGCATCGCGTCATGGATTGCGCTGGGCTGTTGCGCACGCTGCAGCAGCTCGGCATCCGCGTTCGGGCCCTCGTAGAACGACATCTGCAGGGCGGCCTGATGTTCCACCGCACAGTTGGCGATCGCCACTCCCAACTCGGTGATTTTCTTGTCGGCGGGCCGCGCATCGGGTTGATCCAGCCTCGCCTGCGCCTGCTGCCCGATGCGGTTCAAGTCTTCGTGGTAACGCTGCGTCAGCTCGACCAGGATCGCTTCTTTGGACTCGAAGTGGTGGTACAGGCTGCCCGGGAGAATGCCTGCCGCATCGGCGATTTCCTGAAGCGAGGTCCGTAACCCCGACGAGGCGATCAGTGACGCGGCGGTCTGCAGGATCTCGGTCCGGCGGGTTCCGGAGTCGGTGGCGCTGCCGGCTTGTTCCAGTGCATCGGCTCTGGCCATATGCACCTGTCCTCCCGGTGAACCAAATCTTTGGTATAGGTTACCAGACTCATCTCTATGAATGTGCTGCTGACAGCGCTAAGAGGCCAATCTTAAGGCGGCGCGCCGTCCCAACGGTCGAGCGCGGTTACCTCGTCGACGGCGCGTCGACGGGCCGGCCGGAAGCGGTGGCCGGCACGTAGGCGGCCCACCGGCAGCAGGCAGCCCTGCACGTAGCTCTCTGGTATCCCGAGCAGTTGCCCCACCTCCCGTTCGCGGTGCAGGTGCAAAGTGGTGATGCAGGTGCCATAGCCGCGGGTGTGCAAGGCTAGCTGAAAGTTCCACACCGGCGGGAAGATCGAGCCGTACAGCGTCGCCTGGTGGAATGACTCGTCGCCGTCCATGCGCGGGAGGTACGGCTCATAGCAGGGAATTACCAGCACCGGCACCTTCGCCATGTTTTCTACTAACCACTCAGTGGACGACATCAGCCGGGTCTCCGGCGTGCCGGCCGGCATCAGGTCGGCGAGCAACTGACCGCCGACTCGGAGCAAATACGCCTCGCGGTACAGCTCGGCGATCTTTACCCGCAAGCGGGGGTCGACCACAACCAGCCACCGCCAGTTCTGCTGATTCGAGCCATTGGCCGCCTGCAAACCGATCCGCAGGCACTCGCGAATCTCGGCGAGGTCGACGGGCGCATCGAGATCCAGTGACTTGCGTGCCGAACGGGTGGAGCTGAGCAGGTACGGGATGTCCGTGGTCACGACGTCACACCGAGCTGGGCGGCCACCGCGAAGACTTCCTCGAAGATCGAGCCGGGCACGGTGAACGGTTCGGTTGCCGACACCTCGGAAAGATGGGCTGCGATGTCGTCGGCCGTCGGATTGCTCTCGGGCGCCGCCAACCAGCCCTCACCGAGACCGACGAAGACCCGTGCGAAGCGGCCGGCACAGGCCGAGTAATTCTGGTGGGTCAATTCGCAGGCCCGACTCGCCAGGAAGACGACGACGGGAACCACCAGCTCGGGCTTGATCACATTCAGAAAGCCAATCTCCTCAAGGGCTTTCGGATCACCGACGGTTTCGGTCACCATGCGGGAAAAGCCGAACGGTAGCACCGTGTTGGAAAGGATGCCGTGTTCGGCGCCTTCGATCGCGATCACGTTCGACAATCCGACCAGCCCGGCCTTGGCCGCGGCGTAGTGGGCTTCCAGCGGTTGGCCGAACATGCCGCCCGACGAGGAGATGAAGACGAACCGGCCGTAGCGTTGCTTCTTCATCACCTTGTATGCGGGCCGGCTCAGATAGAACCCGCCGTCCAGGTGCACGCCGAGCATGCGCCGCCACTGCTCGGGGGACAGCTCGTCGAACGGAACGCTGTTGAAGATGCCGGCGTTGCTCACCACCGCGTCGAGGCGGCCGAACCGTTCGACGGCGAGCGAGACGATAGCCTCGCCGCCCTCGGGGCTGGCTACCGAGTCGTGCGAAGCCACCGCGACCCCGCCGGCAGCTTCGATCTCGGCGACTACCTGGTCGGCGACGCTCTCATCGGAGCCCTCGCCGTGCATCGTTCCGCCCAGGTCGTTGACGACCACGGCGGCACCGCGCCGAGCCAGTTCCAGCGCATACAGCCGGCCAAGGCCTCGGCCCGCACCGGTGACGAGCGCGATCCGGCTGGTGAAGTCGATCATGGAAAACCCTTCGACGGCTCGGAATTGGTAAGGCGCGCACCGAGTTCGGTGAGATAGCGGTCGGGGCCGCCGAGGAATTGGCTCCAGCTCAGCAGCCGCTTGAGATAGAGGTGAGCATCGTGCTCCCAGGTGTAACCGATCCCCCCGAACACCTGGATCGCGGTGTCACCGACGGTGGCCAGTCGCCCGGCGAACGCCTTGGCGCGCACCGCGGACAGGTGCCGATGCTCTGGAGCTGCGTCGGCAGCCCACAGCGCATGGATGACTCCGCTGCGGGCCAGCTCGACCGTCTCGTACATGTCGACGCACAGGTGCTGCACCGCCTGAAATGATCCGATCGCCTGACCGAATTGCCTTCTCGTCTTGGCGTATTCGACTGCGAGCTGCATGACCGCGCTTGCCGCGCCGAGCGCGTCGGCGGCCATGGCGATGAGTACGTCGTCGACGACTGCGGTGATGTCCTGCGGTGACACCGTGGCGAGCAGATGCGCATCGGCGTTATCGAGCCTGACCCGAAACTGTTTGCGAGTCTGGTCGATTCCGCGCTCGGGCATCACCGAAACACCTGCTGCGCATTTATCGACGGCGAAGAGCCCGGTGCCGTCGTGGTATTCAGCCAGTACCAGCAATACATCGGCCGCCGCGGCGTCAGGCACGCCGGTTAGCGTGGTCGACAGTGCCCCCGGCTTGCCCAGTGGAGCCAGCGTCGCGATCTTGGTGCCGTCGGCAATGCCTGCCAGAATCTCAGCGGCCGCGTTTCCACCGGCTCGGGTCAGCATGCGCGTCGCGGCCACCGCGCTCGACAGCCACGGCCCCGGGTGCAGGGTCGCGCCGAGTTCTTCGGCCACGATGCCGGCCTCGACCATCGTCATGCCGGCGCCGCCGTAGTCCTCCGGCACCAGCACCCCGGTGGTCCCGAGGTCGGCGAGGCCTTGCCAGACCGCGTCGTCGGTGCCGGACGGATCGTCGAGCAGCGGGCGGACGTGCCCGGAAATCGGTGCTTTCTCGGCCAGGAAATGCCGCACGGTGTCGCGCAGCGCCAGTTGCTCGTCGGTCAGCTCGAGGTTCATTTGCGCGGCAGCCCCAATACGCGCTGGGCGGTGATGTTCTTGTTGATCTGCGTGGTGCCCCCGGCGATGGTCAGCGAGCGGGACGTCAGCCGATAGTCGGCCCACCGCCCATTCATGCCCAACACGTCGAACGCCAGCGCGGCCAGGTCTTGCCCGATCTCGCCCCATACCGTCTTGGCCAGGCTCGCGGATCCGAACGCGGTGATGTCGGGGCCACCGTGCAGGGTGGCCGAAATCGACCGCTGGCAAAGCACTTCCAGGTACTTGATGCGCACCGCGATCTCGCCGAGGCGCCGCAGCGTGACCGGATCTTCTCCGGCGCCCGCCGCGGCGAAGTCGGCCACCAGTTCCTCCAGCCGCACCTGCAGCTCGGCGTACAGCCTTGCCGCCCCGGCACGTTCGTGGCTGAGCGTGGTGGTGGCAACGTGCCAGCCGCCGTTGAGCGGACCGAGTAACGCGTCCGCCGGCACCCGCACGTCGTGGAAGAACACCTCGGCGAAATCGGTGTCACCGTTGAGCGTGACGAGTGGCCGGACCTCGATGCCCGGCAGCTTCATGTCGACGATCAGGCAGGAGATCCCCTGGTGTTTCGGCACGTCGGGATCGGTGCGCACATAGAGCTGACACCAGTCGGCCCGGTGCCCGAGCGAAGTCCAGATCTTCTGCCCGTTGACCACGAACTCGTCGCCTGAGTCACCGCTGCGCACCGCACGGGTACGCAGCGCGGCCAGATCGGAGCCGGCTTCGGGCTCGGACATGCCCTGACACCAGATGTCGTCGGCCCGCATCATGCGGGGGAGCAGCGTCTTCTTCTGCGCTTCGGTGCCGTACTGCATGATGGCCGGGGCGATGTTGTTCATACCAATGACGTTGAGCGGCAAGGGAGCCCGCGCACGAGTGGTCTCCTCGGTGTAGACGAGTTGCTCCAGCACGGTCGCGCCCCGGCCGCCGTACTCTGTTGGCCAGGAGACTGCCGCCCATCCGGCATCGGCCATGGCGCGGTTCCAGGTGCGCAGCGCCTCGAACGCCGCGTCGTCGCGACCGGTGGGCCGGCGAGCCGCTATCAAGTCGTCGGTCAGGTTCGCCGACAGCCACGCACGCAGCTCACCCCGGAAATGTTCCACTTCCACCGGGTATGAGAAGTCCACGTTTCCTATTCGACCTCACGCGATTGACTGCGACCAAGCCGGACTCTACGTTGGAACAGATATTTGGTCAATTGATCAAGCGGGGTGCATTGGGAGGTTGAGCGCGGGAAACGACGCTCGTGGCGAGCAATTGCAGGCCCTCGGCATGCTCGCTTCTGCGCTTGCCGGCCGGCCGGTGGCCGTTGCCGAACTGCCACCCGGCGAGTCCTCGTGGACGGACGGCCACACCATCTACGTCGATGCATCGGTGCGACCGCACGGAAAACTCGAGACCCTCAAGTCCATAGCCGTGCAGGCGTCGATGATCGCGGCCGGCAGCCTGGATCCAGAGGTCGTGCGTCGACTGGTCCGCCACCCTCGGCTGGCAAGGCGCTATCTGGCGATCGAGGCTCATCGCGCCCTGGTCGCCAATGAGGGCCTGCTACCCAGCATCGTGTCGACGATGGGCAACCCCGACATCGCCAGGCGCAGCGACTCGCCCATTGCTTCGCTGCGGATCGCCGACGGACGGGAAGCGATCGAGGATCCGCCGCCGGCGTTTGGCATGATCCGTGCAGCCAAGGCGCTGGCCGCGTCGTCTCACGCGGCCGCACCTAAGGATCAGGCGACGCCGCAACATGTCCCGCGCGGCCGCCAAAAGCAGGACCATACCCGACAACTGGAGGAGCTTGACGACGGCGAAGTCGACGCCTCGGACGATCCCGATTTGTTCACCAGCCCGGTCGGCGGCGGCGGCTTCATAGGTAAGTTGTTGAAGAAGATGCTGTCGTCCGCGCGAAAGGCGGGTCGCGGCGGCGGGCCGCCGGGTGCGGACAATCCGACGCATCGCACCATGTCGGGAATTCGCGGCATGCACGCCGTGACGTCGTTGGCTTCGACCTCGAGCGAAGACGCCGGAGACGCCGCAGATAGCGACGTGCAAGCGGGAGGCATGCAGTACCCCGAGTGGGACGTAACGCGCAAGCGGTATCGCCCCGCGTGGTGCACGGTGCGCGAGGTCGAGCCGCCGATCAAGCCGACTGCGACTCAAGCGATCGAATCGGCCATTGGTCTGCGGCGCCCGCTTTCCCGATTGGGAATGGGTCTGCATCGACGGCATCGACAGTCGCAGGGCGACGACATCGACATCGACGCCGCCGTCGAAGCCCGCGTCGAGGTGCTTGCCAGGTCGGTGCCCGACGAAGCGGTGTATCTCGACAGCCTGCGCCGCCGCCGCGACCTCTCGGTGTTGCTGCTACTCGACGTGTCCGGCTCGGCGGCCGAGCCCGGAACCGTTGGGCGCACGGTGCACGAACAACAGTGTGCTGCCGTCGCCAACCTCACCGTCGCCCTGCACGACCTCGGCGACCGGGTTGCGCTCTACGCCTATTTCTCCCAGGGCCGGGGAGCGGTGAACATGTTGCCGGTCAAGAGATTTGACGATCCTCTCGACGCCCGGGTGATACGGCGGCTGAACAGCCTGGAACCTGGCGCTTACTCCCGCCTGGGCGCGGCCATTCGCCATGGTTCGGCGGTTCTCGAGGCTCGCGGCGGCACGACGCGGCGGTTGTTGGTGGTGTTGTCCGACGGCCTCGCATACGACCACGGCTACGAGCGGGCCTACGGCGCCGCGGACGCACGCCGCGCGTTGACCGAAGCCCGCCGGCGGGGCACCGGCTGTGTATGCCTGACGATCGGCGCGGGAACCGACGTGCCATCGCTGCGCAGGGTGTTCGGCAGTACCGCGCATGCGACCATCGCGCGGCCAGATCAGCTCGCCGGTGTCATCGGACCCCTGTTCCGGTCGGCGCTGCGCTCTGCCGAAGTCCGCCGGAGGGTGTCGTGACAGCAACCAACCTTGAAACAAACATCTGTTCCGGTTAGGCTCCGATCAACTAGCAGAAGGAAAGTTATGGCCAAGGAGTCCGGGCTGGTGCACCGGAACGGCGCGACCCCCGAGGCGGAGGACTTGCGGCCCTACTACAAAGCGGTCGGCAGCGAAGAGGCGATATTCAAGGCGGCCTACCGCCAAGGCTTGGCACTCGTCCTCAAGGGGCCGACGGGTTGCGGCAAGACCCGCTTCGTCGAGGCCATGGCCCACGACCTCGGGCGGCAGCTGATCACCGTCGCCTGCCACGACGACCTCACCACAGCGGACCTCGTCGGCCGGTATTTGTTGCAGGGTGACGAGACGGTGTGGGTGGACGGTCCGCTGACCCGAGCGGTCCGCGAGGGCGCGATCTGCTACCTGGACGAAGTGGTGGAAGCTCGACAAGACACGACGGTGGTCCTGCACCCACTCGCCGACCACCGCCGCCAGCTGCCCATCGAACGGCTTGGCATCACCCTGGACGCCGCACCCGGGTTCGGCTTGGTGGTGTCATACAACCCCGGCTATCAAAGTGTGCTCAAGGATCTCAAGGATTCCACCCGCCAGCGCATGGTCGCTATCGAATTCGGTTTTCCCACAGCCGATATCGAAGAGGAGATCGTCGCACACGAAGCGGGGGTGGACGGTGCGGCCGCGGCCGAGCTGGTGCGCTTCGGCCAGGCAATTCGGCGGCTGGAAACCGGCGGACTGCGTGAGGTCGCGTCGACGCGCGTGCTCATTGCGGCCGGCCAGCTCATTGCCGAGGGCTTGACTACGCGAGAGGCGGCGCGGGCTGCGATCGCCGGACCGCTCACCGACGACGTGGCCGTGGGCCGGGCCCTCAACGAGATGATCGATGTCTATTTGGGCGGGGACGGATGGAACTGACGATTGCCAGTGCAGGCCATTACATCCGGCTGAACAAATATTAGGTTGTTCGTAGATCCATGCCGGTGAATCGCCACGCGGGTTTTTCAGGAGGTCAGATGTCCTACGAAAGCAGCGCCGAGCCGATCAAGGTCGGCTACCTGATGGACTTCACGCTGCCACCGATGTTTCCCGAGGAGATGAAGGCGGATTTCACCCAGTGCTTTGACCTGGTCTTCGAGGAGGCCGTTGCAAGCGGGGCGCTGGACCGGCCCGTGCAAATGGTTTACCGCGAAGTGGAGGGGTTGCCGAAGGGATCGGTCAAGGCGGTGATCGACACGTTCGGCGAGCTCGTCGACGAAGGTTGCCTGGTGGTGTTCGGGCCGCACATCACCGACAACTGCGTGCCGACGCGAGAAGCGATCGAAGAGCGGTTCAAAGTACCGGCCATCAGCGTCACCGGCACCGACGACTGGTTAGGCGAATGGACGTTCTCGTTTCCGCAAGGGTCGATGACCGACGAGCCGATCTTCATCGCTGACCTGGTGGCCAAACGTCGGCTGAACCAGATCGGAGTGCTCGTCGAGCAGAACCTGATCGGTGAGAGTTATCTCAAGAATCTGCGAAGTGCCTGTCGCCGCAAGGGCATTCGCATCGTCGCCGAAGCGGCCATCGCACAGACCGCGCAGGACATCAACGAAGCCGTACGCACTCTGCACGAAGCGAAGGCCGAAGCAATTGTCCACCTGGGCTTCGGATTCGGGATCGTGTTCATCAACCCGGCGTTGCAGGCAGTCGACTGGGACCCACCGAGATTCACCACTACGGCTTTCCAGAATGCCTGGGTCAACCCGATTATGTGGAACGCGTTCATGGGGTGGATCGGGGTCGACCAGTACGACGAGGCGAATCAGATCGGCCAGGACTTCCTCGATTGTTACGCCCAAAAGTACGGGGGCAGGCGACCGGAATATTGCGTACCGGTTGTCAACCGTGACGTCGCCGCCACACTTGTGCGGGCGTTCACCGATGCGCACCCGCTCAGCCCGCGCGGGGTCAAGGAGGCGCTGGAGCGGGTGAAGATGATGCCCGCCGCGTCGGGCGCGCCCGGCACCCGAGTGTCGTTCGGCAAGTGGACCCGTCGGGCCTGGATGGGTGCCGGCTATCTGGTGGCCCGGACCCTCGATGCCGACGGCATCAACTCGCACTTGGTAGATCGTTTCGGAGAGTGAGGCTGACGAAATGAGTACTGAGCAATCCATACCGCTTGCCGCCGAAGAGAAGCCGGCCGCCCCGCAACGAAGCCACAAACGCGGCTGGGGCGGTTGGATGGCCGGCGCCGCCCTGGCGGCGTTCACGCTTTTTTTCATCGCCAACTGCCGCACCGCCCTCGACCCGCGCGTCGCCAACCCGAATGTGCAAGGCCGGCCCCGCCCGGTCAAGTTCATCTTCGGCCTGGATTACATCGCGTTCCTGCACATTGCCACGATCGTCTTGCTGCTTGTGCTGCTGGTGATATTCATCCGGGGATGGCGCCGTAATCCGGGCAGTCCGGTGATGCTGATGTTCCTGTGCACCACCCTGATCGTCTGGCAAGACCCGATCATGAACTGGTCGCCGTTCGCGGTCTACAACCCCGACCTCATCCACTGGCCGGAGTCGTGGCCGTTGGTGTCGCTGTCGCCGACGGTCGAGCCGTTCGTCGTATTCGGTTACGTGCTTTTCTATTTCGGCCCGTACTTCCCCGCGGTCTGGATTCTGCGCAAACTGCAGGCCAAGCGTGGGCCGCAGGCATTTGTCTCGCGTCACCCACTGGTCAGCCTGGGATTGCTGACGTGCGCGATCGGCTTCGTCTTCGATGCGTGCCTGGAGATGCCGCTGGTTCACATGGGCATGTACATCTACTCGCAGGTCATTCCGTGGGGTTCGGTGTTCACCGGTACGACATTCCAGTTCCCGCTGATCTGGGAGTCCTTCTCGGTAACCTTCGTGATGGTGCCCGCGGCGATCCTGTGCTACCGCGACGACACGGGTAAGTCGGTGGCGGAGAAGCTGGCCGCCAAGGCCAAACTCCTCCCGAGTCGGCCGGTGCTGGGCACCTTCCTGGTGATGTTTGTCATCATCAACGTCTCTTACTTCGCCTACGGCGCATGGTTCGCCGTCATCAAGGCCAGTGGAGCGGCGACTGCCGTTGCCTGCCCGTGGCCGTATCCGGAAGCCAAAGTCTATGACCCGCAAGGGTTTTACGAGAAGGCTGGCGCCGAGGGCCCGTACTCGGTCGGCATCTGGTCTACCTGGATGAGCGGCCAGCCGAACGGACGTCCCCACGTCGATCCGCCGCCGCCGGGCCAAGGAGCCTGCGCGACTTCACCGAGCGCGCATGGCTGAGCCGCGCAGCGTCGTCATCACGGGTGCGTCGCGCGGACTGGGCTTCGCCTCGGCCGTGCGCTTGTATCGCGAGGGGTGGCGTGTGGTCGCCGCCATGCGCACACCCGACCGGGCGGCCCCATTTCTGAGGGAGGCGACCGGCGCCGGAGAACATGACGACCGGTTGATTTCAGTGCAGCTCGACCTGCTGGATGCCGCATCGATCGCCTTGGCGGCCAAGGCAATTGAAGAAGCCGTGGGCGCACCTTACGCGCTGGTGCACAACGCCGGGATCTCCGCCGCCGGGATGGTGGAGGAAACCGATATGGCGTTGTGGCAGCGGATGTTCGCCACTCACGTGTTGGGCCCCGTCGCCCTCACCCAGGCGCTGCTGCCGGCGATGCGGGCGGCGGGAAAGGGGCGCATCGTGCTGGTATCCAGTGCTGCCGGCGTGCGCGGTCAGCCTGGTACCGCGCCGTATTCGGCGGCCAAGGGCGCGTTGGAGCGGTGGGGTGAGTCGATGGCGTGCGAAATCGCCCCCTTCGGTCTGGGTGTCACCATTTTGGTAGCGGGCACCTACGACACCGACATCATCACCGACGCGGGAACCACCGACGACCGCAACTTCGACGGCCCGTACGCGCGGCTGCACAACACCATGAACACCCGCGGCCGGTTCGCGATCCGCTTCGCCCGGCCGCCGCAGCGGTTCACCGACGGCCTGGTAAAGGCGCTGGATGACCAGGCGCCGTTTCGCCGGCGCGGGGTAGGTCCGGATGCTTCAATGCTCTTGGCGTCCAACCGGATTCTGCCGGCGCCGGGCATGCACCACATGTCGCGGGTCGTGCTGGGCATACCGAGACAGGGCTCGATGCGGGGCGGTGCTTGGCCGTTGACGGCCAGCCAGAAGGTGATGGTGTTTGCCGCGCGAGTCATTCCGCAGCCACTGCTGCAGCGTTTGGCCAAACGGGGGAAGGAGCACTAATGGATCAGCTTTTCGACGACCTGGAAGATTTCGGCGCCTTCGACGACGCGATCTCCGGCGACGTGCGTGATCCGTATACCGAGTTGGCGCGGTTGCGCCGCGAGGAACCGGTGCAACGCCTGGAAACGTCGGGCGCGCTTCCGCACGAGGAATCGTTGCCGATGTTCATCGTGTACCGCCACGAGGACATCCAGCAGATGCTGCGGGACAACGAAACCTTCTCCTCGGCGGCGGTCATCGCTGCGTTCGGTCCGGTGTTGGGTGAACACGTCATGCTCGGGATGGACGAGCCGATTCACGGCCGACTGCGGTCGCTGGTGTCCAAGGCGTTCTCGCAGAAGTCCTTGGCACGGTGGCAAGACGAGTTGGTAGGCCGGGTGGCAAACAGCCTGATCGACAAGTTCGCACCCAATGGCAAGGCAGATCTGGTGAAGGAGTTCACGTTCGACTATCCGAGCCAGGTCATCGCGGGCTTGTTGGGCCTGCCGGAGGAGGACTATCCACAGTTCCAGCGGTGGTCGATTTCGCTGTTGAGTTGGCTGATGAACCCGGAACGAGGGCTCGCGGCCGCGGCGGCGTTGTGTGAGTACTTCGCGCCCATCCTCGATGCTCGACGCGCCGAGCCGAAAGACGATCTGATCAGCGCCCTGGCTGCGGCAGAGATTGACGGTGAGAAGCTCGCGGACGAGGAGATCTTCTCGTTCCTACGTCTGCTGCTGCCGGCCGGAGTGGAGACGACGTACCGGTCGCTGGGCAGCCTGCTGTTGGCGTTGCTCTCGGATCCCGCACAGTTGGCTGCGATTCGGGCGGATCGGTCGCTGCTGCCGCAGGCGATCGAAGAGGGCGTGCGTTGGGAATCACCGCTGCTCACCATCACCCGGGTGGCGACCCGCGACACCGAACTCGGCGGGGTGGCGATACCGGCAGGCGCCACCGTGATGCCGATGCTGGGCTCGGCGAACCGCCAGGAAGACCGCTATCCCGATCCGGACAAGTTCGACATTCACCGGCAGGCCAGGGCGCACCTGGGTTGGGGGCATGGCGTGCACGTCTGCCTGGGCATGCACCTGGCCCGTCTGGAGATGCGCACTGCCATCAACCTGCTGCTGGACCGGCTGCCGAACCTGCGCCTCGATCCCGACGGGGACGACCCACACGTCCGTGGACAGGTCTTCCGGTCGCCGACGTCGGTGCCGGTGTTATTCGATCCCCAGTAGGGGGCTACCAAGTTGCAACTTGCCAATCGGCTAGTTTCCAGTAAGGCTCTCCGTAGCCCCTCAAATAACTCAGAAGAGAGTGACAGATATGACCGAGGCTGTAAAGGTCCGTTTCGAGCCGAAGATGTTGATCGACGGCAAGCTCGTCGACGGCCAGGCCGGCACCTTCACCAACATCAACCCGGCGACCGAGGAGCCGCTCGGGGAGGTGGCGGACGCGTCCAAGGAGGACATGCATCGCGCCATCGATGCGGCCCGGCGAGCTTTCGACGAGACCGACTGGTCGACCAACCGCGAGTTGCGCAAGCGCTGCCTGCTGCAGTTGCACGACGCGATCGAGGAGGAGAAGGAGGAGCTGCGTGAGGAGCTGATCCTCGAGGTCGGCTCGCCGCGGGCGATCACGTTCGGTCCTCAGCTGGATGCCCCGTTGGCCGACGGGTTGAAGTACCCGGCCAGGTTGATCGACGAGTACGCGTGGGAAACCGATTTGGGGGATCGGGTGATCAGCCTGACCGGCACGAACACGTCCATCAAGGTGTGGCGGGAGCCGGTGGGTGTGGTCGGCGCGATTGTGCCCTGGAACTTTCCGTTCGAGGTGACACTCAACAAACTCGGCCAGGCACTGGGCACCGGCAACACCGTGGTGCTCAAGCCGGCGCCGAACACGCCGTTCAATGCGACGCGGCTGGGCCGGCTGATCGCCGAGAAGACCGACATTCCCGCGGGTGTGGTCAACGTGGTCACGGCGTCGGATCACTTTGTGGGCGAGGAGCTCACGCTGTCGCCGAAGGTCGACCTGATCTCGTTTACCGGTTCGACGGTCGTCGGCAAGCGGATCATGGAAAAGGGCGCGGCGACCATGAAGCGGCTGTTCCTCGAGCTGGGCGGCAAGTCGGCCACGATTGTGTTGGAGGACGCCGATTTCGGGATGGCGTGCGCGATCGGTATCGCGCCGTGTATGCACGCCGGCCAGGGCTGCGCCAACCCGACGCGGATGTTGCTTCCGCGGTCGCGCTACGACGAGGGCGTGGCGATTCTCAAGAGCATCTACGATAACGTCACGTGCGGTGACCCGCAGGACCCCGGAACGTTGTGCGGTCCGGTGATCTCGGACAAGCAGCGCGAGCGCGTAATGGGCTACATCCGCAAGGGCGTCGAAGAAGGAGCCACGGCGCTGGTCGGCGGCCCCGATGCC
>NZ_LZIJ01000163.1 GCF_001667115.1 Mycobacterium sp. 852002-51163_SCH5372311 | reverse complement strand
AGCATGGCCAACGGAATGTCGTAATACTCCGCGACATTGGCAACGGGACGATCGAAACCGGCGTCGGTGAACAGCAGATCTGCCCCGTCCGCCAGCGACATCACTGTCGTGTTGGCCTCTTCCCAAAACTGGGTGAACAACTCCCAATCCTTGCGCCCTAACCTGATGAGCTCCGGGATCTTCCAGAAGTTGCGGAACACGTGCATCAAGAAGTCGCGGTGTAGGTCGTGCCACGTCCCCGCATCCGGCCCGAAGGCGACGGCATCGAGCCCAGCCGAGTCGGTGAACGCAACCAGGTCGGGCGGGACGGCCATGTGCACTTCATGCCCTCGACGCAGCAGCTCACGGCCCACAGCGGCGCCGGGCTCGACATCGCCGCGAGTCCCATAGCATGCCAGCACAAATTTCATCGCAGGGATCCTTGCCTTTCAGCTGTCGTGCGCGTAGGCAACCTCAGGTCTAGCGGCTGTCACCGATTTCCCGGGCAGTAGTTCGGCCGACCGTTCCTACCCGACGAATGGTTGCACAGCAGGCGGTATCTGGGGGCGATGCGGCACGAATTCGCGGCGCAATACCCCGGATCGGCTGCGTTGGCGGCTTGCTCTGAGGATCGGCAGCGGCGACGTGACTCGCTCGGCCCACAAGCCAAAGCGAATTGGTAACCTCGGCCACAACGATTGAGCCAGCCGGCGTGATTCGTGTGGCCGGGAATGACATCGCATCGGCCGGAAGTGCTGTGTCTCAACGGTGTTGGAGCGGCGTAGATAACCGGACGAGCAGCCCGAGGTTGATGGCGCTCCGTTAAGTGACGGCATCGCGCGAGATGCGGTCCAGCACGGACGGTCGATTCGCTCGACGCCGACATCAGCGAGACCTGGCCGAGGCGGGTTACCTGCGCTTAAGTGCCGTTTGCCTACTTCCAAGTTTCGGGTCGGCAGCGAGGGTACCGGGCTACACTGCCCGTCAGCTGAGCCTCGAGACCACGGGCTGGAGCTTTATTTCACCAGAACGTGCACGACTAGTGAAGCGCTAGGATCTTCG
>NZ_LZIJ01000162.1 GCF_001667115.1 Mycobacterium sp. 852002-51163_SCH5372311 | reverse complement strand
GCCCGCATCGTGCTGCTTTCCGACGGCGCCGAAAATGTTCCGCTTGACCCCAACGCCCCACAGGGAGCCTTCACCGCGGCCCGTGCCGCCAAGTCCCAGGGAGTGCAGATTTCGACGATCTCCTTCGGAACGCCTTACGGCACGGTGGAATTCAACGGCACCACCATTCCGGTTCCCGTCGACGACCAAACCTTGAAGAAGATCTGCGAGATCACCGACGGTCAGGCGTTCCACGCCGACAGCCTGGAATCGCTCAAGGACGTGTACGCGACGCTGCAGCAGCAGATCGGCTACGAAACGGTGCGCGGCGACGCCAGCAGCGCCTGGGTCCTGCTCGGCACGGTGGCGATGGCCGCCGCGGTACTGGCTGGGCTGTACCTGAACCGCAGGCTGCCGGCCTGATCGGCTACACCGGCAGGCGGCGGTTGATCAGCAACGACAACCCCGCCGCGATGAACGCCACCACCACCCCCAGGCGCAGCCACCCGGCACTACCCGGCCCGGCCACCGTGCGGTACCCGATCTCCTGCTCGATGTTGTCGTAGACGCGATTGAGTTCATTGAGGTCGGTGGCGGTGTACGACTGCCCGCCGGACACTCGCGCGATGGTTCTCATCTGATCGGAGTTGACCGGAACGTTGACGCGCTGATGGTCGAGCTCGACGGTGCCTGCCTTGGTGCCGAACGTGATCGTCGAGACCGGCACCCCGTGATCCTTGGCCAACCGAGCCGCCGTATAGGCACCGTCATGCGGATCGTTGGGGT
>NZ_LZIJ01000161.1 GCF_001667115.1 Mycobacterium sp. 852002-51163_SCH5372311 | reverse complement strand
GTTGGAGGTGAAGACCCGCCGGTAGGACCACTCGATTTGAAGAGTGCGGTTGTAACGTTCGACCTTGCCGTTCTGCCAGGGGCAGTGCGGTTTGATGAAGATGTGCTTGGCTCCTAACGCGGCGATGGCTGCGGCGACCTCGACGGATCGCCGGTAGCTGAAGTGATTGTCAGTGATCACGGATTCGATGCGTGGAATGCCCTGTGCAGCAAAGTAATCAGCGGCTCGCCTCAAAAAGGCTGCACACGTCGCGCCCTTTTCATTGGGCAAGATTTCGGAGTACGCCAGCCGGCTGTGATCATCAACCATCGAGTGCACGTAGTCATAGCCGATCCCACGGTCCCGGACCTGTTCACTGCGTCCATGGACTCGCCATCCGCCGCCGTCAGGTATGCGGCCCAGCTTCTTGACATCCACATGCACCAACTCGCCGGGATGGGCGCGTTCATAGCGCACCGCGGTGGCCTTCGACGCCTTGATCTGCACCCCTGTCATCGGGTCACACTCGCGCAGATACGGCACATCATGGCGGCGCAGAATCCGTCCCACCGTGCGGGCCGGGACGCCTAGTTCGGGCCCTAACCAGTCCTGGCCGCGACGATGCGCGCGGCGAGCCGCCAGCACTTGCTGCTCGACTTTTCCCGGGGTGCGGCTCGGCGAGGAATGTGGGCGCGAGGAGCGATCCTCCAACCCCTCCCGACCTTCAGCGGCATAACGGCTGATCCAGACACCCACGCACTTGCGTGAGATGCCCATCGCG
>NZ_LZIJ01000160.1 GCF_001667115.1 Mycobacterium sp. 852002-51163_SCH5372311 | reverse complement strand
GGCGGGCGAGCAGCCAGCAGACGACGGTCGCTCCGACGCCTAAGCAAACGACGGTGGCACCGGCACCCACCTCGCAGCAGCCGACCGTGGCCCCGCCGAAAACTCAGACACAGCAACCGACCGTGGCCCCGCCGAAGACCCAGCCGCAGGTGCCTACCGTGCAGCCTCAGCCCAAACCGCAGGTGCCTACCGTGCAGCCCCAGCCCAAGCCGCAGTTCCCCAAGTTTCCCGGCGGGGGCTAAGGGTCTGGTCGGCGTCTACCGCAGCTTGGAGAGGCAGAGCACGATCGGCGGCGAATAGGCCTTCGTCTGAACCCATTGGCCGCCAGTGCAATTGAAGGTGCTGGTGGTGCGCTTGATGACTTTGTCGGTGGCGGAACTGGATCCGCAGGTGGCGGGATAGACCGTCACGTCCATGGTGCCGTCGCTTCTCCGTGCACCCGAGATCCGCCTGATGCAATCGCCGACTTCGGCGTTCTTGATCGCCTCCGCCGAAGCATCCGGAACACCGGCAGTGGAGTAGGAGGTGGTCGGCGTGGTGTAGTGGCGGCCACTGCCGGCCCGGTGGACCGCGGTGCCCATCACCACCGCAACGAAGACGATGCTGAGGACGGCGAAAAGTGTTCCCACATAGCCGATTACCGTGCCCGCGATCGCGAGGCCGCGCCCGTCCTCGCCGGACCGCTTGATCTGGGAGAGCGAGATGTGGCCGAAGATGATGCCCAGCGGAGCAATAATCAGCGAGGTCACCAACGCCACGATGGCCATCGTGTTGGTCGACCGGGCCATCGGATACGGCGCGTAGGTGCCCGGCGGCG
>NZ_LZIJ01000159.1 GCF_001667115.1 Mycobacterium sp. 852002-51163_SCH5372311 | reverse complement strand
AGTTGTCGCGCTGAGGTGGACAAAAAGCTGTGTGTCCCACTTCCGGGGACGGATGTGACGGATGTGACTAGGGCGGCGCCCGCTATGCCTCGAAGCGATAGCCCATACCCGATTCGGTCAGCAGATGCTTGGGCTGCGACGGATCATCCTCGAGTTTTCGTCGCAACTGCGCCAAATACACTCGCAGGTAATGGGTCTCGGTCGCATACGTCGGACCCCACACCTCCTTGAGCAGTTCCTCACGGCCGACGAGCTTGCCCCGATTGCGCACCAGCACCTCGAGCATGCCCCACTCGGTGGGTGTGAGATGCACCTCGGCACCGTTCTTCGTGACCTTCTTTGCAGCCAGATCCACTGTGAACGCATCGGTTTCGACAATCGGCTGCTCCAGTTCGGACGCCGCGGTGTTGCGGCGGACCGCGGCCCGCAGCCGGGCCAGAAACTCGTCCATACCAAAGGGTTTCGTCACGTAGTCATCGGCGCCGGCATCCAAGGCCACGACCTTGTCCGACGAATCCGTGCGCGCGGACAACACGATCACCGGTGCCGTCAACCAGCCTCGCAGCCCACCGAGCACCTCGATACCCGAGATGTCGGGCAAACCGAGGTCGAGGATCACCACGTCTGGCCGGTGCTCGGCAGCAGCCCGCAGAGCGCCCGCACCCGTCGATGCGGTGATGACCTCGTAACCCCGTACGGACAGATTGATTTTGAGCGCACGCAAGATATGCGGCTCGTCGTCGATCACCAAAACGCGTGTCATCATTCACCGCCTCGACGCGGCGCCGCCAGATCCACCACCACGGTCAGTCCACCGCCTGGCGTATCGCCGGCCTGAATAGTGCCGCCCATGGCCTCTACGAAACCACGCGCGACGGACATTCCCAGCCCGACACCCATGGTGTTGTCGTGATCACCGAGCCGCTGGAAGGCCTCGAAGATCTGATCCTCGGCCCCGTGCGGAATTCCGGGGCCTTCGTCGATGACGTTGATCAAGACGCGATCGCCCACCCGACCCGCATTGACCCGGACCACACAATTGGGCGCGTACCGCAACGCGTTGTCGATCAGATTGGCGAACACCCGTTCCAGCAGTACGGCGTCGGCCATCACCACCGCGTCCCCGACATCCACCTTGACGCGATCGATGGCGGACCGGTAGAAACCGGTGGCTCCCTTACCGATGCTGACCAGCGCGCGCTGCACCGTTTCCTCCAGGTACACCCGCTGCAGATCCGGACGGATCACACCGGCGGCCAGGCGCGACGAATCGAGCAGGTTGCCGACCAGCGCTGTGAGCTGGTCGATGGATTCCTCGATGGTCGCCAGCAATTCGGCAGTGTCTTCGGCGGAGAAGGCGACGTCCTCGGCCCGCAGGCTGGACACGGCCACCTTGGCAGCCGCCAGCGGCGTGCGCAGGTCGTGGCTGACCGCTGAGAGCAGCGAGCGCCGCAACTCGTCGGCTTGCACGATCGCCGCGGCGCGGCTGGCTTCTTCCGCCAGTTCGCGTTGCCGGACCAAGCCCGCGGCTTGCCGGGCCACCGCGCTGAGCACCCGACGGTCGCGGGCGGCCAACTTCTTGCCGGCCATCAGCATCCAGAACTCGTCATCGCCGACCTCGATCGCGGTGTCAGCGGAATCAACGGTGACGCACGGGTCCTTCCCCACGCTCGCAACCAGGTAGCCTTTGTGCTTGCCTCTGCTGCCGGCGTCCCCGGAAAGCTCCCGCAGCATGCTGACCGCGCGCTGTGAATACGTCTCGCGCACCCGTTCCAGGAGCGTCTCGAGATCGGCGCCGCGCAGCACCGAGCCCGCGAACAGCGTCAGCAGTTCCGCCTCCCGCGAAGCACGACGGGCTTCGCGGGTGCGACTGGCCGCGCCGTCGACCAGGACGGCGACCGCAACCGCGATCAGCAACAGCACCAATTCGGTTACGGCGTTGTTGGGTTCGGCGATGGTGAAGCTGTGCCGCGGGGCAATCAGGTAGTAGTTCAGCAGCAGCCCGGATAGCACCGCCGAAAGCGCCGCCGGGGCAACACCTCCGAACAAGCCCACCAGCAGCACCCCGATGAAGAACAACGCGCTCTCGCCGCCGGTGTTCAGGTACGGGTCCAGCACCGTCACCCCGACCGTGCAGATTGCTGACGGGACGGCGAAGGCCGCGAGCCAGGATGCGACGCGTCGCTCGCGAGGCGCGAGCGACGCTAACCGGAACCCGCGCCGCGACTCCTCGTGGGTGACGATGTGCACGTCGATCTTGCCGGACAGCTGGACGATGGTCGGGCCGATGGCCTCGTCGAACAAGCGCGGCCACCGCGACCGCCGGGAGGTGCCGATCACCAACTGGGTAGCGTTGATCTCACGGGCGAAATCGAGTAAGGCTCTGGGTATGTCGTCACCGACGACGGTGTGCAGTGACGCGTCCAGGCTGTTCGCCAGCTCACGGATCTTGCTCATCCGCGCCTCCGAGAGACCCGCCAGTCCGTCGCCGCGAATCACGTGCACCACCATCAGCTCGGCACTGGACTTCGACGCGATTCGGGATGCGCGGCGCACCAACGTCTCCGACTCCGGACCGCCGGTGATCGCCACCACGACCCGTTCGCGGGCTTCCCAGGTATCGGTGATCTTGTTCTCCGCACGGTACTTCGCCAGCGCGGTATCGACCTGATCGGCCAGCCACAGCAGCGCCAATTCCCTTAGCGCGGTGAGGTTTCCGCGGCGGAAGTAGTTGGACAGCGCCGCGTCGATCCGTTCCGGTGCGTAGACGTTGCCGTGGGACAGCCTGCGCCGCAACGCCTCCGGCGTGATGTCGATGAGCTCGACCTGCGAGGCCTCGCGCACGATCGAATCCGGCATCGTCTCCTGCTGTTCGATGCCGGTAATCTGGGCGACGACATCGTTGAGGCTTTCCAGGTGCTGGATGTTGACCGTAGAGATCACCGTGATCCCGGCGTCCAGCAGTTCCTCGACGTCCTGCCAACGCTTCTGGTTCTTGCTGCCCGGTGTGTTGGTGTGGGCGAGTTCGTCGACCAGCACGACCTGCGGATGACGCGCCAGCACGGCGGGAACGTCGAGTTCGGGGAAGCTGCCGCCGCGGTATTCGATGTAGCGCGGTGGAATGAGTTCAATGCCTTCCAGCAGCTCAGCGGTCTTGCGACGGCCATGGGTCTCGACGACGGCGGCCACCAGGTCGGTGCCACGTTCCAAACGCCGGTGCGCCTCCCCGAGCATCGCGTACGTCTTGCCGACGCCCGGAGCCGCACCCAGGTAGATGCGAAGCTCTCCACGCTTGGGATGCTGCTCGCGGAGGCTGACGTCGTCGGTCACGTCAACCATCATCCTCCGCGGCGCTAGCTCGCGACCGGATACCGATGGTCGAGTTGCAGATTGAGCTGTAGGACATTGACCGCCGGCTCACCGAAGAACCCGCCACTCAGGTTGGCCTGGACCATTTCACGGATCTGCTGCGGCGTGACATGCCGCGCCTTGGCCACCCGGGCGACCTGGATTTCGGCGTAGGCCGGGGAGATGTCGGGGTCCAGGCCGCTCCCGCTGGCGGTCACCGCATCGGGTGGAACCCGCGGATTGTCCGGCGCGGCCCCGCGAATCGGCACCAGCCGACCGTTCGCATAGTCCTCGCCGTAGGCCGCGCATTCGACCCGGACGCCTTCGTAAATGTCCAGGAAGGTCTGGCGCGACGCTGCGCACGGTTCGTTGACGCTGACCACCCTGCTGGGGTGCAGCACGTAACCGCGCGGGTCACGGGGGCCGATCACCGACAACACCGCACCCACTCCGTCGCCCGTGCAGAACGGCCGCGCGCCCTGAACACCTTCGAGTTTCGCGACAGCTGCGCTGCGCGAACACACCTGCGTCAGCAAGCTCGGCTTGAACCCGGCGTCCGCCGCGCTGGCGCCGGCGGCCAGCTTGGCCGGATCCGCCGGGGTGTCCACGACACTTTCGGGCCCCAGGTTGCTGCCTCCGCTCGATAACGGGTCATAGCCGTTGCCCGCCGCCGACGGCCGGCTCTGGAAATACTGCGGCAGCGGGTCGCCCGACCTGTCGGCGAACGACTGGCCGATCAGCTTGCTGCCGACGGGTTTACCCGCTGCGGTGATCATCGAGCCCTGGGCTTTGTCATGCAGCCCCGGCAGCAGGCTTACCAGCCAAATCAGCAGCGGGTAGGCAAAACCCAGGATCACGGTCAGCACGAGCAGCGCGCGCAGTGCGGCCCAGTGTTGACGAACGAGGTTGGTGACGTTCATTTCAGGCCATCCCCGGCAGCAGTTGAACCAGTAGGTCTATGAGCTTGATTCCGATGAACGGCGCGACGATGCCGCCCAGACCGTAGATGTACAGGTTGCGACTGAGCAGCTTTGACGCGCGGCTGGGCGTATACCGAACGCCTCTGAGCGCCAACGGAATAAGCGCGACTATGACGATCGCATTGAAAATCACCGCCGACAGGATCGCCGACTGCGGGCTGTGCAACCGCATGACGTTGATCAGGTCCAGCCCGGGGAACAGGGCCACGAACATGGCCGGGATGATCGCGAAATACTTGGCGATGTCGTTGGCAATGGAGAACGTGGTCAACGCCCCCCGGGTGATCAACAGCTGCTTACCGATTTCGACGATCTCGATGAGTTTGGTCGGGTCGGAGTCCAGATCCACCATGTTTCCGGCCTCTTTGGCCGCGGAGGTACCGGTGTTCATCGCCACGCCGACGTCGGCCTGAGCGAGCGCCGGGGCGTCGTTGGTACCGTCACCGGTCATCGCGACCAGGCGACCGCCCTGCTGCTCACGCTTGATCAGCATCAGCTTGTCTTCGGGCGTTGCCTCGGCGAGGAAGTCGTCGACACCGGCCTCCTCGGCGATCGCCTTGGCCGTCAACGGATTGTCACCGGTGATCATCACCGTCCGGATGCCCATCAGACGCATCGCATCGAAGCGGTCGCGCATGCCCTGCTTCACCACGTCCTTCAGGTGGATGACACCGAGCACCTCCGCAGTCTCGACAACGCCATCGGAAGCCTTGACCGAAACCACTTGGCCGACAACAAGAGGTGTGCCGCCGGCCGCCCCGATGCCATCGACGATTTCACCGAGTTCAACCGGCACGGTGCCGCCGTGATTGCGTACCCACTCGGCCACCGAATTGGCCGCGCCCTTGCGCAGCTGGCGCCCATCGAGGTCGACGCCCGACATCCGGGTCGCTGCGCTGAATTCGACCCAAGACGCGTTCGCGAGCTCCCCGGGAGTGCGGGCGCGCAGCCCATAGGCCTCTTTGGCGTATACGACGACCGAACGGCCCTCGGGAGTTTCGTCGGCGAGGCTGGACAGTTGTGCCGCGTCGGCCAGCTCACCGTGAGTCCGGCCGGGCATCGGAATGAATTCCGACGCTTGGCGATTGCCCAGCGTGATGGTTCCGGTTTTGTCCAGCAGCAACGTGTTGACGTCACCGGCCGCCTCGACCGCCCGGCCAGACATGGCCAGCACGTTGCGTTGCACCAGTCGGTCCATGCCGGCGATGCCGATCGCCGACAATAGCGCGCCAATTGTGGTGGGGATCAGGCAAACCAGCAGCGCCACCAGCACGATGCCGCTGATGCCGTTGCCGTCCAGAGCCTGGGTGTCGGGCACTCCGGGGTTGTTGGCCTTGGAGTAGATCGCCAGCGGCTGCAGCGTCGCCACCGCGAACACGAAGATGATGGTCAGCGCCGCGAGCAGGATGTTGAGTGCTATTTCGTTGGGTGTCTTCTGCCGGTTGGCGCCCTCGACGAGTGCGATCATCCGGTCGACGAAGCTCTCGCCCGGCTTCTGGGTGATCTTGACCACGATGCGATCCGAGAGCACCGTTGTCCCGCCGGTAACCGCTGAGCGGTCGCCGCCGGATTCGCGGATCACCGGTGCCGACTCGCCGGTGATAGCCGATTCGTCCACTGAGGCAATGCCTTCCACCACATCGCCGTCTCCCGGAATGACTTCACCAGCGGCTACCACCACGATGTCGCCCTGCTGTAACAGCGGCGCCGCGACGTCTTCGGCCGCACCGCCGGCCCTTTCCAGAAAGCCGGGCGACCAGTTCCTGAGTCGGTGCGCGATGGTGTCGGCCTTCGACTTGCGCAGGGTGTCGGCCTGGGCCTTGCCGCGCCCTTCGGCTACAGCCTCGGCCAGGTTCGCGAAAAGCACTGTCAGCCAAAGCCAGAACACGGTCAGCCAGCTGAACCAGGTGTCGTCGGTGAATGCGAGCACTGTCGACCACACAGCGCCGATTTCCACGATGAACATCACCGGGTTGCGCCACAATGTGCGCGGATCGAGCTTGCGCAGCGCGTCGGGCAGTGACTTGAGCAGTAAGCCCGGGTCGAGTCGCCCCCCCTGAAGCTTTTCGCCCGGTGGATGGCCGCTATGCCGACGGGTGGGAAAACTGATCGTCGTCACGGTGTCAGTGGATCCCTTCGGCGAGCGGCCCAAGCGCCAGCGCGGGCAGGAAAGTCAGGGCAACCAGGATGACCGTCACACCGACCAGCAAGCCCACGAATTGCGGCTTGTGGGTGGGCAGGGTGCCACTGGATTCCGGAGTCGCACCCTGACGTGCCAGTGAACCTGCCAGCGCCAGCACCAAGATCATCGGCAGGAATCGGCCGAACAGCATTGCCAGGCCCAAAGCCGTGTTGTACCAAACGGTATTCGCCGAGAGACCGGCGAATGCGGACCCGTTGTTGTTGGCCGCCGAGGTGAATGCGTACAGCACCTCGGACAAGCCGTGCGGCCCGGTATTGGCCATGCCTGCGCGCTCATCTGGCAGTGCCATCGCGACTGCGGTGCCGACCAGCACGATGAGCGGCGTGATCAGGAAATAGCCTGCGGCCAGCTTCATTTCGCGCGGGTTGATCTTCTTGCCAAGGTATTCGGGTGTCCGGCCCACCATCAAGCCCGCAACGAAAACCGTGATGACCGCGAGGATCAAGATGCCGTACAGGCCGGAGCCGGTACCGCCCGGCGCGACCTCGCCCAGCTGCATGTTGAACATCGCCATCATGCCGCCAAGGCTGCTGTACGAGTCGTGCACCGAATCTATTGCGCCCGTTGACGTCAACGTGGTCGCGTCGGCGAAGACGGCAGACTCGGCAACCCCGAAGCGTTGCTCGACGCCTTCCATGCTCGCGCCCGCAGCGGTCGGGACGGTGCCATGGTGCTGCAGCTGGAACAGCATCATGAACGTGACGCTGATGGCCGCGATGACGCTGACAACGGCGGCAATCGCATAGCCCTGCTTTTTGCTGCCCACCATGCGGCCAAAGGTGCGCGGCAACGAGAAGGCGATCACCAGCAACAGGAAGATCTCCAGCCAATTCGTCCAGGCGGTCGGGTTCTCGAACGGATGCGAGGAGTTCGCGTTGTAGAAACCACCGCCGTTGGTGCCCAGCAGCTTGATCGCTTCCTGGCTGGCGACGGGTCCGCCGGGGATGGTCTGATGGCCACCGGCCAGCGTATCGACCACCTGGTCATTGAGGTGGAAATTCTGGATGGCGCCGCCGGCGACCAGAACGACGCTGGCGAGGGCGGCCATCGGCAGCAGGATGCGCAGCGTGCCGCGGACCAGGTCCACCCAGAAGTTGCCGAGTTCGTTGGTGCGATGCTGGGCGAACCCGCGCACCAGTGCGACGGCCACGGCCATGCCGACGGCGGCTGACACGAAGTTCTGCACCGCCAAGCCCGCCATTTGGACCAGATGACCTTGCGTGGATTCGCCGGAATACGCCTGCCAGTTGGTGTTTGTGACGAAGCTGACGGCCGTGTTCCAGGCCAGCGCCGGTGTCATCTTGGTTGCGGGGTTCGAGAGATGCAGCGGCAATTTGCTCTGTACCAGCTGCAGGATGAATAGGAAAATGACGCTGACTGCCGAAAATGCCAGCACGCTACGGCCATAGGTGGCCCAGGTCTGCTCCGACTCCGGGTTGGCACCGATCAGGCGGTAGACGAAACGTTCGGTACGCGAATGCTTTTCGGAGCTGTACACGCGATACATGTAGTCGCCCAACGGCACATGTGCAGCCGCCAACGCAACGACGAGCAGCGCAAGAAACGCGACACCCGCCGCGGTAGCGCTCACTAGAACCGTTCCGGGAAGACCAGGGCCGCAGCAAGCAGCAGCGCGATCAGGACAGCCAAAGTAAGGCCGACAAAATTGGCAGCGCTCACGTCACTTCAATCCAACGTTCAGCACGGCGCCAAGCGCGGCAAAGGCCGCCACCGTCAGCAGTAGGAACATCATCACGGACATAGCTGTCTTTCGTGCGATCGACGATCGATTGCGGGCAACATTGACCCGATGAGCAGGACACGGATGAGGCTAGGCGCGGCCCGGGCCGTGTGCCGTATCCGTTAACGGATTCTTTACGGCTTCGCGCGCGACTTTTGCGGAATTTGGGCTTCGGCCCAGATTCGTTACGCGGGCTCGCTGACCGGATCGTCGATCATCGGGATTCGTACCCGAAAAACAGTGCGGCCGTTGGCGGACTCGGCGGTCACCGAGCCATGATGCGCCTTGACTATCGAGCTGACGATGGCCAGGCCTAGTCCGTTACCCGACCCGTTGGTTCGCGACTTGTCGGCGCGAACGAAGCGCTGGAATAGCCGCGGGAGGATCTCGGCGTCGATGTCGGGTCCGTTGTCCTCGACCGTCAGCTCGGCGAACGGCGCCTCGGGCCCGTGGTCGTGGCGCGTGATCCCAGTGGTCACCGTGACGCCGGGCGGCGTATGCACCCGGGCATTGGCGAGCAGGTTGCTGACGAGTTGGTGCAGCCTGGCCTGATCACCGCGGACCCACACCGGTGTATCGGGCAGGTTGGTGACCCAATTGTGGGTGGTCGCCGCGACCGCCGCATCGTTCACCGCGTTGATGGTGAGGTCCGCCAAGTCGACGTCTTCGGTCTGCAGATCTTCGCCCTCGCTCAGCCGGGAAAGCAGTAGCAGCTGGTCGACGAGTGACGTCATGCGCCGCGCCTCGGACTCGATGCGCGCCAGCGCGTACTCGGTGGTCGGCGGAAGCGCCGAACTGTCTTGGCGGGTGAGTTCGGCATACCCCTGAATCGACGCGAGCGGAGTCCGCAGTTCATGACTGGCGTCGGTGATGAATTGCCGCATCCGCAGATCGGAGTCGGCGCGATGCGCCAGCGCGCTATCCACGTTGTCCAGCAACCGATTCAGCGTGTGTCCGACGATCCCCACCTCGTTGTCCGGGTCGGTGTCCTGCGGCGGCACTCTGGTGCTGATGCGGTGATCGTCGCCGGTGAGCGGCATCACGGCAACCTCCGCGGCGGCTGCGGCGACCCGTTGCAGCGGTCGCAGGGCGAACCCGACCACCCAGATGGTGAGTCCCGCCGTGATCAGCAGCGCCGTCGTGACCAGGATGGTGGTGGTGATGTTCTTGCGGGCGATGATCTGCTTGGCCAGGTTCAGGGAGACCCCGACCACCAGCACGTCGGAACCCTGGATGCTGCAGTCGACGCGGTAGGAACCCAGGCTGCCGAACTTTTCGGTACGTGGTGGTCCGTCGGCCCACTTCTGGGCTTGGATCGCGCGGACGACGTCGGGCGGCGCCGGACGCGACCCGTCCTCGGAGAAGACTGCAGAGCCGACCACGACGCCGTCGTGCAAGACGGCGATCAGGTTTCCCGGTGTCTGCCCCGGAAACTCGAGCAGCGCCTCGGCCACCGGGGGAGTGGTGGCGTGGGCCGGGGAATGTTCACCGTTGCGGTAGCGGTCGTACGAGTGTGTGAAGGCGTGCAGGGATTTGGCGACCTCCGCGTCGTTCATCGTGGTGACGTAGCCGCGGAGGGTCAGCACGGAGACGACGCCGACGGCGACCAGCACGATGCTGACCACCAGCAATACACCTAAAAGCAACTGGCGGCGCAGCGAACGCGGAAGCCACCGGGGGGTGTTCCGGTCATCGCTCATTGAGTGATTATTCGGGCGGTCGCAGCATGTATCCAACACCGCGCACAGTATGGATCATGGGCTCCCGGCCGGAGTCGATCTTCTTCCTCAGGTACGAGATGTACAGATCGACGATGCTGGTGCGGCCGGCGAAGTCATAGTTCCAGACCCGGTCGAGGATCTCGGTGCGGCTCAGCGCCCGGCGCGGATTGCGCATCAGGAAGCGAAGCAGCTCGAACTCGGTCGAGGAAAGCGATATCGGCTGGCCCCCGCGAGTGACCTCACGGCTGGCGGTGTCGACTTTCAGATCGCCGACCTTGAGCGACTCGCCGGCCGGCGGACTCTGCTGGCTGGACCGCCGTAGCAACCCGCGCAGCCGGGCGACCAACTCCTCGAGGCTAAACGGCTTGGTCATGTAGTCGTCGGCGCCGGCGGTCAGTCCGGTGACGCGGTCCATGACCGAGTCGCGGGCGGTCAGGAACAGGGTGGGGGTGTATGCGTCGGATTCGCGCACCCGCCGCAGAATGTGCAGGCCATCCACGTCGGGCAG
>NZ_LZIJ01000158.1 GCF_001667115.1 Mycobacterium sp. 852002-51163_SCH5372311 | reverse complement strand
ACGCAGACCTAGCTATAACAACGAGTGTCAAGAAACAACCGAAACAGAAACGTCAAGAATCAACCGACTCTGAACAGGGGCACCAAGATCATGTATTGCTTCGGCTGATGCTTGACGTTTCGGTTTCGGTTGATGCCTGACAGTGGGCCACCCCCGCCGAACGGTTCCCCCGCAACCCGGGATGGCAGGTGGGAGTTAGCTAGCCGGAACTACGCCCGCCCGCTCGTGAACCTGCCGCGTACGTCAACCTGATGAGAGGTAGGCCGGGCCAACCTAGACCGCCCTTGAACAGGCGTTTTACAGTTGGGCGGGCGGGACTCGAACCCGCGACCAACGGATTATGAGTCCCCAGGTCCAGCGCTGTAGCAAACTCTATTGGATCCGAAAATGGCCCTGCATCCGCTCCTATCCCCCAGTTTTCCAGTGCTTCTGTTTCAGAACCGGGCCTAGCAGCGGCTGCTAACCGAACGCAGCAAATCAGCGCGTTGCCGGAAGTATGACGACAAACCACCGACAAACGCTATCCGGTGCCGGTTGCTGGGGCGCGTGTCACAGCGGTAGTCGAACAGGTGTTTGATAGGCTGCAGAGCGGCCCCAGCAGCACGCCGAAAGCGATCAGGGATGACAGAGGAAGCCGACGACTACAGACACCAAAAGTGCTACGCGAACACGCGCGGCGGATGCTCTAGCACCATTTCCGGCGAACACTACGTATCGCACGGCTTGATCAAGCTGTACGGCAACAACGACCCGAAGTTCACGGTGCAGCACAAGACCGGCAAGGGTATCGGTCACCCCGTCACGGCCAAGAACTTCAAGGCGAACATCCTGTGCCAAAAGCACAACACCGCACTGCATCCGGCCGATGACGCCGCGCTGGCGTTCGCAACGTTTCTGCGCCGTAACGCGTTACAGTACGACGCCGGTGCTGGCGAGTGGGGTGACGCCGAGGAGATCACCATTTCCGGTGACGACATGCAGCGATGGGTGCTCAAGGTGTTTCTGAATCACGCCGTGACAGGGCACTTTGAGGTCCAGCAGAACAACACGGTCACGTTCCCGCCAGAAGCGATTGACTTGCTACTAGATCGTGCAGCGTGGCCGTCCTCGTGGGGCATGATGGTGCCGGGCGAAGTGCGCAGCAAAGAATTTCGGGCCTTGCCCTTTCAACCCGCCGATGTCGTCAACAGCCATTGGTGGGGCGTAGCACCCCTTGTCTACAAGGACAAGACCTGGATGGGTGGCGGAATCGTAGACCTAGCTCACGTCAGTTTCGGTCTGACACTATTTGATCCAGGGCGGCATATACCCGGCTACTTCCACGACAACCCCCACAACCTCATGCGCGGATCGCTACAGCGGCCCGCCCATATCGGGTGGGAACTAGAGGGCGTGGAAAAACGCATCAACTTTACGTGGGACTACCCGTTGCACCCCTACGGCCTTACGTACCAACTAAGACCGCAGAACAAAGCCGACCGGCTAGCCGGGAAACTGCCTGTCGGAGAACACATTTGGCTTGAATGAAATCACTCTGCCTTCCGTCGCAACGGAACAACATTGCGTTGCACTGCAGCCGGACGGGCCAACTTCGGCGCTGCCTGTTCGTCCTCGTTGATGTAATCCACGTAGGTGGTTAGGGTCAGCACAAAGCTGGAATGGCCAAGCCACTTAGACACTTGCATATAGTGCTCCCCCGCGCTCAAAGCCAGAGTGGCAAAAGTATGCCGAAGGTCGTACAGTCGCACTGAGCCCAAACCCAATGCCTTGCAGGCGGGTTGAAAGTAGTTGTGGTACAGGTTGTCCGCCACTATCGGCTTGGCCCAATCGAAGTCCTCCACCTGCACCGCAGACTTACCGGCACGTGTGCGCTTGCCAGGAAACAACGGTGCGTGCGCTATGCGCTTCTTCTTGCCGGCAAATGGGTGAACCGTAGAAAGGTATTGCCGTAGGTCATCGGCCAGCCACGGCGTAAGTGGAATCGTACGGTCAGTGGACGCATCGGATTTCGGGGTACCTTCCTGCCAAATCAGAGGTGCAGGTTCGTCGGTTTGCTCAGCGCTAGCAGCGCTTCGCGCCTTCTTCTTCGTCCGCATAACGCGGACACTGCCGACAGTGCCAGGGATATCAGATAGCAACACATCGCCAACCTGGAGGCCTTGCAGTTCCGCCACCCGAACGCCGGTATAGGCCGCAAACACCACGGCCAGCGCGTAGACGGGATTGCCGCGTTCGGAGGCGATGTAGTCGTGTAGCGCTGCTACTTCACTGGACGTCAGTGGCCGGTGCTTGAACGGTGCCTTGCCGTTAGAGGCGACGCGGCGTTTGGTGCTGTGCCGTCTACCGGCGACCACAGGATTGCTCGGTATGGCTTGATCGTCCACGGCCACATCAAGGATCCGTTTCAAAGTGCCGACAATGTGCTTGACGGTCTTGGGGCTGCGGGTGACTAGGCCGGTGCCGGGGGTGGGTGGTTTGCGTCTGGCCTTGCCGCGCGTCACAAACGACCGCTGCGGATGCGGC
>NZ_LZIJ01000157.1 GCF_001667115.1 Mycobacterium sp. 852002-51163_SCH5372311 | reverse complement strand
CGGCTTCGGTGGTCCGCCGCATTGTCCGAGACAGGAATGCCGGCTTCAGTTACGACGCTATCGCCTCCGCCCTCACGGAAGAGGAAATCCTAAGCCCGCTAGGCAAATCGGAATGGCAACCGTCCACCGTTCGGCGCATCTACGCCAGCGCCACGGCACAGGTCCAGGTGTTCGGCATGAACCGCGAGCACCAGCGAGACGACAACCGGGACGCTGAGACGACAGAACCGCAGCCTTGTGGTGAGCCGACGTGCAAAGGCTACGGTCCTCCGGAGCCGATAGACGACGGGGAGGACTCGTCCGCAGAAGAGAGGACGCAGTAATGGCTCACATTCGCAAGCGGCCGTCCGGCAAGGTGGACAAGTTCGGCAATCCCATAGTGCGGTATCAGGTTGTATGGCTGGAGCCTGTACGTGATGAGTTCGGTGCACCTACGGGACAGTTCAAGCAAACGTCAGAGACGTTCGATACCGAGCGCATGGCCAAGGCGCGTCTGCGTAAGGTGGAGGATGCCCTGGACAGCGCTAAGGGCATTGACCCGAGCAGCGCTAAGGCGAAAGCCAATCGGCCACTAGGGGAGTACGCCAAGCAGTACTTGGACAGCCTTGCGGGTCAGGTAGACCCTTCCACCATCGAGGACTACGGCAAGATCTACCGCCGCCACATTGCCGCCGTGTTCGGCAGCAAGCCGGTGGCTTCCATCACCACGGCAGACGTGGCCCGCTTTCGGGCCAATCTCTTAGCGCCGCACGAGCAGCGTTCGTTTGTCACGCGCGGCAAAGCCAGACGCAAACCCACAACCACCCCCCGCACCGGCCTAGTCAGTCGCAGTCCTAAAACCGTCAAGCACATTGTCGGCACTTTGAAGCGGATTCTCGATGTGGCCGTAGACGACCAGGCCATACCGAGCAACCCTGTGGTTGCCGGTCGGCGACACACCACCAAACGCCGTGCTGCGTCTAACGGCAAGGCACCGTTCAAGCACCGGCCTCTCGCAGGCAACGAGGTTGCCGCCATCTACGACTACGTCGCCACCGCGCGCGGAAATCCCGTCTACGCACTGTCTGTTGTGTTCGCGGCCTATACCGGCGTGCGGGTGGCCGAGCTGCAGGGCTTGCAGGTGCAGGACATCACCTTGTCCGACATTCCGGGAACCGTAGGGTCAGTACGCATCTGTCGCACCAAGAAGAAGGGCCGCGCGGTAACCGAAGCTGACGAGCACGACGAACCGGCACCGCTGGTCTGGATTGAGGGCACACCGAAAAGCGATGCCTCCACTGACCGCACGATCCCGCTTCCGCCGTGGTTGGCAGACGATATGCGGGAATACTTGACCCGAATCCACCCGTTTGCCGACAAGAAGCGGATTGCGCATGCGCCGCTGTTTCCTGGCAAGCGCACCCGTGCGGGTAAGTCTGCGGTGCAGGTGGAGGACTTCGATTGGGCCAAGCCGATCGTCGCGGACAACCTGTATCACAACTACTTTCAACCCGCCTGCAAGGCATTGGGTCTCGGCTCAGTGCGGCTGTACGACCTACGGCATACCTTCGCCACGCTGGCGCTGTCCGCGGGCGAGCACTACATGCAGGTGTCGAAGTGGCTGGGGCACTCCAGTTTCGTGCTGACCCTGACGACCTACGCCGACTACATCAGAGAGGACGACACGGCGGCACCGAATTTCGCGCGTCCGGTCGCGACCGTCAACGGCACGGTTGTGGATCTACAGCGTCGGAATCGCGGCACGGCGTAGATAGTCAGTTACTTCCCGACGTGATCCCAGAACTCTGGGTAGAACAGTGACAGTTGAGTCAACGACGGCACGCCTTCATTCAAGGCGGCGCGGCACTGCCGTGTGATTTCTTGCCGGTGCAGTTCAAGCTGTGGAACCAAGGTGTATATGTCGGTCATATCAAGCGTCACCGTCCGGTACTGCCCGACGTCAAATGGCAGAGCGTCCTCAGACCGGATGATCTGGACCACGGGTTTCCGCGCAGCATGGCGTAACGCCAACTCGTAATAGACGTTTGGGTTCGCAAAACTGAGGTCAGCGATAACCAACCTCGCCTTTGCGATGTGCTCGATTACCTGACCGGTGATCAGACCTGGCTTGCTGATTTTGTCTGCCCGTACCGCTCGCAACCCCAGGTCGGCCAAGGCGGGCTCGATTAGCGACGTCAGTACCAGGTTTGCGTGCTTTCGAAACAGCGAATTCGCGTCTCCGATTGGAGACACTATGAAACACACGTCATCAAGATCGCTTCCACTGCCTGAGGAGCGTGTTTTTGTAGGCTTGGAACGCTTTTCAGCAGTTTCGGCCTCAGCGCTCGGCGTGTCTTCGCTCTCCGACTCGGATTCGTCGTCATCTTCGGCAGCACCCCCAGCCTGGCCGTGTGCCTCATCAAGAACTGTGTCCACCGAAACCAAGTGCTCTGAGCCAGCGATTTGCCTTACTAAGCCGAGCTCGCGGGTGTTGGCTAGGAAGATTTCCGCGGCCTCCTGAACCAAGTCGTCCTCAATCCCAGCATCTTTGAAAGCGTCGCGCAGAACCTCAATCGGCGGCAGTCGATTACCCGCGTACTTTTCGAACACCTGCTTGAACGTGTCAAGGTTCAGGATCGCTAGATTGATTTGCGCCTGCAGGCGTGTGGCGGTGGAGATCGACTTGTCCGACGCGGTGCGGCCTTCGGGTGTTAGGTCCAGAAACTCGGCGTTGTAAGCGCCAGTAGTCAGGCCGTACTGGCTACTCGAAGTGATCAGGGTTCGGCTTGTGCCGCTAGTCGGCGACCTATTCAGCTTTTGGAACAGAGTGAGTCGCCGTATCCGTTTACCGGCACCGTGCTCCTGAATCGCTTCGGCAAGGAACAGAGACTCTTTGAACGACAGGCCAGGGAAAGGCCGAACGCGTCGGGTTGCGTCCAGCAGAGTGGTGTACGAGTCGGGGCCCTGATCATCGGTACCGGCGTGTCGTAGCCGAGTGATTGA
>NZ_LZIJ01000156.1 GCF_001667115.1 Mycobacterium sp. 852002-51163_SCH5372311 | reverse complement strand
CAATGTGACCCGCTGGCCGTCGATGACGAATGCCCGGCTCTCAGGCAAGGTCGATGCGATCGTGGCCCGGGTGGATGGTGATGCGGTGCGCCGCCGCAAAAAAGAGCAGGCCGACCGCGAAATCTGGATCGGGCAGGACCAAGACGGCATCTCCCGCATCGAGGGCAGCCTGTTCAGTGTGGATGCCCACGCCCTAGAACCAACGCCTGGCGAAGCTGGCGGCCACGGTGTGCGCCCACGACCCGCGCAGCGCCGCCCAGCGCCGCGCCGACGCGCTGGGCGCGCTGGCGGCCGGGGCCGATCGGCTGGGGTGTCGCTGCGCGCGGGCCGATTGTGCCGCCGGCGCGCGCCCGGGCGCCTCCCCGGTCATGATCCATGTGATCGCCGGGCCAGGCGACCCCGCCGCGGGCTGGCAGGTCGGCGCTGATGGGTTGATCACCCCCGAACTGCTGGCCGAACTCGCCCAATCGGCCACGCTGGTGCCGTTGGTGCATCCCGGTGATGCCCCACCCGAACCCGGCTACACCCCGTCGAAGGCGTTGGCCGATTTCGTGCGCTGCCGCGATCTGACGTGTCGCTGGCCGGGCTGCGACGTCCCCGCCACCCGCTGCGACATCGACCACACCATCCCGCACGCAAAAGGTGGGCCCACCCACGCGGCCAACCTGAAGTGCTATTGCCGGACCCATCATTTGGTGAAAACGTTCTGGGGCTGGACGGAAAAACAGTTGCCCGACGGGACGCTGATTTTGACCTCACCGGCCGGGCAGACCCATGTCACCACCCCGGGCAGTGCGCTGCTGTTCCCCTCCCTGTGCCACGCCGTGGGCGGCATGCCGGCACCCGAAACCGACCCCGCACCACCACAGCCGTGCCCCGACCGCACCGCGATGATGCCCAAACGCCGACGCACCCGCGCCAAAGAGCGCGCCTACCGGGTAGCCACCGAACGCGCCCAAAACCACGCCGCCCGCCAAGCCACCGCCGCCGCCGCCGGACCGGCCCCACCCGAGGAACCCCCACCCTTCTGACGGCAGGTGCCGCGCTCCGGCACGTAGGCGTCAGGCGCGCTCGCGTAA
>NZ_LZIJ01000155.1 GCF_001667115.1 Mycobacterium sp. 852002-51163_SCH5372311 | reverse complement strand
TGTCGTTTGCCCAGCAGCGGTTGTGGTTTATCGACCAGTTGCAGGGGCCCTCCCCGGTGTACAACATGGCCACCGCGCTGCGGCTGCGCGGCAAGCTGGATGCCGCCGCTTTAGGTGCGGCGCTCGGTGATGTGGTGGGCCGCCATGAAAGCCTGCGCACGGTCTTCGTGGCGCCCGACGGGATTGCCCAGCAGGTGGTGCTGCCTGTCGAGCGGGCCGATTTCGGGTGGGACGTGGTTGATGCCGGCGGCTGGCCGGCAACGCGACTGGATGAGGCCATCGGCGCGGTAGCGCGTCACAGTTTCGATCTGGCGTGTGAGATCCCGTTGCGGGCAACACTTTTCCGTCTTGGTGACGAGGACCATGTATTGGTGCCCGTGGTGCACCATATCGCCGCCGATGGGTGGTCTATCGCTCCGTTGTTGCGTGATCTGGGTATTGCCTATGCCAGCCGGTGCGCCGGGCACGCCCCGGATTGGGCGCCGTTGCCGGTCCAGTACGTGGATTACACGTTGTGGCAGCGCGCATTGCTGGGTGATCTGGCCGATCCCGACAGCCCTATCGCCGCGCAGCTGGCGTATTGGGAGCAGGCGTTGGCCGGGTTGCCCGAGCGGCTGACGCTGCCCACCGATCGGCCTTATCCCTTGGTGGCCGATCAGCGTGGGGCCAGTGTGGTCGTGGACTGGCCGGTGGAGTTGCAGCAACGGGTGCGCGAGATGGGTCGGGAGCACAACGCGACCAGTTTCATGGTGATCCAGGCCGCCTTGGCGGTGCTGTTGGCCAAGCTCAGCGGCAGCGCCGATGTCGCGGTGGGGTTCCCGATCGCCGGACGTGGTGATGCGGCGCTCGATGAACTGGTCGGGTTCTTCGTCAACACCTTGGTGCTGCGCGTCGAGCTGACAGGTGAGTTGACCGCCGCCGAGTTGCTGGCTCAGGTGCGCGCCCGCAGCCTGGCCGCCTACGAGCACCAAGATGTGCCCTTTGAGGTGCTGGTGGAGCGGCTCAACCCGACAAGGTCGTTGGCTCATCATCCCCTGATTCAGGTGATGGTGAGCTGGCAGTATGCGGGAAACAGCGATCCCGCTGCGGAGCTGGTGTTGGGGGACCTTCGTCTCAGTTCGCTGCCCGTGGAGACCCAGACAGCACGCATGGATTTGGCGTTTTCTTTGGCCGAACGCTTCACCGAGACTGGTGAGCCCGCCGGCATCGGCGGAACGGTTGAGTTTCGCACCGATGTGTTCGATGCGGCCAGTATCGAGGCGCTGATTGGGCGGTTGGCTCGGGTGTTGGTGGCGTTGACAGCCAATCCCGGACGGCGGTTGTCATCGGTGGATGTGCTGGGTGCGGGTGAGCGGGCTCGGTTGGACGCGCTTGGTAATCGGGCGGCGTTGACGGAGCCGAGCAATGCGCCGGTGTCGCTGCCGGTGTTGTTTGCCGCCCAGGTGGCGCGTGCTCCGGAGGCGGTGGCGCTGGTAGGGCAGGGCCGGTCGGTGACCTACCGCGAGCTGGATGAGGCGTCTAATCGGTTAGCGCACTTGTTGGCCGAGCAGGGGGCGGGGCCGGGACAGTGTGTGGCGCTGCTCTTGCCGCGGTCGGCGAAGGCTGTGGTGGCGATTTTGGCGGTGTTGAAGACGGGGGCGGCGTATCTGCCGATCGATCCGGCGCTGCCATCGGCGCGAATCGAGTTCATGATCACCGACGCTGTGCCGGTCGCCGCGATCACCACCGCGGATCTGCGGCCCCGGTTGGACGGGTTTGATCTGCTGGTCCTTGATGTTGATGACCCGGCTGTGCAGGCCCAGCCCAGCACGGCGTTGCCGGCGCCGGCCGCGGAGGACCTGG
>NZ_LZIJ01000154.1 GCF_001667115.1 Mycobacterium sp. 852002-51163_SCH5372311 | reverse complement strand
CCTGCGTACGGGTTGTTGGAGGTGGTGTGGTCGCCGGTGTCGTTGGGTGGTGGTGGTGTGGGGCCGGTGGTGGTGTGGGAGTCGTCGTCGGGGGAGTCGGTGGCGTCGGTGTATGGGGCGGTGCATGAGGGGTTGGGGGTGTTGCAGTCGTGGTTGGGCGGTGATGAGGCGGGGGTGTTGGTGGTGTTGACGTGTGGTGCGGTGGGGTTGGCTGGTGAGGATGTCACCGATGTGGCTGGTGCGGCGGTGTGGGGGTTGGTGCGGTCGGCGCAGGCTGAGTTTCCGGGTCGGGTGATGTTGGTGGATTCGGATGGTTCGGTTGCGGTGGAGGCGGTGGCCGGGTGTGGTGAGCCGCAGGTGGTGGTGCGGTCGGGTGTGGTGCATGGGGCGCGGTTGGCGCGTGCGGGTGCTGGTGCGGTGTTGGAGTTGCCTGGTGGGGGGTGGCGGTTGGTGCCTGGTGGTGGGGGCACGTTTGAGGATTTGGTGGTGGTCTCGTGCCCGCGGGTGGAGTTGGGTGTGGGGCAGGTGCGGGTGTCGGTGGCTGCGGTGGGGGTGAATTTCCGGGATGTGTTGGTGGCGTTGGGGATGTATCCCGGTGGTGGGGAGTTGGGTGTTGAGGGTGCGGGGGTAGTTGTGGAGGTTGGTCCGGGGGTGGCCGGGCTGGTTGTGGGTGATGTGGTGATGGGTTTGTTGGGGGTGGTGGGTGCTGAGGCGGTGGTTGATGCGCGGATGGTGACTGTGGTGCCGGCGGGGTGGTCGTTGGTGCGTGCGGCTGGGGTGCCGGTGGTGTTTTTGACGGCGTGGTATGGGTTGTCGGTGTTGGCTGGGTTGGGTGCTGGGCAGCGGGTGTTGATTCATGCCGGTACTGGTGGGGTGGGGATGGCTGCGGTGCAGTTGGCTCGGCATTGGGGTGCGGAGGTGTTTGTCACTGCCAGTCGTGGTAAGTGGGATACGTTGCGGGCGATGGGTTTTGATGAGGACCATATCGGTGATTCGCGCACGGTGGAGTTTGAGCGGAAGTTTTTGGCGGTGACCGGTGGGGCTGGGGTGGATGTGGTGCTCAACTCGTTGGCGGGTGAGTTTTTGGATGCCTCGTTGCGGTTGTTGCCTGGGGGTGGGCGGTTTATTGAGATGGGCAAGACCGATCTGCGTGATCCGCAAACGGTGGCCGCCGAGCATCCCGGTGTGGTGTATCGGGCGTTTGATCTGATTGAGGCGGGTCCGGATGGTACGGCGCAGATGTTTGCGCAGTTGATGGATTTGTTCGCTGCTGGTGTGTTGGAGCCGTTGCCGGTCAAGACGTTTGATGTGCGCAGTGCTGCGGCGGCGTATCGCTATGTTTCGCAGGCTCGTCAGATCGGCAAGGTGGTGCTGACGGTTCCTGGTGGGCCTGGTGAGGCGGTGTTGGCCGGTTCGGGTGGGGATCTGGCCGGGGGCGCGGTGGTGATCACCGGGGGTACGGGGATGGCGGGGTCGGCGGTGGCTGAGCATTTGGTTGCCCGTTACGGGGTGGGTCATGTGGTGTTGGTCAGCCGCAGCGGTGGCCAGGCTGCTGGGGTGGCTGAGGTGGTGCAGCGGTTGCAGGACGGTGGGGCCCAGGTCTCGGTGGTGGGTTGTGATGTGGCCGATCGTCAGGCGGTGGCCGACCTGCTGGCGGGGTTGGATCCGCGTTTCCCGCTCAAGGGGGTCTTTCATGCCGCCGGTGTGCTCGATGATGGGTTGATCGCTTCGTTGACGCCGCAGCGGGTGGATACGGTGTTGCGGGCCAAGGTGGATGGGGCCTGGAATCTGCATGAGTTGACCCGGGATCGGGATTTGTCGGCGTTTGTGTTGTTTTCCTCGATGGCCGGCATCGTGGGTACTGCGGGGCAGGGTAATTATGCGGCGGCCAACAGTTTCCTGGATGCGCTGGCCACTCATCGGCGTGCCCAGGGTCTGCCCGGCTTGTCGGTGGCCTGGGGGTTGTGGGAACAAGCCAGCGCCATGACCCGTCACCTCGGCGAGCAGGACAAAGCCCGCATCAGCCGCGCCGGACTGGCTCCCCTGTCCACCCCGGCAGCCCTACAACTGTTCGACGACGCCATGCTCACCGACCACCCCCTGATGATCGCCACCCACCTCGACACCGCCGGACTCGC
>NZ_LZIJ01000153.1 GCF_001667115.1 Mycobacterium sp. 852002-51163_SCH5372311 | reverse complement strand
GCCGCCCTAGTCACATCCGTCACATCCGTCCCCGGAAGTGGGACACACAGCTTTTTGTCCACCTCAGCGCGACAACTGCGCTGTGGTCCGCAGTTGGTGCTGACGGCGGACGGTCTTCGGCATTCGGTTGTGAATCTACGGCTTTCGGTGTGACGTGAGGGCGGGGTTTTCGCCGTATGAGCGCCCAGGTTTCACACTGGACGCCATAGTTTCACACTGAACGCGATACGCCATACGCTCAGCCAGCCAATGTCGTACCGGCGTGCAACGATTCGCGCATGCAACTTCAAGGAATCGAGCTGCGCTACGTGCTGACGATGTATCTGTCGCAGAATGGGCCTGCGACCATCGTCGAACTAATCGATGCGCTTGACCGGTACGGCTTTTGCGTCCGCGGCAGGCCTTCGAAGGCGGTGTCAGACGCGTTGCGTTGGGAAATCGGCAGGCATCGGGTACGACGGCTGGGCCGTGGGATGTACGCACCGGCGTACATTCCACACGCAACTGAATACCGGATCATCAACCGGGTGCGGAC
>NZ_LZIJ01000152.1 GCF_001667115.1 Mycobacterium sp. 852002-51163_SCH5372311 | reverse complement strand
CCGACCGGCCCACATAGCCACACGCGACCCCGCGACCGGCCACATATAACTCACCGACCACCCCAGCCGGCACCGGATGCAACCACTCATCGAGCACAAACAACGCCGCCCCTGCCACCGGCGCACCGATCGGGGGCGCCCCCGAACCCGGCCTCAATGGCGCGCTGATCGCAACACACATCGTCGTCTCGGTGGGGCCATAGGCATTGACCATCACCCGCCCCGGCGCCCACCGATCCACCACCTCAGGGGGGCATACCTCAGCAGCGATCACTAACGCCGTCGACCCCAGACCTTCGGGTGAAAGTACCGACACCGCCGACGGGGTCTCGGTGAGTAGGCTGACCCGTTCCGCAACCAGCAGGTCGTGGAATTCGTCCGGCGCGCCCGCGACCTCTTCGGGCACCACCACCAAGCGCCCACCACGCAACAATGCTCCCCAGATCTCCCATACCGAGACGTCGAACGCCAACGAGTGACCATGCGTCCACACCCCCGGCGAAGGCAGCCCGGCGTCCAACGACTCCAGCAACTGGGTGACGTTGTGGTGGGTGACCGCCACGCCTTTGGGCACGCCGGTGGTGCCTGAGGTGTAGATCAGGTAAGCGATGTCGTCGGGGGCCGGGGCCGGCGCCGGCAGCGTCGTGCTGGGCTGAGCCGCAACGCACGGATCATCGACATCGATGACTACCAGGTCAAACCCGTCCAACCGCTCAGCCAGCCCAGTGGTGGTGACCGCGGCGGCCGGTGCCGCATCGGCGAGCGTGAACTCCATCCGGGCAGTCGGTATCGCTGGGTCCATAGGTAGATATGCCGCACCGGTCTTGAGCACCGCCAACATCGCCACGATTGCCTCGACGGAGCGGGGAAAAAGCATCGCCACACATTGCCCGGGGCCCGCACCATGGCTCACCAGTAGGTGCGCCAACCGGTTAGCCGCCTCATCTAGCTGTCGATACGTCACCGCCCGGCCCTGCGATACCAGCGCCACCGCCTCCGGGGCACGCGCCACCTGCGCGGCAAACAACACCGGCACCGACACCGGCGCGCTGCGTGGCTCCGTCAAGACCGCGCGATTGCCCCACTCCTGCAACCGGGCATGCTCAGACTCATCGAGCAGATCAATCGACGACACCGGCCGAGTCGAGTCGCCGGTCATTGCCACCAACACGCGCTTCAACCGCTCGACGAGCGCCTCGATGCTGGCCGCGTCGAACACGTCGGTGCGGAATTCGACCACCCCGCCGATGCCGGCGGGCTCACCGGCCCCGGTCCAGCGTTCGGCCATGGAGAAGGTCAGGTCCATGCGGGCGGAATGGGTGTCTACCGGCAGCGACTCGACCTGCAGATCACCCATGGCCAAGTCGGCGGCGAGATCATTGTCTTGTCCGGCGAAGTTCTGCCAGGCCAGCACCACCTGCACCAGGGGGTGATGGGACAGGCTTCGGGTCGGGTTGAGCCGCTCCACCAGCACTTCGAAGGGCACATCCTGGTGCTCGTAGGCGGCCAGGCTGCGGTCCCGCACCTGCGCCAACAACTCGGCCACGCTCGGGTCATCGGCCAGATCCACCCTCAACACCAAGGTGTTGACAAAAAACCCGACCAACTCATCTAGGGCAGGGTCACCGCGCCCGGCGATCGGGAATCCCACCGCCACATCGGCGCTGGCACTCAGCTTCGATAACAGCACCGCCAAGGCGGCCTGGATCACCATGAAACTGGTCGCGTTATGCTCCCGAGCCACCTCGCGTACCCGCTGCTGCAACCCGGCCGGCCACTGCACGACCACACTGGCCCCATGCTGATCAGCCACCAACGGGTAAGGGCGATCGGTGGGCAACTGCAACCGCTCCGGCATCCCGCCCAGCGCCTGCTCCCAGTAGGCCAGCTGCGCAGCAATCGGGCTGTCGCTGTCGTCTAGTTCACCAAAGCTGTCGCGCTGCCACAGCGTGTAATCGACATACTGCACCGCCAGCGGCGCCCAGCCCGGAGCGTGGCCCGCGCACCGGCTGGCATAGGCCACCCCCAGATCAGCCCCCAGCGGCGTGATCGACCAGCCGTCTGCAGCGATATGGTGCACCACCGCCACCAACACATGTTCCTCATCACCGAGACGGAAAAGTGTTGCTCGCAATGGGATTTCGGTGGCCAGATCAAACGTGTGGCGCGCTGCCGCGGCAACCGCCTCACTCAGCTGGCTCGCCGACCAGCCACTGGCATCAACCACCTGACACTTGGCATCGGCCCGCTCAACAGGCAGAACTACCTGCTGGGGTATGCCGTCGGGCGCCACAAACAGTGTGCGCAGACTCTCGTGCCGGCCTACGACATCGGCCAGCGCCGCGCCCAACGCCTCAACATCAAGGCGACCACTTAGCCGCAACGCCGCCGGAATGTTGTACACCGGTGAAGGCCCCTGCAACTGGTCGATAAACCACAACCGCTGCTGAGCAAACGACAACGGCACCGTCGCCGGCCGCTCCACCGCCGTCAACCGCGGCAGCCGCCCGGAACCCACACCGATGCCCGGCGCCAGCTCGGCCACCGATGGAGCTTCGAACAAGGTGCGCACCGAAAGGTCGGTATCAAAAGTGGTGTTGATTGCCGCGATGAGGCGCATCGCCGAAATGCTGTCGCCACCGAGCTCGAAGAACGAGTCGTCAACTCCGACCCGTTCTAGGCCGAGGACTTCGGCGTAGATGCCGGCGAGAAGCTCCTCGGTAGGGGTGGCCGGCGCGCGGTATCGCTCAAGGGCACTGTATTCGGGTGCCGGTAGGGCGGGTTTGTCGAGTTTGCCGTTGGGTGTCAACGGCAACGTGTCGACCGCCACCACCGCCGCGGGGATCATGTAGGCCGGTAGCCGAGCGGCCAGCGCAGCACGCAGTTCGACGGGATCCGCGCTC
>NZ_LZIJ01000151.1 GCF_001667115.1 Mycobacterium sp. 852002-51163_SCH5372311 | reverse complement strand
CCGGCGCCGGACCGACTCCGCCGCCTTACCCGACTGTTCGCCCTGCTGTCAATAACGGCCAGCCCGTCCCGCAGTTTCAGTCGGGCGGCAACTGGGCGGGCCCACCGCAACCGTCGCCGGCCAGTGTCCCGCAACAGTTTCTCGGGCCTGCGCCGTGGAATTCGCCTCCGTCGAGGCGCCGCCGTAACCCGTGGCCGATCGTCGCCGGGGTTGCCGCTTTAGTGGCCGTCGTGGTGATCGCCGTCATCGTGATCGGGATGGCCCTGCGGCATCCGGACGAGCACAATGACGCGCAGCCGGTCACGACCACATCCGTGACCACGACGACGACAATCCCTACCACCACCAGGACGACGACCAGCACGTCCGCGGATCTCCAACGACTGCTCAGGACACTGCCGTCCGGCTATCCCACCGGCACGTGCACACCCGATACCCGACCGATGCCCGGAGCGCTGGTATCGGTGAAGTGCGGGGGCAATACCGATGCCAATGGCCCGACGGTCGCCGCCTACGGGCTTTTCCCGAGTCTGCAATCGGTGCAGGACGCTTTCAGCAACTTCACCAAGACGTTCACAATCCAAAGTTGCCCGGGTAACAAGGCGTCACCGGGCACCTGGTGGCACAACCAGGACCCGACCGTCATCCTGGGCCAGATTGCTTGCGGCATATACAAAGCCACCGAGCCCCAGGTGATGTGGAGCAACCAGCAGACCATGGTGTTCGGGCTGGTCGGCGGAAAACTCCAAGGACCCGGCCTGGATCAGCTATACAAGTGGTGGGCTTCGCACTCCTGAGTCGCGGACTGAAGAAGCCAGGTCGATTCACCCGGAGGCCACCCATGGACGAGAAGACCGACATCGTCACCAACACCCCGTCCCATATGCAGCTGCACGCCTGCGGACGCACCTGGAAGGCCACCCCCGGCCGCGCCTGGACCATCGGTCGCGCAAACGAAGCCGATTTCCGGATGGAGAATCCCAGGGTGTCGCGGGACCACGCGGTGCTGTTGCCCACGCCCGACGGGTGGGTCATGGTCAACCACAGCAAGAACGGCACGTTCGTGAACGGGCAGCGGGTAGAGCGGTTCACGATACGTCAGCCCGTCACCGTGATGCTCGGTTCGGCGTCGT
>NZ_LZIJ01000150.1 GCF_001667115.1 Mycobacterium sp. 852002-51163_SCH5372311 | reverse complement strand
CTGTTCAGAGTCGGTTGATTCTTGACGTTTCTGTTTCGGTTGTTTCTTGACACTCGTTGTTATAGCTAGGTCTGCGTGCTGGTGCGCAGGGCCCGTTTGTTTCGTACCTCTCCGCTAGTGGTGCGTGCGGCGGTTTTGACCAGGTCGTTGCCGATCCAGAAGCGCAGTAGGTCGCCGTCGATGTGGACGTCGCAGCGGGCGCCGGCGTGGTGGCGTCCGACGCTGACTTGTTGCCATGACACGCACACGATGCCGTTGGAGCACACCCGGCGGCTGACCCAGTCCTGACCGCTGCGGTCCTGGCGTGCCGTCGTCGCCGCCGCTGGCGTGCTCACGGGGGTACCGGCGGTGAAACGCTCAGCGGGGGTGGCCATGTCCAGCGATTGATGTGGACGGGTGTTGTTGTAGTAGTCGATCCACTCATCGAAGGCCTGCTGGGCCACCTTGATGTTGGTGAAAGGCTGCTGATCACTGAGGAATTCGGCCCGCATCGTGCGGTGGAACCGCTCGATTTTGCCGGTAGTGGTGGGACTGCGCGGCTGCGTGAGTAGGTGCTCAATCCCGTTGTCGCGGCAGATCGCATCAAAGAGCACCTCCACCGGCGGGTTGTTGTAGCGGCCGGTGAACACCCTGGCGTTGTCCGTCAGCAGCTGATCGGGCGCCCCGTACTTGGCGATGGCCGCGCGCAACCCGTCACAGACCGCACGGGTGCGCTCCCGCGCCATCAACCGCCCCGACACACACATCCGGGAGTGATCGTCGAGCCCGGTCAAGGCCTTGGCGCTGGTGCCGTCCGCCAGCGCGAATCCGCCCACGGTATCCATCTGCCACAGCTCCATCGGCAGCCCGCGTTCCCAGCGTTTCCACTTGCGTGAGCGCCGATCCCGCAACGCCGGGTCGATCATGCCGGCCCGAATCAACGCCCGATAGGCCGCTGATTCTGACGGCACTGGCGTGATGCCGCGTTTGGCCAGCTCGAACACTAACCGCCGCGGCCCCCAGTACGGTCGGGAGCGGCGCAACTCCACCAGCGCCGCCTCGACCTCGGCTGGCATCTGGTGCGGACACGACACCGGCCGATGCGACCGATCCGCCAGCCCGTCGAGGCCCTCGGCCTCGTAGCGGGCCAACCAGGTATGCAGCGTCTGGCGCGACACACCTGCCTTTTCGGCGGCCTGTAACACCGCCAAACCATCGGCAATTACGGCCATCACGGCCTGATATCTCTGCTCGGCCACGGTTAACTCCCTCATCTAGGGAGTGTCAAGGATCAACCGAAACAGCTGTCAAGCATCAGCCGAAACACTGTCAGGCATCACCCGAAGCTGAAATGTCAAGCATCAGCCGAGGTCATACA
>NZ_LZIJ01000149.1 GCF_001667115.1 Mycobacterium sp. 852002-51163_SCH5372311 | reverse complement strand
AGGCCATCGGCCCAACTGAACTCGCTAGCGCCGGTATCGCCGTTTTCCAGATACGCGAGGTTGCGCGCAAGCTGGTCACCGAGACCGGACGCGTCGGCTCCGCTTCTACTCATCTTGTGAACCGGCTCCAAGAGTAGTAATGGGACTGAGACACATTGGTTTCAGCAGTTGAGCCGGCCAGGGTGGCACCGGCCTGAGCTACCGCGACCACCACTGCAGTCAGATTGGTCTGCAGCCAATCTAGAGGCGTCACTTCGGGATCACCGGCACGTCATAGGAACCGCTGGCCTTGATCTGCGTGAGGCAGGCCTGGCCGCGACGGCGCACGCCAACACCGAAGCTGCGCTGGAAAAAGCTATCCTGCAATGGAAATGGGCCGATACCCGGGATATTTCTTAGACCCTGGTACTGACGCTGAGGGTGCTGTCTGAACCCGATGGCGTTGTCAGGGCTGTTAGCTCCATAGGTGGCAACAACCGCCAAGTAGTCTTCCGGAATGAAATCGCTTTGGATAATCCAGGTTTCGCCGTAGCTACCCTGCACCTTAAGACCGTTGTAGGACTCCGGCGCAACCTGACCCACGATATTTTCCGGTTGCAAGTAGGCCGGAGCGCCAGCGGACGGAATGTAGTCGTGTTTGGCAATAATGCCGCTGGCGTTTTCTTCGCCAGCTTTGAAGGTTGACACCACTTCCGCCTGTGCCGGGTTCATCAGCGCCAACAGCCGTGAGTTTGATTCAGTGCCGAAACCGTGCTCGGTCACATGGCGAACGGCAGTTTCGAGGTCTCCGGAATCAATGGTGGCGCTACCGGAAACGAGGTAGTGCTGGTGTGCCGCCGCAAACTGCTTGCCGAGATAGGCCGGTGGAACCATGGTGTCACCGTTGTACAGGCCATACACCGGGTGCGACCACTCGTTTGCTATCTGCGTTGGGTCAAACAGCCGCTGCAAGATCGTCCCGGTTGTCAGACGGTTGTCGGCCTCCAGCGCGTAGTTGGCAATTGCGCGGACTTGCTCAGCGGTGCTGTCCCGCAAGAATTTCCACGTCCAGCGGCTTGCCTTGTCGTAGTCCTTGAAGGTGTAGCCCATGAGGTG
>NZ_LZIJ01000148.1 GCF_001667115.1 Mycobacterium sp. 852002-51163_SCH5372311 | reverse complement strand
CAGCGCAGCGCTGACCTGGTCGATGTGATCACCGGACGGCGTCGGCCAGGATCGCCACTGCACACCGTAAATTGGCCCGAGATCGCCTGTGCTGCTTGCCCACTCGTCCCAGATGGTGACTCCGTGCTCGTGCAGCCAGTTGACGTTGGAGTCGCCACGCAAGAACCACAGCAACTCGTAGACCACCGACTTGAAGTGCACCTTTTTGGTGGTGAGCAGCGGGAAGCCGGCCGACAGGTCATAACGCAGCTGCTGTCCGAACAGGCTGCGGGTGCCGGTTCCGGTGCGGTCGGCTTTGGCCGTGCCCCGCTCGAGCACCAGGCGCAGCAGATCCTCGTACGGCGTCGCGATCGGCACGCGGCCAGCTTAGCGGCGATCGCAATCGCGGCGAAGCCGGGCGCGGCGGGTCGACGCCGTTTAATTCGGCGGCGGGTCGGCGCCACCGATAAATTCACGTCGCGGCGCGGGGAGTAGAACGGATCCATGCCGAAAATCACCGACAGCATCACCACCCCGGACGGCAGCTGCCCCGTCCAGCTGTTCACCCCCGAGGGTTCCGGTCCGTGGCCCGGCGTGGTCATGTATCCCGACGCCGGCGGGACGCGCGAGACATTCGACCAGATGGCGGCCAAGCTGGCCGGGTTCGGGTACGCCGTGCTGCTACCGGACGTGTACTACCGCCACGGCGACTGGGCTCCGATCGACATGTCCACCGCGTTCGGTGACCCAGCCGAACGCAAGCGGCTGATGTCGATGATCGGCAGCATCACCCAGGACATGATGGCCAGCGACGCCGCCGCGTTTTTCGACTACCTGTCCGCCCGACCGGAGGCGTCAGGAGCGCGGTTCGGTGTGTGCGGATATTGCATGGGTGGGCGTATGTCGGTGGTGGTGGCGGGGCGTCAGCCGGATCGTGTCGCAGCTGCGGCGTCCTTCCACGGTGGCGGACTGGTTACCGACTCCGCCGACAGCCCGCACCTACTGGCCGACCAGATTGGCGCCACGGTCTACATCGGCGGCGCCGAGAACGACGCATCGTTCACCGCCGACCACGCCGAGCAGCTCGACAAGGCGCTGACGGCGGCCGGTGTGCAGCACACCATCGAGTGGTACCAGGCCGCCCACGGGTTCGCTGTGCCGGACAACCCGCCCTATGACGAAGCGGCAGCCGAGCGGCATTGGGCCGCGATGGTCGAAACCTTCCGTGGAGCGCTCGGCTAGTTCGCGCGTTGATTCTGCGGTGAGGGCATGGCCTCCTCGCAAAACTTCTACCTGTGCGCAAAGTCAATCGCCTTCAGCGCAGCTCGCCCTATGCCAAGTCGACCAATTCGGCTAGCCGGCTGCGTTGCCGGTAGGCGGTGCCGAACGCCAGCTGGTCGCTCTTGGCCCGCTTGATATACAGGTGGGCCGGATACTCCCAGGTCATTCCGATGCCGCCGTGCAGCTGTATGCACTCCTCGGCGGCACGCACCGCGACCTCACTGCAGTAGGCCTGCGCGAGGGCCGCCGCGACGGCCGCATCCGCATCGCCACGGGCGGAGGTGTCGGCGGCGTAGCGCGCCGCCGCGGTCGCCGAATTGAGCTCTATCCATAGGTCGGCCAGCCGGTGTTTGACCGCCTGGTACGAGCCGATCGTTCGACCGAACTGCTTGCGCTCCTTCGCGTAGGCCAGCGTGGTGTCGAAACACCACTGCGCCACCCCGAGCTGCTCGGACGCCAGCAGAGCCGCACCGGTCTGCAGCGCTTCAGCCAACGCCGCCTCCGTTTCGGCAGCCGGGACGCTTCCTACCCGCGACGACGTGACGCCCGAAAAATGCACATCCGCAAGGGGTCTCGTCATGTCCAGCGCCAGCACCGGCGACACTTCAAGGCCGGCCGCTTCGCGGTCGACGGCATGTAGCTCGAGTCCTCCAGCGCCTGCGACCGGCACCACCAACACGTCGGCTTCGCTCGCACCCGCGACGTTGCCGACCACTCCGCTCAGGCCGTCCGCATTGGCGCTGACTCCTGTGATCGGATCGCCCGGCGCGCTGGAAAGCGGCACCACCAGCGCAGCGGTCGTCGTGCCCTGAGCCAGGCCCGGAACGGTTTCGGTGTCGCCGGCACCCAGCAGCGCGAGCGTCGCGAGCACCGCGCTGGACAGGAACGGCACCGGCGCGACGGCCCGGCCGATCTCCTCCATCACGACTGCGGCTTCGCGGGCGCTCGCCCCGGCCCCGCCAAGCGACTCGGGCACCAGCAGCCCCGCCACGCCCAACTCGGCGGCCAGCGTCCGCCACACGCCGGAAAAGTCTGGTGGCGGCGACGCTTCTACGTCATAGGCCCGCGCCACCGCCTCCGGTGGACACCGGTCGGCGAACAGGTGACGGACGCTGTCGCGCAACGCCTCTTCGGTGTCCGAATACAGCAGATTGCTCAACGAACTCACCTCTCCAGGTCCTTGAACGCGACGGTCTTGTCGACGCGATGTTCGCCGGGCAGTCCCAGGATGCGTTCGGAGATGGTGTTTCGCAGGATCTCCGAGGTGCCGCCCTCGATCGAGTTGCCGCGTGCCCGCAGGTAGCGGTAGCCGGGCCCGCGACCGATCAGGTCGACGACTTCTGGCCTGCGCATGCTCCAGTCGTCGTAGCGCAGCCCGGAGTCGGCGTGCAGTTCGATCTCGAAACCCGAGATTGCTTGCGCCAGACGGGCAAACGCGACCTTCATGCCGGCGCCCTCGGGTCCGGGCTGACCGGCGGCGGCGCGCTGGCGCAGCTGCTCGCTGCTGAGCCGGAGCACCTCGGCTTCGACCCACAGCCGCATCAGCTCGTCGTGCATCGCCGGGTTGCGCAGCGCCGGCTCGTTGCGCCACGCCGCGGCAACTTTGCCGATGTGGGCGCCTTCGCGCGGTATGCCGGAGCGAGCACCGATTGCGACGCGCTCGTTGTTCAGCGTGGTGGTAGCCACCCGCCAGCCGCCGCCCTCCGGGCCGAGACGATTCGCGTCGGGCACCCGGATGTCAGTGAGAAAGACTTCGTTGAACTCCGCCTCGCCGGTGATCTGGCGCAGCGGACGGATGTCGATCCCGGGCTGTGTCATGTCGACCAAGAAGTACGTCAGGCCAGCGTGTTTGGGTACGTTCGGGTCGGTGCGCGCAACCAGGATCGCCATTTGCGCGTGCTGCGCCATCGAGGTCCAAACCTTCTGCCCGTTGACAATCCAGTCGTCGCCGTCGCGCACGGCGCGAGTTGCGGCGGCGGCCAGGTCGGATCCGGCGCCCGGCTCGCTGAACAGCTGGCAATATACGTGTTCACCAGTAAACAACGGGCGCAAGAACTTTCGCTTCTGCTCGTCGGTACCGAATGCCGCGATCGTGGGCGCCGCCATCCCGAGCCCGATGAGGTTCCGGCCGCCGCCGGCGGGCGGCGAGCCGGCGGCGGCCAGCTCCGCTTCGACCTGCTCCTGATAGGTATGCGGCAGGCCCAGGCCGCCGTTACCCCGCGGAAAGTACACCCACGCCAGGCCGGCATCGAAACGCGCGCCGAGAAAGTCCCGCGCATCGGTGGTCGACGGGTCGTGTTCCTTGAGAAGCGACCGCACGCGCTCGTTCAGGTCGGCCGCAACGTGGTCTGGGGCGTCCGATCCACTCATTGCGCGCCCCCCGCCTGCATCTGGAAACCCTGCGCGGGGCCCAGCAGCAGGCCCCCGTCGATGACCATCGTCTCCCCGGTGATCCAGCTGGCCGCATCCGAAACCAGGAACGCGACCGCTTGCGCCACATCCACCGGCTCACCGATGCGTCCGAGCGCGATGGACGCCGCCAGGGGATCCTCGTGGTCCTTCCACAGCGCCTCGGCGAGACGGGTGCGAACGACACCCGGACAGATCGCATTGACCCTGATCCGCGGTGAGAGTTCCAGCGCTAGCTGCTTGGTGACATGGATCAGCGCGGCCTTGGTGGCGTTGTACATGCCCATCGCCGGCGATTGGTGCATGCCGCCGATCGAGGCGGTGTTGACCACAGCCCCGCCGTTCTCCCCCATCCAGGCCTTGACCACGAGCGAGGTCCACAGCAGCGGCGCCCACAGGTTGACGTCGAATATCTTGCTGAAGCGCGCGTGGTCCTGCTCGATCAGCGGACCGTACGCCGGGTTGGTTCCGGCGTTGTTGACCAGGATGTCGATGCCACCGAAGTGCTCGAGTGCGAGGTCGACACAGCGTCGCGCCGCATCCTCGTCGACCGCATGGGCACCCACGCCCAGCGCACCCTGACCCACCTGCGCCGCCGCAGCGTCGGCCGCCTCTTGCTTGCGGGCGGTGAGCACGACGTTGGCACCGGCTGCCGCGAGCTGTTGGGAGATCGCCAACCCGATTCCGCGTGAGGCACCGGTGATTATTGCGGTGCGGCCGGTCAGATCCAGTGAGGTCATTTTTCGGTATGCCTTCGGTTGAGGGGCACGTTCTGTTGCGGCGGTGCGGGGTCTGCATTCGGTCGCAGGCGAAATGTTTTATACCGGCGTGCGCGTGGTATGCGACAAGAATGTTAGCGAAATTAAACCTCATGAAACCACTGGTGGTAGCAGGGGCTGTCGCTGCAGCGATCGCGGCGGCGCCCACAGCTTCCGCTGAAGTTTTTGCGGCCGGACCTGCGATGACGTCGCCTGCGCCGACGCATGTCGTGTTTAAGGACGACCCCGGCGGCGGCGGCTGCGACGCCAACGGCGCCTGCGGTTCCGGCGGCCAGAACGGCGGTCCGGGCGGCGGTCCCGGCGGCCAGGGTTGCGTCCCAGGGGTCGGCTGCGGCTCTGGCGGCCAGAACGCCGGCCCGGGCGGCGTCCCCGGTGGCAGCGGATGTCTGCCGGGTGTCGGCTGCGGCGGCGGCCACGCCTAATCAGTATCGGCACCTGACCGGCATACTCCCGGGAGCCTGGTGATCCAGGCCCGGGAGTCTGCCGGGTCGATGACATCGTCGAGTTCGAAGGTGGTGGCCGACCGCAGGGCTTTGCCGTGCTGGTAGGCCGCCGCCACCAAACGCTCGAACAGATTCTGCCGCTCAGCTGGGTCCGTCTCGGCGGCTAGTTCCTTGCTGAACCCGAGCCGCACTGCGCCTTCCAGGCCCATACCGCCGATCTCACCCGTCGGCCATGCGACGGTGAACTGCGGCGCGCGGAAGGATCCGCCCGCCATGGCCATAGCACCAAGCCCATAGCCCTTGCGCAGGATGATCATCCCCAGCGGCACGGTCAGTCGCGCGCCCACGACGAACATGCGGCCGAATCGGCGGACTGCGGCTTCCTTCTCGGCGTCCGGCCCGACCATGAAGCCCGGGGTGTCGCACAGCGAGATCACCGGCAATCGGAACGACTCGCACAGCGTCAGGAAGTCGCCGGTCTTGTCCGCCGCTTCGGCATCGATTGCGCCGCCGAGGTGGTGACTGCTGTTGGCTATCAAGCCATATGGCACTCCTTCGACGCGCACCAGCGCGGTGACGATGCCTACTCCGTAGTCCGCGCGCAGCTCCAGGACAGAGCCGACGTCGACAATGGACTCGATCGCGCGGCGCACGTCGTAGGCTCGTAACCGGTTCTCCGGCACCACATGTCGGGCCAGCCGCGGATCCGGTGCCGTCCAATCCTGCACGCTGCCCTGGAAGTACGACAGATACTGCTTGGCCAGCGAAACGGCGTGTGCCTCATCGCGGGCCACCAGGCTCACCACGCCGTTGTGCCGCTGAACCTCGATCGGCCCGATCGCCTCCGGCGGGTAAACCCCTAGCCCTCCGCCCTCGATCATCGCCGGGCCGCCCATCCCGATGTTGGCGTCCGGGGTCGCGATGATCACGTCGCAAACCCCGGCCAACGCCGCATTACCGGCGAAACAGCGGCCGGACACGATCGAGATCAGCGGCACTTGACCACTGAGGCCGGCGAGCATCCGGAAGGTCGGCACGTCCAGTCCGGCCATGCCGCCGACGTCCGTATCACCGGGGCGTCCACCGCCACCTTCGGCGAACAGCACCACCGGCAGCTGTTTGCGGGCGGCCAGATCGAAAACGCGGTCGGTCTTGGCGTGGTTGCGCATGCCCTGAGTCCCGGCCAGCACGGTGTAGTCGTACGACACGACCACCGCCTCGGCCGCCGAGCGCCCGAAGCGGTCTGCGCCGATGGTCGCCAGGCCGGCGATCAGACCGTCGGCCGGGGTGTTGGCGATCAGATCCTCCTCTGACCGGCGACTGCGCTGCGCAGCGATGGCCAGGGCGCCGTACTCCACGAAGCTGCCTGCATCGACCAGGTCGGCGATGTTCTCTCGCGCGGTGCGGCGATTCTGCTTGTGCCGCTTGGCAACGGCGGCCGGCCGGCCCTCGTCCACGGTGAGCAGGTGGCGTTGCCGGACCTCGTCGAGATCGCTGCGCGCACGGTCCAGATCGAGTGCGGCGGATTGTGATTCGCCTTCTGCGGTCTCGGTTGTGCGGATGAAGACCACCAGCGGGTCGCCGATTCCCACGACCTGTCCGGGCGCCACGAGGTTCCGGACCGTACGCAGCGCATCCGGCGCCGCGAGCACGTGCTGCATCTTCATAGCTTCCAGCACAACCAATTGCGCGCCGGCACCGAACTCCTCGCCTTCGGCCGGCATCTCGACCACGGTCCCGGCCAGCTGCGCCCGTAGCGCCTCCTCACCGGGATAGAGCTCGACGGCGGTCACCCGCACCTCGTGCTGACGAGACAGCGCCGCGGTCGCCAGCTGCGGGAGCTTCTCGTCGAGGAAGCTCGTGGTCACCTCACCGGACTCAACCTGGCTGTCCGACAGCAACTCTCGCAGGAACACGATATTTGTGCCGACGCCTTCGATGGTGAACTCGGCCAGCGCGGTACGCACCTTGCGCAGCGCCGCCGGAAAATTCGTACCCTGGGTGTGGGCGATCACCTTGGCCAGCAACGAGTCATAGCGCGGGCTGGGGGTCAGCCCGGGACGCCCGAAGGTGTCGACGCGTACCCCCGGACCGCTCGGCGGGGTGAACACCGTCAGCGTGCCGGATACCGGGACGACGGATCCGTCGGCGCCGAAGGTCTCCATGTTGACCCGGGCCTGAATGGCGATACCACGCCGGGCTGCCGGCTCGCCGATGACTTCGCTTCCGTCCGAAGCGATCCCTGCCGGTAGCCGCAGCTGGTAGTAGGACGCACCACCAGCGATGGCCAGCTGGACGGCCACCAGGTCGATGCCGGTGACCTCCTCGGTGACGGTGTGCTCCACCTGAATTCGCGGGTTCACCTCGAGAAAGACAAACTTGTCCCCGGCAACCAGGAATTCGACCGTAGCCAGCCCGTGCAGCCCCACACTGGCGCACAGGCGGGCCGCGGCCTGGTGCAGGTCGCGACGAAGCGTATCCGACAGCCCTTGCGCAGGAGCAATTTCCACGAGCTTCTGATAACGGCGCTGGATGCTGCAGTCACGGTCGCCGAGAGCGAGCGCATGCGTTTGAGAACCGGCCCTCGCGGCCACGATCTGCACTTCGATGTGACGCGCCGCGCCGAGGTGGGCTTCGGCGAACACCGCCGGATCACCGAAGCCGAGCTGTGCCTCCGCGGCACACTGCCGGAATGCGTTGTCGATTTGGTCGATGCTGTCCACCTTGCGCATGCCCCGGCCGCCGCCGCCCGCGAGCGCCTTGATCATGATCGCTCCGCCCTCGGCGGCTTGAGCGATGTAGAAATCGCGGACATCCTCGACGCTGCTGGGCCCTTCGGTGGCGGCCAGCACCGGCAGCCCGGCGGCAATCGCGGCGGCTCGGGCCGCGGATTTGTTGCCCACTGTTTCCAGCGCCTCCGCATCTGGGCCCACGAAACCCAGGCCTGCGGCCGCGCAGGCCCGGACGAATCCAGCGTTTTCGCTGAGGAACCCGTAACCCGGATGGATCAGCTCGGCACCGGACTCCTTGGCCGCCGCCAAAATCGCGGCCTGGTCGAGATAGCCGGGTACGCCGATCGCTTCGTCAGCCGCGTGCACGTGGGGACTATCGGCGTCGTCCTCGGCGTAAACTGCGACCGTCTGGATGCCCAGTTCCGTTGCGGTACGGATGATTCGGAGCGCAATCTCCCCACGGTTGGCGATCAGCAGCGTCATAGGCACACCTCGGAGATCACACGACAACCAGCTTGGGCATGACGACGGGCTTGACCCCGTACCGCGGCCCAGCGTATGCACCGGCGCCCTTGGACGCTATCGCCATTCCGGGCGCGCCGGGCACTCCGGCAATCGCTGCGTCCTCCGCGGGCACGGCCCAACCACTACCCTCCAACGCGCTGGCACCGGCCGTCGTCGACGCGGTGGCCGGGGCGGCGGTGGACCAGGCCGCCGGCACCGAAAGGCCACCAACCGAGGGCGCCGTGCCCAAAGCTGCCATCAGCGGGGCCCCGCCGAGTCCGGCCGGCATCACGGTATTGGCCAACGCAGCCGCTGCGGCGCCTGGAATGGCCTCGGCGGCAGCGCCGCCAGCCGACATCGTGTTGAGGGTGTGGTTGAGGAATATCGCGCTGGTGATGCCGGCGGTGGTGAACCAGGCCCCCGTGTTGACAGCGCCGTTGATGGTGTCCGATACGAGCCCGCTGGCATCCGGCGCGGCGGCGGCAGCCGCGGTGACCGGCGAGGCGAGGCTCCTGACACTGTCGGGCACGTTGCCGACAAGGTTGTTCAGTCCCACTTGCTGAACGGAACTGGATGCCGCGGCCTGGCTGACCGCGGCGGCTTGGCCACCGATGCCGGCCGGGTTGGTCGGTTGCGCCGGCGTCGTCAACGGGATCAGCTTTCCGGCGACAGCCGAGGCCGCCGCATAGCCGTACATGGCCAACGCGTCCTGCGCCCACATCTCGCCGTACAGGGCCTCGGTGGCCGCGATCGCCGCCGTGTTCTGCCCGAGCACGTTGGTGGCCACCAGCTGTGCCAGCAGCAGCCTGTTCGCAGTCACCTCGGCGGGCGGCACCGTCATCGCGAAGGCCGTCTCGAAGGCGGCCGCCGACGCGGTGGCCTGCGAGCCCGCCAGCGCCGTGGCTTCCGCGGTGTAGTTGAACCAGGCCACGAACGGCTGTGCGGCGGCGACCATCGACAACGAAGCGGGACCCATCCATTGCTCGGCGGTCAACTGAGTGATAACCGACTCGAAAGACGTTGCTGTCGTACTGAGTTCGAGGGCCAGGTTGTTCCAGGCCGCCGCGGCAGCCATCATCGGTGCGGCACCCGCGCCGGCGTACATGCGCGCGGAGTTGATCTCAGGGGGTAATGCTCCGAAATCCATTGCTGTCTCGTTTCTTTGAGTTGAAGTTCATTGCTGGTCGATTGCGGGGTTGCGGCTCTGCTCAGGCGTTCGCCGGTTTCGGCATGACGATGGGTTTAACGCCGTAACGCGGCGCACCGAAACCGGCACTATTGCGGCCGGTCGAGACGAACCCCGGCATCCCCGGAAGCAGAGTCGCCGAGGCGGCTTGCGGCGCAGCGGCCGTCCAGCCCGTGCCCACTGATACTCCGGGGCTGGACACCGCGGTACCGGAAACCAATGTGGTCGATCCCGCCCAACTCGCCGGCGCCGACAAGGCCCCGACGGAAGACGCCACCCCCATACCGGCGAATGTCGAACCCAAACCGGCGGCCGGCACCTCGCCGAGTCCGGCTGTCGCCGCCGATTCCAGGCTCGCGCCGTCGAAACCCAGCAATGCAGCTCCGGCGGCACCGCTGCCCTGCTCGGCGGGCACCAGCAGACCCCCGTTTGCCAGTCCGAGGAAGTTCGACGCGGCCGAGCTCCAGTTGCCGACGCCAATGTCCAGGATGTCGGCGATACCAGATCCGGGCGGATCTGCTGCGGCAGCGGGCAGCGCCGCCGCACCCACAGATGACAGCGGCGACGCTGCCGCCGAGGTGTTCGCCGCCTCGGTGGCCTCGTATGTGCCGGCGCTGGTCTGCAGCGTGTTGACGAAGCCGTCGTACATCGCCGTAGCCTCACCGCTGACCTGTTGGTAGAGCGTCCCGTACGCGGCGAATAGCGAAGCCTGCAGCATGGACACCTCATCCGCGGCGGCGGGAATGACGCCCGTGGTCGGAGCTGCCGCGGCCGCGTTCTGGGCGGCGAAGGCCGAGCCGATCAGGCCGAGCTTGCCGGCCGCGGCGGCCAACTCCTCAGGCTGTGCAGTCAGAAACGACATCTAGTGCTCCTCTCGGTGTGACGTGTGGTTTTCGGGAAGACAGGTCATCCGTACCCCCAATCGAAGGTGCTCATGTGAGAATTCGTTCACGGATTCGTAATGCGCATGCCGGCAGTGTTAACGCTGTCGTATCGAGCCTGACATTTTCATGTGCATCGTGTACACCATCGACACGCGAGACCTGCGGTTTCTACCCCAAGCGCGACCGGGTCCGCCATCGTCGTCATCGAACCTGCCGTCATGGCGACGAAGACCCTGAAGCCATGGCCCTGGATGCGGGCTCGGCGCCGCCACCGCAGGCTCGAAACGCGCGGTTTCGGTATGCGCTGGCCCCTGCCAGTCACTCCGATCGTCGAGAGCGGGACTTATTCCGCGTTCAGGGTGTACTGATGGCGTTCAGGTCTTTCGGTGCGCGTGTAGGGCGGTATCCGCCATCCAGCGACAAATTAGCCTGCCGCACAACGGTTTTCGCAAACTTAGGCCGTTCCCGTTTTCCGGGGCTAAAGACGTAGCCGGCCGTCAGCGTAGGGGTGGCCCCCACTGAACCTGCTCACGCAGCTTGCCCTTGAGCAGCTTGCCGCCGGCGTTGCGCGGCAACGCGCTGTCCACCACCGTCACGTACTGCGGCACCTTGAAATCGGCCAGCTGCCCGCGGCAGTGCTCGATCACCGCCGTCACGTCGATCTGGTCGGTGCCGCCGAACAGCACCGCGCCCACCTTCTCCCCCATCACCTCGTCGGGAACCGCCAGCACGCAGGCGTCCGCGACGTTGGGAGCGGCCAGCAGCACCGCCTCGACTTCAACGCTGGAGACGTTCTCTCCGCCCCGGTTGATGATGTCTTTGAGTCGGTCGACGATGTGTACCCGGCCCGCATCGTCGACGCGGACCACGTCGCCGGTGTGCAGCCAACCGTCGATGATCGTGGCCGACGTGGCCTCCGGCCGGTTCCAGTAGCCCGCGGTGACATTGGCTCCCCGCGTCACCAACTCGCCGACCAGTTCACCGGAGCCGTCATCGAGGGGGATCACACCGAGATCCACCGACGGCACGGCATATCCGACCGAGTCGGCGTGCTCGACGGCGTCCTCGTCGGGTAGCGCAGTCATCAGCGAGGCGGTCTCGGTCATGCCGTACCCGTTGAATACCGTGGCTTGCGGAAACGCGTCCTTGACCGACCGAACCAGCGAAGGTGCGATGGGTGCGCCGCCGTAGCCGACCCAGCGGACCCCGGAGACATCTGCCGCTGCGAAGTCCTTGTGCCGCAACAACAACGAGTAGATCGCCGGGACGGTCACCATGAGCGAGATGCGCTCTGCACTCAGCGTGGCGATCAGCTCGTCAAGGTTGAGTGCGGGCATGATCACCGCCGCCCCGCCAAGCCGGGCAGCTGCCAAAAGCTGTGAGTTGCAACCGGTCACGTGAAACAGCGGCACCGAGATGAGGGTGCGCAGCGCATCACCGATATCCCTGGGCTGCCGAAGGCACCGCACGGCGTTCTCGGTGTTGGTCACGAACGCCTCATGAGTCGTCGGCACACCCTTGGGATGCCCCGTAGTCCCCGAGGTGTAGAACAGCGCCGCTATATCGGTGCGGCTGAGCTTTTCGGTCACGTACGGTTCGGCGTCGGGCAGCGGAGTTTCAGCAGTGAGGTCCACATGAGCACCGGCGTCGGACAGAACGAAATCGACCTCCGGTTGAGCGGACCGCGTATTGACGGCCACCGCAATGCCGCCCGCCATCACCGTGCCCCAGAACGCCAGCACCCAATCCAGCCCCGCCGGGTAGCGCACCGCAACCCGGTCGCCCGGCTTCAGGCCGCCCGCGCGCAACCCACCGGCCACCCGCGACGCGCGGTCCCACAGCTGCCGGTAGGTCAGCCGGCCCGTCCCGAGTTCCACCACGGCTTCGCTGTCCGGGCGGTGGTCCACCTGCTCGGCGAGCATGTCCAGCAGGGTGGCCGGCAATTCGTCGTAGTGCGGGATGCCGTCGGCGTCGCGGGACACACCCGTTACGGGGAACGGGTTGCCGCGTCGGGAAATCTCGGTCAAAGAGGCAATCGGAGGCATGCCCACACCTCGCTCCATCGTGTCCTATCGTCGTAGCGGTGACGACCGAAGATTCCGCCATCATGCCCGAGGCGTTCTTCGCTGTCGACGGCGACTCCTACCTGCCGAGCGAGATGACCCGGGGGCCGTGGGGCGTCGGAATGGGTGGCCAAATCGTCGGTGGCCTATTGGGTTGGGGAATCGAGCGATCGGGCATCGACCCCAACTTCCAGCCCGCTCGCCTGACCGTCGACCTGTTACGGCCGGCACTGCAACAGCCGGTGCAGATTCAGACTTCCGTGCAGCGGGAAGGCCGGCGCATCAAGCTCGTCGACGGGGTGCTGACACAAAGTGGAAAGACTGTCGCGCGCGCCAGTGCGCTCCTTCTGCGACGGGGCGAACATCCCGACGGGGAGGTGTGGTCCGCCTCCGTCGAGATGCCGCCGCTGCCAAGCAATTCCGATGGTTTTCCCGCAGACATGCCGTTCCTCATTTGGGGGTACGGGAACACCTCGGACGGCAGTCCGGGTATCGCCGCCGGCGAATGGGAGCAGTCGCACTCCCAGAAGTTCGCGTGGACGCGACTGTTTCGCCCGATGGTGCAGGGGTTTCCGTTGACGCCGTTCACTCGTCTGGCGTTTGTCGGCGATGTCACCAGTTCACTAACCCATTGGGGCACAGGCGGATTACGCTACATCAATGCCGACTACACGGTCACCGCGAGCCGTCTGCCGGAGGGCGAATACATCGGGCTCGCCGCCCAAAGCCACTACGGGACGGCCGGGGTAGCCGCGGGCAGCGCGATTTTATTCGACCGGCACGGCCCGATCGGCACGAGTTCGGCGCTGGCCCTGGCCCAGCCTGCCGAAGCGTTCCAACCGTCGTACCAGTAGGTCATTCCATCAACTGCGCGGCGACCGTCGCCGAGGTTTTGGCAGTCACTCCTGGCCCGGCGAATACCGCGTCAAGGGCGTTCTAGATAGGACTGCAGCTTGAGCGCCTTCCATGGCCGACGACCGCCTACGATCATCAGCCCCCTTCGCGCGGCCGTAACCGGTCCGATGCGGTGGTACAACATGTCGCAGAGCGTCGACGCGGGCGTCCGCAGTAGGACGTCCGGGCGATCGGCAGGGCGGCGCTCACGCATCTTTACGGCGCCGTCGTGAATGTGCATCACGTACGGGCGTGCGCCGGGAAGTTTGAGGGCGACGCAGATTTCGGTGGGCAACGCCGCGCGCAGGTATCCCGGCCCCTCGCCGACCTGCATAAGGCCCCGCACGATGAGCAGCATGTCGCGTTCGTCGATCTGCCACGGCGCCTTCATCGCTCGTGCGACATCCCTTCCGTGCAGAACCAGCTCACCCAGCCAATTCGTCTGCAAAGTAATGCCGTCCGCAAAGGCACCACAATGAAGCTCGTACACACGGTCATTCGAGCAGGTGTCGAACAGTTCGTCCATCACGTGCGCAAGGCTGTCGAGTTGGTCTGCGATTTCAGGGATGGGCGCCATCAGCGCGTCGAGCTCAGTGCGGTTGATTTCGTCTAACTCGCGCGCATAGGTGGCGCGGCGAAAGTCTCGTCCCTCTGCTACCGCCTGATAGCGGTGCGTGACGGACAACATGTGAGCGACGACCTGTTGAACGGTCCAGTCCAGGCCGGGCACGCGCGCCCGCGGGTCGGCGCTACGGATGAGCCGGTCGAACCGAGCCCGGGCCCGCCCGATGCGATCTCTCAGTTCGTCCCTGCTGGTGTCGACAAGTGCGACGTACTCGGTGTCGTTCATTGCTGCCCCTCTATACTCCATTGTGGAGCTTAAATTACTCCAGGATTGAGTATTGTCAAGGAATGGCCTCGCAACCGACCACCACATCTTTCGCTCTGCTCGGCCTGCTCGGCATCAAATCGTGGACGGCGTACGAGATCGTCGCTCAGATCAAGCGCGGCGTGCACTTCTTCTGGCCGCGGTCTGATGCCCACCTGTACGCGGAGCTGAAGCGGCTCGTCGAGCGCGGGTACGCCAGCTCCGAGATAGTGCAAGGCCGCCGCCGTCAACGCACTCGATACACCATCACCTCCAAAGGCCGTGCGGCACTTAAAGAGTGGTTCAGCAGCGCGCCGGCCGCGCCAGTAATCGAAGCCGAGGGTTTCCTCAGGATGTTCCTCGCAGACCAGGCCACCACGGAAGAACTGGTCGATTCGCTAGAAGCCACCGCACACGAGGCTCGTCAGTTGCATGCCAAGGGGAAGACGCTCATCGATGAGCTGCTGCACACCGGTGGCCCTTTCCCACATCGGCTTCACCTCGTCGAACCTCTGGCGACGTTCGTCGCCGAGTTCTACCGCGATCTCATCGAATGGTGCGAACAGACGATCACCGAAATCGAGGAATGGCCCGACACTCGTGACGTCGGGCTCACACCGAGAGGACGCAAGCGGTGGGAGCGGATACTCGCCGAGCCCGATCCCTAAACCCTTGCGCAGTGACGCATCCTGACGATGGGTCGGAGTGCTATTCCATCAGGTGAGCCGCGACTGTCGCGCCTAGTTCCCAGCACGCCTCGACATCGGCCTTATTCGGCTTGCCCATCACCACGACCGTCTCGGCCGCCTTGATCCAGCCCAGTCCGGAGGCGATGCCGTCGATGGCGCGCTCGGCTCCTTCGGTGCCCTCGTTGCCGTGGATGTAGACGCCGAATGGACGTCCACGGGTGGTGTCGAGCAGCTGATAGTAGGACTGGTCAAACGCGTGCTTGAGGGCACCGCTGAGGTATCCGAGATTCGCCGGGGTGCCCAGCAGATAGCCGTCGGCTTCGAGCATTTCGACCGGCGAGACCGTGAGCGCCGGTCGGCGAACAACTTCCACACCCGCGATCTCGGGGTCGGTGGCGCCCGACAGCACCGCCTCGAACATCTCCTGCATATGCGGCGACGGGGTGTGGTGCACGATCAACAGCTTGCTCACGGGCGGCCCTGTAGGTGGACGGCGGTCTTCATCGCCTCGCGGGCGCGGCGGCGATCTCCCGCGTAGTCGTACGCGCGGGCCAGCCGGTACCAGCGCCGCCAATCGTCGGGATCACCCTCCACCTCGGTGCGCACAGTGGCGAAAAGCGCGTCGGCCGCCTCTCTTTGGATACGGCCCGACGGCCGCCGCGGCAGCGCGCTGGCGTCGAGTTCCAGTCCGTCTTCGGCGATGAGCCGGGCCAGCTTCTGGTGGACTAATCCGGCCCGCAGCGTGGCAATCATCGCCCACAGCCCGATGACGGGCATGACCAGCAATGCCAATCCCAGGCCGACAGCGGCCGCGCGACCCGAGCCGATCAGCGCGAGCGCGATGCGGCCGAGCAGAACGAAGTACACCAGCATCGCCACGCACAGGAACGCGGTGAACAGCTGGATGCGCAGCGTCCGACCGGCGTCGTTCATTGCAGGTTGAGCAGGGGCTCGATGCCCACCGTGAGGCCGGGCCGTTCTTTGATGCGGCGCACCGCCAGCAGTACGCCGGGCACGAACGACGTGCGGTCCAGGCTGTCGTGGCGGATCGTCAGCGTCTCCCCTGCCGTTCCGAACAGCACCTCTTGGTGGGCGACCAGTCCGGCCAGTCGCACGGAGTGCACCGGGATGCCGTCAACGTCGGCGCCGCGGGCACCGGGCAGGCTGGTGCTGGTGGCATCGGGGTTGGGCGGCAAGCCTTTTCGAGCTTCTGCGATCAGCTTCGCGGTGCGTGCGGCGGTGCCGGACGGGGCGTCGGCCTTCTGCGGGTGGTGCAGCTCGATGACCTCGGCCGAATTGAAGTAGGGGGCGGCCTGTTTGGCGAAATGCATGGATAGCACCGCCCCGATTGCGAAGTTCGGCGCGATCAGCACCGACGTGTTCTTGCCGGCCAGCCAGGATTCCACCTGTTCGAGGCGCTCGGCGGTAAAACCGGTGGTTCCGACGACTGCATGAATCCCGTTGTCTATCAAGAACTCCAGATTTCCCATCACGACGTCGGGGTGAGTGAAGTCGATGACGACCTCGGTATTGTTGTCGCTCAACAGGCTAAGCGGATCCCCGAGGTCCACCTCCGCTGACAGCGTCAAATCGTCCGCGGCCTGCACGGCCGACACCATCGTCGCGCCGACTTTCCCTTTGGCTCCCAGCACGCCTACCCGCATTGCTGCAGCCTACTGCTGTCACCTTTCAGCGATCGCGGTTGAGGCTCGGCCGATAGCCTTTGTCTGCGAGCCAGGCCCGCGCCCGACCACGCTTGCGCTCCTCGGAAAACACGAAGTAGCGCTGCAACTCCTCGGGCCATCGGGCAAGCACGTCTTTAAATCGCCGGAAGGCCCCTTGTCCGCGTATTGCGATCTCCAGTCGATCGACGATTGCCGGATCGTCCACCGTGGCGATGAACCGCTCCATGTCCCGATAGCCGGGCCGCGAACCTTCGCACCAGACCCCCAGCCAGCGGTCGTCGTCGTCATCCCCATCGAGATCGTCCGCGTCGTCAATCGACGCTTGGGGCAAACAGTGACCGGTCTTGAGGTCAATTCGGCCGCCGCCGTAAACGGGATCCCCTTCGAGCAAATCAGACAGCTCGTCCAGATCGACAGGGAGCGGGCCAAGCGTCGGCGCGGGCCCCTGGTTGAGCGTCGCCAGGAGTTGGTCGGCTAACTCTTCGTCGCCCTCCCAGTCACGCTCCCGCAATGCCGCCGCGCAGTCCGCGGCCAGTTCAACGGCTCCTGGCACGCCTTGGGAAACGGCATCCAAGAGGCCGTCGCCAGTCAGCTGAAGGGCTTCATGAGTCAGCCCGGCGCGCACCACCTCCACGACCGTAGACCCGTCACGCCTGTACACCGCGCCACGCAGCGTCTTCGCGACTTCTTGGTCCCACTGCTTCATGCCGAAACCGTATCGAAGGACGCTTCTAATGGAGTTTGTCCACAGTTGCGAATCCATCCACAGCGTCGGGGTTTTGCGGTGGTTGGTGTCACCGGTTCGCCATAGGATTCGAACATGTTTTCGATTGAGGTGTCGGCGGAGGTAACCGCCGCGCTCGACGCATTTACTACGGCGCTGGCCGGGATGGGCGAGCTGAACCTTGATCACCTGGCGCCCCCGGTGAGGTTGCATGTGCTCGAGCGGATGGAGACCGCCCGGCGCGCCCAGATCGCGTTCAGCCACGA
>NZ_LZIJ01000147.1 GCF_001667115.1 Mycobacterium sp. 852002-51163_SCH5372311 | reverse complement strand
CTGCTGGCCGCGGCCGGTGCGTGGAGTTCGTTGAGCGCTACCTACGCCGCGGTCGCCGCGGAGTTGTCCGCGCTGTTGGGTGCGGTTGAAGGGGGGTCCTGGGAAGGGCCCACTGCGGCCAGGTACGCCGCCGCGCATGCGCCGTATCTGGCGTGGCTGATGCGGGCCAGTGTGAACAGCGCGGGCATGGCCGCTCAACACGAGACGGCGGCCGCGGCCTATACCGCCGCGCTGGCGGCCATGCCGACCCTTCCCGAGCTGGCCGCCAACCATGCGGTCCACGCGGTCCTGGTGGCCACCAATTTCTTCGGGATCAACACCATCCCGATCGCGCTCAACGAGGCTGACTACACGCGAATGTGGGTCCAGGCGGCCACCACGATGACCACCTATCAGGCGGTTTCGGGGGCGGCGGTGGCAGCGGCACCGCGAACCGATGCGGCGCCCCAGATCATGCACGGCGACGCCGCAGGCGACGGCGGTGACGATAGCGGCGGAATCATCGACAACGACGGCGGGAACCCGAGGGAAGCGAGTTGGTGGATCAACCGCATCACCGAGATCACCGACACGCTGGGAAGGGACCTGGCGGAGTTTCCGTCTGATCCGGCCGCGGCGCTGCAGCAGATACTGAATGACATCCCGCTACTGATCGCCGACGAGATCGGGCATCTGTTTGAAGCTATCCAGGCGTTCCTTCCGGAACTGACGGCACTGGCAGTCAGCTCGCCACTTCTTCTGAGCCCCGCATTCCTCGGCGGCTTGGCTGCCTTGAGCGGTCTGGCCGCTGTGCAGCCGGCGGCGGTGCCCGAAGCAACGACACCGCTACCCGAGGTAACCAATCTGCCGGCGATCAGTGCATCCTCGGCCCCGAGCCCTGTCGCACTGGCGTCCCAGGGCACGGCACCGACCTCGGTCTCGACTCCCGCTACCGCACACACATTGACGACGACGGTCGCGACCGTGCCCACGACGCCGACGGGCCCGCCTCCCCCGCCCTACCCGTACTTGGTGGGCGGTCCGTTCATGGGGGCGGGCACAGGAATGAGCAGCAGCGCACAACGGAAAGCGCGCGAGCCCGAAATCACCGCGGCCGCAGCTGCGTCCGGCGCGTCGGCGCGGGAAAAGGAGCGTGCCCGTCGGCGCCGCCGAGCCGCAATGAATGAGCATGAGCGGGGACACCGGCACGAGTTCTTGGACCTGGACTCCGATGTAGAGCCGCCCCCTTCGACGGTGGCCTCGGATCAAAGCGGAGGGACGCTGGGTTTCACGGGAACGGCTCGCAAGGCCGCAGGCGCCGCCGCCGGTCTGACAACCCTGACGGATGACGGGTTCGGTGGTGGCCCGAAGGTGCCCATGATCCCGGGAACGTGGGAGCCCGACCCGGACCGGCCGTAGTCGCCGACGGGCGCGCGAGGGCGCGCAAATTGCCGGTCAAACCGTCGTTTCCGGGTACATATGCGGCAGAGCGACGGCTACTAGCCGGATTCGTCGGGATCCCAGGTGCCGGGCAGCATCGGCTCCCGCGGGCCGCCACCGAACTCATCGCCGGCCAACGCGGTCAGTCCTGCCGCCTGCGGGGCCATTTCCCGGCGCATCGTCCCCGCAAAACCCACGGGGCCCGCACCCTGGTCGGATGCCGAGGCACCGAATGGCGGTGTGTCCGAATCGGAATCCAGGTCCATGTACTCGTCGCGATGGCCGCGTTCGCCGACCGTCGTTTTCCGGCGCCGACGGGCGCGCCGCTGCGCACGCGCCGCCGCCTGTGCCGCCGCAGCGGCCGCCTCGGCGGCGGAGTCGGAGGCCGGCTCTTCGGCCTTGGCGCGGGCCGACATCCCCGAGCCGAACCCGATCCCGGGACCGCCGCCGACGAGATAGGGCGGAAAGCCCCCAATTCCATTGGCGGTCAGCGCGGGCGCCGGGGCGGAGGCAGGGGCGGTAGCCGACGCGGGTGCCGAGGCCGACGTGGGAGCGGTGGCCGGCGCGGTGACGGGCGCGGCCGACCCGGAGGTCGGCACGACGACGGGCGGCGGCGCGGGGGCCGGCGCCGGCGGCGCTACCGGCACCGCGATCGGCTCGATGCCGGGCAGCCCGGCCAGCGCGGCCAACCCGACTATCGCCCCCACACCGGCGGCGCCGGCGCCAACCGCGAGGCCGAGCAACTGCGGGCCTATGAAAGGGGCCAGCTGAAGAATGTGAGTCGGCCAGTCGAACAACTCGAGTTGGATCAGATACCAAAACGCCAGAATCGGATTTTCGAACAGCAATTTGATGAACTGCTCAAACTGCTGAAGCAGTTCCAGCGCCCGAGCCACCCACCACATCGGGTCGAGCGGGCTCGTATAGGAGTCGAACGGCAGTCCGTTGAGCGTGCCTGCGGCCGGGTCCCAATTAATCCAGCCGTTGGTGGCCTCGCGAAGGAAGTTCGCGATGGCGGTGTCCAGCTCGCTCTCGAAACCGTGGTCGTGGTCGTCGCCGGAATCCAGCGTCTGCGCATCGGATTTCAGGATCTGCGGCGCCGGCGTCGTAGTCGGCGTCGACACCACCGCCGTGTCGGACACTGCTTCGTAGGTCGCCATTGTAGTGGCGGCCTGGACCCACATCCGCGCATAATCCGCCTCGTTCAGCGCGATCGGAATCGTGTTTATCCCAAAGAAATTCGTCGCGACCAAGACACCGTGCACGGTGTGGTTGGCGGCCAGTTCCGGCAATGTCGGCATCGCCGCCAGCGCCGCGGCGTAGGCCGCGGCCACGGTCTCATGCCGGGCGGCGGCTTCCGCGCTGTTCGCGCTGGCCTGCGTCAGCCACGCCAGGTATGGCACATGTGCGGCCACGTACTGCGTCGCGGTGGGGCCTTCCCATGCTCCGCCTTGCACCGCGCCCAGCAATGCTACGAGTTCGTCTGCCGCCGAGGCATATTCGGTGCTCAGCGACGACCACGCCGCGGCCGCAGCCAACAACGGACCCGGCCCGGGTCCGGCGCTGAGCAACGCCGAATGCACCTCGGGCGGTGCGGCCATCCACACCGGCGCCGTCATGGGACACCACAGCGCACGATGCGCAACGTCACGACAGGTACTCCTCGGGCTGGAGAGTCTTACCAGCCGGGAAGCTTAATGAATATGATTGTCGTTTTCAACTGTTGAGGCGCGATGCACCCCGCGCGCTACACCAACGGCCGGCCCGTCCGGATCCGGCGATCCAGGTCCCAGAGCATGAAGTTGAACGGAAACTCGCGGACAATCCGCGGCAACAGGTTGTTCAACGTGGCCAGCACGGCCATCAGCCGGTCGAAGCGCCGCTGTTTGGCGGCATCCCACGGCAACCGCATCTCGTCGCGGAACCGTTGCGGCAGAAAGCCGGTCGTGATCAGCAAGGCAAAGCTCTCCGACCACCTGCGCAGCGGCCCGGGCAGGGTAACCCCGCGAACCCTGGACACCGCTATCGGATAGAGGAATTCGCGGACAGTGTCGTCGATATGCACCTTTTCCAGGGACTCCTGCCAGTACCGGTCGAAGGCCGCTCGGTCCGGCGGCCACATTTCCGGCGGCACCTGCAGGGTGGTGCCGATCGACATGCCCTCGCGGTAGAGGCGATCGGCCTCCTCGTCGTCCAGCTCACCGACGAAGGTGCGGTAGATGTCGACGCCGCCCTTGTAGATACAGGCCGCCACCCACAGCTGCAATTCGGGGTCGAATGCGTTGTAGGACACCGGGCTTTCCGGCGTGGAATAGACCTGCGCGTGCGCGCGGTTCACGGCGCGGCGAAAGGCGGCCTTCTGTGTCTCGGTGCCGGAGTTGGCCACCGCGATGTAGGTGAAGGTGGTGCGGGCGCGCTTGATGGGATGGCGGTCGATCCGGCCGCTCTCGACCCGGCTCTCCGCCACGCCGTGGCCGACGCCGGGGCGCGCCAGCTCCATGATCACGTTGGCCGGCCCGGCCAGCAGTGCCACTCCCATCAAGCCGTAGTCCTCGGCGAGCCGTCGTCGGCGTTTGCGACGGTTTGCACGGGCCGGATCGGAAATCGGGCGCTCAACATGGGGTACGAGCTGCTGAACTGTCTCTTGAATCGCCATCTGATAGCTCCCGCCACATTCGTCCCGCAAATTGTGAGAACGCTTGTTTCCTGATTTTGGCGGTACTCTGCTCTGGTGTCAAGGTGGGTGAGGCCGGGGTGAGCCCGAGCACGCGGCCCTACCGCGGTGTCGACGCCGCCGCACGGCTGGCCGAGCGTCGCGGCCGGCTGCTCGACGCGGGCCTGGATCTGCTGGGCTCCGACCAGCCGGACATTGCGGCGCTGACGGTCCGGGGCGTGTGCCGCCGGGCCGGCCTGGCATCTCGATACTTCTATGAAAGTTTTGCCGACAAAGACGAATTCGTCAGCGGTGTCTTCGACTGGGTGGTTGCCGATCTGGCAGCTACCACGCAGGCCGCGGTGGCCGCCGTCCGGCCAGAAGAGCAGACTCGCGCAGGGATGGCCAACATCGTGCGCACCATCGCCAATGATGCCCGGGTAGGCCGGCTGCTGTTCAGCACGCAGCTCGGCGATCCCGTGATCGTGCGCAAGCGCGTCGAATCCAGCGCGCTGTTCGCCATGCTGTACGGGCAACACGCCGTCAATGCGCTGCGGGCCCCGGCAAACGACCGCATCAAAGCCGGGGCACACTTCGCTGTCGGCGGCGTCGGACAAACCATCAGCGCCTGGCTGGCGCACGACGTGCGGATGGAAGAAGAGCAGTTCGTCGAACTCTTGGCTTCGCTGCTCGACGAACTCACCGAGCCGACGCTGTACCGCGTCACGGAAACAGCGGCAGCTGCCAAAGGCGCATCCCCGGCTTGAGCAGGTATAACCGCATCATTGTGATCCGGATGATGCGCAAGGCACTGCTGATCAGGAAGATCGCTATCGGGAGTTCGATCAGTAGCGCGGTCACCAGTGACAGCCAGATGTCAGCGGGTCCCGCCGTCATCAGGTCGAACCACGCATCGCAGATCAGCAGCACCCCGGAGGTGAAAGCGGCAAGCAGCAGCACCTGACGGCGCAGGTAGCCCAGAATGGCCGTCGCCAACATGAACGCGACCAGCAATACGTCGAAGCCGACCCAGGTCACGTCCCAGTTGTGGGCTACGTACTTCTGCGGCAGTGTCATCGAGAGATACCCGATCCAGGGAATCAGCGCGATCGAGCCACCGACCAGCAGGCCTAACCGGATACGCCGTACCCGCACCAGAAACTCCGGGTCAACCAGCTGGTGAAGCGGCTTCTCCAGGCGGCGGATCAACTCTCGCCGCTCCTCAGGCGTCAGCGCCGCGATCTGAGTGTCGGTCAGGATGCCGTCGGTGATCATGGACTACTTCACCGCAGCCACCGGTGGTCGGCGGTCGGCCGCGGTCTTGGGTACGGTCTGAGTGTCGCTGTCGGTGAATTCCTTTATCCAGCAGGCGAATTCCAGCGTGATGCCGTCGGGATCCTGGAAGTAGAACGAACGCACGTAAACCCCGGGATGCACGGTCGCCGATACCTGCATCTCGCTCTCGTCGTGGTTGAGCACCGGGCCGACGCGCACACCCTTGTCTTTGAGCCGCTGCCGGTAGGCGTCGAACTTTTCGGCAGGCACGTGAAAGGCCAGATGGTTCATGGTGCTCACCGCACTGGTGATGTCACCGATGCCCGGGATGGCTCCGGGCGACGAGATGCCCGGTACGCGATCGGGTGCGTCGGCGAACCAGAAGAAAGCCACGCAGTCGCCGTTGCCGGCGTCGAAGAAGAAATGCTGCCCCTGACCGCCGGGCAGATCGAGTGACTTGATCAGCGGCATCCCCAGGACGTTGGTGTAGAAGTCGACAGTGCGCGCCATATCCGAACAGACCAGGGCGACATGATTTATCCCGCCGAGCTCGAACTCCGAGTTGGTGTTGTGCGGCTTGATTGCGTTGTTCGGACTCATCGCGGTGGGCTCCATCGTTTCGCGGGCCGTGCGGGCCGGCGCTGGCCAAGATCCAAAACTGAATCTAACATCAGATTCAGTTTGGATCCAGGGAGGTGCAGGTGTCGACCGCGTTCGACGAGGCGGGCCGTCCCGCGCAACTCCCGACTCACCGGGGCCGGCGCACCCAGGCCGCGATCGACGCAGCCGCGCGAACTGTCGTCGCGCGCAAGGGAATTCTCGCAACCACTATCGCCGATATCGCCGCTGAAGCGGGCCGCTCGGCGGCATCGTTCTACAACTACTACGACTCCAAGGAGGCGATGGTCCGCCAGTGGGCGCTGCGCTTCCGCGACGAGGCCAACCAGCGGGCGCTTTCGGTGACCCGGCACGGCCTGACCAATCGGGAGCGCGCCCACGAGGCCGCCGCCGCACACTGGCATACCTACCGCAACCGGCTCGCCGAGGTGATCAGCGTATCGCAGCTGGCGATGGTCAACGACGACTTCGCGCGCTACTGGGCCGAGATGTGCTCGATCCCAATATCATTCATCGCCGAGTCGGTTCGGCGCGCTCAGGCCGACGGCTACTGTCCGGAGGACGACCCGCAGCTGATCGCCGAGGCGCTCGTGGCCATGTTCAACCAGTTCTGCTACATCCGGCTCAGCGGGTCCGACACAGGCGAAGGCTCGACGGACGACGAGGCCTGCATCAAGACGCTCGCCAACATCTACTACCGAGCCGTCTACAGCCGGGAGGAACACTCACATTGAATCGTCAGGCCGGCACGGCCGGGGTTATCCGGGAGTTCGTCGGGCTGCCGTCGCGCACCGCCGGACGCGCCGGCGCGGGCGGGCATCCCTGTCAAGGGCTGTATTACCGCGGGCCGGGCCGCAAGCCGACGGTGGCGATGATCGCCACGCACTACCAGATCGACTTTTCCGAGCACTACATCGCGGACTACATGGCCACCCGCGGGATCGGTTTTCTGGGCTGGAACACCAGGTTCCGCGGCTTCGAGAGCAGCTTCCTGCTGGATCACGCACTGGTCGACATCGGGGTTGGGGTGCGGTGGTTGCGCGAGGTTCAGGGCATGGAGACTGTTGTGCTGCTTGGGAATTCGGGAGGTGGTTCACTGATGGCCGCCTACCAGTCGCAGGCGGTGGAACCGAATGTGACCCCGTTGGAAGGGATGCGGCCCGCGGCAGGCCTGGCCGACCTGCTGCCCGCTGACGGGTATGTCGCCACCGCCGCACACCCGGGCCGCCCCGAGGTGCTGACGGCCTGGATGGACGCCGCCGTCATCGACGAAAACGACCCGATCGCAACCGATCCCGACCTTGACCTGTTCGACGAGCGCAACGGACCGCCGTTCTCGCCGGAGTTCGTCGGCCGCTACCGCGCGGCGCAGACCGCACGCAACCACGCCATCACCGAATGGGCCGAGACCGAGCTCAAACGTGTTCGCGCGGCGGGCTTTTCCGACCGGCCATTCACCGTGATGCGGACCTGGGCCGACCCGCGCATGGTCGATCCCACGATCGAACCGACCAAGCGTGCGCCGAACTCGTGTTACGCGGGCGTCCCGGCCAAGGCGAACCGCTCCGCGCACGGGATCGCCGCAGCGTGCACCCTGCGCAACTGGCTGGGCATGTGGAGTCTGCGGGTGGCACAGACCCGGGCCGAGCCGCACCTCGCGCGCATCACCTGCCCGGCGCTGGTGGTAAACGCCGAGGCCGACACCGGGGTGTTTCCCTCTGACGCGCAACGCATCTACGACGCGCTGGGCAGCACCGACAAAGCGCACGCCTCGATCGACACCGACCACTACTTCACCACACCGGGTGCGCGCAGCGAGCAGGCCGACACCGTCGCCGCCTGGATAAACCAGCGGTGGCGCTGAAGGCTCGTGTCCACCTGACGGCCGGCTTGACGGCCGAAGAGGCTGAACCGCTGTCGTCAACCAACCGCCCGGTTGTTAGCTTGGATGGTGGTTGTCCGAAAACAGGACCCCCGAAGCACCCAAAAGCAGGGAAGGCGACCAATGCCGATCGCGATAACGCCTGAGCATCAAGACCTGGCCGACTCGGTGCGATCTCTGGTGGCGCGGGTGGCGCCGTCCGAGGTGCTGCATGAGGCCATGGAGGCGCCCCTCGAGAACCCGCCGCCGTACTGGCAGGCGGCGGCCGACCAAGGCCTGCAGGGCGTGCATCTCGCGGAATCCGTTGGCGGACAAGGGTTTGGAATCCTGGAGCTGGCCATCGTATTGGCCGAGTTCGGCTACGGCGCGGTGCCCGGCCCATTCGTGCCGTCCGCGATCGCCAGCGCGCTGATCTCCGCCCATGACCCCGACGCCAAGGTGCTCGCGGAACTGGCGTCGGGCGCGGCCATCGCCGCCTATGCGCGCGAGTCCGCGCTGACCGCTACCCGGCACGGTCCCGAAGAAGAAGTGCTGGTGATCCGAGGGGAAGCCCGCGCGGTTCCGGCGGCAGCACAGGCGTCGGTGCTGGTGCTCCCGGTGGCGATCGACAGCGGCGAGGAATGGGTGGTGCTGCGCGCCGACCAATTGGAGATCGAATCCGTCAAAAGCATCGACCCGCTGCGACCCATCGCCCACGTGCGCGCCAACGCCGTCGAAATCGGCGACGACGCCGTACTGAGCAACCTGAGCACCACTACCGCACACGCGCTGATGTCCACCCTGCTGTCCGCCGAGGCCATCGGCGTCGCGCGGTGGGCGACCGACACCGCGTCGGAATACGCGAAAATCCGTGAACAGTTCGGCCGGCCGATCGGCCAGTTCCAGGCGGTCAAACACAAATGCGCGGAGATGACGGCCGACACCGAGCGGGCCACCGCGGCGGTGTGGGATGCCGCGCGCGCGGTCGACGAGGCCAGCGAGCATCTCGAGTTCGCTTCGGCGGTGGCCGCCACGCTGGCGCCGACCGCCGCCCAGCGGTGCACCCAGGATTGCATTCAGGTACACGGCGGCATCGGCTTCACCTGGGAGCACGACACCAACGTGTACTACCGGCGGGCGCTGGTGCTGGCCGCGGGTTTCGGCCGCGCCTCGGAGCACCCGCAGAAAGTCGTCGACACCGCGACCACCACCGGCATGCGCGCGGTGGACATCGACCTGGATCCCGACACCGAGAAGCTGAGAAGCGAAATCCGTTCCGAGGTAGCCGCATTCAAGGCCATGGATCGAGAGGCGCGCAAGGTCGCGCTCGCCGAGGGCGGATGGGTGCTGCCGTACCTGCCCAAGCCGTGGGGACGCGCGTCCAGCCCGGTCGAGCAGATCATCATCGCCCAGGAGTTCGCCGCGGGCCGGGTGAAGCGAACGCCGGTAGGCATCGCGGCGTGGATCATCCCGTCCATCGTCGCCTTCGGCACCGAGGAGCAGAAGCAGCGGTTCCTGCCACCGACCTTCCGCGGCGAAATGATCTGGTGTCAGCTGTTCTCCGAGCCGGGCGCCGGATCGGACCTGGCCGGGCTCTCAACCAAGGCCATTCGGGTCGACGGAGGCTGGCGCATCACCGGGCAGAAGATCTGGACCACGGCCGCGCAGTTCTCGCAGTGGGGCGCGCTGCTGGCGCGGACCGACCCGAACGCCCCTAAACACAACGGCATCACCTACTTCCTGCTCGACATGAAAAGCGAAGGCATACAGGTCAAACCGCTGCGAGAGCTCACCGGCCAGGAATTTTTCAACACGGTCTACATCGACGACGTATTCGTGCCTGACGAGTACGTGCTCGGTGAGGTGAATCGCGGTTGGGAGGTCAGCCGCAATACCCTGACGGCGGAACGTGTTTCGATCGGCGGCAGCGACGCGAACTTCCTGGCCACCCTGCCGGAGTTCGTCGATTTCGTACGTGACAGCCAACTCGACCAAGTTGCGCAGCACCGCGCGGGGCAGCTGATCGCCGAGGGCCACGCCGCCAAGGTGCTCAACCTACGTTCGACGCTGTTGACGCTTGCCGGTGGCGACCCGATGCCGTCGGCGGCGATTTCCAAGTTGCTGTCCATGCGCACAGGCCAGGGATACGCGGAATTCGCGGTGTCGTCGTTCGGCACCGACGCCGCGATCGGCGACCCCGACGAGTTGCCGGGAAAGTGGGGTGAATACCTGTTGGGCAGCCGGGCCACCACCATCTACGGCGGCACCTCGGAGGTGCAGCTCAACATCATCGCCGAACGGCTGCTGGGCCTGCCGCGCGATCCCTGACTCCTCAAGCAGCCACGAAAGTCCCTACCAGCGGCCGGGTTTGGGGCTTTTGCGTCCGCTCCCCGATGGGGCGATGGTATACTGATGTACTGAGTTACTGATGTGCGTCGCGCGAAAGGAGGTGGCCCCGTGAGCGTCAACCCAGGTCCCAACGAACTCGGCGGCTCGCATCGTCCTCAAACTCCACCACCCGGGGATGCGGTGCCCACCGTGCGGCTCAGCCACCTCCGCCAGTCGCCGCAACAGATGGTCAGCCCGGTCCGCGAACAGGCAGCCCGCGGCGCTCAACGCACCCGCCGAACCGTCGACCTGCCCGTCGCAACCCATCGAGCCCTCGACATCTGGCAGCGAGACGCGGCCGACCGGCTGGGAGTGGCCCGGGTGACCGGGCAGGAGGTACTGGCCGCGCTCGTCGACCAGCTTCTGGCCGACCCCAAGCTGGCCGCACAGATCACTCGCGCCATCCAGGCCCGCCGCTGACCGGCGGAAGGCACACTCAACAGACGCAAAAGCCCCGAAATCCGCAAGGATCAGGGGCTTTCGCGTCTTCTCACGCTGGCTAGTCGACGTCCATCTCACGCAGTTCGCGCTTGAGGATCTTGCCGGTCGGGTTACGCGGCAATTCGTCGAGGAAGATCACTTCCCGCGGCACTTTGTAGCGTGCCAACTCCTCCTTCACGTGCTTCTTGAGGGTGTCCTCGTCGACGTCGGAGCCTTCTTTCTTGACCACGAACGCGCGCAGCCGGTGGCCCCACTCCTTGTCTTCGACGCCGATGGCGGTGGCCTCGACCACGTCGGGATGCCCGCTGAGACAATCCTCGACTTCCGCCGGGAAGACGTTCTCGCCGCCGGACACGATCATCTCGTCGTCGCGGCCGCTGACGTACAACAGTCCGTCCTCGTCGAAGTATCCGACGTCGCCCGAGGACATCAAGCCGTCGATGATCTGCTTGTGGCCGCCGCCGGTGTAGCCCTCGAACGGGAAGGCGTTGCCGACGAAGATCCGCCCGACCTCGCCCTGGGGCTTCTCCTTGCCGTTGTCGTCGAGGATCTTCACCTTCACACCCTTGACGACCGGACCGACCGTCGCCGGGTTCTTCTCCAGATCCTTGGGACCGGCGATGGTGGCAAACGCAATCTCGGTCGAGCCGTACATGTTGTAGATGACCGGGCCGAAATCCTTGAGCGCGCGGGTAGCCAGCTCGGCTCCCAACTGCGATCCGGACACGAAGATGATCTTCAAATTGGACAGGTCGGGCTTCTTGTCCATTTTTTCGATCGCGTCGAGGAGCCGTGACAGCATCACCGGCACCACGACCATGGCGGTCACCTTGTACTTTTCGAGGTCTTCCAGCACCAGCGGCGGCTTGAACTTGCGCCGCAGCACCAGCGTCGAACCCAGGAACATGGCGATGGTGGCGTGCAGATAACCCAGCGCGTGGAACATCGGCGCCGGCAGCGAGGTGATCTCGTTGGCCTTGAACGGCACGTGCGACAAAATGCCGCCGACCGGGGCCAGGGTGGGCGGTGTGCTGCGGTTGGCCCCCTTCGGGGTGCCGGTGGTCCCGCTGGTCAGGATGATGATCGACGCGTGCTTGCTGGCCTTGGGGGCGGGATCCTTGCTGCTGCGCTCGATCAGGTCGGCGAGCGTTTCGTCGTCGCAGGGCGTCTGCTCGTCGCTGTCGGGGTTGGTGGCGAGCGCGCGCAGCTTGCCCAGCTCGGGCTCGGCCTTCTTGACGACGTCGCAGTATTCCTGGTCGTAGATGATCAGTTTGGCGCCTTCGCGCTCCGACACCTCTTTTACCTGCGGGCCGGAAAACTCGCTGTTGAGCAGTATGAGGCGGGCGCCCGTCCGGGCAGCGCCGTAGTTGGCGATCAGGTACCAGCGGTGGTTGCGCGCCAGGATCGCCACGCCGTCGCCAGCCTTGACGCCCTTCTCGATCAGGCCATTGGCCACCGCGTGGGCGGCTTCGTCGAGCTCCCGATAGCTGAATTCGCCGTCTTCGTCGATGCACGCCGCACGGTCGGGATGGCGTCTGGCGTTGAGTGACGGCAGCATGCCGAACTCGCCCCACTTAGCGATTTCGGCTGCCATCGCCGCGGTTTTGAGCGGCGACTCCAGCCGGAACGCACCCGCTTCGAAGATCTTGCGGACGTAGTGCAGTTCGGCTGCGCCGCGTTCAACATATTGCTGAACCTTGGCCGGGATCTGCCCTGGCAGGTCGCTGAGATTAGGCATGGTCTCACCCTATGTGACGTAGGTCGCAATGCGGTTGGAAACTTTGCGTATAACTACCCTGTACCCATGACCAAACCGGTGACACTCGAAGTTGCCGGACGCGAGGTCACCATCACCCACCCGGACAAGGTGATCTTTGAACCGCACGGCGGAGCACCCGCCTATACCAAGCTTGACCTGGTCCGTTACTACCTCACGGTCGCCGAAGGGGCGCTGCGCGGCGTGGCCGGGCGCCCGATGATCCTGAAGCGCTTCGTCAAGGGCATCTCCGTCGAGGCGGTCTTTCAGAAGCGGGCGCCGGCCAACCGGCCGGACCGGGTGGACGTTGCCGAACTGCGCTACGCGTCGGGCACGTCGGCCAAGGAGGCGGTAATCCACGACGCCGCGGGGCTGGCGTGGGTGATCAACCTGGGGTGCGTCGACCTCAACCCGCATCCGGTGCTCGCCGGGGACCTCGATCATCCCGACGAACTGCGGGTGGACCTCGACCCGATGCCCGGGGTGTCCTGGCAGCGAATCGTCGATGTGGCGCTGGTGGCCCGCGAGGTGCTCGAGGACTACGGCTTGGTCCCCTGGCCGAAGACATCCGGCTCGAAAGGTTTCCACGTCTACGCCCGGATCGCCCCGCGCTGGACCTTCAAGCAAGTACGCCTGGCCGCCCAGACCGTTGCCCGCGAGGTCGAACGCCGCATCCCCGACGCCGCAACCAGCCGCTGGTGGAAAGAAGAACGCGAAGGAGTGTTCGTCGACTTCAACCAGAACGCCAAAGACCGAACGGTGGCGTCGGCCTACTCGGTGCGCGCGACTCCGGACGCCCGGGTGTCCACCCCGCTGCATTGGGACGAGGTCGCCGACTGCCGCCCCGATGCGTTCACGATCGCCACCGTGCCGGCCCGGTTCGCCGAAATAGGTGACCCCTGGGCAGACATGGACTCAGCCGTCGGAGAGCTCGACCGCCTGCTGATCCTGGCCGAAGAAATGGGGCCGCCGGAGCGCGCGCCGAAAAACACGAGAAGCACGGCACGAGGCCGCGACGGCAGGCGGGTCTCGTCGATGCCGCTGATCGAGGTCGCCCGCACCAAGACCCGCGACGAGGCGATGGCCGCGCTGGACACCTGGCGCGATCGTCATCCGGCTGCGGCCGATCGCCTGCAGCCGGCCGACGTCCTGGTCGACGGCATGCGCGGGCCCAGTTCGATCTGGTACCGGATCCGGATCAACCTGCAGCACGTCCCGGTCGACCAGCGCCCGCCGCAGGAAGAGCTGATCGCCGATTACAGCCCGTGGGAGCGATATCACCCCAAACCTCGGCCGCGTGGCTGAGCAGCGCGCGAAGCACGCGATACTCTCACGCTGTGCGCCAGGGATGGAGTCGACGGGGATTCTTCCAGCTCGCCGGGGTCGCGGGACTGCTCGCCGCGGGGGCATCGGAGTCCTTGGCCGGGTGTTCGGCGCCGAAGCCGGGACCCGGTTCCTCCGGCGGCGGATCGGTGACGATCACCCACCTGTTCGGTCAGACCGTGGTCAAGCAGCCGCCCAAGCGAGTGGTCAGCGCCGGATATACCGAGCAAGACGACCTGCTCGCCGTCGGCGTGGTGCCCGTCGCGGTGACCAACTGGTGGGGTGACCAGCCATTCGCGGTGTGGCCGTGGGCTCAGCCCAAGCTCGGCGATGCCAGACCGATCGTGCTGAACCTGGACAACGGGATTCCGGTGGACCAGATCGCCGGCCTGAAACCGGACCTGATCGTGGCGACCAACGCAGGCGTGGACGCCGACACCTATCAGAAGCTGTCGGCAATCGCCCCGACCATCCCGCAGTCGGGTGAGGACGCGTTCTTCGAGCCATGGAAAGACCAGGCAACCGCGATCGGCCAGGCTGTGTTTCAGGCCGATCAGATGAAGTCGCTGGTTGATGCCGTCGACCAAAAGTTCGCCGCTGTGGCCCAAAAGAATTCGCAATGGAAGGGCAAGAAGGCGCTGCTCATGCAGGGCCGGCTCTGGCAGGGGACTGTGGTTGCGACGGCGGCGGGCTGGCGCACTGATTTCCTCACCGAGATGGGTCTGGCGATCGCCGACAGCATCAAAGAATTCGGCGCCGATCACCGCGCCGTGATCCCGCGCGATCACATCAAAGCGGTGCTGGATTCTGCCGACGTGGTGATCTGGTCCACCGAGAGTCCCGACGATCAGAAGGCGCTGCTGGCCGATCCCGAGGTGGCGGGCGCCCAGGCGACCGCACAGAGCCGGCACATCTTCACGTCCAAGGAGCTTGCCGGCGCGATCGCGTTCGCTTCACCGCTGAGTTACCCGATGGTCGCCGATCAGCTGCCTCCGCTGATCGGCAAGATCCTGGGTTGATCCGGTGGTCCCCAAAGGTATCTGAGCGTTTGCTAAGGCACCTCTGGCAGTGCTCGAAAATCCACGGAAGATCCTCGCCGAGCCCGTGACTGCGGCGCTACCGTCGTTTTATGAGCGTGACGGATCTCTCCGCGGACCTCTCGGTCGGTCCGGCGAAAAACCTTGCCATCGCCGATTACGGTGACCAAGCGCTGCTGCTGCAATTCGACAGCACCACCGAGGTATTGGCGTGGACGGCCGCTTTGCGGGAGGCGGCCCTGCCCGGTGTGCTCGACATCGTCCCGGCGTCGCGCACCGTCCTGGTGAAGCTGGACGGCCCGCGCTACCAGGCGGGGACCCGTCACCGGCTGCGCAAGTTGCGGGTCGCCCCCGAACCGGCACCGCCCGCGTCGTCCGAGCGCACCGCGGACGTGGTGATCGACGTCGTCTATGACGGCCCCGACCTCACCGAGGTCGCCGGCCACACCGGACTGAGCACCGCCCAGGTCATCCACGCACACACCGCCACCCTGTGGCGGGTGGGATTCTGTGGATTCGCACCGGGTTTCGCGTACTTGGTCGACGGCGACCCCCGGCTGCGGGTGCCGCGCCGGCCCGAGCCGCGAACGTCGGTTCCCGCCGGCGCGGTCGCCCTGGCCGACGAGTTCAGCGCGATATATCCCCGGCAGTCGCCCGGCGGGTGGCAGCTCATCGGCCACACCGAAGCCGTGCTGTGGGATCTCGACCGGCCCAACCCGGCGTTGCTGACACCGGGTATGTGGGTCCAGTTCCGGGCGGCGTGACGGCGTTGAGAGTGGCTTAAGGGAGGCACCGTGGCAACTCTGGAAATTTTGCGCACCGGACCGCTGGCCGTCGTCCAGGACCTGGGCCGAACGGGTCTGGCGCACATCGGCGTCGGCCGGTCCGGAGCCGCCGACCGCCGTTCCCACACCCTGGCCAACCGGCTGGTGGCCAACCCCGACGACCGAGCCACCGTCGAGGTGACATTCGGCGGATTCTGCGCCCGGGTCCACGGCGGCGACGTCGACATCGCGGTGACAGGTGCCGACACTGACCCGACGGTCGACGGAATCACGTTCGGCACCAACAGCATTCAGCATGTGCGCGACGGCCAGGTGATCTCACTTGGCGCTCCCCGGGCCGGGTTGCGGACCTATCTGGCGGTACGCGGTGGCATCTGCGTCAAACCGGTGCTGGGTTCACGCAGTTACGACGTCATGTCTGCGATAGGCCCGGCGCCGCTACAGGCCGGCGACGTGGTCCCGGTCGGTGAGCACACCGACGACTATCCCGAGCTCGAACAGGCCCCGGTAGCAGCGATCAACAGGCAAATAGTGGAGCTCATGGTGGTGCCCGGGCCGCATGACGACTGGCTGGTGGATCCCGACGCGCTGGTGCACACGATCTGGATGGCCTCCGATCGCAGCGACCGGGTGGGGATGCGGTTGGTGGGCCGTCCCCTGCAATACCGCAATCCGGGCCGGCAACTGCCCAGCGAAGGTGTCACTCGCGGCGCGATTCAGGTGCCGCCCAACGGGTTACCGGTGATTCTGGGTCCCGATCACCCGGTGACCGGCGGTTACCCGGTGGTGGGCGTCGTGATCGACGAGGACATCGACAAGCTCGCGCAGGTGCGGCCTGGTCAGCACGTGCAGCTGCACTGGGCGCGGCCCCGGTTGCCGCATGGGGCCCGGCTCAGCGCAGCTACCCCGAGTTGGCCATGACCGTGGCCGCAAACCCGTAGGGCGAAGCCAAAGGGACGCAGGGTTGCCCAGCCAGGTACACACCGCCCGCCTGGTCCACACCGCTGATCTCGACATCGAGGCCCGCGAACGCGTCCGCGAAATGGTCACCGACGCCTTTGCCGGCGACTTCACCGAAACCGATTGGGAGCACACGCTGGGCGGCATGCACGCCCTGATCTGCCGGCACGGCGCGATCATCGCGCACGCCGCGGTGGTCCAGCGCCGGTTGTACTACCGCAGTGCCGCGCTGCGCTGCGGATACGTCGAAGGTGTTGCGGTACGCGAGGATTGGCGCGGCAAGGGCCTGGTGACCGCGCTACTGGACGGCGTCGAGCAGGTGATGCGTGGCGCCTACCAGCTCGGGGCGCTCAGTTCCTCGGACCGCGCCCGCGGTCTCTATACGTCGCGCGGCTGGTTGCCCTGGCGCGGCCCGACGTCGGTGCTGTCACCCACCGGCCCGACTCGTACGCCCGAGGACGACGGATCGATATTCGTGCTGCCGGTCGGAATCAGCCTGGATACTTCGGCGGAGCTGATGTGCGATTGGCGCGCAGGGGATGTCTGGTAGCGGGTTGGTGAAGTGTGTTGACTGTCACACGAATCGACTGACGCTCACACCGTCGGCTCGGTGCGGGTGAGCGGAATTTCATCCCCGGGTCACTGTCGGCAGAGTCGTGGGCAACAAAGGATTCCTAGCGTGATCGCCAAGAGCGATGACGTGAGGAGCTTTCGGTATGCGTATAGGCCGTTCTCATCTTCTTTTGGACTGGGATCCGGAAGACGCTGCGGCCTGGGAAGCCGGCAACAAGAAGATCGCCCGGCGCAACCTGATCTGGTCAGTGGCAGCCGAACACGTCGGGTTCTCGATCTGGTCCATCTGGTCGGTGATGGTCCTGTTCATGCCGACGTCCGTGTACGGCCTGTCGGCCGGTGACAAGTTCCTGCTGGGTGCCACCGCGACCCTGGTCGGCGGCTGCCTGCGATTCCCCTACACGTTCGCCACCGCGAAGTTCGGTGGACGCAATTGGACCGTCTTCTCCGCTCTGGTGCTGCTGATTCCCACCGTCGGGACCCTGCTGCTGCTGGCCCATCCGGGCCTGCCGCTGTGGCCGTACCTGGTGTGCGCCGCACTGGCCGGCCTCGGCGGCGGCAACTTCGCCTCGTCGATGACCAACATCAACGCCTTCTATCCGCAGCGGCTCAAAGGTTCGGCGCTGGCGCTCAACGCCGGTGGCGGCAACCTCGGAGTGCCGGTGGTCCAGCTGGTCGGTCTGCTGGTGATCGCCACAGCCGGCAACCGGCAGCCCTATTGGGTGTGCGCCATTTATCTGGTGCTGCTGGCGATCGCGGGAATCGGCGCGGCACTGTACATGGACAACCTGCCGCAATACCGCATCCAGATGAGCACCATGCGAGCGGTGCTGTCCGAGCCGCACGCATGGGTGGTGGCGCTGCTCTACATCGGCACCTTCGGCTCGTTCATCGGGTTCTCGTTCGCCTTCGGTCAGGTACTGCAGATCAACTTCATCGCCGGTGGGCAAAGTACGGCGCAGGCCTCGCTGCACGCCGCCCAGATCGCTTTTCTGGGGCCACTATTGGGCTCGCTCTCCCGCGTTTACGGCGGCCGCCTCGCAGATCGCATCGGTGGCGGGCGCGTCACCCTCGCCGTCTTCTGCTCGATGCTGCTTGCCGCCGGAATAGTAATCAGCGCAAGCACTTTCGGCGAGAATACCGGACGGCCGGTACCCGCCGCGACGATGGTCGGCTACGTCGTCGGCTTCGTCGCACTGTTCGTCCTGTCGGGAATCGGCAATGGCTCGGTATACAAGATGATTCCGTCGATCTTCGAGGCACGCAGCCACTCTTTGCAACTCAGTGAATCCGAGCGCCGGGACTGGTCGCGCTCCATGTCGGGGGCACTGATCGGCCTGGCCGGGGCGATTGGCGCGCTCGGCGGCGTTGACGTCAATCTCGCACTGCGCCAGTCCTATCTGGACAGCGGCACGGCAACAGCGGCGTTCTGGGCCTTCGCCGTGTTCTACGTCGGCGCCGCGGTGCTGACCTGGGCGGTATACGTGCGCCGGCCGCTGGCAGCCCCCGTATCGGAGGCTCCGTCGCCGACGGAGCTGGCTTACGTCTGACGCCAAATGTATTCCAGCTCACACTCGTTCGCGTCGGCCTGACCGCGGCGGGCCTGCCAGTGATTTACCAGACAACTGGGATTCAACTTTCAGGCGATAACCGGCCATACCGAGTTGACGACCCGCGATCGGGAATGTGAGCATCGAAACCGCCAGCGGCGCATGGGTCTTCAGTCGAGTTCAGTGCGGCGCTCCATAGGGCCAAAGTCGGCCAGGCAGATTCAGCAGTGGAACGGCTCGACGAGAGGGTCTATGGGCTATGGCGGTGCATGCCAGCTTGCGCAGTTTCGGCGTCGTGGTCGGCCGCAACCATCGGATCACCGATTGGAATCCCGAAGACACCCCCGCCTGGGAGGCGGGTAACAAGCGCATCGCGCGACGCAACCTGATCTGCACCGTGGCGGGCGACCATGTGGCGTTTTCGATCTGGAGCCTCTGGTCCGTGATGACGTTGTTCATGCCGGCATCCGTCTATGGCTTGTCCGCCGGCGACAAGCTACTGCTGGGCGCCGTTGCCACCCTGGTGGGTGGCTGTGTGCGCATCCCTTACACCCTGGGCATTGCCGCGTTCGGCGGCCGCGCCTGGACGACGTTCTCGGCATTGGTGCTGTTGATCCCGACCGTCGGCACCATCGTGCTGCTGGCCAACCCGGGCCTGCCGCTGTGGCCGTATGTGTTGTGTGCTGCGCTCACCGGCTTGGGCGGCGGCAACTATGCGGCGTCGCTGGCCAACGTCAATGCCTTCTACCCGCAACGGCTGAAAGGCGCCGCATTGGCCGTCAACGCCGGTGGCGGCAACCTCGGCGTTGCGGTGATCCAATTGGTGGGCCTGCTGGCGCTGGCCGGCGCGGGACACGAAGCGCCCTACTGGGTTTGCGCGGTGTACCTGGTACTGCTGGCGGTCGTCGGGATTGCCGCGGCGCTGTTCATGGACAACCTCGACCATGGCATCGAGGTAAACCACCTGCGGTCGATCCTCTTCGACAGGCACACCTACGTAATCTCGCTGCTGTACATCTGCACCTTCGGCTCGTGGATCGGGTTCGCATTCGCATTCGGGCAGGTGATGCAGGTGAACTTCATGGCCAGTGGCGAAAGTGTCAGGCAGGCATCGCTGCACGCCGCGCGGATCGCGTTCCTAGGGCCGCTGCTGGGCTCGCTGGCCCGCGTCTACGGGGGCAAACTGGCCGATCGCCTCGGCGGCAGCCGGGTCACCCTGGGCGTCCTCGGAGGCATGATCGCGGCCGCCGGGCTGCTGGTCGCCATCAGCACGTTCGCCCACCGCGGCGGGGCCGGGGGTTCCGCGAGCTCCGCCGCCATGCTCGGCTACGTCGCCGGCTTCATGGCGTTGTTCGTGCTGTCCGGGATGGGCAACGGCTCGGTGTTCAAACTGATCCCGTCGGTCTTCGAAGCCCGCAGCCGCTCGCTGCATGTCGGCGAAGCCGAGCGCCGCCGTTGGTCACGCGCCATCTCGGGATCGCTGATCGGCTTCTGTGCAGCCGTCGGTGCACTCGGCGGCGTCGGGATCAACTTGGCGCTGCGCGAGTCCTACCTGCGCAGCGGCAGCGGAACCGCGGCCTATTGGGTATTCCTGAGTTCCTATGTCGGAGCTGCGATCCTGACCTGGGCAGTTTACGTGCGCCGGCCGACGCCGGCCACAGGCCTGCCCGGGTCGAATTACGAATCGGGGCTGGCACGTGTCTGAGCTCACGTGTGATTCACACCCCATCATGAGCAATGCGTCAGCAATTGCGCGGTAACGCAACGGAAATCATCCGGGCATACACAGTTCATATGGGCCAGCCAGACTCTGCGCCGCTGACCGGTTATCGCATTGCGGTGACCTCGGCCCGGCGCGCCGAAGAGCTGTGCGCGTTACTGCACCGGCAGGGCGCCGAGGTCTGTGCTGCCGCGGCGATCAACATGATCGCCCTGCCCGACGACGACGAGCTGCACCGCAACACCGAGCAGTTGATCGCCCAGCCGCCCGACATTCTGGTAGCGCACACCGGCATCGGCTTTCGGGGTTGGATTGCCGCAGCCGAGGGCTGGGGGCTGGCCAGCCAGCTGATCGAGTCACTGTCGTCGGTGCGGATCATTTCCCGTGGGCCGAAAGCCACCGGGGCGTTGCGCGCGGCGGGCCTGCACGAGGAGTGGTCTCCGGAATCAGAGTCATCGCAGGAAGTGCTGGAATATCTACTCAAATCGAACCTGTCCGGCGCGCGCATCGCCGTCCAGCTGCACGGCGCCGCGGACGCCTGGGACCCGTTTCCGGAGTTTCTCGGCGGGTTGCGCTACGCGGGTGCCGAAGTGGTGCCGATCCGGGTGTACCGCTGGAAACCAACGCCTTTGGGTGGCGATTTCGACCAGCTGGTCACCGGGATAGCGCGCCGGCAATTCGATGCGGTCAGCTTCACATCGGCACCTGCGGCGGCAGCCGTCCTGGAACGCAGCCGGGAATTGAATCTCCAGGATCAGGTGCTGGATGCGCTGCGCACCGATGTGCACGCGATGTGCGTCGGCCCGGTGACCTCGAGGCCGCTGATCCGCAAGGGCATACCGACGTCATCGCCGGAACGAATGCGCTTGGGAGCCTTGGCCCGCCATATTGCCGAGGAGTTGCCGATATTGGGTTCGTGCACCGTGAAGGCTGCCGGCCATGCGGTCGACATCCGCGGGACCAGCGTGCTGGTGGACGGTTCGGTCAAGTCGCTGTCACCGTCGGGGATGGCGATATTGCGTGCGCTGGCGAAGCGTCCCGGTGACGTCGTCACACGCAGCGACCTGCTGCGCGTGCTGCCGGGCAACGGCAACGACACCCATGCGGTGGACACCGCTGTGCTGCGGCTTCGAACAGCCTTGGGCGACAAGAACATTGTCGCCACGGTGGTCAAACGTGGTTATCGGCTCGCCGTCGACACACCAACGGGTGCGCGATGAATCTGGTCATGGTGGCGCACGGCACCCGCAGGCCCGGCGGTGTGGCGATGATCGGTGATCTCGCCGCACGAGTGGGTGTGCTAGTCGGCGCCAACGTCCAGGTTGCGTTCGTCGACGTACTGGGGCCGACTCCCGGCGAGCTGCTTACGCGCCTCGCGGCGCCAGGCCGCGCGACGCGCCCCGCCATCGTGGTACCGGCGTTTCTGTCCCGTGGCTATCACGTCCGTCGTGATCTTCCCGCTCACGTTGCGGCCAGCGGACATCCGAATGTCACGGTAACCCCCGCTTTGGGGCCGAGCCGGCAGATCACCCAGCTCCTGGCCGATCAACTCGTGCAAACCGGTTGGCGTCCCGGAGATTCGGTGATCCTGGCGGCAGCGGGCACCTCCGACCGACGGGCTCGGGCGGATCTGCGCAGCGCCGCAACGCTGCTCGCCGCGCTGACCGGATCACGAGTTGACTTGGGATTTGCGGCGACCGGCGACCCCGATGTCCGCACGGCTGTGGCCGAAGCCCGACGCCGGGGTGCTCAGCGCGTTGCGGTGGCCTCGTATTTGCTGGCTGACGGGCTGTTTCAAGAACGGTTGCATGCGTCAAGCGCCGATCTGGTGACCCGGCCGTTGGGCACCCATCCCGGCCTGGCCCGGCTGATCGCGGATCGCTTCGTCGGCGTCGCGCCGCATCGGGGCAGTCGCCGACCGCGACACTTGCCCGTGTGCCACGCCGAAGGCACTGACGCTTGCTCTTTGGAGATATCCAGGTAATCCTGACAACATGGCCCGTAACGAAGAGCCTTCGCGTGGGCTCCTCGACGACGTGGCGAAAATGCTGCGTTTGCCGTTCAGCACACCGGAGTTCATCGACCGCATCGTCACCGGCAGCGTCAACCAAGTTGGGCGTCGCACGCTTTTCATGCTGATTACCACCTGGGATGCGGCCGGTGGCGGCCCCTTTGCGGCCAGCGCGATCGCCTCCACCGGGCTGGCCAAAACCGCCGAGATCGTGCAGTCGATGTTCATCGGACCGGTCTTCAACCCACTGCTGAAGATGCTTGGAGCCGACAAGGTCGCCGTCCGTGCGTCGTTATGCGCCTCTCAACTAGTCGGTTTGGGCATCATGCGCTACGGGGTGCGTTCCGAGCCGCTGCACTCGATGACGGTGGAACAACTCGTTGACGCCATCGGTCCAACGATGCAGCGGTACCTCGTCGGCAAAATCGACTAGTGCGGGCCGGCTTGTCCTCATGGTGGCGACCCGCCGCGCCCCCGCTTCGCCGCGCTTGCGATCGCCCTAGCCCTATTGGGGCGACCCGCCGCGCCCGGCTTCGCCGCGCTTGCGATCGCCCTAGCCCTATTGGGGCGACCCGCCGCGCCCCGCTTCGCCGCGCTTGCGATCGCCCCTAGGCGGCCATCCGTGCGATCTGGATGTGCCCTGCCGGCGTGACGCGTGCCGGATACACCGGAACCGACACCCTCGGATCGTCCAGGCAACTGCCGTCGTCGAGTGCGAAAGCCTGCTTCAAGATGGGCGATTGAACCGTCGCGCGGCCTCCCCGATCGCCGACGATCCCACGGGAGAGCACGGCCGCGCCGGAGAACGGGTCGACATTGCCCACCGCGTGTACCGTCCCGTCGTCCAACCGGAACAATGCCGCCTGGCTCCCGTCGTCGAGCAGCACACCGACACCACGACCCGGAATGAGATGGTCGTAGTCGCAGGCGGTGGTCCACACCTGAATGTCGTTGAGAAGCGTCATGATTCCTCCTGTTATGATCTGACCCGCGGAATGCCAATGGGCACAGGCACTTTACGTCCCTCACGTTCGGTGAACGTCACTGTGGAGTCGACGGCGTCCGGTGCGTTGACGAAGGAGACGAACCGCGACAGCTTGTCCGGGTCCTCCAGCACGCCCTTCCATTCGCACTTGTAGGTCTGCACATGCCGCTGGATTGCAGCCTCGAATTCGGCGGCCAGGCCCAACGAGTCTTCGCACACCACCGCGCGCACGTGATCCAGCCCCAGCGACTCGACCCAAGGCGCGGTGCGCTGTAACCGGTCGGCCGTTCGGATGTAGTACATGAGGAATCGGTCGACGTAGCGAATCAGTGTCGGTGTGTCGAGGTCACTGGCCAACAGCTGGGCATGCTTGGGCGTCATGCCGCCATTGCCGCCGACGTAGAGGTTCCAGCCCTTCTCGGTGGCGATGACGCCCACGTCTTTTCCGCGCGCCTCGGCGCATTCGCGGGCGCAACCCGAGACGCCCAGCTTGAGCTTGTGCGGGGCCCGCAATCCGCGGTAGCGCAGTTCCAAATCGATGGCCAACTGCACCGAGTCCTGCTGACCGTAGCGGCACCAGTCACTGCCCACGCAGCTCTTGACCGTGCGCAACGCCTTGCCGTAAGCGTGGCCGGATTCCATGCCGGCGTCGACGAGCCGCTTCCAGATGGCCGGCAGCTGATCCACCCGGGCGCCGAACATGTCGATCCGCTGGCCGCCGGTGATCTTGGTGTAGAGGCCGAAGTCCTGTGCGATCTGGCCGATCACGATCAGGTGTTCCGGCTTGATGTCGCCGCCGGGCACCCGCGGTACGACCGAGTAGCTGCCGTTCTTTTGTATGTTGGCAAGGAAGTGGTCGTTGGAATCCTGCAGCGAGGCCTGCTCTCCGTCGAGGATGTGGTCCGAGCCGGTCGAAGCCAGGATCGAAGCGACGACGGGTTTGCAGATGTCGCAGCCCTTTCCGCGGCCGAATCGCTCCAGCAACCCGGAGAAGGTCCGGATCTCGGTGGCCGAGATGATCTGGAAAAGCTCTGCGCGCGACTGGCTGAAGTGCTCGCAGAGCGCCTTGGACTGTTCCACGCCTTCGGCTTCCAGCAGCTGCTTGAGCAACGGCACACACGAGCCGCACGACGTGCCGGCCGCGGTGCACGCTTTGAGCGCCGCGACGTCGCCGCAGCCGTCGCCGATCGCGCACTTCAGGTCACCCTTGGTGACGTTGTTGCAGGAGCAGATCTGGGCCGAATCCGGCAGCGCGCCAATACCCAGCGCCGACGCACCCTCACCCGAGCCGGCCGGTGCGATCAACGCCAGCGGGTCCCCCGGCAATTCGCTGCCCACCATTGGCCGCAACACCCCGTACGACGACGCATCGCCCACCAGGACGCCGCCGAGCAGGGTCTTGGCGTCGTCGGACAGCACCAGCTTGGCGTAGGTCCGGTTCACTGCGTCATTGATGACAACCTCGAGGCAATTCTCGGTTGCGCCCATCGCGTCGCCGAAGCTCGCGACGTCGACCCCCAACAGTTTGAGCTTGGTCGAAAGATCCGCCTCGGGAAACTCCGCGGCGCCGTCCAGCAGCTGGTCGGCTACCACTTCGGCGCTGGTGTACCCGGGTCCGACCAGGCCATAGCAGCGGCCCTCGATCGCCGCTACCTCACCGACCGCGTAGATGTCGGGATCGCTTGTCCGGCAAGACAGATCGGTGAGCACGCCGCCCCGCTCGGCGATCGTCAACCCGGCCGCCCGCGCCAATTCGTCGCGGGGCCGGATACCGGCCGCAAAGACGACCACACCGGCATCGATGACCTCACCATCGGTGAGTCGCACTCGCACCGACTGCGAACCGTCCGAATGCTCGACGGACTCAATCGATTCGGTACCCGTTCCGACGTGCACCGCGATTCCGAGGTCGGTGACCATCCTGGCCAGCAGTGCACCCCCGGCCTCGTCGATCTGCTGGGCCATCAATCGCGGCATCATCTCGATGACGTGCGTGTGTAATCCAAACTGGCGCAAGGCATTCGCGGCTTCGAGTCCAAGCAGGCCGCCGCCGATGACAACGCCCGACCGGGTGTGGCCGGCCGCGACTGTGTGCTGGGCGCCGGCACGGATCGCGTCCAGGTCGTCGAGCGTGCGGTAGACGTGGCACGCGGACAAGTCGTGGCCGGGCACCGGCGGTACGAACGCGTATGACCCGGTGGCGAGCACCAGGGCGTCGTAGCTGTGTCGCAGACCGTCGGCGGTGACCACCGACTTTGTGGCGCGGTCGATTTCGGTGACGCGCGCGCTCAGCAGCAGCTTGACCATCTCGTCGCCGGCGTAGTCGTTGCCGGGCAAAGCCAGCAGGCCCCGATCCCAGTTCTCGGTGTAGGAGGTCAGACCGACACGGTCGTAGGCGGCGTCTGCCTCCTCCGCCAGCACGGTGACCCGCCAGGAACCGTTTGCGTCGCGGGCGCGCAGCGCTTCGACCAGCCGATGGCCCACCATGCCGTGCCCGACCACGATCACGTGGCGGGCTGCTGCGTTTCCGGCTGGGGCCATGGAAAGCAGGGTAGGGGTCCGAAATTAAGGAAAAGTCCCTCAATGTGACGCCCATATGACGGCGTCCTCACACCTCACAGCGACCGGTGTGACGGTGTTCTCTGGCGGCGAACGGCCAGGTGGAACTTAAGCGTGGTCGACTCAGGTTTATCCATATAGCCGGCCGGCAAGGCGCCGGCCACAGCAAACTCACAAGCAAGCATAAGGAGATGTTCATGAGCAACCTCGCACTGTGGTCCCGTCCGTCCTGGGACACCGACCGGTGGCTACGCGACTTTTTCGGGCCGGCCGCGGCGACGGACTGGTTCAAGCCCGTGACCAGCGGCTTCAACCCGTCAGCTGAGATCGTCAAGGACGGCGACGACGCGGTGGTCCGCGTGGAACTGCCTGGTGTCGACGTCGACAAGGACGTCAACGTTGAGGTGGACCGGGGCCGTCTGGTAATCCACGGCGAACACCGCGACCAGCACGCCGAGGAAGACAACGGCCGGGTTCTGCGTGAGATTCGTTACGGATCGTTCCGGCGGTCCTTCCAGCTGCCCGCGCACGTCACCAGCGAGGCGGTCTCGGCCTCGTACGACGCCGGCGTGTTGACCGTCCGGGTGGCCGGTGCCTACACCGGAACGCAGGCGCAGCGCATCGCCATCACGAAGTAATTTCGCAGGCAATGTCAGCTGAATCCGGCGAGGTCCCGACGACCTCGCCGGATTGGCGTTGCTCCTCCGGTTTCGGTTGTGAATCCTGGGCTTTCGTTGTGAAACCTGGGCGGAAAAATCGCTCGACCAACGCCCTGGCTTCACTCTCAACGCCCTGGCTTCACACCGAACGCCGCGGCCACCACACCGAACGCCGCGGCCACGCCGAAAGTCTCAGCTCCAACGGGCCAGCAATTCCTTGGCCCGGGCGGCCAACGCGGATTGCAGGAAAGGTCCGAAGCTGATCCGGCCCACGCCCAGTGGCCCGAAGGAGACCAAGTCGTCCCGGTCCGGCAGCGCGATCGCGTTAACCGGCAGCGGCAGCTCAGTAGTCAAGCGCCGCAACGTATCCGGGTCGTGGCGCCCCACTGGATACAGAACATCGGCGCCGGCCGCGGCGGCCTCGGCCAGTCTCGCCACCGCGCGCTCGACACGGTCTGAGTCGTCACCATCCTTGCGCAGGAACAGGTCGGTGCGGGCGTTGATCACGACATGCACTCCGGCCGCATCGGCCGCCGACCGCAGCGCGCCTACCAGGTCGGCATGCTCAGCGGACGACCGCAGTCGTCCGCCTTCGGAGTGCACGGTGTCTTCGATGTTCAGTCCGACCGCGTCGACACTCAGCAGCCCGTCGATCAGGCGTGGCGCCGACAGCCCGTAACCCGATTCGACGTCCACCGACACCGGAACGTCGACCGCGGCGGTGATCTGCGCGACCCGGGTGAGCAGGTCCTCGAACGACATGCCCTCGTTGTCCGCCTTGCCGACCGAATCAGCGACCGGATGACTGCCCACCGTGATCGCAGCAAACCCGGCGTCCACGGCCATGCGGGCCGACCAGGCGTCCCACACCGTCGGCAGCACCACCGGGTCCCCCGGCGGGTGCAGTCCCAGCAACGCGAAAGCGCGGTCGGCTGGCGTGGTTTGACCCGGCAGTAGCCCCATGCTGTGGATAGTATCGAGGGAGTACTGTGATCCGTACCACGGCCATAACCCCGTCTGTTCTAGGAGATCCGTTGTCCGCCACTACTGAAATCGCCGAACTGCACGACCTCATCGGCGGGCTGCGGCGGTGCGTGACCTCGTTGAAGATTCGCTACGGCGACAGCCCGGCGATGCGCCGCATCGTGATCGACGCCGACCGAATCCTCAGCGACGTCGAATTGCTCGACACCGACATCACCGAATTGGACTTGGACCGGGCCACCGTGCAGCAATCGGGCGACAAGATCGCCATTCCCGACACCGATTACGACCGCGATTTCTGGCGCGACGTCGACGACGAGGGTGTCGGAGGTCACAGTCGGTACTGACACGTAAGCCCGCCTAAAAAGGTGGGGTTTCGTCTGTGTACCCTTCGTCGAGACAGCCCGTTCGAAGAGGAACACTAGATGAGCGCACCCACGGCGAACCGTCCTGCGTCCGGCGTCTTCTCGCCTGGCCGCGCCCAAATCCAGCAACGGACGCTGCGCACCGACCGCTGGTGGCAGGCGCCGCTGATCACCAACGTCGGCCTCTTGGCGTTTCTCGTCTACGCGGGTACCCGCTCGATGTTGCGCAACAACTACTGGGTCGACGAATACCATTACCTGACACCGTTCTACTCACCGTGCGTGAGCGCGTCCTGCGTGCCCGGCTCCAGCCACCTGGGTGTCTGGTTCGGTCACTTCCCGTGGTGGATTCCGTTGGGAATGCTGGTATTACCGTTTTTGCTCGGGTTCCGGATCACCTGCTACTACTACCGCAAGGCCTATTACCGTTCGGTGTGGCAGTCGCCGACCGGCTGCGCGGTGCCCGAACCGCGGGTCCACTACACCGGCGAGACGAAGTTCCCGCTGATCCTCCAGAACAGCCACCGATACTTCTTCTACTTCGCGTTGGTGGTCTCGCTGATCAACACTTACGACGCCATAGTCGCTTTCCATTCGCCGACGGGCGGTTTCGGATTCGGTGTGGGGAACCTGATTTTGGTGGTCAACGTGCTGCTGTTGTGGTGCTACACCGTCTCGTGCCATTCGTGCCGGCACGTCACCGGCGGCCGGCTCAAGCATTTCTCAAAACACCCGGTGCGGTATTGGATCTGGACCCAGGTCAGCAAATTGAACACCCGGCACATGCAATTCGCGTGGATCACGCTGGGAACGCTGGCGCTCACCGACTTCTACATCATGCTGGTCGCAGGCCACACCATCACGGATTTCAGATTCGTTGGCCCGTAAGCCATTTCACAAAGAGTTAGCACGAAAGCTGAGCGAGGTTTCATGGTTGAGGTCGAACGGCACTCCTACGACGTAGTCGTGATCGGTGCCGGCGGCGCTGGGTTGCGCGCGGTCATCGAGGCGCGCGAACGCGGCCTGAAGGTCGCCGTGGTGTGCAAATCCCTGTTCGGCAAGGCCCACACGGTGATGGCCGAAGGCGGCTGCGCGGCCGCGATGGGCAACACCAACCCGAAAGACAACTGGAAGACCCACTTCGGCGACACGATGCGCGGTGGGAAGTTCCTGAACAACTGGCGGATGGCCGAGCTGCACGCCAAGGAGGCACCAGACCGGGTCTGGGAGCTGGAGACCTACGGCGCGTTGTTCGACCGCACCAAAGACGGCCGGATCAGTCAGCGCAACTTCGGTGGGCACACCTATCCCCGGCTGGCGCACGTCGGCGACCGCACGGGCCTCGAGCTGATTCGCACCATGCAGCAGAAAATCGTCTCGCTACAGCAGGAGGACTACGCCGAACTCGGCGACTACGAGGCGCGCATCAAGGTGTTCGCCGAATGCACGATCACCGAGCTGCTCAAGGACCACGGCGCCATCTCGGGAGCGTTCGGCTACTGGCGCGAGAGCGGCCGCTTCGTCGTGTTCGAGGCGCCCGCCGTCGTGCTGGCCACCGGGGGGATCGGCAAGTCGTTCAAGGTGACCTCGAATTCCTGGGAGTACACCGGCGACGGCCATGCGCTGGCGCTGCGGGCCGGGGCGACGCTGATCAACATGGAGTTCGTCCAGTTCCACCCGACCGGCATGGTGTGGCCGCCCAGTGTGAAAGGGATCCTGGTCACCGAGGGTGTTCGCGGCGACGGCGGAGTGCTGAAGAACTCCGAGAACAAGCGGTTCATGTTCGACTACATCCCTCCGGTGTTCAAGGGCCAGTACGCCGAGACCGAACAAGAGGCCGACCAATGGCTCAAGGACAACGACTCGGCCCGTCGCACCCCGGACCTGCTGCCCCGCGACGAGGTCGCGCGAGCGATCAACTCGGAGGTCAAAGCGGGCCGCGGCAGCCCGCACGGCGGTGTCTTCCTCGACATCGCCTCACGGTTGACCCCCGCGGAGATCAACCGGCGCCTGCCGTCGATGTATCACCAGTTCAAGGAGCTGGCCGGGGTCGACATCACCAAGGAGCCGATGGAGGTTGGCCCCACCTGCCACTACGTGATGGGTGGCGTCGAGGTGGACGCCGACACCGGAGCCGCCACCGTTCCCGGTCTCTTCGCCGCCGGCGAATGCTCCGGCGGCATGCACGGCTCCAACCGGCTGGGCGGTAACTCGCTGTCGGACCTGCTGGTGTTCGGCCGGCGCGCCGGCCTGGGCGCGGCCGACTACGTGCGCGCGCTGAGCAGCCGCCCGACGGTTTCGCCGGAAGCCGTCGACGCCGCCGCCGAGGTGGCGGTGAAGCCTTTCGAGGGCCCGGCCGACGGCTCCGCAGCGGAGAATCCGTACACGCTGCAACTCGACCTGCAGCAGGTGATGAACGACCTGGTGGGCATCATCCGCAAGGAGGACGAGATCACCAAGGCGCTGACCCGGTTGAACGAGTTGTGGACGCGCTACCAGAACGTCCAGGTCGAGGGCAACCGCCAATACAACCCGGGCTGGAACCTCGCCCTCGACCTGCGCAACATGCTGCTGGTCAGCGAGTGTGTAGCCAAGGCAGCGCTGGAGCGCACCGAGAGCCGCGGCGGGCACACCCGCGACGACCACCCGAGCATGGATGCCAACTGGCGCAACACCCTGCTGGTGTGCCGGGTCGGGTACGGCGACACGAGCGACTCGCGCGTCATCATCACCCGCGAGCCACAGGTACCGATGCGGCCTGACCTGCTTGAGCTCTTCGAGATCTCCGAGTTGGAGAAGTACTACACCGACGAGGAGCTGGCCGACCATCCGGGACGGACCCCGAGGACGGAGAGCTGATGAGCTACAACGCCAGCCTGCGCGTATGGCGCGGCGACGAAAGCGGCGGCGAGCTGCGCGATTTCACCGTCGAGGTCAACGACGGCGAAGTCGTGCTCGACGTGATCCTCCGCCTGCAGCAGACCCAGACGCCAGACCTCGCGGTCCGCTGGAACTGCAAGGCGGGCAAGTGCGGGTCCTGCTCCGCGGAGATCAACGGCAAGCCCCGACTGATGTGCATGACCCGGATGTCCACGTTCAGCGAGGACGAAACCGTCACCGTCACCCCGATGCGCACCTTCCCGGTGATCCGCGACCTGGTCACCGACGTGTCGTTCAACTACGAGAAGGCGCGGGAGATCCCGTCGTTCGCGCCGCCAAAGGAACTGCAGCCCGGCGAATACCGGATGGCGCAGGTCGACGTGCAGCGCTCACAGGAGTTCCGCAAGTGCATCGAGTGCTTCCTGTGCCAAAACGTCTGCCACGTGGTCCGCGATCACGAGGAAAACAAGCAGGCTTTCGCCGGCCCGCGCTTCCTGATGCGCGTCGCCGAACTGGAAATGCATCCGTTGGACACGCTGGACCGGCGCAACCAGGCGCAGGACGAGTTCGGCCTGGGCTATTGCAACATCACCAAGTGCTGCACCGAGGTGTGCCCGGAAAACATCAAGATCACCGACAACGCGCTGATTCCGATGAAAGAACGGGTCGCCGATCGCAAATACGATCCGGTGGTCTGGCTGGGCAACAAACTGTTCCGCCGCTGAACCGAGGCGGGCTGGTCGCCGTCCCTAACCGGTGACGAGGCGGCGAAAAGCGCTGCGGTGAAACACGATCGGTGCCACCTCGGCATCGATCGTGACCTGCCTGACCCGCAGTACGACGATGGTGTGGTCCCCTGCCGGGATCATTTGCTCGATCGCACTTTCCAGCCAGAGACCGGTGCCCTTGATGAACACCGCTCCGGACTCATGCGACACCGTCTCCAAGCCGGCGAACCGGTCGCCGGTCTTGGCGGCCAAGGTGCGCGCGGCCTCGTCGTGCGCCTCGCCGAGCACGCTGATGCCGAGCATCGGGACGTCCTTGAGTTTGGGCCACGTCGTCGAAATGTTCTGCACACAGAACGACACCAGCGGAGGGTCCAGCGAGACCGGAACGAAGGTGCTGGCCGCCAGGCCCTCCCGGACCCCATTCACCTCGGCCGCGATAGCCACTACCCCGGACGGGAAGTGGCCGAAAGCCTCACGCAGTGACGACGGTGTCAGATTGCTGTTCGAATTCACCGGAGTTCATTCGCCCCTCGAGCCGAGAACGGGATTCTCGGTTTGGAGCCTACCGGGTGCATATCCGTGCGCGGCAGCCACATCCGGGTGCGCGCGCAATCTGCTCTTCCACGCGTTGCGCCCGTAGACGGCGAAGATCGGATCCGACGGGTCCGGGCGCATCCCGGCCCGGGCGGCCAGTTTGGCGGGCAGCGAGAGCACCGGTATCCGCGCGTCCAGCCGGGGGTTGAAGAAGTACGCCACCGAAAGCCGCTCGACGGCCGGGAACTGCAGGTTCACCCGGTGTTCGGTGGCGCGCAGGTAGCCGCTGGTCGCGACCTCGAGCAGCTCACCGATATTGACGACGAACGCGCCGTCCAACGGCGGCACCTCGATCCACTGCCCTGAATCGGGTAGGCGCACCTGCAGTCCGCGGCTGCCCGGCTCGGCCAACAGCAGCGTCAGCACCCCCGAATCTTTGTGCGCGCCAACGCCTTGCGCGCCGGCTGTCGGCGCGGGGTACCGGATCACCTTGATCAGCGTGGCGGGCGCTCCGGCGAAGGCCGCGTCGAACACGTCGGGCGGACTGCCCAGCGAAACCGCCCAGTGGCGCAGCAACGTTCGGGCAACGCGCGAAAGCGCGGCGTCCCATTCCGCGATCACGCCGGGCAGTTCCGGCAGCGCCGCCGGCCACTGGTTGGGCCCTTGCAGCCACAAGTAATCCGGCTTGCCGGTCCCTCCGATCGAGGGGCGTTGCGGCCCCACGTCGATCTGCTCGCGCCAGTCCACCTCACCGCGGGTCAGCTCGCCACCGAGCCGCGTGTATCCCCGGAAATGGGGGCTATGCACCATGGCGATGGCGTCTTTGTCCGCCTGCGGCAGCGCAAACAGCCGACGCGCCGTCGCGAGCACCTTGCCCACCAGCGTCTCCGGCACCCCGTGGCCGGTCAGATAGCAGAAACCCACCTCGTGCGCGGCCTCGCGCAGGCCTTCGCGCAGCGCGTCGGGGTCGGCGCGCGCATCGATCACCGGGAGGGCCGTGACGCTCACCACACTCCTCTTGAAATCCCATCGCCGCAGGTCAAAGGGCTGCCGACGCGTTCCCAACCGGTTGGTTAGTTAGATAGTGAAATTTAGCTCACATTGACTTGCGTTGGACCATCAGACGGATATAGTTTAGCGGTGTTACTGGTGGGTAACTTAGCCCTAGTGCCCAACCACAAGTGGCATTCTCAACGAGGAGGAACGTAGTGAGCCACTACAAGAGCAACGTCCGCGACCAGGTATTCAACCTGTTTGAGGTCTTCGGCGTTGACAAGGCTTTAGGCGAAGGCGAGTACAGCGATCTGGACGCTGATGTCGCCCGCGAAATGCTGGCGGAGATCAGCCGACTCGCCGAGGGGCCGGTGGCTGATTCATTCGTCGAAGGCGACCGTAACCCGCCGGTTTTCGACCCGGAGACCCACTCGGTGACCTTGCCGGAGTCGTTCAAGAACTCGGTTCGCGCGGTTATCGATGGGGGTTGGGACAAGGTCGCCCTCGACGAGGAACTCGGTGGCACTCCGGCGCCCAAGGCGCTGTTGTGGGCTTTGCACGAACACATTCTGGGCGCCAACCCCGCGGCATGGATGTACGCCGGCGGCGCGGGTTTCGCGCAGATCTTCTACAACCTCGGCACCGAGGAGCAGAAGAAGTGGGCGATCATGGCCGCCGAACGCGGCTGGGGATCGACCATGGTGCTCACCGAGCCGGACGCCGGCTCCGATGTGGGCGCCGGACGGACCAAAGCCGTCCAGCAGGAGGACGGCTCCTGGCACATCGACGGTGTCAAGCGATTCATCACGTCAGCCGATTCCGGCGACCTGTTCGAGAACATCTTCCACTTGGTGCTGGCCCGCCCCGAGGGCGCCGGCCCGGGCACCAAGGGGCTGTCGCTGTTCTTCGTACCGAAGTTCCTGTTCGACTTCGAAACCGGCGAGCTGGGTGAGCGTAACGGCGTGTTCGTCACCAACGTCGAGCACAAGATGGGCCTGAAGGTCTCCGCGACGTGTGAGCTGTCGCTCGGCCAGCACGGCGTGCCCGCGAAGGGCTGGCTGGTCGGCGAGGTGCACAACGGTATTGCGCAGATGTTCGAGGTCATCGAGCAGGCCCGCATGATGGTCGGCACGAAGGCGATCGCCACCCTGTCGACCGGCTACCTGAACGCGCTCGAGTACGCCAAGTCCCGGGTGCAGGGCGCCGATCTGACCCAGATGACGGACAAGACCGCGCCGCGGGTGACCATCACGCACCACCCCGACGTGCGCCGGTCGCTGATGACCCAGAAGGCCTACGCCGAGGGTCTGCGTGCGCTGTACATCTACACCGCGACGTTCCAGGATGCCGCGGTCGCCGAGGCGGTGCACGGTGTGGACGCCAAGTTGGCGGCCAGGATCAACGACCTGATGCTGCCGGTGGTCAAGGGCGTCGGCTCCGAACAGGCCTACGCGAAGCTCACCGAGAGCCTGCAGACCTTCGGAGGGTCCGGCTTCCTGCAGGACTACCCGATCGAGCAGTACATCCGTGACGCCAAGATCGACTCGCTCTACGAGGGCACCACGGCCATTCAGGCGCAGGATTTCTTCTTCCGCAAGATCATCCGTGACAAGGGTGTTGCCTTGGCCCACGTGGCGGGCGAGATCCAGCAGTTCGTCGACAACGAGTCCGGCAACGGCCGGCTGAAGATGGAGCGCGAGGTGCTGTCCAAGGCGCTGGTCGACGTCCAGGCCATGGCGGCCTCGCTGACCGGCTACCTGATGGCCGCGCAGGAGGACGTCACCAGCCTGTACAAGGTGGGGCTGGGTTCGGTCCGCTTCCTGATGAGCGTCGGCGATCTGGTGATCGGCTGGTTGCTGCAGCGTCAGGCCGCAGTAGCGGTGGCCGCACTCGACGCCGGCGCCAGCGGTGCCGAGCGGTCCTTCTACGAGGGCAAGATCGCGGTGGCGTCGTTCTTCGCGAAGAACTTCCTGCCGTTGCTGACCAGCACTCGCGAGGTCATCGAGACGCTCGACAACGACATCATGGAACTCGACGAGGCTGCCTTCTAAGGCCAGGCCGACCGGATTTCAAAGCAAAGGTCCCCCGCTTCCACGCCGAAGCGGGGGACCTGTTTTGTCCGAGTGCAACTCAAAAGACCGCCGCTGGATCCCCTCACTCCAGCGGCGGCCTTTCCGGACGCCCGTCTCCGCTGACTGGCGGTCGTTTTCAGGGAAGCCCCGTATCGCCGTCGGGGTCGGGGGGTCAGACCGCAACACGGGGCTATCCGAACCCTCAGATACCCGTTCGTTAGGGTTACAAACCGCACCAAAAGAAACCCATTGGTCTCAGCGTGGTGTTTTCTGTGAGCGCGATGGGATGCCCGCCGGCTCAGGCCTGCAGAATGGCGGCCACACCCTGCCCGCCGGCGGCGCAGATCGAAATCAGCGCGCGCACCGGGGCGTCACCGAATTGCTCAGCCTTTTTCTGGGCGATCTGCTTGGCTGCCTGCGCCAGAATCCGCCCGCCGGTGGCGGCGAAGGGGTGGCCGGCAGCCAACGACGAGCCGTTGACGTTGACCTTGGTCCGGTCGATCGGCCCGAGCGCGGCATCCAGGCCCAGCCGCTGCTTGCAGTACTCTTCGGACTCCCACGCCTGCAGATGAGCCAGCACCACCGAGGCGAACGCCTCGTGGATTTCGTAGAAGTCGAAGTCCTGCAGGCTCAATCCGTTTCGGGCCAGGAGCCGCGGCACCGCATAGGTCGGCGCCATCAGCAGCCCGTCGTTTCCGTTGACGTAGTCGACAGCCGCCGTCTCGGCGTCGACGAAGTAGGCCAGCGGAGACAGGGAGTGTTCTTCGGCCCACTGCTCGCTGGCCAGCAGGGCCACCGAGGCGCCGTCGGTCAACGGGGTCGAATTTCCCGCCGTCATCGTCGCGTCGCCGGCCTTGACGCCGAATACCGGCCGCAGCGCCGCCAGCTTCTCGACGCTGGCGTCAGGACGCAGATTGTCGTCGCGGTAGAGCCCCAGAAAAGGGGTGATCAGGTCGTCGAAGAAGCCTCGGTCGTAGGCGTCGGCCATGTTGCGGTGGCTGGCGACGGCAAGCTCGTCCTGATCGACACGTTTGATTCCCAGCTGCTTGGCGGTGATGGCGGCGTGCTCACCCATGGACAGCCCGGTGCGCGGTTCGCTGTTGGCCGGAAGGTCGAGCCCGAGGTTGGCCGGCAGCGTCCCCACGAGTTTCAGCCGTTGCACGTTGGACTTCGACCGGCGCACCTTGAGCAGGGTGCGGCGCAGGTCGTCGCCCAGAGCGATCGGCGCGTCAGACGTGGTGTCGACGCCGCCGGCTACCGCCACCTCGTAGCGGCCCGCCGCGATGCCGTCGGCGGCCGCGATCGCGGCCTGCAGACCCGTGCCGCAGGCCTGCTGTAGATCGAACGCCGGCGTGTGCGGCGAGAGCTCCGAGCCCAGCACGCATTCGCGCATCAGGTTGAAATCGCGGCTGTGCTTGAGCACCGCGCCGCCGACCACCGCACCCAACCGCTGCCCGGCCAGGCCGAAGCGGTCTACCAGCCCACCGAGCGCAGCGGTGAACATGTCCTGGTTGGACGCCTCGGCGTAGGCGCGGTCCGACCTCCCGAATGGGATGCGGTTGCCACCGAGCACGGCGACTCGCCGCCTGGTCTGAGAGTTGTTCTGTGCAGCAGGGGCCACTTCGTCTCCGTCTGTCTCGTCACCTTGGGGGTCAGTTTGGGGCAGGCCGTTACCGGCCATACTACTCACTGTTCTTACTCTGAAGTAAGTTCGTTCCCAGATACGGTTGCCGTATACGCACACGCCCGCAACACGGAAGGCATTTCAGTGGCCACCAAGCGTTCTCCCGATCTGTTATCCCAGGTTGCCAACTCCGGCCCCGGATCCTTTCTGGCCAAGCAACTCGGTGTCCCGCAGCCCGAGATCCTTCGCCGCTACCGGCCGGGCGATCCGCCGCTGGCCGGATCCCTGCTCATCGGGGGTGACGGCAGGGTGGTCGAGCCGTTGCGTGCGGCGCTGGACCACGACTACGACGTGGTGGGCAACAACCTCGGCGGACGCTGGGCCGACTCGTTCGGCGGGCTGGTTTTCGACGCCACCGGCATCACCTCACCTCCCGGGCTGAAGGCCCTGCACGAATTCTTCACCCCGTTGCTGCGCAATCTGGGCCGTTGCGCGCGGGTGGTGGTCGTCGGCACCACGCCCGAGGCGGCCGCCGGCACCGACGAGCGGATCGCGCAGCGCGCGCTGGAGGGTTTCACGCGGTCGCTGGGCAAGGAGCTGCGCCGCGGGTCCACCGCGGCCCTGGTTTACCTGTCTCCGGACGCCAAGCCGGCCGCGACGGGCCTGGAATCCACCATGCGGTTCATTCTCTCGGCCAAGTCGGCCTACGTTGACGGCCAGGTGTTCTACGTGGGGGCCGCCGACTCCACGCCACCGGCCGACTGGGACCGACCCCTGGACGGCAAGATCGCCATTGTGACCGGCGCCGCGCGGGGCATCGGCGCAACCATCGCCGAGGTGTTCGCCCGCGACGGCGCACGCGTGGTCGCGATCGACGTGGAATCGGCTGAGGAGACCCTGGCCGAAACGGCCAGCAAGGTCGGCGGCACGCCGTTGTGGCTCGACGTCACCGCCGACGACGCCGTCGACCAGATCACCCAGCACCTGCGCGACCACCACGGTGGGCGCGCCGACATCCTGGTCAACAACGCCGGCATCACCCGCGACAAGCTCCTGGTCAACATGGACGACGCCCGCTGGGACGCCGTGTTGGCCGTCAATCTGCTTGCCCCTCAACGTCTTACCGAAGGCCTGATCGGCAACGGCAGCATCGGGAACGGCGGCCGGGTGATCGGCCTGTCGTCGATGGCCGGCATCGCCGGCAACCGCGGGCAGACCAACTACGCCACCACCAAGGCCGGAATGATCGGTCTCACTCAGGCGCTGGCGCCCGGACTCGCCGAAAAGGGCATCACGATCAACGCCGTCGCACCGGGCTTCATCGAAACTCAGATGACGGCGGCCATCCCGCTGGCCACCCGGGAGGTGGGCCGCCGGCTGAACTCGCTGTTGCAGGGCGGTCAGCCCGTCGACGTCGCCGAGACCATCGCTTATTTCGCCAGCCCGGCTTCGAATGCGGTGACGGGCAACGTCATTCGTGTCTGCGGCCAGGCCATGCTGGGCGCGTGACGCAGTTCCGGAGGGAAAGCAGATGAACCAACCAAGCGGCCTGAGAAACATGTTGCGCGCGGCCGCCGGAGCCATGCCGTTCGTACCCCGCGGCGACAAGTTGCCCGAGCGCACCGTCAAGGTGGACGAACTGCCGATCGACCACACCAATGTCGCCGCCTATGCGGCCGTCACCGGTTTGCGCTACGGCAACAACGTGCCGCTGACCTATCCGTTCGCGTTGACCTTCCCGACGATGATGTCGCTGGTCACCTCGTTCGACTTTCCTTTTGCCGCAATGGGATCCATTCACCTGGAGAACCACATCACGCAGTTCCGGCCGATCGCGGTGACCGACACGGTCGGCGTGCAGGTGCATGCCGAGAACCTGCGCGAACACCGGAAAGGTCTGCTGGTCGACCTGGTGACCGACGTGAACGTCGGCAATGACACCGCGTGGCACCAGGTGACGACGTTCCTGCACCAGCAGCGGACCAGCTTGTCCGACGAACCCAAGCCGCCGCCGCAGAAGGAGCCCAAGCTGCCGCCGCCGAGCTCCGTCCTGCGGGTGTCACCTAGCCAGATCCGTCGCTACGCGTTCGTCGGCGGCGATCACAACCCGATCCACACCAACCCGGTCGCGGCCAAACTCTTCGGGTTCCCCACCGTGATCGCACACGGAATGTTCAGTGCCGCAGCGGTATTGGCAAACATTGAGGCCCAGTTCCCGGACGCGGTGCGGTATTCGGTGAAATTCGGCAAGCCCCTGGTGCTCCCGGGCACCGGGGGACTCTACGTCGAAAAGCAGGACGACGGCTGGGATCTCGCGTTGCGCAATGTCGCCAAGGGATACCCGTACCTGACCGGCACTGTCCGGCCCCTATAGCGCCTTCTTCAGCGCGTGCGCGCCGACCGCGGTCACCAGGAAGACCAGGAACAGCCAAACCGGCGGCCGGGCTAGTTCCCAGACGAAGATCGCGGCCCAGATCGGTGACCCCTGGGTCACCGCGAGCACGCCCGCGGCACCGGCCAGCGAGACCACGGGCGCATGGAGGTGCGTCCCGGCCGCGGAGTTGACGGCCAGCACCAATACCGACCCGGCCGCGGCACCGGTGGCCAGCGACGGTGTGAGCATGCCGCCTGCGCCGCCGGCGCGCAGGAACAGCGCGGTCAGCAACGGTTTCAGCACCAGGATGACCGCGGCGGTGGACAGCGTCATTCCGGAGGCGAGGCTGACGGTCAGGATGCTTCGCCCGTTGCCGGGCAGCTCAGGCCACCAATGCGAGCAGATTCCCGTCACCAACCCGGCACCGGCCAGAGCCGGGATCAGCACCCAGCTGCTCATCGGGGCGCCCGGGCGCGCCGCGGCCATCAGCCGGTTGAAGGCCAATCCGACCCCCAGCGTCACCGGCGCCAAGATCAGCGCCTGCCCACTCAACTCAAACGTGCGTTCCGCGCTGGGCCACGCCAAACTGGGGTGATCGTGTGTGATCAAAGAACCGACTGCGACGGCCAGGCTTGAGGTGATCAACGCCGCACCGACGGCACGCGGATGCCAGGTGCTCAGGATGATCCGCACGGTGAACAGCGCACCGGCCGCCGGCACCGCGTAGACCGCCCCCAGGCCGGCCCCGGCCGCGCAGGCCAACAGGATCTCGCGGTCGCCGGGCGACAGCCGCCTGAGCCATCCGGTGGCCAAATCGCTTAATGCAGCGGCGAATTGGCGTGGAGCGCCTTCCCGGCCGAGCGAGGCGCCGGAGCCGACGAGCAGCACCTGCAGCAGGGCGTCGATGCTCCACGACAACCGCGGTATCCGGCGATGCTGGGTGATGGTCGGCTCAAGGGGCGGCACCTCGCTGCGGCGTCGCAGCATCCTCCACCCCACCGCTGCCAGCGCGGCGCCGGCCATCGGGCCCAGCGCGCGGCGCACCGGACTACTGCTGGCGATTCCGGCGAGCAACGGACCGAATGTGTAGTGGTACGTGAGGTGTTCGACGGAACGCAATACGAAAGTCGTGGCCAATCCGGCGACCCCCGCCAGCACTCCGACGATGACCACCGCGCAATAGAAATCGAGGTTGCGGCGGTGTTGCACGCCCTGAACTTAGCCTGCGGCGACGTTGGGGCCCGGCTGATTCGAGCCTGAATCCCGCTCGGCGGGTCCGCCCCGGAGACCGCGCCAGAACAGTTCGATCATCAGCTCGGCTGCCTCGTCCACATCGATATCGCCGGTGCTGACCCTGGTGGCCATCGCCTCACCCGCGCCCACCAACGCGACCGCCATCATCTCGTGCTCGGCGTCGGGCCGCGGGCTACGGCTGCCGGCCCGCACCAGCCCGGCCACCAGTTCGATGATCTGCTCGCGCCCCTCGCGCACTGTCTGGGCGAACACCTGTGAGCTGGTGGCCTGGGTGTACATCACGATCCACGACGCCCGGTTGGCATCTATATAGCGCAGGAACGACACGATCGTGTTGCGCAGCAAGTCTTTCGGGCTCTGCTCGAAGTCGATGTCGGCGCGCACCGCGTCGATGAACCGGCCCATCTCCCGGTTCAGGCAGGCGCCGAACAGATCCTCTTTGGAGCCGTAATACAGGTAGAGCATCGGCTTGGAGATCTGCGCCTCGGCGGCGATGGTGTCCATCGACGTCTCGTGATAGCCGTTGAGCGAGAACATCTGCACGGCAGCGTCCAGCATCTGCTGTTCCCGGACAGCACGCGGTAGCCGCTTGGTACCACCCGCCATGGATGCCTCTGACGCCTCTCTAGCCTGTCTATCTGACTCCAGAGTAGGCAACACGCGGTCGTGTCAGTGTCCGCACCCCGGCTTGACCTGCTTCATCTTCGCGATCCGCACCACCGAGGCGTCCACCGCCGCCTTGTCTAATTTGCCGTCGTTCCAGGCCTGTTCCAGCTCCTTCAGGACCGCGGGCACCTCTTTGGTGGTGACCCACAGCGCGATGTCGGTGCCTGCCTGCAAGCTGCGCAGCACCGCCTCCGATACGCCGAACCGGTCGGATATCGCCGCCATGCTGGACAGGTCGTCGCTGAAGATCGGGCCGTCGAAAGCCGGAGCGCCGTAGCCGGTCCCGGTCCGCAACAACTGCACCGCGGCCCGGCTCAGGGTGGCCGGGTCGTCACCGGTCAGCCCGGGAACCTGCAAGTGACCGACCATCACACCGACCGGGTTGGCGGTCACCAGTGCCCGATAGGGCTGCAGGTCGTTGTTCTGCAGGTCGCTCAGCGGCGGCGTGACAACCCCGCCCTTGTGCGAGTCGCCCGAGCCATGCCCGTGGCCCGGGAAGTGCTTGAGCACCGGGAGCAGCCCGGCGTCACGCAACCCCTGTGCGTAAGCCCCCGCGTAGTCGGTGACCGTCTTCGGATCGGCGCCGAAGGACCGGTCCCCGATCACGGTGTCGTCGGGGGCGCTGGTGACGTCGACCACCGGCGCAAAGTCGATGGTGATGCCCAATGCGCGCATCTTGCGGCCGCGCTCGAGCGCGAAGTCGTGGACGTATTGCGGCGTTTGCGTCTGCGCCAGCTCGCGAGGCGACGGCGACTCCCCGATACGCTTCTTCAACCGCGAGACCCGGCCGCCCTCCTCGTCGACGCTCACGGCCAGCGGCAGCTTGCCAGCGCTTTTAGCGATCTCGGCGAGCGGGCCGTCGAAAATCGACAGGTCCGTCCAGCTGCCGATGAAGATCCCGCCGACGTGATAGGTGGTGACGACCGCCTTGGCGTCGTCGGCGTTCTGCACGCCCACCATCAGGAGCTGGGCGAGCTTTTCCTGCAGTGACAAGCCGGCCGGGACGCCCGTCGGGTCGGTGCACAGTGGCGGCGCTGGAGCGGGCGCACTGACCTTGGTTGAGCTGGCGGCGGGGGGTCGTCCGGTGTGACCGCAGCCCGCCAGGGTCGAAGCTGCGACTCCTAATGCCAGAGCTACAGCCAGGGTGCGCCGAAAAGCCATCGGGCCATGTTGTCATGGCCGACCGGCGGGCCTTGTCACGGGCGCGCCGAAAGATGGCGTTTGCAGTGTTCCGCAGGTCCAATACTGTTACCTTTGCCACAGCTCCTATTGACTGGCAGGGAGGAGCCAGCGATGACCGGGTTTTCGCGTGGCGCGCGGGCCGGCATCGCGGCGGGATTGTTGATCGCCGCCGCCGCGACCATCGGCGCCACGGCGGACGACCACATGCCGGCTCAGCGCGCGCCAGCTCCCGGCGCGCCGCATCTGGTGGAATACGGCGGTCGCTGCTACGGCGGGTATTGCGTGCCGGCAGTGCCGGCGATCCCCGCACCGCCCGCGGTGCCCGCGCCGCCCTGCAACAGTGTGCAGAGTTGCAGGAACAAGCTGCCGCCGGGACTGCGGTAAGCAGCCTTTCAGACGCTTGACATTGTTCTGCTAGGTTGGCGCTTACGCTGCTGTGGCTCTTCGGGGCTCTCCACTGGACATGCCACGCCGCGACCGCAGACCCGCAAGGAGCCAACCGATGAATCGGATCATTGCGCCCGCCGCCGCGAGCGTGGTGGTGGGTTTGTTGCTCGGCGCGGCCGCGATTTTCGGGGTCACCCTGATGGTGCAGCAGGACACGAAGCCGCCACTTCCCGGAGGCGACCCGTCGTCGTCGGTGCTCAACCGGGTCGAGTACGGCAACCGTAGTTAGCCCGGCGGTGGCGCCGGCGGCGGCATCACCGGCGGAAACCGCCTCCGCGAGCCCGCTGTCCCGTAAATGGTTGCTGGTGGCCGGGACGGTCGCGCTGGCGTTGACGTTCGCGCAGTCGCCGGGGCAAATCTCCCCCGATACCAAGCTCGACCTGACCGCCAACCCGCTGCGCTTTCTGGCCCGCGCCACCAATCTGTGGAACAGCGAGTTGCCGTTCGGCCAGGCGCAGAACCAGGCCTACGGATATTTGTTTCCGCACGGCGCGTTTTTCCTCGCCGGCCACCTGCTGGGAGTGCCGGGCTGGATCACCCAGCGGTTGTGGTGGGCACTGCTGCTGACAGCCGGCTTCTGGGGGCTGCTGCGGGTCGCCGAGGCGCTGGGCATCGGCAGTCCGACGTCGCGGGTGATCGGCGCGGTGGCGTTCGCGCTGTCACCGCGGGTGCTGACCACCCTCGGGTCCATATCGTCGGAAACCCTGCCGATGATGCTGGCGCCGTGGGTGCTGCTGCCCACGATCCTGGCGCTGCGGGGAAATTCCGGGCGCTCGGTCCGTGTCCTGGCAGCGCAGGCCGGTGTGGCGGTCGCCTTGATGGGCGCCGTCAACGCCATCGCGACGCTGGCCGGCTGTCTGCCCGCGCTGATCTGGTGGGCCTGTCACCGGCCGAACCGGCTGTGGTGCCGATACACCGGATGGTGGGTGCTGGCTCTCGGCCTGGCGACGTCGTGGTGGGTGGTGGCGCTGATCCTGCTGCGCAACGTCAGTCCGCCGTTCCTGGACTTCATCGAATCCTCCGGCGTGACGACGCAGTGGTCGTCGCTGACCGAGATGCTGCGCGGCACCGACAGCTGGACCCCGTTCGTGGCACCGGACGCGACCGCGGGCGCCCCGCTGGTCTCGGTATCCGCTGCCGTCCTGGGCACTTCGCTGGTCGCGGCGGCCGGCCTGGCCGGGCTTGCCAGCCGCGCCACCCCGGCCCGAGGCCGTCTGGTGACGATGCTGTTGACCGGGGTGGTCCTGATGGCTGTCGGCTACAGCGGCGGGCTGGGCTCGCCGGTGGCCGGCGAGGTGCAGGCCTTCCTGGACGCGGCCGGCGCTCCGCTGCGCAACGTCCACAAGCTGGGTTCGGTAATCCGGATCCCGCTGGTGCTGGGTATCGCACAGTTGCTGGGCCGCATACCGCGTCCGGCCGGCACGCCGCTGGCGGGGTGGCTGCGCACGTTCGCCCACCCCGAGCGGGACAAGCGAGTCGCGGTCGGCGTCGTGGTGCTGACCGCGCTCACGGTCAGCACCTCGCTGGCGTGGACCGGCCGGCTCACCCCACCGGGAACGTTCGCCGCGATACCCGACTACTGGCACGACGCCGCCGACTGGCTCAGCGAGCACAACACGGGTTCCGAGTCGGGCGGCCGGCACCCGGGGCGGGTGCTGGTGGTTCCGGGCGCGCCGTTCGCCACCCAGGTCTGGGGCACCAGCCATGACGAACCGCTGCAGGTGCTGGGCAGTAGCCCGTGGGGGGTGCGCGACTCGATCCCGCTGACGCCTCCGCAGACCATCCGGGCGCTGGATTCGGTGCAACGCCTCTTCGCCGCCGGTCGCCCTTCGGCCGGTCTGGCGGATACCCTTGTCCGCCAAGGCATTTCCTACGTCGTGGTGCGCAACGATCTGGACCCGGAGACTTCGCGGTCGGCACGCCCGATCCTGGTGCACCGCGCCATCGCGGGCTCACCCGGCTTGCCGAAGGTGGCGGAATTCGGTGCGCCGGTGGGCGCGGGCACCCTGGCCGGCTTCGTCACCGACAGCGGGCTGCGGCCGCGATATCCCGCGGTGGAGATCTATCGCGTCGACGCGGCGGGTAATCCGGGCGCGCCCTACTTTGCCGACGTCGATCGGATGACCCGCGTCGCCGGTGGCCCGGAGGCACTGCTGCGACTCGACGAACGGCAGCGGCTGCTCGGCCAGCCCGGGCTGGGACCGGTGCTGATGACGGCCGACGTCGGGGCCGCCCGCGCCGCGGGGCTGGCGCCACACACCGGCGTCACAGTCACCGACAGCCCGGTAGCGCGCGAAACCGACTACGGCCGGGTCGACCACCACTCTTCGGCGATCCGGGCGGTCGACGACGCCCGGCACACGTTCAACCGGGTGCCCGACTACCCGGCCCCGGGCGCCGACACCGTCTTCGGTGCGTGGAACGGCGGCCGCATCACGGCATCGAGCTCGGCGTCGGATGCCACCGCACTGCCCGACGTCACGCCGGCAACCTCACCGGCCGCCGCGATCGACGGCGATCCGGCGACCGCCTGGGTGTCCAACTCGCTGCAGACCGCCGTGGGCCAGTGGTTGCGAGTGGATTTCGACCGACCGGTGACCAACGCCGTCCTCACGCTGACGCCCAGCGCGACCGCCGTCGGCGCCCAGGTCCGTCGCGTCCAGATCGAAACGGCCACCGGCACAACCACTTTGCGGTTCAGCGAGCCAGGCAAACCGCTGACTACCGCGCTGCCGTACGGAGAGACGTCATGGGTGCGGATCACCGCGACCGCCACCGACGACGGGTCGGCCGGAGTGCAATTCGGTATCACCGACCTGACGGTCACCGAATATGACGCGTCGGGTTTCGCTCACCCCGTCGACCTGCGCCACACCGTGCTGGTTCCCTCTCCGCCGCCGGGTTCGGCCGTTGCGGGATGGGACCTGGGGTCGGAGCTGCTGGGCAGGCCCGGCTGTGCCCAGGCGCCCGACGGCGTGCTTTGCGCGGCGGCCATGGCGCTGACGCCGGAGGAGCCGGTCAATTTCAGCCGGACGCTGACCGTGCCGAATCCGGTGTCGGTGACACCGGCGCTGTGGGTGCGGCCACGGCAGGGTCCCAAGCTGGCCGAGCTGGTCGCAGAACCGGAAACCACTCGCGCCCACGGTGATTCCGATTTGGTGGACGTCCTCGGCTCGTCGTACGCGGCCACCGACGGTGATCCGGCCACCGCGTGGACCGCGCCGCAGCGGGTGGTGCAACAGAAGACGCCGCCGACACTGACCATCAAACTTCCGCGACCCACCGAGGTCACCGCGCTGCGCCTGGTCGTCAGTAACTCGACGTTGCCCGCACGCCCGACGGTGGTCGCCGTCAATCTCGGCGACGGGCCGCAGGTACGGCAATTGAAGCCCGGCGGCAGCGATTCCGGCAGTGAGCAGCAGACCTTGTCGCTCAAGGCCCGGGTCACGGACACCGTAACGATGAGCCTGCTCGACTGGGAAGACGTCATCGACCGCAACGCGCTCGGGTTCGACCAGCTCAAGCCGCCGGGCCTGGCCGAGATCGCGGTGCTCGGCGCCGACGGCAGCCCCATCGCACCCGCCGACGCCAACCGCAACCGGTCGCGAGAGATCGTGGTCGACTGCGAACACGGGCCGGTCATCGCCGTCGCGGGCCGGTTTGTGCACACCTCCATCCGGGCCACGGTGGGTGCGTTGCTGGCCGACCAGCCGCTTGCGGCGGACGTCTGTGACCGCGACCCGATAGCGTTGCCGGAGGGTAAGCAGGAATTGCTGATCAGCCCCGGCCCGCAGTTCGTCGTGGACGGGATAAGGCTGCACGTCTCCGGCGCTCCCGAGTCGCCCGGTGCCACAGTGACTTCCGCGGCCTCCGGGGTCTGGAGTCCCGACCACCGCGAGGTGCGGGCACCCGCCTCGACCACCAGCCGGGTGCTGGTCGTCCCCGAAAGCATCAACCCAGGCTGGGTGGCGCGCACCAGCGCCGGCGTCCGGTTGACGCCGGTCGCCGTCAACGGGTGGCAGCAAGGCTGGATAGTGCCCCCCGGAGATCCCGGGACCATCACGCTGACGTTCGCCTCCAACTCGCTGTACCGCACGGGCTTGGGAGTCGGGCTGGCCTTGCTGCCCTTGCTGGCCGTACTGGCGTTATGGCGCGCCAGGCCGGCAAGCCGGGACGACCCGCCCGCGCAGCCCTGGGCACCCGGGCCGTGGGCCGCCGTCGCGGTAGTGGCTGCCGGGGCGCTGATCTCCGGCGTGGCCGGCGTCGTCGTGGTGGGCGCGGCATTCGGGCTGCGGTATGTGCTGACCGATCCGAGGCGAAGTGACCGGGTGACGATGTGGCTCAGCGCCGGCGGGCTGATCCTGGCCGGGGCCGCGCTGTCGCGGCACCCGTGGCGGTCGGTCGACGGCTACGCCGGCCACTCCGCGAATGTGCAACTGCTGGCACTTGTTTCGCTCGCGGCCGTGGCCGCCTCCGTGGTGACGATGCCTTCTCGTGGACGGCCGCCACCCGACGAGTAGCTTCCGGGGGTTGGCTGGCGGGTTTACGGCTGATTCACTTGGATACACCACCGTCCGAGGAGTTACGGCCATGGGATGGTTTTCGGCACCTGAATACTGGCTCAGCAGATTGGTGCTCGAACGCGGCGTGGCGGCGATCTACCTGATCGCGTTCGTAGCGGCGGCGATGCAGTTCCGGGCACTGATCGGTGAGCACGGAATACTGCCGGTGCCACGGTTTTTGGCGGGGCTGTCGTTCTGGAAAGCACCGAGCCTCTTTCACCTGCGCTACTCGGATCGGTTGTTCGCAGCCGTGGCCTGGTCGGGCGCGGCGCTGTCGGCGGCCATCGTCGCCGGTGCGGCTGACGCGGTGCCGTTGTGGGGTGCGATGGTCATGTGGCTGACGCTGTGGGTGCTCTACTTGTCGATCGTCAACGTCGGGCAGACGTGGTATTCGTTCGGCTGGGAGTCGCTGCTGCTCGAGACCGGGTTCCTGATGGTCTTCGTCGGCAACGACCGCGCGGCGCCGCCGGTGCTGACGATGTGGTTGGTGCGCTGGCTGCTGTTCCGGGTCGAGTTCGGCGCCGGGCTGATCAAGATGCGCGGCGACCGGTGCTGGCGTGATCTGACCTGCCTCTACTACCACCACGAAACCCAGCCCATGCCGGGGCCGTTGAGCTGGTTCTTCCATCACCTGCCCAAGCCGCTGCACCGAATCGAGGTGGCGGGCAACCATTTCGCTCAGCTCGTCGTGCCGTTCGGGTTGTTCGCGCCGCAGCCGGTGGCAAGTGTGGCCGCCGCGATCATCGTCGTGACGCAGCTGTGGCTGGTGGCGTCGGGCAACTTCGCCTGGCTCAACTGGATCACGATCGTGCTGGCGTGCAGCGCGATCGACCAGTCCTCGCTCTCGGCGTTGCTGCACGTGACCACCCCACCTGTGCCGGAACCACCGCTTTGGTTCGTCGGGGTGGTGATCGCGTTCGCGGCAGCGGTCCTGGTGCTGAGCTACTGGCCCGCACGCAACATGCTGTCGTCCCATCAGCGAATGAACGCTTCTTTCAACGCTTTTCACTTGGTCAATACTTACGGGGCGTTCGGCAGCGTCGGCCGGACTCGCCGCGAGGTGGTGATCGAGGGCACCGACGAAGCCCGGATCACCAGTCAAACCATCTGGAAAGAATACGGATTCAAGGGCAAGCCCGGCGCGGTGCGCCGACTACCACGGCAATGGGCGCCCTATCACCTGCGGCTGGACTGGCTGATGTGGTTTGCCGCCATCTCGCCGGGCTATGCCTTGCCCTGGCTGCAGCCGTTCCTGGAACGGCTGCTGCGCAACGACCGGTCCACGCTACGTCTGTTGCAGCACAACCCCTTCCCCGAGGCACCGCCCCGATACGTGCGCGCTGAGCTCTACCAGTACCGCTTCACCACCTGGGCCGAATTGCGAAGCGAGCATGCGTGGTGGCACCGCGCCCGCATCAGCATGTACACCCGGCCGATGACGTTGCAGAGAACGACGGCGCAGAAGGGTTGAGCACGTTAAGTCCCAGCTACCCCTCGCCGGGATTGGTGACATCTGGCCCGCCTAGTAGCGACAAACCACAACGAGTGACCTCACGGCTTTGCGTGTGAGGCCAGGGCTTTGCGTGTGAAGGCAGGGCGGGATTCCCGGCCGCCTTTCCGCCCTGGCTTCACCGCCAACGCCCTGGCTTCACCGCCAACGCCCAGGCTTCACCGCCAACGCCCAGGCTTCACAGCCGAATCCCAAGACCACGGATGTCGTCGCCGGCACGGGGCGGCGAAGTCGGGCCTGAATCTTCCAGCGACGACCAGACCCGCGCGCTTGCGACATGCATCGGCTGAGGTATCGAGTCAGGATGCAGGTGACGCGCTGCCCTCCGACCGCAAGGATGGCGGCACTGTGCCGGCCTGAAACTTGCTCAGCCGCAATGCCGCCGGCGCGGTGGCCGGGACAACGGGTTTCAGCGGCTCGACCGGCTGGATCCGCTGATAACCGGTGCCGAGCGCCGGGCGGGTATCGGTTTCGCGCTTATTGGGCCAGAAGGAGGTGGCCCGTTCGGCCTGTGCCGTGATCGTCAACGACGGGTTCACCCCGATGTTGGCCGAAATCGCCGAACCGTCGAAGATGTGCAGACCTGGGTGACCGAACACTCGGTGGTAGGGGTCGATCACTCCACGTTCGGGAGAGTCTCCAATCACGCAGCCGCCCAGGAAGTGTGCGGTCATCGGGACGTCGAAGATCTCGCCGACGCTGCTCCACGGCATGCCGTTGATATCGCGGGCAAGCGTCCGGACGGCCTCGTTGGCGGCCGGAATCCAGGTCGGGTTGGGCACACCGTGACCTTGCCGCGAGGACAGCTTGATCCGGCCGAACCGGGTGCGTTTGGGAAACAGCGTCAGCGAGTTGTCCTCCGTCTGCATCACCAGTGCTATCACCGTGCGCTGCGACCAATCTCGCAGCCCCACGTACAGCGAAGCGGCCTGGGCGGGATGGCGTAGCACCTGTCCCAGCCACTTCACCGGCCTCGGCACTTTCCCGCCCCCGTCGGTCATCACGGTGGTCAGCAGTCCCATCGAGTTGGAGCCCTTGCCGTAGCGGCAGGGTTCGATGTGCGTCCTGTCGTCAGGATGGATCGACGACGTGATCGCAATGCCCTCGTGGAAGTCCTGGCTCTTGCGGTGCCGCAGTTTGAGGCTGGCGCCACACAGTGCCTCCGAGTTCGTGCGGGTCAGTTCTCCCAGGCGATCCGACAGACGCGGCAAGATGCTTTCAGCTTTCATGCGGTGCAGCAGTTGCTGGGTTCCCCAGGTACCGGCGGCGAACACAACCTGTTCGGCGGTGATCGTCCGGGCGGTCTTCTTCACCCGCCAAGAACCGGTGCGTACCGTGTCCACCGCGTAGCCGCCGTCAACGGGTCGCACCGCGGTGACGGTTGTCAGCGGGTGAATCTGTGCGCCGGCCTGCTCGGCCAGGTAGAGGTAGTTCTTCACCAGTGTGTTCTTCGCGTTGTGCCGGCAGCCGGTCATGCATTCGCCGCATTCCAGACAACCGCGCCGGCGCGGGCCCGCTCCGCCGAAGAACGGGTCGTCGACCTCCTCGCCGGGTGTTTTGGTGTTTTCCGGTCCGAAGAACACCCCGACCGGGGTCATGCCGAACGTGTCCTTCACCCCCATCTGCTCGGCAACCGTGAGCAGTACCCGGTCCGACGGTGTCATGGTCGGGTTCTTCACCACCCCGAGCATGCGTTTGGCTTGGTCGTAGTAGGGCGCCAGCTCTGCTTTCCAGTCGCTGATATCTGACCAATGCGGATCACGGTAGAACGCATCGGATTTCGGCTCGTACAGGGTGTTCGCATACACCAGCGAGCCCCCACCGACACCGGCGCCTGCCAGGATGAGCACGTCGGGCAGCACGTGGATCCGCTGAATTCCGGTGCAGCCCAACTTGGGCGCCCAGAAGAATTTTCGTATCTGCCAGTTGGTGTCCGGGAGTTCGTCGTCCTCGAACCGCCGCCCGGCTTCCAAAACACCTACCGAATAGCCCTTCTCGGTAAGGCGCAACGCCGCCACCGATCCGCCGAAACCCGATCCGATGACCACCACGTCGTAATCGAATTTTTCAGACATCACGTTCTCCTGTTCGAAGTCCGGCACCCGCCGCGGCGTGAGATGGCAACTCGGTGCCCGACGTGGCGTCGGTTTGGTAGTGCACCGGGTCGAAATATCGGGTCTGGCGGCGATAGTCGAAGGTGAAGCTCGGCCAGTTGTTGGTGTTCTTGCCCGCGTCAGTGACATACCAGCTGTCGCAACCAGCTTGCCAGACAGTCTTTTTCAGCTGATCTTGCAGGTCCTTGTTGAACTCGGCATGTGCTTGGGGACGCACGTCGAGCCACTTGGCCCCATGACTGGCGGCATGCCGCAGTGCCTCGAGCACATAGTCGGTCTGGGTCTCCAGCATGTAGATGATGGAATTGTGTCCCAGATTGGTGTTGGGCCCGTACAACAGGAACAGATTTGGAAACCCCGGCACCGAGATCCCTTTGAAGGCGTCCGCGCCGCCTCGCTCAGCCCAAACGTCGTGTATCTCACGACCGTCACGTCCGATGATGCTCATCGGCGCCAGAAAGTCGTTGGTGGCAAACCCGGTGCCGAAAATGATCGTGTCCACCTCGCGTTCCGAGCCGTCGGCAGCCACGATGCCCTCGCTCCTGACTTCCGTCAGGCCGGCCGGTATGACCTCCACATTCGATCGGCTCAACGCGGCGTACCAGTCATTGGAGATCAGCACCCGCTTGCAACCGATCGCGTAATCCGGCCGTAGCAGTTCGCGCAGCTTGTCGTCGGTGATCTGGGCACGGAAGTACCGCTCCCAAGCCTTTTCGATCGCCTTCACTCCGACGCCCTTGGTCAGAGGCAGCACCCGCGCCTCGTGATAGGCATACTGACGAGTGCGACTCGCGACCAGCATGGCCGGAAAATGCCGGTAGAGGTACTTCTCCAGCGGCGTGTACGGCCGGTCAGGCTTGGGCAGCACATACGGCGCCGAGCGTTGCAACACATGCAACCGCGCGACCCGCGGCGCGATCTGCGGGACGAACTGGATCGCCGACGCGCCTGTGCCGACCACCGCGATGCGCCTGCCCCGCAGATCGTAATCATGGTCCCAACGCGCGGAGTGAAAGACCTTGCCGGCGAACGACTCCAGGCCGGGGAACTTTGGATCGGCAGGAAGGCTCAGCTGGCCGGTAGCCGCCACCAGGTATCTCGAATCGACGGTATCTCCGTTGTCCAGATTGACCAGCCATCGACTCGAGCGTTCATCGAACTCGGCCTGGTTCACTTGCTGACCGAAGCGGACCTGATCGATGACACCGTACTTGCGCGCGCAATGATCGATGTAGCTTTGGATCTCCGGTTGAGTGCCGTACTTGCGCGACCAATCGTGGCTCGGTTCAAAGGAATACGAATACAAGTGTGACGGAATATCGCATGCTGCACCGGGGTAGGTGTTGTCACGCCATACCCCACCGACGCGGTCTCCTTTCTCCAGAATGGTGAACGAGACACCCGCCCGGCGCAGCTTGATGCCCATGCAGATCCCACCGAAGCCCGCACCGATGATGGTGACTTCGTTGCGATTTCCTGCCGCCATGGTCATCCGGAAGTCATCCGGAAGTCATCCGGATGCCGTGAGAATCCGGCTCAACATGAACCGCCCGGATTCCTCGTCGACCATCTCTAGAGCAATGCGCCGTGCCCGGACCGCGGCGCGGTCAGCCTTCACGTTGAGGTCGCGCCGAGGCACGGTCTCCTCGCCCAACCGACCCTGAATCGTTTCGAGCACAACCGCATCTCGCATCGCCCACTCATGGAACATGCTGCGGAGAAACTCCTCGACACGGGCATCGTCAGTCGCGAAATTGCGGGCCATCTGCAGGAACACGTGGGTCGCTTGCGGGGATTCGGGGGTGAATCCCTGAATCCGCAAGAGCGCATGACCTTTTCCGTCTTGGGGCCCATCCCCTACCGCAATGACGTAGTGCTGGACATGCAGTGCCGGTGAAACGAATATTCCTTCCTCACGCCGGCTGCCCGTGGTGTCGGCAGGAAGGCCGGTGATCTCCGCCTCCCACGGCGCAAGCCTGCTGGGCGGTGTCGTCCGGGAATAGGAGACGGACCTTTCGGAGACTTCGACCTCGTCGAGTTGGGGCAGCACCCCGATATCGGGGGGCACCACCTCCGGATGCATCACGAAGACGTCGGTGAGATCGAGGTAATGCTCGTGCAACAGCAGGTAATTCGCGTCGAAGCGCAGCACCTCGGTGGTGCTCGCCCACCCCGTGCCGTCGCGGTACCAGGGCACGCGTGGCGGCGGACGCAGCGCGGCGACGCCAGGATCACCCAGCCAGATCCAGACGAACGGCGACTGCTCGCGCACGGGGTAGGTGCGCACTCGTGCACCCGGCGGCACATTCTCCTGCGACGGCACGTCCACCAGGCAGCCGTCGGGGTCATAGCCGAAACCGTGGTAGCCGCAGATCACGCGATCCCCGTCGCGCCGGCCGGCCGACAGCGGATAGGCCCGGTGAATGCAGCGGTCCTCCATGGCCACGACTTCTCCGGAGGCGCGACGGTACATGACCACCGGCTTATCGAGCAGGCGGCGTGCCAACAGACCTTGCCCGACCTCGTCGCTGCTCGCAGCGACATACCAGCAGTTGTACGGATAGTTGGACCTCATAGGTCGAGCACCAACCTTTCTGAGCGGGAGCGCGAAACGCAGATCAGGATGCTTTGGTTGGCTTCCTTCTCGGCGTCGTTGAGCACTGAGTCGCGATGATCACCCTCGCCCTCGAGGAGGTCGCATTCGCAGGTGCCGCAGACACCTTCCATGCAGGAGCCAAGCACGTCGACGCCGGCTTCCTCGCATACTTCGTAGATCGATTTATCTTGTGGCACAGTCAAAGTCACGCCGGAACGCTGACATTCCACTTCGAATGTGGCCAACGCGTCCGGTGACGGTTCCTCCAGCGCTTTGGCCGAGAACCGTTCGATGTGCAGGCTGCCCGGAGGCCAGCTTTTGCATGCGTCCTCGACCGCGCTCAGCAGCCCTTCGGGCCCGCAGCAGTACACCAGCGTGTTCTCGCCCGGCTCGGACAGCGCTGTGCCGAGGCACTCCCGAAAGTTCGCCCCGTCCTGGGCATCCCGGGCGCAGAGAGTGACACGCTCGCCGTGGCGCTGCAAGTCGTCGGCGAAGGCCATCGACGATCGCGTCCTGCCGCCATAGAGCAGACGCCAGTCGGCACCGGCCGCCTCGGCCGCTCCGATCATCGGCACCATCGGGGTGATGCCGATGCCGCCGGCCACGAACAGATACCGCGGCGAACCCACCAGCGGGAAGTGGTTGCGCGGACCGCGGACCCGTACCGTGGCTCCCTCGTGCAGCTTGTCGTGCACGAACTGGGATCCGCCGCGGCTATTGGGATCGAGCAACACCCCGACCTGCCATTCGTCCCGGTTGGCGGTGTCGCCGCACAGCGAGTATTGCCGCACCAGCGACGGTGTCAGCATCAGATCGATATGTGCACCCGGCGCCCACTCCGGCAGGTCGGCGCCGGTCGGATCGGCAAGCGTCAGCGTGACGACACCGTCGGAGACCGCTTCGCGGCGGCGAACTTCGACGTCGACCTCGACTTCGCGATAGGCGGCCCTGGCGCGGGTCGTCTCTGTGGTCGTCACGAGGTTCTCCGTACCGGAATTGAGTTGTACTGGTTGAGGAACAGCGCCCGCACCCGGTTCGGCTCGCCGTCGAGTTCCAGGTCGGGGAAGCGTTCCAGGGTCTGCTGAATCCACAGTCTCAGCTCCAGGCGGGCGAGGTTGGTCCCCAGGCAGAAGTGTCGTCCGCGACCGCCGAAGGCCTGGTGCTTGTCCGCGAGGCCCTCACGGGTGAGGTCGAACGTGTGCGGATTGGGGAACACCGACTCGTCACGGTTGGACGCGATGTACCAGAGCAGCAGCCGATCGTTTTCTTTGATCTGCTTGCCGCCCAGCTCGGTGTCCTTGGTGGCGGCCCGTGCCATGAACGCAAACGCGGGATACATGCGCAGCCCCTCTTCCACCGCGGCGGGGATCAGCTCGGGGTGTTCACGCAGCTGCTGACGCAACTCCGGGTTGCGCATGATCTCCAGCATCGTCGAGCTGTAGGTTGCCCGGGTCGAGTCGTTGCCCGCCGACATCAGCAGCACGAAGAACGTGGCGATTTCCAGCTCGTTGAGCTTCTCGCCGTCAACCTCGGCGTTGACCATGGCGTCAAGCAGGTTGCCGCCGATAGAGTCGTCGCGCTGCGCAATCCGGCCTTGGGTGTACTCGACGATCTCGGTGACGACCGCTCCCGGGTCACCCCATTGCTTCCGGATTTCCGGGTCTTCGAACGCCGTGAACACGTTTGTCCAGTGCACCAGCGTGGCATCGTCCTCGGGAGGGGTGCCCAGCAGCGAGCCGATCACGCGAGCCGGGATGGGCCGCGCGACATCGGCGACCAAATCGAATCGCTCCTTGTCAGCCACGCTGTCGAGAACATGGTTGATGATCCGCTTGACCGCTTCCTCATGCCTGGCAACGGCTTCCGGGGTGAATTCCTTGATGACCATGGCCTTGAGGCGGTCGTGGCGGGGCGGGTCCATCGAAATCAGCTGTAGCCGCTGAAGGTCCAACGTGAGACCGTCGCTGATCTCGTCCCAATGGAAGATGCCGCGCTTCTCCGAGGAGAAGGTCCGGTGATCGCGGCTCACGGTACGCACGTCCTCGAAACGGGTGATGTCCCAGAATCCGCCCTCGTCCGGCCGGTTGCGTTGCGGACTGAAGTGCACCGGGTCTTCGCGCTGCATTCGGGCGAACAGCTCATACGGCGGGCCGTCGTCCCACACCGATTGGTCGGCCAGGTCGACAGTGTCGAGGTCCCGTTCGTGGATGGCTGTCATGGCTACTCCTTGTACTTGCGTTTAATTACTTCGTGTTTCGGCTTACGGCGTGGGACGTGCCTCAAAACTGCGTTAGAAGGGGCTGCTGATGTTGTTCAGTCTGCGCCGATGCGCCTTGACGGTAAATGGTTTGACGGCAAAGATTGACGGTTGCACGCAATCGAATCGCGGCCACGTCGGGTCACGTGGACGTGGGAGTGATTGTCGCCAAAATCTCTGTGCTACAAGCATTTCCATCATGCGTCCACCGGGATGGCCGGAATGGCTATGTCGCGTTTGAGGATCTTACCGGTGGGGCCCTTGGGCAGTTCGTCGACGAACCAGATCCGCCGCGGGTACTTGTAGGACGCGACTCGGTCCTTGACGAAGTCACGGATCGCCGTGGCGTTAGCCTCGGCGCCGGGTAGCAGGGCGACGGCTGCGCCGACTTCTTCACCAAGCATCTCGTCGGGCACCCCGATCACAGCGGCCTCGCGGACCACGGGATGCTCGTGCAGCACCTCCTCGATCTCACGCGGGTAGACGTTGTAGCCGCCGCGGATGATCATGTCCTTGAAGCGGTCGATGATGAAGAAATAGCCGTCGTCGTCAACACGCGCCAGATCGCCGGTGCGGAACCAGCCGTCAGCATCGACAGCCGCGGCCGTCGCGTCCGGCCTATTCCAGTAGCCCTTCATGACATTGGGCCCGCGGATCGCGATTTCGCCGACGCCGTCGTCTCCCGGCTCGACCAATTTCATTTCGACCCCATCCACCGGGGTACCGATCGACCCGGGTTTGCGCTCCCGTCCGGGATGGTTGAACGAGGCCACGGGAGAGGTTTCGCTCAGCCCATAACCCTCGAGCACCATGGCGTCGAAGGCGCTTTCGAAGGCGCGCATCACCTCGACCGGCATCGCGGCTCCACCGGAGATGCACAGCCGCAGCGAGCCGGTGTCGGGACGCGCGCCGCAGTGCAGCATTGCGGCGAACATCGTTGGGACGCCTTCGAATACGCTGACCCGGTCACGCTGGATGATCTCCAGTGCCCGTTCGGGTGAGAACCGCGGGATCAGCGTCAGGCAGCTTCCCGCCTCGACCGCGGCGTTGAGGCCCGCGGTTTGCCCGAATGCGTGAAACAGCGGCAGGGCGCCCAGAATCACATCGTGGGCCGAGAGGTTCAGCATCGCCACCACCGTTGCGGCGTTGTGCCGCAGGTTGGCATGGGTCAGCTCAGCGCCCTTCGGAGTGCCGGTGGTGCCCGACGTGTAGAGGATGACGGCAGTATCGGTGTCTCGGCGTGGCACCGGTTCGGCGACGGGCGCGGCGGAGCAGATCAATTCTTCGAACTCGCCCGGGACAACCGCGATGCACTCCGCCCCGGCGGCGTCCGCACCCGCCTGAGCGGCCGGGACGAACTCGTGCCAGGCGAGCACGGCCTTGGCCGCCGAGTCGGAGAGGTAGAAGGTGGTCTCGCGTTCTTTCAGCAGAACATTCATCGGCACCACCACCCCGCCGGCACGCAGCACGCCGTAATAGGCCACGGCGAAGTACGGAACGTTGGGCAACATGACGCCGACCCGGTCGCCGGGACGCAGACCCCGAGCGACCAGCAACCCCGCCAGGCAGGCGCTGGCCGCATCGAGTCCCGCATAAGGGATTTCGATTTCGTCGAGCCGCAGCGCGACGCTATCGGGTTGGCGGCGGGCGGTCGCCGTCAAGTTCAGCGCGAGGCTGGTCATGTCGTCACCTCGAATCAGCCAAGAATCGGAAAGCTGCGACGTTTGGCAAGGCGGTCCATGCCGTCCTGGATCGCGCCTTCGACCTGGTCGTACACCGAGTTGACGTATTCGGTGTCGTCGGCGCGAGCGGGGTCGGTGTCCACGCGGATGGGATCCAGGAACTCGGTGCGGATCTTCGCCGGCAGCGGGAGGTGGGCGGGCAGGATCTCGATAGCCAGCGGGAACGGCACGCCCGCGATGATCGGCGCGGTCGCGCCGCGGAGGCGCTTGCCCAGGCCGGTCCAACGGGCGATGAACCGGCCTTCGGACAAGACAAATACGGTGTCGTGGCCGCCGACGGTCGCCACCGGAACGATCGGAACCCCTGAACGAATGGCTTGGCGGACAAAGCCTTTGCGGCCGAACAACAACGCCTTGTCGCGATGACGCCAGCTGCGCATCGCGTCTTGCTCGCCGCCGGGCCACACGATCACGTCGTGTCCGGCGGCCAGCGCCTTGGTGACGCCCTGGCGCGACGCCGGAATTACCCCGACCGCCTTGAAGTAGTCGCCCAGCAGCGGTGCGGCCATCAGCACGTCGTGGGCGGTGCCGTGCAGGATTCGGCGCCCTCCGAAGCGGCGGTACCAGGAGTGCACCAGCGTCCAGGCGTCCATCGTCAGGGCGCCGCCGGAATGGATGCCGATCAGCAGCGAGGGCTCGTCGGGTATCCGGTGCCAGCCGTCGATCTCAAGACGAAAATAGTGGTCGCACAGGAAGTTCCAGACCGGGTTCTGGATGTAGCGCATGAACTTCTCATTAGGGCCGCGCAGCGGTTCCGTGCCCCCCGTGCGACCGGCGACCAGTTGCGCGAGCCATCCCTGCTTAGCACGCGCCTTTCCGTTGGGCACGGTCTCGACCATGTCTATCAACCCGTTACGTGGGAGCGTTGTCGGTGTTGTCGTTGCCATCGTGGTCCTCCTGGTGGTTTTGGTTAACTGATTGAGGTGGGAGTGACTCGGTCCGGCAAAGACATACGGTCGAGTGTCCGTCCGCCGTAACCGGAGGTCATCAGAGCCGATTCCGAGATTTCCCGGCCCGCTTTGGCGGCCATTACAAGCGCATTCCGGAAAGCTCGAGGGCCCACCACAGTCCGACGAGGGCTTCCGTCTCGTGCAGACTTGCGCCGGTCAATTCCTCGAAACGGGTCAGCCGGTAACGAACGGTGTTCTGGTGAACGAACAATCGCTTGGCAGTCCGTTCCACGTGCATGCCGCAGGCCAGGTACGCGCGCAGCGTCGCCATCAATTCGGTGGCGGAACCGCCGGCGGCCAACGGTTCCAGGTATCGCCTCCGGAGTAACTCACCGAGATCGACGTCCATTGCCACGGCGGCCCGCACCCCCAGCGAGCCGATGTCGTAGGCGCCGCGCAGATTGCACGCTTGCACTGTCATCAACGCGCGCGCGGCGAGGCGATACGACTCGGCGAGGTGCTTCAGCGATCTGGGTGGGCCGAACCCGGCGACGCCGTCGATGTTGCTGGGGGGTGGCTCGCTCAAGAAGCCCGCGATGTCGCCGTCGACGACCGCGCAAAGTCCGCGCCGCCGCTGACCAGCGTCACCGAAACCCAGCACTCGCTCGAGCGCCCGCTGGTGGACATCCTCGCCGAGTCGGGCCCGGACCGCGACGTATTCGCCTGCGGGGTCGAGCCCGTACACCTCGGCGTGTACGGCAACTTCGGCGACGGGAAGCGTACCCATCAGCACGCCGCGGACGAACGCGGTGCGTCGTTCTTCTTCGGCGATCGCCTGCGCGACTTCGACGCGGCGATGCGCCTTGGCGGTCGCGACCATGGCGACGTCCGACCACGCCAGGACCGACTGCATGAAATCCAGGATCTGGCCGTCTCCGATGGCCAGCCGCTGCACTACCTCACGCGCGTAACCGAAGACCACCTCGACACCAATTCGCCAGGCGCGCAACATGTCGTCGACGGGTATGCCTTGACGCGACCGTGCTTCGCCGATCTCGGCGAGCTCCGCGAGTTCGTCGCCGCTGACCTCGGCATGTCCGGCGCTGGCGGACAGCAAGACCCGTTGAACCTGCAATCCCACTTCAGCGCTGAGCGTCTGCCGGGAGATCGAGCGATACGCGGGCAGCCGGGCCTGCATGGCCTCGCGGATGCGCTCGGCAAGCTCTTGGTACTCGCCGAGCATCGTCTCGAACAGGACGTCGCCGCTCCGCGCGCCCTGTGCTTCGCCCGGCGGGCTCAACACCAGATGTCGCGGCATCACGCCGGAGCGACGGCGGGAGTGGGCCGTCGCGTTGTTGCCGGCACCGACTTCTTGGCCATCTTGGCCGTACTGCCGGTCCTAGTCCGGAATTCGCCGACCGCGTGCGTGACCGTGACGCCCAGCGGGATCAGCACCGGCATCAGGATCATGATGAGGTAGATGAACAAGCCGAGCATGGAGTCACTCCTTTCTCCGCACAGCGAAGACAGTCGGGTTTGATTGATTTCAAGACGCTCGGTTCCGAATTCGGGGCCCCCCGCGCTGGTAAAGAAATTACGGAGCGCACGCCCACGGATCGACGTCCTGCGGTGACCAACTATTGGCAACCCGTTGTCTCGCGGAGACAATGCCGACTACGTTCGGACCATGGGGGCCGACGCCACTGGCACCGATCGCGCGATCGTCGCGAAGACCGCGGCACTGATTGCCGCCAGGCTCGATGAGCAGCTGGAGGCTGCGACACGGTCAATCCAGCAACTGCTGGTCACCGAGATCACCGAGCTGGCCGGCGACGCGCAGTTGGTGCAGTTGTTGCGCGATACCGTGGCGTCCAACGTCGACACGTTTTTCTCGGCTATTCGCAACGGCATACCCGTGGAGCACATCGAGCCGCCGACTGCCGCACTCGAGTATTCCCGTCGGCTGGCGCAGCGCGAGATCTCAGCGAACGCCTTGGTGCGCGCTTACCGGCTCGGCCACCGCGCGGCATTGGACTTTGTGCTCAATGAGATTCGGGCAGCCGGACTAGATCCGCAACTGAGTCTGGACGTGTACGAGCAAATGGCGGCGGTGTCATTCGCATATATCGACTTGACCTCGCAGCGGGTGGTGGCCGCCTATCAGGACGAGCGCGACCGATGGCTGGGCAATCGAAACACGTTGCGCGCCCTGCACGTTCGCGAGTTACTTGCCGGTGGCGACGCCGACGTCGACGCAACGACCATCGCGATCCGCTACCCGCTGCGGCGTCTGCACGTCGCGCTCGTCACCTGGTGCCCCGAGTCCACCGACGTCACCGAACTGGACTCGATGGAACGCTTTGTGCAGAAGCTGTCCGAATCGGTTGGCTCTCAGGAGAGTCCGTTGTTCATTTCGGTGGATCGCGTGACCGGATGGGCATGGATCCCGGTGCCGGCGGACAGGGCACCGAACGTGCTGACCGAGATCCGCCAGTTCGCGGAGTCGGTGCCGGATGGCCCGTCCGTTGCCGCCGGCAATCCGCTGCCGGGGATCGACGGCTTTCGCCGCTCACATCAGCAGGCGGAGCACGGCCGCTCGGTAGCGATCGCGTCAGGCACGACCGACCGCCGAATCGTCACGCCGACCGATCCGGGCCTGGCTATCGCGGCACTGCTGGGCGACAACGTCGAATCCGCGTCGGCGTGGATTGCGGAGGTGCTTGGGCCGCTCGCCTCCGACACCGAGGCCGACGAGCGGTTGCGCGAAACACTGCGAGTTTTCCTGCATGCCGGCGGCAGCCACAAAGCGGCCGCAGAGGAGCTCCACCTGCACGCCAACTCGGTCAAATATCGCGTGAATCGGGCAATCGAACGTCGTGGCCGGCCCATCGCCGACGACCGCTTGGATGTCGAAGTCGCGCTGCTGCTTTGCCACTGGTTCGGCGCGACGGTGCTGGGGTGAGGGTCGCGGATCTGCGTCGAGCGTGTCGTGAGGGCGACTTTTCGGCCAAATTCTCACCCTCAGAACACGTTCGGCGAAATGCTGGGGTCTCCGGCCGACGATCTACCGAGGTGCGTTCGTCCTCGGCGGACAAAACCGTAGTGTGCTGAACGGAAAGACCGCCTCAGCCCCACCACCGAGGATTTCAACCGTGCGCGCGAAACCTAACGACCAGGCCGACTCCGACGATCAGCGCATCCCGCCGCTACCAGATACCAACCGGCTGGAGGCGTTCAGCGACGGAGTGTTCGCGATCGTCGTCACCCTGCTCGTGCTCGACCTGAAGGCACCAGAGCACACCGATGGCCGCCTGCTGGCGGCGCTCGGCCAACAATGGCCGGCATATCTCGCATATTTCGCATCGTTTGCCTACGTCGCGGTCATTTGGCTGAACCACCATCAAACTTTCGCCGGCATCCAGCGCGCCGACCGAGGGGTGCACTATGCCAACCTCGCTTTGCTGTTGACCACGGCCTTGATCCCGTTTCCCACCGCAGTGCTGTCGCATGCGTTCATCATGGGCATCGACAGTACGGACGCTCGTACCGCAGTAGGCCTGTATGCCGGCATCGCCACCGCGATGTGCGCGAGCTGGCTGCTGCTGTACCACCAGGTTCACCGCCACCGCGATCGCTTGGTCGAGGAGGGCTCGGATCGCGAAATGTTCGGCGTTGAGCGTATCCGCGCGATTGTCGGCATCGTCGCCTATCTGGCCGCCGGCATCGTCGGAGTTCTGTGGTTGCCGGCGATTGCGTTGGGCGTGTTTGTTGCACTGCCCGTCTTCTACGGCCTCACCAGCGAGGGGCTGAAATCCTTGGCGCGCAAAAGACCGTCCAGGCGGTAGCGTCGTCACCAGCGACCAACACTGCCATAGGGGGTCCCGTGCTAGGACGACGAAAAGGCCGAGGACTTTTTACCCGACCAGCGAGCGGCGAGGTGAGCGAGGCGTCGGTCACCCTTGTCGGCGAGCACAAGCGTTACGAGATCAGCGCCGACGGCGTGCAGGCCGGCTTAGCCGCCTACGTCGACACTCGCAGTCAGCGCATCTTCTACCACACCGAGATCGACGACAAGTTCGCCGGTCGCGGCCTGGCCAGCACGCTGATTGCGTTCGCGCTGGACGATACGCGCGCCGCGGGCATCCGGATTGTGGCGATCTGCCCGTTCGTCGCCGCCTATGTCGACAAGCACGAGGACTACGACGACATCCTCGATCCCATCACTCCACAGGCGCACGCAGTGGTGCGAGCCCAAATCTCTTGAGCCTGAGTGGTTCTGAGGCTTGTACGCGTTACACCTGTACCCATGCCGTCGCGCGGACTGCATGGGCGATGTTGGCGAATTATGACGGCACCAAGTCACATCAGCCCCGTGAGTCACTGCGCGGCGTGGCCACTGATTTTGTAATGTGCTATCACCGGCGCTATCAGATTCCAAACCCGCCACATGCCCGCCTTCCCGGTGCGGGAGTGACGGTGTGACGAAACATCCGGCTACGGTGAAACGATCGCGCATTCCTACATATTCGCGTGCGCCGATTACGCAGGCGCCCTTCGTGTTTGAGCATCGGTTGGCCCGGCGACGTTGCCGGGCCAACCGAAAGTCCGCTGGCTACTTGAACAGGTCCTTGTGGTCATCCTTGATCATGTCAGCGCCCTTCTCACCAACCATGTAAACCGTGTTCTGGATGCGGCAGTCAGGGATGATCGGGAAGACGGAAGCATCGATGACGCGGAGCTTGTTGACGCCGTGGACCTTCAGCTTCGGGTCGACGACGCCCTGCTCGATGTTCTTGGACAGCCGGTTGGTGCCGCAGGGGTGGTATGACGTCTGCACACGGTCCTGAATGGACGTCCTCATCAGCTCGTTCGAATGCAGAGGCATATCCCAGGGGTACTGGCTGACGACAAGGTCCTTGAAGCCGTCGCCCTTGGTGAGGATGTCGTAGACGAACCTGATGCCCTCACGCAAGCCGATGATGTCCAGCTCGCTGGCAAGGAAGTTGAGGTTGATGTTGGGCTGCACCAGCGGGTCGGAACTGTTCAGCGTCACCTCACCGCCTTCGTATGTCGGGCGGACCAGGTCAACCATCACCGTGAGGTGGTCGCCTTCCTCGGGGGTCGGGTATTGCCACTGGAACGCACTGCCGAACATCGGAACAAAATCGAGTTCGAAGTGCGGCTGCCCTTCCGGCGAGAAGGGGTCGAGCCCGCCGTTTGCGGCCTTGGCCTCGCGGTAGACCGGGTCCTTTTCCAAGTACTCGTCGATGCGCGGAAAACCGATCAACTCCAGCAGACCCGAGCCGATTGGTCCGGAATGGTCCTTCTGGTAGGCGGCAACAGCAGCCTGGTAGTTGGAACCGTGGCGGATAAGCGTGTCGTCCATGCCGAAGCCGTCCTTGATCCGCATCACGAACGGGACGCCGGGGTGGTCGAAAAGGTGCTGTCCGACATGGCGAGAGTCGACGACTACCGGGATACCGTGCTTAGCCAACTCGCGGGCGGGACCGATACCGCTGAGCATGAGCAGCTTGGGGCTCTCGAACGCCCCCTGGGCGAGGATGACTTCGCGGGTGGCGTAATAGTTGTGCTCGTTGCCGGACGCGTCGATGACCGTCACACCCTTGCACGTGCGATCGGCGTAATCGATGATCAGACGCCTGGAACGAACCTGCGGCACAATCGTGACGTTGGACTTGTCCTTCACGAACAGGAAGCTGCCGGAGCGCTGGCCGTTGTAGATGCTGTTGATCGAGTGGGTGAGGCCGTTCATCTCACCGTCGTAGATGTTCTCGGTAAGCGGCAAGCCCCTGGACGTCCAAGCCTCGATGACAGCCTTACGGAAGTTCTCCAACTCCGGGATGTCGGCGTGGGAAATGGGCAGCGGGCCACCGGCGCCGATCTTCTCGAGTTCGGCCGGGTAGCGCTTGGCATCCTTCGGATCACCGTGGTAGGTAGCGCTTTTGCGCAGATACGGCAGAAGGGGCTCCCAGGTCCATTCCTGTCCGCCGTACTCCGCCCACCGGTCATAGGTCGGCTTGCAGCCAGGGACCCAGCTGAAGTAATTGGCTGAGGAGCTCCCGCCGAGGATCCTGCCGCGGGTGCATTGCTTGTCGATGCGCTCCCAGACCGGACGGCCGACGAACTTGGCCTTGTAGTTCCAGTCGTACTCGGAGCCGCGCAGGCCCATGGCCAGTGAAGGAGTGGTAACCCCCTCGAGATCCCAGGGGTTGCCGACGCCTGCCTCGACGATCAGGACCTTGACGTTGGGGTTCTCGGCAAGCCGGCCGGCGACGACGCACCCCGCCGTTCCGCCACCAACGACAACAAAGTCAAAGCGACCTCCGTCTTGGGCACTGAGTTCTTCCTCTAACATGAGTTCCTCCTCGAACGTCGGGTATGCAGCGGGGCCGCACCACCACGCATCCAGTCGTTATTTCCCACTGTGATGCGGATTTCGGATCCGCAGTTAGCAGCATGTGCGTATACGGTTTCGATCTCCATGGAGTTGGCTCCGTAATTCGGCGGGATTTCGCGCCAAGCTTTGGTGACCGCTACAACCACATGCCAAACAGGGCTCCTTGAGCTGAAAGACGCGAAGCGACAACGGCTTTTCGCCTCAACACTGCTTCGACGAGCCGTCCTCCATCGAAAGTTAAGCCGCTGCGGCGTCTGTCGGCGTGTGGTGTTGGTGGTTTAATTAAGTGTCGCGGCATCATGATCGACAACAGCCATTCATGGCATCGCGGTCAGTGCTTAAGACTAGCGCCGACGCCCTCTTCGACTCTTTGGCCGATGGCAGAGTCGATGTTGCGCCAGTACTCGAAGACGCGCGACAGCACCGGCTCTTTCACGCCAGCGGAGACATGGCCAACGATGTTGTGTACCAGTCGTTCCCGTTGTGCATCGTCCATCACGTCACGCACCAGGGCCCCGGCCTGACCCCAGTCGTCATCATCGGGTCGCAGTGTGTAGGCGGTGCGCATCATCTCCCCGTCGGCGGCCCAGCGCACCTCGGCGGCCCGAACCGGGTCGGCCCGGGGTCCGCCGTCAGAGTTGGGGGCATACACCGGATCGGAGGCGTTGACAAACCGCATCCGGCCGTCCTTGGAATAAGATCGCACCGCACACCGGGGAGCGTTGACCGGGATCTGGTTGTGGTTGACCCCGATGCGGGTGCGGTGCGCATCGGGGTAGGCGAAAGTGCGCCCGAGCAAAAGCTTGTCCGGGCTCAGCCCTGTGCCGGGCACCAAATTGCCTGGTGCGAAAGCGGCTTGCTCTACCTCGGTGTGGTGATCGGTGATGTTGCGGTCCAGTGTCAGCGTGCCGACGTCGACGGGCGGGTAGTCGGCATGCGGCCATACTTTGGTTACATCAAATGGGTTGAGCCGATACGTTTTTGCCTCCGCGAACGGCATAATCTGCACTTGCAGCGACCAGCTCGGATACTCCCCGCCCTCGATGGCCTCATACAGATCACGCACACAACAGTCCGGGTCGGTGCCGGCCAGCCGGTCGCCATCTTCTTGGGTCAACCACTGGATGCCATGGTTGGTTTTGAAGTGATACTTCACCCAAAAGATCTCCCCGGCGGAATTAACCCAGCTAAACGCGTGTAGGCCAAAGCCGTTCATATGCCGAAACGTCTTGGGGATACCCCGATCCCCCATCACCAGCGTCACCAGATGAGCGGTCTCGGGACAGAGCGTCCAAAAATCCCACACCATGTTGTGGTCGTGCAGATCATTGTCCGCACGGCGCCCCCCGGCGCGGATCAAGTTGGGAAACTTGATCGGATCCCGGATCGCAAACACCGGCACATCGCTCCCGACGATGTCGAAATTGCCCTCGGTGGTGTGGAACTTCACCGAAAACCCGCGGTTGTCGCGCGTCGTATCCGCACTTCCGCGTTCACCGCTATTCCCCGAAGAGAACCGGGCGAATACCTCCGTGGTCGAGCCCGGCTGCAGGAACGCCGCCTTGGTGTAGTCACCCACATCGGCTGTCACCTCAAAATGCCCGTATGCACCGGCGCCCTTGGCGTGCGGCTGACGCTCCGGCACCCGCTCCCGATTGAACGCAGCCATCTGCTCAATCAGATACGAATCCTGCAACAGGATCGGCCCATCAGGACCCAGCGACAATGACAGGTCGTCGCTGGGCGCCGGAGCACCCGCATTCGTCGTCGTATAGTTGTCCGCCATAGCGCGATTTGCCTTACGGTAGAGCGGAACTGACCACACGTTTCAACACGGTCCCGCTACCGCGCTCCTTACTTACTGAGGTTGGCGGCGCGGATGCCGTCTTCGACCTTCTCGCCGATGTTGCGGTCGATGTTGTACCAGTATTCGACGACGCGGGACAGCACTGGCTCTTTCACGCCATCGGAGACGTGGTAAACGATGTTGTGTACCAGTCGTTCCCGCTGCGCGTCGTCCATCACGTCGCGCACCAGGGCGCCGGCCTGACTCCAGTCGTCGTCGTCGGGTCGCAACGTGTAGGCGGCACGCACCATCTCTCCGTTGGCGGCCCAGCGCACCTCTGACGCGCGATCTGGATCGGCTTTCGGGCCACCGACGGAGTTGGGCGCATACACCGGGTCGGTCGAGTTGACAAAGCGCATCTGCCCGTCCTTGGAATAGCTGCGCACCGGACACTTCGGAGCGTTGACCGGAATCTGGTTGTGGTTGGCCCCAACCCGGTAACGGTGCGCATCGGCGTAGGCGAAACTGCGCCCGAGCAAAAGCTTGTCCGGGCTCAGTCCGATCCCAGGCACCAGGTCGTGCGGCGCGAAGGTGGCCTGCTCGACCTCGGTGTGGTGGTCGGTGACGTTGCGGTCGAGGGTCATGGTGCCCAAATCGATGAGCGGATAGTCGGCGTGCGGCCACACCTTGGTCACATCGAACGGATTCAACCGGTAGGTCTTTGCCTCCTCGAACGGCATGATCTGCACCTTCAGCGACCAGCTCGGGCACTCCCCGCGCTCGATCGCCTCATGCAGATCCCGCAAGCAGCAGTCGGGATCGGTGCCGGCCAACCGGTCGCCCTCTTCCTGGGTCAACCACTCGATGCCCTGATTGGTCTTGAAGTGAAACTTCACCCAAAAGATCTCCCCGGCGGCGTTGAGAAAGCTGAACGTGTGCAGCCCATAGCCGTTCATGTGCCGAAATGTCTTGGGGATACCGCGATCACCCATCACCAGCGTCACCAGATGGGCCGTTTCCGGGGACAGCGTCCAAAAATCCCACTGCATGTTGTGGTCGTGGCAATTGTTGTTCGCGCGGCGCTTGGCGGAGCGAATCATCTGCGGAAACTTGATCGGATCGCGGATGAAAAAGATCGGCACATTGTTGCCGACAATGTCCAGATTGCCCTCGGTGGTGTAGAACTTCACCGAAAACCCACGCGTGTCGCGCAGCGTGTCGGCGCTCCCACGCTCGCCGGCGTTTGTCGCCAGCCGCACGAACACGTCCGTCACCGCACCCGGCTGAAACACCGCGGCCTTGGTGTAAGCGCTCAGATCATTGGTGACCTCGAACCGACCGAACGCACCGGCACCCTTGGCGTGCGGCTGACGCTCGGGCACCCGCTCCCGATTGAACGCTGCCATCTGCTCGATCAGATAGGAATCCTGCAACAGGATCGGCCCATCAGGACCCACCGTCAACGACAGTTCGTCACTAGGTGCCGGTGCACCGGCATTCGTCGTCGTAAAGTTCTCCGTCATATCAGCGTCCTCTCGAGTCTGAAATCTTCTGTTAATCAAGGAGATTCGACTAAATTGCCGTTAGCGGTGTTAAGTTGAATCGGCGGGGCGGCCGGGGGGAGGTCAGGCGTCCCGCCGATGGCTCAACGGCGAAACCTACTCAATCCTTCGGTACGAGTCGATATCTGCCTGTTCGATTGACTGCGCGAACTCTTGCCCTTTGTCCGTGAGCTGCAGCCACACGGCATACATCCATCTCTCCGGATCGTCGTAGTGCCTGAGGTAGACGTGGGAGATCTTGTGCATCGATCGCTCCAGCGGCTGGTCCCAGGCAACGAATCGTTCACCTTCGGTCGCCACTCCGCCCAGATGTTCACCCAGCATGACCTGGGCGCCCAGCCTGACCAGTCCGTCGTTCACCAAGGAGCGGATGACCTCCAAAGTTTCGTTCTGCACTTCCGAGGGCGCTGCCGACGGATTGCGTTGTTTGACATACCAGTCCACGGCATTCAGATCGACAGGTTGGCCGAGGCCTTCGAGCAGGAGCCCGCGGCGCACCATCTCACGTGGCGTGACTTCGTCTTTAGCTTGCATATCGCCGTCAGCTCCTTGCCGTCGCTTCGCGTGCTGCGTCAACTTTCTGCCCATTGCGCACGGATATCTACGGAGTCGATTCCAATCCGCCGCGTCGATTTCGAGCCCCGGTTTGGTAGTCGCTACAAGCGGCCGATCGTTGTCAGCGCTCTGATGGATTGAAGGCTTGTCGTGCCCGCTAACGCGGTCTGGGAAATCAACGTGAGACTTTGGACAAGGCTCCGTAGACACCCAGGAGCCGCACGCACCGCCGATTCGACGTTGAATGTCGGCGTCTTTCATTCATGGCGCCTCGGGATGAACAACTTGTTCCAGCTCGTCGGCGCACGCACCGATGACGGCGGCCGGCAGCACGTCGTCGCCGGCCGGGGTGGGTGGGCGTAGCGCCGCGACGCGATGCCGCACGGAGTCCGCATGTGCGGCGGCGATTTCCGGCTCGTCGGCGGCCAGAGCTGCGGCGGCGTCAGCCAGCTCGCTGGTCGCGGCTCGCAGCGATTCCGCGAGCGGTTCGGCGACGCAGTTGAGGGTGCGCGCCAACTGCAACACCGAGCTGCCGAACAGCGCTATGTGCGAAGCCTGGTGATCGGCGACGCGGACCGCCTTGCGCATTGGCCAGCGACGCGGGCAGACGTACGCTAATTGCCTTGCGGTGCCGCGAGCTTCGACAAGCCGGGCCAGCTGTCGGTGGAGCCGGTCAGCCGCGGAGGGCGTCCAGCTTTGGTCCGGCGACGACGAATTGCTGTTGCGGCCAACGACTTTCCCGAGAATGTCTTCGACGGCGGTCAATACATCACCGCGAGCATCGTGCAGCACGGCCAGCGGATTCTTGGGGAAGAGCAGGATGCTGAACACTACCGCCAAGCCCCCGCCGATCAGCGCGTCATACAGCCGTTCCACACCCAGCCCGGTGTGCGGGAATGCCATGATCAGGATTGCCGAAATCACACTCTGGTTGACGAACATGGTCCTTTGGGTAGCGAAACTCTGCGCAATGAACACCGCCAGGGTCAGCGAAAACAGCACGGCCGCACCCATTCCGAGCGTCCCGGTGCCGAGCACAGCCAGCACGGCGGTGCCCACCCCGATCCCCACCGTCACACCGATAATCATCTCTACGGCCAGTTCCGCCCGTACCAGGTTGGTCATCCATAGACACACCGCCGCGGAGATCGGCGCGAAGAAGGGCTCCTTGTGCCCGAGCACATCGTGGGCGAGGTACCAGGCGAGCGAGGCGGCGATTGTGGTCTGCGCGATCGGCCACAAACCTCGACGCAATCGACGCGCGGCGGCCCCGGTGAACATACCCGGGACGTTACGGCGGTGTGAGGTTGTCATACTTCGCTTCTCCATCACGAAGTGTCCAGTCAGTGCGATCGCGTGACTACGGAGTCGGTTCCGATGTTTCTCGTCCCAGTTTTGGGGACGACTACAAACGCGCCCCTAATGCTCAGCAAAGATGGCCGGCTTCATGCGAGGACGCTTCACCACGGTTCTGGCCGTTCGCCCGCGGCCGCCGACAAAGTGCGCACGATGATGGACAAAGTCAGCGCGCTGAGCTGAGATCTGGACCCGGCACGGAATCACCGCAGCTTCTGCGCGAATTCGATGACGTTGCCGTCCGGATCGGCGATGTGGAGCGTCCTTTCGCGCCATGGCCGATCCACCGGACCGCTGAGAATGTCGACACCGAGCCGCTTCAATCGCTCCGCTTCCTGGTCTACGTCGTCGATCAGGAAGCCGATCTCGGCGCATGGCGCAGTGCCGCCTTCGCGGCCGATCAGCTCAGGCAGCTTCGAGCGTTCGAAAAGCGAGAACTTGGTGTTGAGCATCTCGAATTCGACGTAGCCGTCGCCCTCGATGCGCACCTCGAGCCCGATCACGTCGCGGTAGAACTCGACCGACCGCTCGAGTGACCCGACATATTGGATGACGTAGTCAATGCGACGCATGCAATTCACCGTATCGGTTCGAACCGACGGACTTCGCGAATTCACACGTGCATCGACGAAAGCTCGAGGACCCACCACACCTCGGTGAGCACCTCGGTGTCCCGCAGGCTGGCACCGGTCAGTTCTTCGAAGCGTGCAAGCCGATAGCGCACGGTGTTCTGATGGACGAATAACCTTGCCGCCGTGCGCTCCACGTGCATCCCGCAGGCCAGGTAGGTGCGAAGCGTCGCAACCAGATCGCGGCTCGAACCGCTTGCGGACAGTGGCTGCAAGTAGCGCTTGCGCAGCAATTCGCCGACATCGGCGTCCATTGCCACAGCTGTGCGCAGACCCAGCGTGGCGATGTCGTAGGCACCGCGCAGGCCACAGGCCTCCGCCGTCACCAGTGCTCGGGCCGCCATCCGGTAGGACTCGTTCAACCGCAGCAGCGGTCTGGGCGGCCCGAAACCCACGACGCCCTCGACCTGGCGCGGCGGCTCGATCAAGAAACCAGCGAGGTCGCCGTCCACGAGGGCACACAAACCAGGCCGGCCCTGCGCCGGGTCCTGAAAACCGAGTGCCTGCTCCATCCGGAACTGAGGTCCGTCGTCACCGAGCCGGGCGCGGACAGCGACATACTCCGCATCGGTATCCAGGCCGTACACCTCGGCGTGCATCCGCAACTCGGCGGCAGGCAGCGCACCCAACAATGCGCCCCGGACAAAAGCGGCCCGACTTTCGTCTGCCGCGAGCGCCAGCGCCAGCTCCGCTCGCCGATGCGCTCTGGCAGTCGTGACCATGGCGACATCGGACCAGGCCAATACCGACTGGACGAACTCCAGCACCGACGAGTCGTCGACGCCCACATCTTGTGCCGCCTCACGCGCGCACCCCACGACAACCTCGACACCGATGCGCCACGCGCGCAGCATGTCGTCGACAAATATGCCATCGCGCGCCCGCGCCTCACCGATCGCGGCAAGCTCGACAAGCTCTCTCTCGTCCAGGGCTGCGCAGGCGCACCGTAAGACCCGCTCGACCTCCAGCCTTACCTCGGCATCGAGGGCCTCGCCGGGAATCGCGCGATACGCCGGCACCCTGGCCGCGACGGCCTCGCGGACACGGCCGGCAACGTCGGCATGCTCGTCGAGCAACGCGCCGACCAGGACGGCCCAGGTCGTGCCGGCGTCGGGTCGGACTGGTTGGTAGCGTCGCGGCTTGGGCGACCCGGGCAGTGCGGATATAGAGCGCAAGCTCGCGAGAGTCTCTCCGCCGCTTTCCTCTACGCTGTCCGCGCCATTTATAGAATGATCGAAACGCTGCATCACAGCGTCCGGCTCTTGGTCAAGGTGGTGCGTGTGTCAGCGGCGCCCACCGAGTCGCGGTACAGGATGCACCGGCTCTTGGTCATGATCTCTCCTGAGTGGAATTGGCCTCGCGGCCTGTGGATGCGTCGCTTCGAAGCACATTCAGTCTCGCGTGACGTCGCCGAGGGTGTCCAAGACGCAATTCCGACCGCGTGATAGGCACGGCCGATTACGCGGGGTATTGGTCGTCAGCTGATGGCAGGAACGACCGGCTTGTGCAGTACGTCTTCGATGCCGGCGTTCTGCGCGGCCTGCACGAAGGCACGGGTCAGCACGGAGCCGGGCTCGACGGCAGTGGTGACCAGCGCGATCAACGCGGTAACCGACGGGTTTTCCAGCCGCAGGATGTGCGCTCCGGCGGGCGGGCGCAGTGCGTGAATCCAGGTCTGCGGGATGATGCTTGCCCAGTGCCCGGTGCTGACGTGTGCGAGCAGCGTCGCCACGGAATCGGTTTCGAGCTGCGGTGTCACCGCAAGCTTTTGTGCGGCCAGCGCATCGTCGATGAGTTTGCGGCCACGCATGCCCTGATTCAGCAGGCACATGGGCAGTTCCAGCGCGTCGGACCAGTCGATGGTCTCAGCTTGGCCGATGAGCAACTCGCCGCCGGCGATAAGAACCTGCTGTTCCCGGTAGAGCGGAGTGACCACAAGGTCGGCGGTGTCTCGGCCGTGCGGGTAGATGACCCCGGCCTCCAAGTCGAATTGACGTACTCTGTCTACGATTTCACTCGATCGCAGACTCGCTTCCAGCCGTACCCGCACCAGCGGGTGCGCGGCACAGAACGGATCGGTAAGCAGCGCAACGATGCTCGAGGCAGCCGGGACCACCCCGAGGCGCAGCTCACCGGTGAGACCGGTCTGCAGTGCCGTGACTTCGTGTTTGAGCGCATCGTGGTCGGCCAGGATCCGCCGTGCCCAATGCACGAGTCGCTCGCCTTCGGGGGTCAGGCCTTCGAATTTTTTCCCGCGCCGGACGAGCGGGACCTTCAGCTCGTGTTCGAGCTTGCGGATGGCTTCCGACAGCGCCGGCTGCGACACGTAGCAAGCGCTGGCGGCACGGGCGAAGTGACGCTCGCGAGCCAGCGCTACGAAGTATTCGAGCTGCCGGAACTGCATGATTACAGCGTCTCGTCCAGTTCGCCGAGCCGGTCGGTCAATCGCAGATTCTCGGAGTAGTCCACCGGGCAGGAGATCACCGACACGCCGTCGTCGTCCAGCGCGGCCTTCAGCGTCGGCAACAGCTCCTCGGCGCGATTGATCCGATATCCCTTGGCGCCAAAGCTTTCCGCGTAGCCCACCACGTCCGGATTGCCGAACTTCACGTAGTAGTGGTCACCCAGTTCGAGGTCCATCTTCCATTCGATGAGGCCGTAGCCGCCGTCCTCCCAAATCAGCACCACCAGCGGTATCCGCTCGCGCACAGCGGTCTCGATCTCCTGCGAGTTCATCAGGAAGGCACCGTCGCCCACCACGGCCAGCACCTTGGCGTCCGGCCTGGCCAGCTTGACACCCAGCGCGCCGGGCAACGCAAAACCCATGGTGGACAACCCGTTTGAAACCAGGCAGGTGTTATGCACGTAGGTCGGATACAGCCGGGCCATCCACATCTTGGTGGCGCCGGTGTCCACCAGCACGACGTCGCTGCGGCCCAGGGCGGCGCGAGTATCGGCCACCACCCGCGCGGGGGCCAGCGGGTACCGCGAATCCTGTTGTCCCCGAGCGAATTCCTCGGCAAGCAGACCGGAGCCCGGGATGACTTCCTCACCGCCGAAGCGGTGTCCGGCGAGCGCTTCGGTGAGCGCGTCCAGCGAGGCGCTGATGTCGCCGATGATCCCGACGTCGACCGGATAGTGCAGGTCGACCTCGGCCGGGAAGCGATGAATGTGAATGACCTTCTTGTCGGAGTTCGGATTGATCCGGACCGGGTCGAATTCCTGTAGCTCGTAGCCGACCGCGATGATCACGTCGGCGTTGTCGAACCCGAAGTTGACATAGTCGTGGCGCATGAACCCTAGGGTCCCGATCGTGTTGGGGTGGTCGTCGGGCATGACGCCCTTGCCGTGGAAGGTGTTGGCGACCGGGATACCGAGCTCTTCGGAAAAGCGGACCAGGGCCGCGGTGGCGTCGCCGCGGGCGGCGCCGTGCCCGGCCAGCGCCACGGGGCACTTCGCCTCGCGCAGAATGTCGACGGCCCGCGCCACCTGACGGAACGCCGGCGCGTCGGCGCGAACGACGTTGCGCGGCAACGGTGCCAGCTCGGGATAGTCGGCCTCGTCGGTGTCGATGTGCTCCGGCACGGCCAAGTACACCGCCGCCGGGCGTTCGGCCTCGGCGACCTTGAACGCCTTGCGGAACATCTCCGGTATGGCCTGCACGGTCGGGACGCCGGCCGCCCAGCGGGTGATCGGTGCGTACATCGACACGAGGTCGACGTACTGATGCGATTCTTTGAACTCGCGATCGTGCCCGACTTGCGCGGAGATCGCGACCATGGGGGTGCTGTTGGTGGTGGCGTCGGCCACGCCGAGCTGCATGTTGATCGCGCCCGGGCCCAAGGTGGCCGACACCACCGCGGCGCGACCGGTCACCCGACCGTACATCTCCGCCATGAACGCCGCCGCCTGCTCGTGCCGGGTCAGCACATAGCGGATGTCCGAGGATGCCAGCGCCTGCACGAAGCGGATGTTCTCCTCGCCGGGCAGCCCGAATACGACGGAGACCCCCTCGTTTTCCAGGCACTTCACCATCAACTGAGCGGCTGTAGTCACACCGGCCACGATAGTGGCAGGCTGGGCTGGAAACCTTCCGCTTAGACAAGCAGCAGAGGATGTCACCGTGCCCATCGCCACGATCAACCCGGCCACCGGCGAAACCGTCAAGACCTTCAACCCCGCGACCGACCAAGAAGTCGAAGCGGCGATAGCCCGCGCCTACGAGCGGTTCCTCGACTACCGCCGCAACACCACCTTCGCCCAGCGTGCCGAGTGGGCCAATGCCACCGCCGACCTGCTGGAGGCCGAGGCCGAGCAGACCGCCGCCATGATGACCCTGGAGATGGGTAAGACACTGGCCTCGGCCAAGGCCGAAGCGATCAAGTGCGCCAAGGGTTTTCGCTACTACGCCGAGCACGCCGAGCAGCTGCTCGCCGACGAGCCGGCTGACGCGGGGAAAGTCGGCGCCAAAAAGGCCTACACCCGGTACCAGCCGATGGGGGTGGTGCTGGCGGTGATGCCGTGGAACTTCCCGCTGTGGCAGGCCGTCCGGTTCGCGGCGCCGGCGCTGATGGCCGGCAACGTGGGCATTCTCAAGCACGCGTCGAACGTCCCGCAGTGCGCGCTGTATCTGGCCGACGTCATTGCCCGCGGCGGCTTTCCGGAGGGCTGCTTCCAGACGCTGCTCGTTCCGTCCAGCGCCGTCGAGACCATCCTGCGCGACCCGCGGGTCGCGGCCGCCACGCTCACCGGCAGCGAGCCCGCCGGCCAATCGGTGGGTGCCATCGCCGGCGACGAGATCAAGCCCACCGTTCTCGAGCTCGGCGGCAGCGACCCGTTCATCGTGATGCCGTCGGCAGACCTCGACGAGGCGGTCAAGACAGCGGTCACCGCCCGGGTGCAGAACAACGGCCAGTCCTGCATCGCCGCCAAGCGATTCATCGTGCACGCCGACGTCTACGACGCGTTCGTCGACAAGTTCGTCGAGCGAATGGCGGCATTGCGGGTCGGCGACCCGACCGACCCGGACACCGACGTCGGTCCGCTGGCCACCGAATCGGGCCGCGATGAGATCGCCAAACAAGTCGAGGACGCCGCCGCCGCCGGCGCGGTGATCCGTTGCGGAGGTGAGCGTCCCGAGCGGCCTGGCTGGTTCTACCCGCCGACGGTGATCACCGACATCACCAAGGACATGGCGCTCTACACTGAGGAGGTCTTCGGCCCCGTCGCCTCCGTTTACCGGGCCGCCGACGCCGACGAAGCCATCGAGATCGCGAACGCCACCACCTTCGGGCTGGGGTCCAATGCCTGGACCAATGACGAGGCCGAGCAGCAGCAATTCATCGACGGCATCGAGGCCGGCCAGGTCTTCATCAACGGTATGACGGTGTCCTACCCCGAGTTGCCGTTCGGCGGCGTCAAGCGCTCCGGCTATGGCCGCGAACTCGCCGGTCTCGGCATCCGCGAGTTCTGCAATGCCAAGACCGTCTGGGTCGGGTAACGGTTCCCTCGCGAGCAGACGCAGAATCGCACAAAACTTCATTGTTTTGTGCGATTTTGCGTCTGCTCGCCACCCTTAAACGGCGGCCAGCGCCCTGGCGTCCTCGTCGGCGAAGGTGTCTTCCAGTTGCACCGGCGAGTAGTCCAGGTCGATCTCCTCGAGTGGCCGCCCGCGGGCGCTGGAGATCGTGCCGAAGCGCCGCATGCCCTTGTCGGTGGAGTACTGCAGGAACTCGTCTTCCGACAGGTCGAACGGCTTGGGGTCGTCGTAGAGGGCGAAGCCGTCCTGGACCAGGCCCAGCCCCAGCGGGATGAGTTCGTTCATGCGTGTTTCGAAGACCGTCCAGTTGGCATCGTCGGCGGCGACATGGCGCCGGCAGGTGAAGGTGCCCCAGGCCATGTGGCGTCGCTCGTCGTCGCCGATATGCCGGATCAGCTGTTGCATGCCCGGCAGAATCCCGCGTTCCACGCAGACCTTGTTCCAGGCGTAATAGCCGGTCAGCGCCAGCATGCCCTCGACGATGTGGTTATAGGTGACCGACGCGCGAACCTGAGCGGCCGGTGACGGATCGGTCGACAACGCGCTGAGGCACTCCGGCAGCTCGTCGTAGAAGATCTGCCGGTAGGAGGGCAGCTCGTCGAGATAGCTGTGCAGGTCCTCGGTGACGCCGATGGCGTCGAGCCACATGCGGAACACCTGAACGTGCTTGGCCTCCTCGAACGCGAACTGCGTCAGATACATTTCGTCGCCGAGGCGCCCCTCGGCCCGCATCGCCGACATGAACGGCTGAATGTCCTCGGTCACCGATTCCTCGCCGGCCACGAATTGGGCACACAACCGGATGGCGTAGTCACGTTCGATGTCGGTCAGCCGCTCCCAGTCCGCCCGGTCGCGGGAGAAGTCGATGTCGGCCGGATTCCAGAACTTCGCGTTACCACCGGCAAACAGCTTCAGCGGCAGGCTTTCCCAGTTCAGGCCACCCGCCTCGAGCGAGCCCAGACGTGTGCGATTCATGTTGACCTCCTCAGATCATTTCAGGGCTAATAGGTTGCGGGACAGGCGAATACGCAGTAGCCAGCACCGCGACCAGCCTGCGCACGGCCAGCGCGGGCTGGTCGGGCGAGGGCTCGTCGAGCCCGAGAACCGGGTCCAGGCCGCGCATATACGGCGCCAGCGCCAGGTGCGGGAAGATCAGCAGCAGCAGCGAAAGCAGTGCGTCGGTGTCGGAATCCGACCGCAGGTCGCCGCGGACCTGCGCGTCGCGCACCAGGGGCCGCAACACTTCGAGGTAGTGGCGATGGATGACGGACCGCACACTGATACGGGCATCGGTGTCGACCTCGAGGCTCGCCGCCGCATGCAGGGCGCGCTCGCGCGGATGGTCGGCGAAATAAGCGACCCAGTCGTCCAGCAGGTCGGTGAGAAATTCGAAAAACGGCCTGCTCGGGTCGAGTTCGCGAATGCGGGCCTCCATGTAGGACCGCACGCGCTGGCTGCCGACGTCGGCGATGAACGCATACAGGTCACGCTTGTCCGCGAAGTACTGGAACAGGCTGCCTTTGGCGACGCCCGCGCGCCGCGCGATGACATTCAGGCTGCCTTGGGAAAAGCCATGCGCTCCGAATTCGGCTTCCGCGGCTTCCACAATGGCCGCTCGACGGGCCGGATCGACTCGTCCCCACGTCACCGTCGGCATGGCGCCTCCTAGCAGGAATGACCACTGGTCATTCTACGGTGAGCTAGCTCACAGTCAAGGAGCTCCGCGTCGGCGCTGGGCGTTGGGAGTGAAGCCACGGCGTTGGGAGTGAAGCCACGGCGTTGGGAAGCCACGGCGTTGGGAGTGAAGCCACGGCGTTGGGAGTGAAGCCAGGGCGGGATCTGGGCGATTTGGCCGCCCTGGATACACAGCCAAAGCCGTGAATTCACAGCCAACGCCCTCATTACACACTCGACGCAAAACGAGTCCGGGGAGTCCGGCGTCTCCCGAGATCCCGGGGCCCGAGACGCAACGCCAAATCAGCCCGAAGCCCGGGCCTACGGACGCATGGCATACGCCCCGTTGATGGGCAGCACGTGCTCCTTCCACACCTGGTCGTAGCGGGCGGGATCGTTGACCGGGCGGCGGACCATCCGCATCGCGAAACGGGCCTGCTCGTCCGTCGTCGCGGCCTTGTCGTGCAGTTCGACGGCATAGGTGTTGAAGTCTCGCACCAGCAGCGCGAAGATCTCGTCGATCAGCGGCTCATCCACACTGCGGAGCGGGGCTTCCTCGAGAATCAGTTGCGCGTAGGGCACCAGGGCGAAGATCTGTCCAACGCCGAAGGCGAAGTCGATGTCTTTCTGTTGCGCCGCATCCGGTGTCGCGGCGGCCAGCATCTCGGCCAGCACGTCGATCTGGTCTCGCAGCAGCGCCACGTTAGGCAGATGGGCGTAGCTGTCAAACGGCGCGCGCCAGTCGTGGAAGCGGACCTTGCCCAGGCCTCCCGTCGGCCCTTGGGCGAACAGGAACGAGTCGTCGGTCGCGTCGTCACGGCGGGGGATCAGCGGCAGCGCGGTGTCGGGGGCGAACAGGAAGTTGGGCATGAACTTGGCCAGCAGCCCGATGTTGATGTGGACGGTTCCTTCCAGCCTCGGCAGCAGTCCGATCTCGCGGGCCACGGTGTCGAAGAAGGTGTCCTTCTCCACGCCCTTGGCGGCGATGACATCCCACAGCGCGATGATGACCCGCTCGCCCTCGCTGGTGATCTTGGCCTTGGTGAGCGGGCTGTACAGCAGGTAGCGGCGGTCGTTCGCCGATGCGCTGCGCATGTAGTCCGACGCCCGGCTGGCGACCAGCCGCATGGCCACCAAGCGCACGTAGGCGTCGGTGAGCAGCCGTCGCACGTGGGTGAAGTCGGTGACGACGGTGCCGTAGAGATGACGATTGGCCGCGTGGGTGACCGCTTCGTACATGGCGTGCGTGCACATCCCGATGGCGCCCCAACCCAGGTTGTACTTGCAGACGTTGACGGTGTTGAGGGCGGCGTGGAACGCCCCGATGCCGCGATGCAGCAGATCGGCCTCGGTCACCGGGTAGTCGCGCAGGGCGTAGTTCGCCACGTAGTTCTGCGAGTTGACGACGTTCTTGATCAGGTCGTAGCGGTCGTGCTGCGAGTCGGCGGCGAAGAACACGTACTCGTCCTTCTCCGGGGAGTCGCCGGCGATCTTGCCGAACGTGGAGACCATCCGGGCCACGTTGGCGTTGCCGATGTAGTACTTCTCGCCGTTGGCCGTCCACCCGTGTTCCGACGGGGTCAGGATCATGTCGGTCTGGTAGACGTCGGCGCCGTGGGTCTGCTCGGACAGGCCGAAGGCGAACACCTCGCCCTGCTCCAGCTGTGCGGCGGCCTTACGCTTCGCATCTTCGTTGTCGCTCATCCAGATCGGGCCCAGGCCCAGGGCGGTCACCTGGAAGGGGTACCAGTAGTTCAACCCGTAGAAGCCGAGGATCTCGGCGAACTCGCTGATCCGATAGGTGTCCCAACGGCAATCGGCGGCACCGTACTCGGTCGGCGTCAGCAGCGAGGCGAACAGCCGCTCCCGTCCGACATGGTCGAGGAACTCCGAGTACCAGACGCGCTCGTGGTCGTCGTGCTTCAGTCGCGCCTTTCCGCGGGACTCGAAAAAGTCCACCGTCGCGGCCATGATCTCTCCCGAGCGCGAGTCCGGGTATTTGCGTTGCAAGCGGTTGGGATTGAGCAGCATGAGGGGAACGTACTGCAAACACCTCAGTTCGAGAACCTTCTAAATATGGGGAGCAGCGACCTAGCATCGGTTACGTGTCACAACCCGGAATTGCCTCAGAACTGAACACCGCTCGCGGACCCATCGATACCGCCGATCTCGGCGTCACGCTCATGCATGAGCACGTGTTCATCATGACCACTGAAATCGCGCTGAACTATCCCGAAGCCTGGGGCGACGAAGAAAAGCGGGTGGCTGACGCCGTCACGCGGCTCAACGAGCTGAAGGCCCGCGGCGTGGACACCATCGTCGACCTGACCGTGATCGGCTTGGGCCGCTATATCCCGCGCATCGCGAAGGTGGCCGCGGCCACCGAGCTGAACATCGTCGTCGCCACCGGCTTGTATACCTACAACGACGTCCCGTTCTGCTTCCACTACATGGGTCCCGGCGCGCAGCTGGGCGGCCCCGAGATCATGACGGACATGTTCGTCCGCGACATCGAGCAGGGCATCGCGGACACCGGCATCAAGGCCGGAATCCTCAAGTGCGCCACCGACGAACCCGGCATCACCCCCGGTGTCGAAAGGGTGCTGCGCGCGGTCGCCCAGGCGCACAAACGCACCGGTGTGCCGATCTCCACGCACACCCATGCGGGCCTGCGCCGAGGGCTCGAGCAGCAGCGCATCTTCGAAGAGGAGGGCGTTGACTTGAGCCGGGTGATCATCGGCCACTCGGGTGACAGCACCGACGTCGGCTATCTCGAGGAACTCATCGCCGCCGGCTCCTACCTGGGGATGGACCGGTTCGGCATCGACGTGATCCTGCCGTTCGAGGAGCGGGTCAACATCGTGGCGACGATGTGCGAGCGCGGGCACGCCGACAAGATGGTGCTCTCCCACGACGCCAATTGCTACTTCGACGCTCTGCCCGAGGAGATGCTCGCGGTGGCCGCGCCCAACTGGCATTACCTGCACATCCACAACGACGTGATCCCCGCGCTCAAGCAGCGCGGCGTCACCGACGAGCAACTGCACACCATGCTCGTGGACAACCCCCGACGCATCTTCGAGCGCCAGGGCGCCTATCAGTGACGGCGCCCGTCCCGCCGATCGGCGCGCAGATCTCGGCCCTGGCCCGACTTGCTCCCGACGAACCGGCGGTCAGCAGCGACGGACGCACGATCACCCGCGCCGAGCTGGACACCTCGACCAACCGGCTGGCGCGGGCCTACGCCGAGCGTGGGGTCGGCACCGGCGACTACGTGACCATCGCGCTGCCCAACTCCGTCGAGTGGGTGCAGGCCGCGGTGGCGTGCTGGAAGCTGGGGGCGGTGCCGCAGCCGCTGTCCCCACGATTGCCGGACGCGGAGTTCGAGGGTCTGCTGCAACTCAAGCCCCGCGCCCTGCTGGTCGGCCGGTCCAGCCCCGGAATCCCCAGCGTCCCAGCGGATTTCGTGCCAGATCCGAACCTGTCCGATGCCCCGCTACCGGAAGCGGTGTCGCCGTGCTGGAAGTCGCTGGCGTCGGGAGGCAGCACGGGCCGGCCCAAGCTCATCGAGGCCGGCGGCGACAGCCGGGTCCCACCGGCCATCGGTTATCCGCTGGGCGCGCAGGAGGGCGACACCACGCTGGTGCCGGTGCCGCTGAGCCACAACACCGGCTGCACCACAGCGGTGATCGCGTTGCTGATGCGCCACCACCTGGTGCTGATGCGCCGGTTCGACCCGCACGAGTTCCTGCGGCTGATCACCGACTATCGGGTCACTTTCCTGACCACTGTCCCGACGATCATGCAGCGGGTGCTGCCGGTGTACCACGACGATCCGGAGTCCTATGACCTGTCGTCGATCCGGCGGTTCTGGCACCTGGGAGCGCCCTGCCCGCCGGCGGTCAAGCAGGCGTGGATCGATCTGCTGGGCCCCGACGTGGTGTGGGAACTGTACGGCGGCACCGAATTACAGGCGCTGACCTTCATCTCCGGCGGCCAGTGGCTGGCCCACCGCGGCTCGGTCGGCAAGGTGGTCGCCGGTGAGATGAAGGTGCTCGACGACGACGGCCGGGAGTGCCCGCCCGGCGTGGTCGGCGAAATCTACATGCGCCCCGGCCCAGGCAGCGCGCCCACCTACCACTACGTCGGCGTCAACGCCAAAACCCGCGACGGCTGGGACTCCTTGGGAGACTTGGGTTACTTCGACGACGACGGGTTTCTGTACCTGTCGGACCGCCGGGTGGACATGTTCACCGTCGGCGGGCGCAACGTCTACCCCGCCGAGATCGAGGGCGCGCTGTCGGCCCACCCGGACGTGCTGTCCTGTCTGGTCGTCGGGGTACCGGACCCGAACGACGGCGATCTGGGCCAAGTGCCGTACGCGCTGGTGCACACCGCCGACGGGTCCGCACTGGACGCCGCCGCGGTTCAGCAGTTTCTGCGCGAACGTATCGAGACGCACAAGGTGCCCCGGATGGTCGAATTCGTCAGCAACCCTCTGCGCGACGACGCCGGCAAGGCGCGGCGGTCAGCAGTGCGGGATGAGATCATCGCGCGGTTGCGATCTGGTGAAGTTCGTCGACGACGGTGAGTCGCGGAATCGCAAGCATGGGTGTTGGATTGAGACTATATTTCTCAGCAATTTCTGGCCCGAGTCGTTCGCGACGCAAGGCCGCCGGGAACAACCATGAGCGGGGAGGCTGGTGGCGAAATGCCCACACACACCGTTGATTACGCCGGCCTCAGCGATACCGGCCGTCAACGAACCAGCAACCAGGACCGCTGGGGTGTCAACGCCGAGCAGGGCCTGTTCATAGTCGCCGACGGCGTTGCCTCCAGCAGCCACGGCGACCGCGCCGCCGAAATGGTGGTCGACTTGCTGCCGCAATACCTGCAACGCCACCTCGACTCCGTCGGCCTGGACGACCCGACCGCTCCCGAGCGGTTCGGCGCCGCGATCGCCGACATCTCGAACAACCTGCGCACCAGCGGCGACAACGACCCCGGGCTGGCCGGAGCCAGCACCACGGTGGTGGCTCTGGTCGTCTCCGGTCTGCGAGCCTTGGTCGGCCATCTGGGCGACAGCCGCGGCTACCTGTACCGCAACCAGCAATTGCACCGCCTGACTCGCGACCACAGCCTGGTCCAGGCGCTGGTCGACGCGGGGGAAGTCGAACCGCAGAATGCCCGCGAGCATCCGTCGCGCAGCGTCATCACGCGGCATGTGGGCATGGCTCCGCCCGCGCATCCCGACGTTTCCGCGGTCGATCTGCAGCCCGGCGACCGGGTCATGCTGTGCAGCGACGGCTTGCACGGAGTGGTCGACGATGTGTCGCTCGCCCAGATCCTGGGCTCCCAACGCAGTCCCCGCGATGCATGCGCGGCGCTGATCGAAGCAGCCAACAACGGTGGCGGGCCCGACAACATCACGACAATCGTCATCGACGTCGTCGGCCAATAGCACCGCCCGTCAGGGCGCGATGGCTTCCGCTTCCGGGTCGGTCACCGAGACATCGGCGGGGTGGGTGCGTTTCTCCCAGCGCCGCAACGCTTCCCGGCACGGCGACTCGACCAGGGCATAACTGACCGCCGCGATCGCGAAACCGAAAATTACCGTCAGCACCAGCACGGTGGGCATCCGCCCGGTGAACGGGAAGGTGCCGATCACAGGGAACACCATCGCCAGTGCGGCCAAGTGCCAGATGAAAAGGCCGTACGACCAACGCCCCAGGGTCACCATGACCGTCCTGCCCAGCAGTCGGTGCGACGTCTCGGGCCGGTCCAGCACCAACGGGGCCACGAGCGCGAACGCCACCAGCGAGCCCATCGCCGTCTTGACCGCGAATTGGACCGCGGTGCCCGGCACCAGCCCCTCGGGACCGGCCAGCGGGGAGGCCGCCACCAGGTAGGCCAGCACCGCGACGACGGCCATCGGCACCCGGCGGCGCGCCATTCGGTGCGGCCATCCGATCGGGCTGTAGGCCCACTCCGCCAGCAACATGCCCGCGGCGAACCAGGAGAAGAACGCCGGCGGCCAGTTCAGCGGGGTGATTCCCGGGCCGCCACTGAGCGGCACCCAGCCCCACGCCCAGCTGAGGGCGCCCAGAGCCGCAATTGCCGGTACCCGCGCGGCGACCGGAAGCCGGCGGGCAAGCAACGCCAGCACCGGCAGCGCCAGGTAGAAGGTGACCTCGACGGACAGACTCCACATCTGGGTCAGTCCGCCGGTGAGGGTCAGCGGCACGTAAATCTGGGTGAGCGTCAGGTTGGCCAGCCACACCGTCAGGCTGGCGTGGTCCGCGTCGGGCAGCAGGCTCAAAATCACCACGACCGCCACCAGATACGCCGGCATGATGCGGACCACCCGCGACCGCAAGTAATGGCCGGTCAGCGGCCGGGGCCCCAGATCGCGCGCGGCCGCGGCATGTCCGCGCCACAGCAGGAACCCGGACAGCGCGAAAAACACCGCGACGGCCAGATCGAAACGGCCGAACAACCGGCCGAACACGCCGCCGGAGTGGCCCGTCTGAAACGCGACGTGGGTGACGACGACGCCGATGGCGGCGCAGGCGCGCATTCCCTCCACGGCGGGCAGAAAGCTGCGGACCCCGCCGACCTGCTGGGCATCGCTCACCGTCCCAGTTTGCCCGTGCTGTGTCGCGCGACAATCGGGTACACCCGAATACGTAGTGACGCGGCGACGGGTTCGCACGGTATGGCCCAAGATTCTGCTGTTAGGGTCGAACGGGTTTGCCTCGCTGCTTGGTCAGGTCGGAGCGGGTCGCGACCGACGAGTCCAAAGGACCATTAGGAGGTCACAGCAACGTGAATCGGGCAGTCATGTTGCGATTCGGCGCATGCGGGATCATCGGACTCGGCGCCGCTCTGCTGATCGCGGCATTGCTGTTGTCGACGTACACGAGCAAACGGATCACCAAGATCCCGCTGAATGTCGACGCCACGCTGATCAGCAACGGCAGCGGCACGGCACTCGACGCGGCGTCCTTGTCGACTGACCACGTCGTCACGAACCAGAACGTGCAGCTGGTGTCGCAGCAGCAGATCACCGTCGAGAACCCGGCCAATGCCGACGTCGTGACCTTTCAGGCGGGTACTTCGGTGCGGCGCACCGACAGGCAAAAGGACAGCGGCTTGCTGCTGGCGATCGTCGACTTCGTCACGCTCAACCGCAAGACCGCGATGGCCGTGTCGAACCCCAGCGGATTCGTCCAGAAGCCACGCGCCTTCAACGACGACAATCCGCCGACCACCACGCCGCTGCCGCACACCGGGTTGTCGTACCGGTTTCCGTTCCACACCGAGAAGAAGACGTATCAATACTTCGACCCGATCGCGCAGAAGCCGTTCGACGCCACCTTCGAGGACGAAGAAGACGTCAACGGTTTGACCACATACCGCTTCAAGCAGAACGTCGGCTACAACGCCGCGGGCACGCTGACTGACCCCATCGAGTACCCGTCCCTGTTGACCAACAGGGAGGACGGCAAAATCACCACCTCCGCGAAGATGTGGGGGGTGGCCGGCGAGCCCGACGAACAGATCACGATGACCCGCTATTACGCCGCGCAGCGGACGTTCTGGGTGGACCCGGTGACGGGCACCATCGTCAAAAAGACCGAGCGCGCCAACCACTACTTCGCTCGCGACAAGATGAAGCCGGAACTGCGCCTGGCCGACTACACGGTCACCTTCACCGAAGACACCGTCGAATCCCAGGTCAACGCCGCCCGCGACGAGCGCGACCGGCTGGCGCTATGGTCGCGGGTGCTACCGATCACGTTCACCGCGGTCGGCTTGATCGCGCTGGTCGGCGGTGGATTGCTGGCTTCGTTCAGCCTGCGCACCGAAAGCGCGTTGATCGATCCGGGCCTGGACCGCGGCGACCACGACTACTACGGCCGCGGGCTCGACGAACCGGTGCCGGGTGCTGAGGCCGAGACGGAGAAATTGCCCACGCAGCACCCAGATCTGCATCCGGATCCCAGCCCCCCTGATCCCCGACCGCCCGATCCTCCGGAGTCGGGCGCCCCAACCGTGCAGGCCTAACGACGGGGTGACCGCAGTACTCCGCCAGGCTCAGTACTGGTCCCGGCCGGGCTACGCGCTGTTCCTCGCGCTGCTGGTGGTCGGGCCGGTGCTCGGGCCCGGATACCTGTTGCTGCGCGATGCGGTTTCCACTCCACGCTCGTACCTTTCCGACACGGCCCTGGGGTTGACGGCGGCGCCGCGGGCGACGCCGCAGGATTTCGCCGTTGCGCTTGCCTCGCACGTGCTCGACGGCGGCGTCGTGGTGAAGGCACTGCTGGTCTTGGGGTTGTGGCTGGCGGGCTGGGGTGCGGCGCGATTGGTCGCGGTGGCGCTGCCCGCGGCGGGCGTCGGTGGCCAGTTCGTCGCGATCACCCTGGCGATCTGGAATCCCTACGTCGCCGAACGGCTGCTGCAGGGTCACTGGAGCCTGCTGGTCGGCTACGGCTGCCTGCCCTGGGTCGCCGCGGCGATGCTGACGCTGCGCTCGGCGCCCCACGGGCCGCGGCGGGGGTTCTTCGAACTGGCCTTCTGGATCGCATTGGCGGGGCTGACTCCGACAGGGTTGCTGCTCGCCGCGACGGTGGCACTGGTCAGCGCGGCCGTTCACGCCGAGGGCCGGCCACGCTGGCTCTGCTCGGTAGCGGCTTTGAGCGCGGCGGTGGTGGCGGCGCTGCCCTGGCTCACCGCATCGGCGCTGGGCTCGTCGTTGCCGTCACATACGCCGGCGAACGCACTTGGGGTGACCGCCTTCGCACCTCGCGCCGCACCCCAGCCCGCCAGCCACAACCCCAAGACCAGCAGTGCCTTCACCACGACG
>NZ_LZIJ01000146.1 GCF_001667115.1 Mycobacterium sp. 852002-51163_SCH5372311 | reverse complement strand
CTGAAAGTCGTTCGCGGCGAAGTGGTTCAGCTTTCGGTGGCCGGACCGCGGTGGGAGTTGCAGACGCCCGAGGCACGGTTGTCCGCCGATGCGGTCATGATCACCGGGCCCGGCCAAGCGGAGCGTTGTATCCGTCCGGGCGATCCGCGAGTGCTGTCCATCGCGCAGTTCTGGGAGCGTGCCTCGGGCGTCTGCAACTCCCACCGCGGTCCGGCCACCGAAAGCTGAACCACTTCGCCGCGAACGACTTTCAGCCCCGCCACCTCGGCCGCCCAACGCAGGTATCCGGCCCACGTGTCGTGAGTGGGCGATGGCCGGCCGCGGTCGATCCAGCCGACGAACTGGTCGGTCGCAACAAGATACGACTGCCAGCTGAACCGCATCATCAACTCGTCGACTTCGGCGTTTCGGCCCGGCACCAGCGTTGACCGGTACGGAAACCCGACATCCTTTTCGGGGCTGGTGCCCAATCGCTGCCTGCCGTCGGTCCAACCGCCGCCGGCCCGCCAATTGGCCGCGACGCCGGCACGTTCGACGGCGACGACATCGGCCACCTCGACGCCCATCTCGCGCAGCACCACTGCCTTCGCCGCGACCGCCACCGCCTTGGCACCGGCCCCGACGATCGCGAGTGTGCCGCTCATGAAGCACCGGCCGGCAGCGCACGACCAGGCGGACGTGGGCGGCGTTCCCAGTTCGTCGGCGCGCCGACGAATGCTGCGCCACCCACAACCCCACCTCCGTCCGGCAGCTTAGCTCAGGCTGTCCTAACTTCGTGTACGCTACCCTATGTTCTCGACGCAGGACACGCCTGCCCCGAGGGAGCCGCCGAGTTGCCTGTTACTCCTGCCCCGTCGGCCGAAACCGCAGCACTAGACGGGTTCATACCGTTCCCGCCCGAACGCGCCGCCAGATATCGGGCCGACGGCTACTGGACCGGTCGTTCCGTCGACTCCCTGTTGCGGTACGCCGCTACGGCATGGCCGGAAGGCGTCGCCATCATCGACGACCTCGGTAGCTATACCTACTCCGAGCTGGACAATCTGGCCGACCGAGCGGCAGCCGGGTTCGCGTCGCTGGGAATCGCACCCTCCGACCGGGTGCTGCTGCAGCTACCCAATTCGTGCCGCTTCGCCGTCGCGCTGTTCGGTCTGCTGCGCGCGGGAGCCATCCCGGTGATGTGCCTGACCGGGCATCGCCTGGCGGAACTGAGTCACTTCGCACAGGTCAGTGCGGCGGTCGGGCTGATCGTTGCGGAGACGGCAGGCGGGTTCGACTACCGGTCGATGGCCGAGCAGCTGGTTACCGCCCAGCCGCAGCTGCGGCACGTGATCGTCGACGGCGACCCCGGGCCATTCGTGTCCTGGTCCGCGCTGCCCAGCGGCGACGTCCCAAACATCGCGGCCGACCCCGCGCTGCCCGCCGTCCTGCTCGTATCCGGGGGCACCACCGGCGCGCCCAAGCTGATCCCGCGGACGCACGATGACTATGTCTACAACGCCACCGCGAGTGCGGAGTTGTGCCGGCTGACCCACGACGACGTGTATCTGGTGACATTGCCGGCCGCGCACAATTTCCCACTGGCCTGCCCCGGCATCCTGGGCGCGATGACCGTCGGCGCCACGATCGTGATCAGCACCGACCCCAGCCCGGAAGCCGCATTCGCCACGATTGCGCGGCACGGCGTCACGGTCACCGCGCTGGTGCCGGCACTGGCCAAACTGTGGGCGCAAGCCTGCGACTGGGAACCAGTGACACCAAAGACGTTGCGCCTCTTGCAAGTGGGCGGCGCCAAGCTGGAACCCGAGGATGCCCGCAGGGTACGCGCCGCATTGACCCCGGGATTGCAACAGGTATTCGGGATGGCCGAAGGACTGCTGAACTACACCCGGCTCGACGATCCGCCGGAAGTGGTCGAGCACACTCAGGGTCGGCCCCTGTGCGCCGCCGACGAGCTGCGCATCGTGGATGCCGCGGGCGAGGCGGTCGCGCCGGGCCAGGAGGGCGAGTTGCTGGTGCGCGGTCCCTATACGTTCAACGGCTACTTTCGTGCCGGGCGCGACAACGCACGCAGCTTCGATCCCGACGGGTTCTACCGCAGCGGCGATCTGGTGCGGCTGCGGGACGACGGCTACCTCGTGGTCACCGGTCGGGTCAAGGACGTCATCTGCCGGTGCGGTGAAACGATTTCCGCACAGGACCTCGAAGAGCAGCTGCTCAGCCATTCCGCAATCTGGGCCGCGGCCGCGGTGCCGCTGCCCGATCCTTATCTGGGTGAAAAGATCTGCGCCGCAGTCGTTTTCGCCGGACCACGACTGACCCTCGCAGAATTGAACGCCTACTTGGACGAGCGCGGCGCGGCGGCGCATGCCCGGCCCGACATGTTGGTCGCCATGCCGGCGCTGCCCACTACTGCGGTCGGCAAGATCGACAAGCGGGCGATCGCGCGACAACTCGGCGCCGGCCCGTAACGCCCGACGAGTCAGCGTCCGCAGTGCGGCGCGGGAGGCGATACGCTCTGCTGAGATGCGTTGGTACGAAGGATCAAGGGATGGCTGTGGCGGATCGGATGTCGGTACGTGAGGCAAAGCGACTGCAAACCCGAGAACGCCTGATGGGTGCGGCGATCGCCGAGTTCAAGCGGGCAGGAATGGCCGAAGCTGACGTCGGTGCCATCGTGACCGCAGCCGGCGTTGCACATGGCACGTTCTTCTTCCACTTCCCCACCAAAGAACACGTTCTGCTGGAGTTGGAGCGGCGCGAAGAAGAGCGCCTCGTCAAGCAGTTCAACCAGTTTCTCAAGACCCCGCAAGACCTTTCGGCCGCGTTGGCAGAAGCCACGCGCCTGGTCATCAGCCTCGAGCGCCGCCTGGGCGACGAACTGTTCCACGACTTCCTGGCGCTGCACTTCTCGCAAACCCGCCCGGCTAACGAGGACGGCCGAGATCATCCGTTGATCGTGCTGGTTGCCGAGCAGATCGAGCTTGCACGCGCGGGCGGAAAGATTGATCCCGAAGTCAATTCGATGAACAGCGCCGTCTTCCTTCTGCTCGGTCTGTATGCGCTTTTGATCACCACCCGCGATTGGCCGGCACGTCGGGCGCTCGTCGACGATTACCTGACGAGGACGCTCCGGAGCCTGCAACGGCCGGTCTGAGTGGGGACCGCTCAGGCGCGCACCCTATTGTTGACTTCGGTCAGTCTTGGTACGTTTGTTCGTCATGCATCTGCCGACTGCCAAGCCACACCGCAATCCAAGGTCTGGCGCAGCGACCGCGACTCGCGCCGACGACGCTCGGGCGGGTTTTGCTCTCGACGAGCACACGGGGCAATCCCGGCTGGCGCAGCGGCAAGCCGACAAATGGCTGATCAGTGGCAGCGTCCTCATCGGCACGGCGGCACTGGGCATCTTCGGCCTGCCGCTGTTCCTGCGTGGGGTGCAGCTACTGCGGCGGGCACAACGCGCCGGCCTGTCGGTGCGCCCGATGCTGGTTACCCTGCTCGGCTACCTGGTGCTGATCGACGCCGCTATCAACACCATGGGGTGGGCGCTGGACACCGCCGCAAACCACACCCTGTTGGCCCGTGTGCTCTTGAACGGGTGGGGCAACATGTTCGACGGCGGGTATTTCTGGCACTACAACGAACTGTGGGTCGGCGGCGCCGCCGGACCGGGTGAAAAGGCTTGGGAATTCGGACTGATCGCCACCGTCTTCACCATGCGAATGGCCGCCGCAATCGGGTTCTTGCAGATGAAGCGCTGGGGGCACCAGTGGATGATCATCACCTGCTGGATGGGCGTGGTGATCTGGTGCGGCTATGTGTTCAACATGACGATGTTCGCCGATGTGCGCTACGCCGGGGTGGTCCTCCCGGTGGTTGGCTGGTGGCTCTACGACATCTTCTACATCAGCCCGTTTCTTGCCATCCCCTACCTGCACACGGTGAACCGCGAACTCTTCACCGATTGAGCGGTCGCAGTCTGCTTTGCAACCCGTAGACCTTCTTATTGACCGCGATCACTGACTTAAATCGGCCTAGCTGACGTATGACACAGCCAGCGTCAGTCTGAACTGCCTGCAGCTGACCATCGCACGCTGCGCCACAGCCATCCCCTCGAATATTTTTGTTGACTTTAGTCAGTATGACGACTAGAAAAGCATCCTATGGCGCCGCAAGCCACGCTCTCGCCGCGCAAGGTGCGCCGCTTGCAGACGCGAGAACGCATCCTTGGGGCGGCGATCGCGGAGTTCAAGCGTTCCGGCATGGCCGATGCCGAAGTCAGCGCGATCGTGGCCGCGGCCGGCGTTGCTCACGGCACCTTCTACTTTCACTTCCCCACCAAGGAACACGTCCTGCTCGAGTTGGAGCGTCGCGAAGAGGCGCGAATGGCAGCCGAATTCCGGCGGTTTCTCCGAAGCGGCCATGACCTGGCGTCGGCGCTCGCGGAGCTCGTCAGGCTGGTGACCGTCCTGGAATTGGCCTTCGGTGGCAAGCTCTTCAAAGAGCTTCTGGCGCTTCACTTTTCACCATCGCGGCCCGGTTCGGACGATTGGACCGATCATCCGGTGATCGCCCTGCTGGTCGACCAGATCGAGCGGGCCCGCGGCGACGGCACCATCCACCCAGAGGTGGACGCCTTCTACAGCGCGACGTTTTTTCTGCTCGGCATCTACGGCGTGATCACCACGACGGAGCGTCTCGAAGCCCGTGACTCGATGCTGCAGGAATTGGTGGCATCCGCCGTACGGGGGCTCGAGGTCCGGTGAACGGATCAGCAACGCAGGCGTAGTTCGGCGACAAGGAGGTCGGGTCATGGCTTATCTGTGGGAAATCCTTCGTTACGTGGCAGCGTGGGGTGGCACCGTTCTGATCATCTTGTTCTGGTACTGGATGTTCTCCAACATCGGCACGTTCTGATCGGGCCATGACCGAGCCGTCCGACACCCACGCGATGACGTTCGAACGCAGCTGTGCGGTGGCAGCAGTCGCGTTCAGCGAACGACGCCGCGACGGTGCGCGACTGGTGACTGGCGACAGGCGCGTTTTCGGGTTGAACACGGCATTGACATATGTCTACGTTCCCTACCCGTTTTCCGCTGCGGGATGGACCCGGCGCACCGTCACTTGCGGTGTGGCGCTGCAGTGTTCACCCTCGAAGGAACGTCTTGCCGAATATCGGTTGAATGAGCTGACCTCTCGCGAGCTCACCGCGCTTACCCTGGTCGAGGCCGGTGTCGCACTCGGCTGGGTCGGTTCGCGTTGGCCCGGTCTAATCGACGAGATAATCCGCGCGGTACCCGATCTCGCGGCTCGGCCCGCAGACATGGGCATCCACGAGATGCTCAACTGCGCTGTCGAAATGGCCCGTACCAACCAATCACTGTATGTCGATCCACTGATCGGCACATTGCCGTTGGCCTACACGACGCCCCGGGGACTGACCGACAGATTGCGCCGCACATTCGGCAGGATGCCGTGGACCACCAGCGAGAAGCGGCTCCCGCGGCCCTACTCCGTTCCGGCCGGGGGTGAGGGAGGTGTACGCAATTCGAACCTGCCGCCACCAAATCGACCACAGGACAACGATCTCGACATCACGCCGGAACATCGTCCCGGTATTCCATATCCGGAGTGGAACGCGTGGACCAACACCTTCCTGCGCGATCACGTCGCTGTTCTGGAACGCGCCGACGGCCGGCGAGCCGTCAAGCCGGTACCGGTATCTGCGGACGTGCGCGGCTGGTTCGAAAAATACACCCATCGCGCGATGAAGAGCCGGCTCGAAGACGGCTCCGACATCGACGTCGACCAGTACGTCAGCCATTTCACCGACCTGGCAACCGGCGAGGCGGCCGAGCCGCGAATCTTTCGCGAGCTCCTGCCCCTGGGCCGCGACGTCACCACCGCGCTTCTGCTCGACGGCAGCTCGTCGCTAGGTGTACACGGCGGCCGGATCTTCCGGCTGGAATTGGCGTGTGCGGACGCGCTTTCGCGTGCGATGAAACTCGCCCGTGAGCGGCACGGCGTCTTCGTCTTCACCGGCAACACCCGCCACCGGGTAGAGATCCGGTGTCTCAAGGACTTCGGCGAATCACGTCTGGCCGTCCCCGGCGGTCTCGGCCTGGCAGCCGGCGGGTACACGCGCCTGGGCGCCCCACTGCGGCATATGACCAGCCGACTACTTGCTCAACCATCCGAGCGCCGCCTGCTGATCGTCATCGGCGACGGCTTGATCTCCGACGAAGGTTACGAGGGGCGCTATGCGTGGGCCGACACGGCGCATGCCGTCGAGGAGGCCAACGATGCCGGCGTCTCCGTCTATTACGTCGGCGTCGGGCCGGTCCGCGTCGACCCTCTTCCCGAAGTCTTCGGATCGCGCCGCTCCCAACGTATTCGGCGGGTGGAGGAACTGCCGCGGGTGCTCGCCCACGTCCATCGTGAGCTGGTCGCCGCCTGAACCACGAATCCATCGGAGACCTCGAGAAGGAAGAGATGACCAGCGACACCTATCTAACCCTCGGCAGCGAAGTCCGGCTGTTCGAGCAGGCGTACCACCGACGCCTTCCGGTGATGCTCACCGGCCCCACCGGGTGCGGTAAGACCCGGCTCGTCGAGCACATGGGGCTGCTGCTGGGCCGGCCCGTCGTCACCATCAGTTGCCACGACGACTTGACCAGTTCCGATCTCGTCGGGCGCTTCGTGGTGACCGGCGGTGATGTGGTCTGGACCGACGGCCCGCTCACCCGAGCGGTCAAGGCCGGCGCAATCTGCTACCTGGACGAAGTGGTCGAGGCCCGTCACGACTCGCTGGCGATCCTGCACTCGCTGACCGATCACCGTCGCGCCCTTTACCTGGACCGCGCCGGCCAAGTGGTCCAAGCTCCCGACACCTTCATGCTGGTGTGCTCGTACAACCCCGCCTACCGCAGCTCGCTCAAGGAGCTCAAACCGTCCTTCCGGCAACGGTTCGTCACACTTGCAATGACGTACCTGCCCGCCGACAAAGAGGCTCAGGTGATCGTCGCCGAGACCGGGGTCCCGCTATCGACCGCTCGGCGACTCGTCCAGTGCGCAGCCGCGATCCGCACGGCCGATGACGCGTTCCACTTCGAGCCGCCCTCCACCCGAGTGCTGGTGACGGCCGGGCAGCTGATCGCCGCCGGCGCAACAGAAGTAGAAGCGGCCGACGCCTGCATCCTCGCCCCACTGAGCAGCGACGGGGCCATCACGGAGGGGTTGCGCGAAGTGGCGGCGGCATGTCTGGCCGGTGAGACGACAGCACGTTAGAAAGGGGCATCGATATGGATCAGAAAGAACAGAAACGCAAGCGGGCCTTGATCATTCTCCAGCTCGTCATCTATGGCTATCTGGTAACGATGTTCGGCATCCAGCTCTACATGTCGTTCGCGCGGGGCTGGTGGAATTTATGAGCTCGACGACAACCGGCCGTCCTGCACTGAGCGGCAAGAGATCCGGTGAGCCGCCCGGTCTCGACGAGCACCACGACCAGTCGCGAGACGCGCAACGGCGTGCCGACAAGTGGATGATCGTCGGCGCGGCCCTGATGGGCATGTGGGCGCCCGGACTGATCGGGTTCCCGATCTTCATGCGCGGAGTCTGGCTGCAACGGCAGGCCCTGCGGGCCGGCCTGGCGGTCCGGCCGATGATCGTCACCCTGATCGGCTACCTGGTCCTGATCGACGGCATGCTCAACAGCCTGGGCTGGGCCCTGGATCTGGTCGCCAATCACACGCTGATCAACCGCGTGCTGATGGTCGGCTGGGGCAACATGTTCGACGCCGGCTATTTCTGGCATTACAACGAGTTGTGGATCGGCGGGGCAGCCGGACCGGGTGAAAAGGCCTACGTGGCGGGGCTGATCCTCACCGTCTTTTCGATGCGCGTCGCCGCGGCCATCGGGTTCCTGCAGATGAAGCGCTGGGGTCATCAGTGGATGGTCGTCACCTGCTGGATGGGCGTGGTGATCTGGTGCGCCTACGTCTTCAACATGACCATGTACGCCGACGTCCGCTACGCGGGAGTCGTGTTTCCCGTCATCGGCTGGTGGCTCTACGACATCTTCTACATCACACCGTTCCTGGCAATCCCCTACCTGCACACCGTCAACCGCGAAATCTTCTCCGACTGAGGATATTTGAGGAGCACCCATGGCCGAAGAATCTGTTGCCGAGACCGCCAACCCGGCAGACGACCTGCCTCCCGGCACCACCCCCTATTACGCGCGGATGCACAAGTGGATCAAGCGCGCCACGCTGGTGTGTCTGATCGCCCTCGTCATCGAAGGAGCCTTCACCCTGCCCTTCATGGCGGTCTACTACGGTTATCCGACGCTGAGCCTCACTCAGATCTGTAGCGAGCTGCTCAAGGTCCGGTACTCCGACGACACCTTGGAGTGCAAGTATCCCTACCCGCCGCTGGGACCACCTGAAGGTGCCGAAGCCAAGGCCACCGCGAAGGACAAATGGGGCATCCAACCGACTCCGCAATACCATCGGTTGGGGTTTCGCGAGCTGGTGCGCATCCATGACCAGCGCATCGCCCGACAGAAAGCCGCGCAGCAACCCGCGCATCCATGACTGCGATCGCGCGATGCTAGGTTCGACGGCGGAGCGAAGGAGCGAATGGTGAGTTCGGATTTGTTCGGCTTTTTGACCCTACTCTCGCTAACTCTGGCGCTGGTGTTGGCGGCCATTGCCGCTGTATTCGTCAAACGGCTCGAGGATCAACCGACGCCGTCGATCAGCGACGAGATTGGCAGCGCCAAGGTGGTTGTCAGGAAATTGCGTAAACGCCAGCCGATGTCGAACGAGGAATTGGCGTACGCGAGGCAAATCGTTGCCGATCGTGGCTCCTGGATGGCGTTCTGCATTCCCGGCGCTTTATTCATGCTCGGATGCTTTTATGTGTTCGGCAGCCTTTACCATTTACACGGAGCGACGCCTTCCGAGCGAACATTTCTCGGGGTCTTCCCAATGCTTGCCGCCACCAACTTCACCGCGCAGCTGCTCAGAAGCAAAAGCCTGAAAGGCCGTCTGCGGAAGATGTCGTAAGCATCGCGATGCACGCGGTGCGTTCACCCGTAGCCGAGCCCCACTGGGCATTGCTGTCGCGATCCGGGTGCGGTGCCGCCAGTCTTGGCGCATCGATTGTGCATTAGGCACATCACCGTCTACTATCTCCATGAGCCTGAGGCCGGGAGCCGGGGCGGGAACACGTTGTGCGGACCGGATCGAAGAGGTGATCGAGTGAGCCCTCGTCCGGTCGGCAGGACCGTGTTGGCGCGAATCTGGATGCCATTGGTTGCCGTCGTCGCGCTCGCGGTGGGTGCGGTGTGCATGTGGAAGGTCCACCAGTTCTCCGCTCCCCCGCCCGTCATCACCGTCAATGGCCCGGCGGCGCCGGAGCAGTCCACTCCCAAACAGCTCACGTACGAGTTGTTCGGTTCCGTCGGCGAAGGCGGGATGCTCGTCTACTTGGACATCGACGGGCATCCCCATCGGGTCGATCTGGCGACCCTGCCGTGGTCGCACTCCGAGACGACCACGCTCACCGTGGTGTCCGGGAGCATCTCGGCGCAGGTTCACGGTGGTCAACTCGGCTGCCGGATGCTGGTGAATGGCGTTGTCCGCGATGAGCAATCCGATTCCCATCCGGATGCGCACGTCATGTGCAGGGTGAAATCCGCATGAGCGAGCATCGGGTAAGACGACCGTTACTGCCCAGAACGGTTCGGATCCTCGCGATTCCGATCATCGCCTTCTGGGCCCTTCTCGCCGTGTCGACGAACACCTTCATGCCGCAGGTGGAAAGGGTGGCCGAAGAACTCGCGGGGCCCATGGTGCCGCACTACGCGCCGTCGCAGCGGGCCTTGTTGAGCATCGGCGCGAAGTTCCACGAGTCGAATTCGACCAATCTGACGATGCTCGTCTTGGAAGCCAACCGCCCGTTGGGCGATGTGGACCATCGGTATTACGACGATTTGGTGCGCCGGCTGAAGCGAGATCCCAGGCATGTGCAGTACGTCATGGATCTATGGGGGAAGCCGATCACGGCGGCGGGGGCGCAGAGTGTCGACGGCAAGGCCGCGTATGTGCTGTTGCGTCTCGCGGGTGATATCGGACAGATGCAGGCGAATGAGTCCGTCAACGCTGTCCGCGACATCGTCGCCCAGGTCGCACCGCCGCCGGGGCTGAGGGTATATGTCAGCGGCGCCGCTCCGCTGGCCTCGGACACTGTGGCTATCGCCAATTCGAGCCTGAACAACATCACGATCGTGACGATCATCCTCATCGTCATAATGCTGCTGCTGGTGTACCGCTCCATCACCAACCTGGTGGTGCCCTTGCTCGGAGTCCTGATCGAGATGTTGGTGGCGAAGGGGGTCATCGCGACGCTCGGCCATCTCGGATACATCGAGCTCTCGTCGTTCGCGGTGAACATCGTCGTCGCCCTGACCCTGGGCGCGGGGACCGACTACGGCATTTTCTTGATGGGCCGCTATCACGAGGCGCGACAGGCCGGCGAAGGCAAGGAGGAGGCGTTTTACACCGCCTACAAGAGTGTCACGCCCGTCATCCTCGGGTCGGGGCTGACGATCGCAGGGGCGTGTTACTGCCTGACTTTCGCGCGACTCAACTACTTCCACACCATGGGTCCGGCCGTCGCCATCGCCATGCTGTTCACGATCACGGCGGCATTGACGCTCGGCCCGGCCATTTTGACCGTGGGCAGCCTGCTGGGGCTCTTCGATCCGAGACGGGCAGCCAAGGCACATCTGTATCGACGGATCGGGACGAGCGTCGTGCGGTGGCCGGTGCCGATCCTCGTGGCCAGCGCCGCTGCGGTCCTGCTCGGGGCGATCTTCGTGCCGACGTACCGGCAGAACTACGACGACCGTCAGTACCAGCCGCACAATGCCCCCGCCAATCAGGGTTTCGCGGCGGCGGATCGGCACTTCCCGAAGAGCAAATTGTTCTCCGAAATGCTGATGATCGAGACAGATCATGACATGCGAAACTCGGCCGATTTCATCTCATTGGACCGCGCGGCCAAGAGTCTCATTCGCCTTCCCGGCGTCGCGATGGTGCAAAGCATCACCAGACCTCTGGGTCGACCCTTGGAACACGCGACGCTGCCCTACCTGTTCACCACGCAGGGCAGCGGGAACGGTCAACAGCTCCCGTTCAGCAAGCAGCAAAACGCCAATACGGAGCAGCAGGCACAGATCACCCAGCACAGTGTCACGGTCTTGCGCAAAGAGATCGTCTTCTTCCAAAACATGTCCGACGAGCTGCACAAGACGGTCCTCACCGTCCAGGATCTGCAACAGATCACCGACCAGATGAATTCTGAGATCTCGAATCTCGACGACTTCTTCCGGCCGGTCAAGAGCTACTTCTATTGGGAGCGCCACTGTTTCGATATCCCCATCTGCTGGGCATTCAGATCGCTGTTCGACGGGCTGGACAACATCGACCACCTGGCCGCTGACATCAAGGACGCCAGAACTTCTCTCGAGGCCCTGGACAAACTGTTGCCGCAAGTCATAACGCAGCTCAAACTCACGGCCGACGACTCGGAGGCGTTAGCCGCGCTGTTAGTGAGCACCTACGGCCAGTCGTCGCTGCAATCCACGCAGACCGATCAGACATTCGACGATCTGGTCAATGTGGGGCTCGACTTCGACCGGTCGCGCAGCGACGACTTCTTCTACATCCCCAGAGAGGGTTTCGACAACGACGATGTGAAGACCGGTATGCAACTACTGATGTCGCCGGACGGCAAGGCGGCTCGGTTCATCGTCACCCACGAGGGGAACGCCATGGGGCCGGAAGGCGTGCAGCACGTCGAACAGTTCCCCGCAGCGATCACCACGATTCTGAAAGAGACCTCGCTGGCGGGCGCGCGGGTATACATCGGCGGGTCGGGATCGAACGACAAGGACATCAAGGAATACGCGGCATCCGATCTGCTCATCGTCGCGATCGCCGCCTTCGTGCTGATCTTCTTGATCATGTTGTTCCTCACGCGAAGTCTGATGGCCGCCTTGGTGATTCCGGGCACGGTGGCCTTCTCGTACGCGGGCGCGTTCGGGCTTTCCATACTCGTCTGGCAGCACCTCATCGGCCTGCCTCTGCACTGGTTGGTGTTGCCGCTGACGTTCATCATCCTGGTGGCGGTGGGTTCGGATTACAACCTGCTGTTGATCGTCCGGGTGAAAGAGGAGCTGCACGCCGGATTGAACACGGGGCTCATCCGCGCGCTCGGAAGCACCGGTGGCGTAGTGACTTCCGCGGGTTTGGTGTTCGCGTTCACCATGCTCGCGATGCTCACCAGCGACCTGCGGACGATCGGTCAGGTGGGTTCGACCGTATGCATCGGCCTGCTGCTCGACACGCTGATAGTGCGGTCCTTCGTGGTGCCGTGCATCCTGCGAATCCTCGGCCCGTGGTTCTGGTGGCCGACGCTGGTGCGTTCCCGTCCACTCCCGCAGCGATAGGTACCCGCCTTCTTTGCCCCATCGGCGACTTAAGCACTTCGCCGAACGTGTTCTGACGGCGACAATCTGGCCGGTTTTTCGCCGTGGCGACACGCTCGACGCATGCCGCAGTACCATCTCCCTGGATCACAACGCGACCTGGGCGGAGGACCTTTGCCTGCGCAGCCGACGATGGATGTAACAACCGCAGTACGTCTCGCCCAGCTGCTGAACACTACCTACGACATTTTGCCCGGCGACTTGACGAACGCCGCCGGCAAGACCGTCAGTGCCGGCGGGACCAGCTACACGGTGGTCACGACGATCTACGCAAACGATCTTGCGACCGACATCAACCCCGCCCGGGCAAACGCCGAGGTTTCCATCGGGTTGGTCTGTCAGGTGGCTCAAGCCGGTGATGTGGTGGTCGCGATTCGGGGTACCGAAGGGATCCTGGAGTGGCTCCACGACGTCGAATTCGCGCAGGTGCCATGCCCTTTCCTGGCCGGGGCGGGGCACACCGAAGACGGCTTCACCGCCCTGTATGAGTCGCTGAGGACCGGTGTTGCGCCGGATTCCCCGACGCTGGCCAGCGCGCTCGCCAAGCTCTCGTACCCGCGGCCGGTCAGCTCTGTGACGATTTGCGGTTACAGCCTGGGAGGAGCACTTGCGACGCTGCTCGCCCTCGACGTAGCCGCCAATACGGTCTTCAGTGACCCGACCGTCTACACCTATGGCAGTCCGCGCACAGGGGATTCGCTGTTCGCACACACCTACGACCAGGTCGTGAAAAACTCGTATCGGATCGCAAACCGACTCGACATCGTCCCGGCCCTGCCCCCGCCGCTCCACTACGAGCATGTGCTGAATCCGTATGAGCTGAACCCGATTCGATTCTTGCCGCTTCCGCCGAAGATCTTGGTCAAGTTCAATCCCGGATGCGAACATTCGCTCGCGACGTACCTGCACCTGTTGTCTCTGCAGTCCGGCGGCCCGGTCATTCCGCTGCAATCCAGTTGTCAACCCTGATCAGCCATTGTCTGCGGATCGACGGAGCGCCCAGCCGCTCCCTCGCGGCAGGACCCATCGGTGCCGGAACGCCAATATGGCTGCGGCCGTGTCGAAGCCGGCGCAGTCGTGGCCAACGGTGTGACACAGGTCGGTCATGCCGACGTTCGATGTTGGCCGCTTCGTGCCGATAATGGGCACAGTCCTTAGTCGTCAATGCACGAAGGGGGTCGCACAGTGCTGGGTCACCTGGGCATCAATGTCCCTGACCTCTCAGTGGCCAAGCGGTACTACGACGAGCTGATGCCTCTCGTCGGATTCGAGCCGTTCTTTCACAACGACAACGAGTTCGCCTATAAGCCAGCCGACAACAAGCCTGGCACGTACCTGTTCTTCTACCCAGCCGTCGAGTCGGGCGGCTACTCAGGCCTACGCAGCGGACTGCAACATTTGGCGTTCATGGTCCGGCGCCGATCCCTCGTGCGCGCTGTGCATGCGCATGTGGTGCGGGCGGGCAGCACAGTCGTCTATCCGCCTCAACACTTCCCGCAGTACCCCGGCCACTATTACGCCACGTTCTGGTACGACCCGATCGGCATAAAACTCGAAGCCGTGTGCCACCACGACCGTGACTAGATCGGCCCGCGTTGTCGTTGGTGTATGCGCGACACCGCTGGATGTGCGGCGAAAACTCTGCCATTGACTAATGTCACCATTTGCGATTGACTTCGTCGCATGAACGACGTCGTTCCGGCCCGCGGGTCACTGCGCTCCCGTGGCGCGGCAGCGGTCAGCACATACACCCTGCGGCCACTGAGCGGGCTGATCCCACCGGAACGCGCGTGGGGGCTCTGGCTGTCACGACAGATCATCGCCAGAATCATGGGCACACTAGGTCCTCCGCTGGCCGGCACCCGTGTCGAACACGTCGACACCACGCTGCCCGACGGACGTCGTGTCAAAGGCGAATGGGTCTATGGACCGCGCACACCGACGAGCGAAATTGCCCGTTCGTCGACGGCCGCCGGGGCGATCTACTACGTGCACGGCAGCGGCTACGCCGTGTGTTCGCCGAAAACGCATCGCCGATTGACGTCGTGGCTGTCGTCGTTGACCGGCCTGCCGGTATTCAGCATCGATTACCGGCTAGCCCCCCGCCACCGCTTCCCCACCGCGGCCGACGATGTACGGGCGGGCTGGGACTGGCTCGTCGACACCTGCGCGGTGTCACCCAAACAGATTGTGGTTGCCGGTGATTCGGCGGGCGGTCATCTAACCGTCGACCTGCTGCTGCAAGCCGAGGTCGCGGACAAAGCACCCGCAGCCCTTGTGCTGTTCTCACCGCTGTACGACCTCACGTTCGGGCTTTGCCTCGCTCGCGAGCGCGTTCGTCCGGATCCCGCCATCCGTGCGGCCGACGCGGTCCGCCTGGTCGGCCTGTACCACGCCGGCACCGATCTCACCCATCACCGGTTGAAGCTCGACGTCGCCGGCGGCGCGGCGCTTCCTCCGACGTTGATCCAAGCGGGCGGCGCCGAAATGCTGCAGGAAGACGCGCGCCAGCTCGCCGCGGACATCCGCGCCGCCGGCGGCAAATGCGAGCTGCAAATCTGGCCACACCAGGTACACGTCTTCCAGGCGCTGCCGCGAATGACACCCGAAGCGGCCAAAGCCATGGCCTATGTCGCACGCTTCATCGCGCACGCAATGCAGGATGCGCGCGTACTCGCAGCCCAGCGGGTGGGCTGATGATGTTCGGACCGCTGGACAAGCTGCTGAGCAAGCCGAAGACCACCCACGGCGCCTCAGCGGTGGTGACCGGCGCCGGCAGCGGGATCGGCGCGGCGTTCGCAATCGAACTCGGCCGCCGCGGTGGCATGGTGGTGTGCAGTGACATCGACGAAGCGGCAGCACAAAACACGGCCGACGCGATTGTCGAGCAGGGCGCAAAAGCGGCGGCGATCCGTTGCGATGTATCCCGATTCGACGAGGTGCGCGATCTGGCCGAGCAGTCACAGTCCTGGTTCGGAGCACCGCCCACATTGGTGATCAACAACGCCGGCGTCGGTGCCGGTGGCGATGCGATCGGCGATACGCCGCTGGACGATTGGGTGTGGACGCTGGGCATCAACCTGTGGGGGCCGATTCACGGTTGCCATGTATTCACCCCGATCCTGCGCGAAGCCGACCCGTGTCATGCACCGCGCGGCATCATCAACGTGGCCTCGGCGGCGGCGTTCGGCGCTGCTCCGGGGATGGCCGCCTACAACGTCAGCAAGGCCGGCGTGCTCTCGCTGTCGGAGACACTGGCCGCCGAATTATCCGGCACCGCAGTCAGAGTCACCGTGCTGTGCCCAACCTTCGTCAAGACCAATATCGTCGAGTCCGGCCGGATCAGCGACGAATCCAGCGAGCTGGCAGCCAAGTTGATGCGCTGGACCGGTTATTCGGCGGAGAAAGTGGCGCGCGTGTGCCTCGACGCACACGACCGCGGCGAACTCTATTGCATGCCACAACTCGACGCCAAGATCGGCTGGAACGTCAAACGCTTGGCACCGCAGACATTTACCCGCGCGGTTGGCGTGGTGTCTCGGACGAATCGGCATTGATCAACGGGGACCGGAAGGAGCCGCTGATGGCAATCGAAATGGAAGCCATGCTCGCCAAGATCAAGGATCGCCAATGGGCGCTCGCCGATATCGACTGGGACGCACCCGGTGCCGACACCATCCGGCCCGAATTCCGGCCGAAGCTCAAGGCCTTCATGGCCGACCTGTGCTGGATCGAGAATGTGGGTGCCCGCGGATTCGCGGCGCTGGCCAAGAAGGCGCCCAACCCGACGGTCGCCGAAATCTACCGGTACTTCCATGCCGAGGAGCAGCGCCACGCCAACGCCGAATTGGCACTGATGAAGCGCTGGGGCATGCTCGACGACGGCGAGTTGCCGGAACCGAACGTCAACATCCGGCTGGCCATGGATTGGCTGGACGCCTACGCCGACAACATGCCGCTTTCCGTTCTGGGGACCGTCATCCCGATGTTAGAGGTCGCCCTCGACGGAGCATTGCTGAAGTTCCTGCTGGACTCGGTGGAGGATCCCGTCTGCCATCAGGTTTTCGAGAAGATCAACAACGACGAATCACGGCATTTGGCAGTCGATTTCGCGGTTCTGGACATGATCGGTCACGCCAAGGCGCGTCGGCTGGCCATCGAATTCGTCGGCACCGTCGCATCGCCGGGCGTGATCATCGGCACGCTGATGTATATACCGCTGCTCAATCGCGTGCGCAACGAAATGGCCGGCATGGGAATGGAACCCGAGCGGCTGTACAACGCCGTCAAGCGCTTCAAGCAACTCGGCGAACGCGGTGAGCGCACCCGGCGGGTGCCCGCCTACCAACTTCTCAAGCGGCACGCCGCGATGGTGGTCAACCCGCGCCACCCCTATCATCTGCTGGCCAATTCCATGGTGTGGTTGTCGGATCGCTATCCCCAGCCACTGCTGCGACCGGTGCCCAGCTGGTTCAAAGAACTCACCCACCAGCCCGCGGCGTGATCATGGCACGACAGCACATTTACGCGACGCTCGTCATCGGCGCGGGCTTCACCGGGCTCGGCACGGCAATCCGATTGGCCGAAGCCGGTGTCTTGAACGATCCTGAAGGAATGGTCATCCTGGAACGTTCCGACCGCGTGGGCGGAACGTGGCGCGATACCACGTATCCCGGTGCGAGCTGCGACATTCCATCGCTGCTGTACTCCTTTTCGTTCGTCAAGAACCCGAGATGGTCGCGCACCTACTCCCCTGCCGACGAGATCCGTCGGCACATCGAGGACATGGCAGCCAGGTTCGACATCGGTCGTCATATCCGCTTCCGCCACGAGGTCACCGGGCTGACGTTCGACGAGCACGCCGGCATCTGGACCGCAACGACGAAGAACCGCAAACGCTTTAGCGCGCGCACCGTGGTACTGGCCTCCGGCCCGCTATCCGATGTCAGCTTCCCGGACATCCGCGGACTGGACAGCTATCGGGGGCACAAGATCCACAGCGCCCGCTGGGACCACGATTACGATTTCACCGGAAAACGCGTCGCCGTCATCGGTACCGGCGCCAGCGCGATCCAGATCATTCCCGAACTCATCAAACAGGCCGGGTTCGTCAAGGTATTTCAGCGCACCCCCGGCTGGGTGCTGCCGCGCCTAGACGTCGCCACCCCACCCGCGGTGCAAGCGCTGTTCGCCAAAGTCCCTGCCACCCAACAACTTGCCCGGCAAGTCCTGTTCTGGGGGCATGAGGCCACCGCGACGGCGATGGTGTGGAAAACCCCGCTGACGTCGCTGGTCGCCCGGCTGGGTCAAGCCCATATCCGCGCGCAGGTCAAAGACCCGTGGTTACGTCGCCAGCTGACCCCCGACTTCGCGCCGGGCTGCAAACGCATGCTGATATCCAGCGACTACTACCCCGCGCTTCAGCGCGAGAACTGCAAACTCATCGACTGGCCGATCGCGACGCTGAGCCCCGTCGGCATCCGCACCAGCGACGGCATCGAACACCACCTCGACTGCATCGTGTTCGCCACCGGATACGACGTCCACCTGACCGGGCCGCCGTTCCCCGTGACCGGACTCGGCGGCAGGTCCCTGGCCGCCGAATGGGCCGGCGGCGCGCAGGCCTACAAGAGCATCAACGCGCACGGGTATCCCAATCTGTTCTTCATGACCGGACCCAACTCCGGGCCCGGCCATAACTCGCTACTGGTCTACATCGAAGGTCAGCTCGAGTACGCGGTGCGCGGTATCAGCACCATCCTGGACAACGACTTGCGCTACCTCGATGTGCGCCCGGAGGTCCAGCGCCGCCACAACGAACGCATCCAGCGCCGGCTCACCAAGACGACATGGATGTCAGGTTGCCGCAGTTGGTATCTCACCAAGGACGGATTCAACGCCTCCATGTACCCCGGAACCGCCACGCAGTATCTTCGGCAGATGCACGATTTCCGCTATTCGGACTATGACGCGGTGGCCAAAGACACGCCCGCGCTGGTCAGCTCCTCCGCGTGACGCGGCGCACGCAGATGCCAACCGACCGACCAGCACGGCCAGAACCAGGCACGGTCGCCAGCGTGTTACACAACGTCCGGCGCGCACCCAAGCGCGTCCGGCGCCAGTCGCGTGAATTTCGCGAGTTCGTCGAGACGGCGGTATCACAGCTGTTCGACGCGGCCGTCCGCCATCCACAGGACATCGCGGCGTCCGGCGAATATCGGATCGACGACCTGGCCCGGCTGGCCGGCACCACCACCCGTAACATCCGGGTCTACCGCGATCGCGGATTGCTGCCTCCCCCTTTGCGAGTCGGACGCATCGCGTTGTTCAACGACACACACCTGACCCGACTGCGCTTGATCACCTCGATGCTGGACCGCGGATACAACATCGCGCACGTCCGGGAAATGCTCAGCGCTTGGGAAGAGGGCAGAAACCTCGGTGACGTCCTCGGCCTGGAATCGGCGATCGTGGGCACGTGGACGACCGAGAAGTCGCAGACGATGCCGCTCGCCGAAGCCGAGCGACTAGTCGACGACCCGCGTGCATTCCAGCGCCTGCTGGACCTGCAGGTGATTCGGGTCGACGGACAGCAGGCCACCATCACCAGACCCAAACTCATCGAGGCGTTCAACGAGATTCGCGGCTACGGCATCAGCACCGACAAACTCATCGACCTGCACGAGCAGATCCTGCCCAAGATCGACGAGATCAGCAACATGCTGGTCCGTGCGGGCGCCGAACACGTCCAGGACCGACTCAAGCCGGGAGAGCGGCTGCCCGCCGATGCCGAGATCGCCGAGTTGATCACGATGCTGGTCCGCTTCCGCACCCAGGCCGTCGCCACCGTGACAGCGACCCTCGCGTCGTCGATCGAATCGACGATCGAGTCGCTGGTAAGCCGGGTGCTCGCCGACTACCTGGTGCAATCCTCGGAGCCCGAGAGCGCGCCGGGACTGCGGCGGGTCCAGTGACGGAGACTACCGCGTCGCCAGTGCGCGATTCCGGCTACTGACGCGCAATGAGATACGGCGCAAGGGTGGACAGCTTCTCGCAGGTCTCTTCGAATTCCCGCTCGGGCTCCGAGGCTTCGATGATGCCGGCACCGGCCCGCAGCCAGGTTTTCCCGTCGCATTCGTAAGCGGCCCGCAGCGTCAGCGCCGCATCCAGGCCACCGTCAGCCGAAAGGGTCACGATCGCACCAGAATACATCCCGCGCGGAGCTTCGTCCAAACGCAGGATCGCTTCCACTCCGGCCGCTTTCGGGATGCCCGAGGCGGTGACCGCGGGGAAGAGCGCCTCGAGCGCATCCATCCGGTCGCTGGCCGGGTCCAGCCGCGCACTGATCGTGGAGCCCAGGTGCTGCACGCTCCCCCGTTCGCGCACCGTCATGAAATCGGTGACGGCAGCGCTTCCGGGCTCGGCGATCTCGGCGATCTCCTGAAGTGAGCTGCGCACCGAAATCGCGTGCTCGACAATCTCTTTGGAGTCCGATTCCAGCTCGTCGCGTGCCTGACGATCCAGCAGCAGACCACGGCCGAGCGCGCGCGTCCCGGCCAACGGCTCGGTGATCACCTGCCCGCCGATATGAACGGCCGCGACGAGTTCCGGGCTGTACCCGAGGGCACGAATACCGCCCAGCCGCAACAGAAACGACCGAACCGGAGTGTTGTGCCGTCGGCCCAGCCGGTAGGTCGAGGCAAAGTCGAGCGCGAAAGGCACTTCAACACAACGGGATAGGATCACCTTGTGGTACGCGCCGTCGGTGATCTCATGGACAGCGGCGGCCACGCGTTCGCGGTAGCCGGACGGGTCGGTCGTCACCTCCACCGCGCGGGCGCGCGGCAAATCCCGCACACCGTCGTCCAGAACCCGGCGTACGGTCTCGCGAACGTCGTCGTCGGCGCCGCACAGGCGAACCTGATCCTGGCTGACCAGAATTCGGACGCGGGGCCAAAAGACCCGTGCCAGAGGAGTTTTCGCTGCCAGCCGCTCCTGCAACCCGTAGCGGTACACACCGAATTCAAAGGCGATCCACCCGAAAACCTGGTCGGTTTCCAGCAGCAGCCGATCCACGGCTTCGGCCAACACCGGTCCCGGCCGGCCCGTCCACTGTTGGCACTGGGTGATGCCGTTGCGGATCACCCGTAGTTCATCACTGTCCAGTTCGACCATCGCCAGCACGCCGATCGCCAACACCCATTCGCTGTCGCTCTCGTAAAGCAGGTATTCCTCCCCGACTCGCTCCGGGAGCAGTGCGGCCAGCTCGGCTGCCAGGTCGGCAGGATCGATATGGGCGGGCAGTGGAATCGACAGCGACGCGGTGTCTAGAGAACCCGTCTCGACGCTGACATCGGTCACAGCTAGTAAATGTAGCCTAACCTATCAAGGTTTGCGCTAGCCGGTTCGTCACAAGGCCGCCGACCTGGGCAAATATGGATAATCTCGCCCGGAATTTAACGGTTGACCCCGATGGCGGCGGGTCGCCGGCGCAGTCGGCGAGCCGCTGCGCCGCCCCTGCGACTGGTCGTTCACGCAGGTAGCGGGGGCAGAGCTCTGAGTCCGTGCGGTCGTCCCGGCGCCTGCACAACGAAATGTTTCCTGACCGTTCACCTGTCCGCCAGTTCACGCCCGGGCGTCGTCTCCGAAGTTCTCCTAACATCACGCGTGATCGCAACAACCCAGTCACGGAGCGTGCGTGGCGGCCCGTCCAGCTCCGTCGGCCCGGGAAGGAGTGGCTTGGAGAGGGTTAACGCACTTTTAACCACCAGGGGACGCCGCCGATCCCGAATCCACCAGCTAACAGCCGATTCACGACCCAGCAACATCTCGATCGAGGGGACAATCTCATGTTCGTAATCCGGCTTTCGAACGGCGAAGAAATCGCAGCCGCCGACGGGGACGAACTCACCATTAACCAAGAGACTGGCGTACTTACGGTTTCGCGGGTCGATGGCTTCGAAGAAACCACCGTGCACTATTCCCCGTCGGCATGGCAGTCGGTGACACATCGCAGGCGCGGAGTCGGGGTCAGGCCGTCGCTGGTTTCAACCGCCAA
>NZ_LZIJ01000145.1 GCF_001667115.1 Mycobacterium sp. 852002-51163_SCH5372311 | reverse complement strand
TAGTAACGGTCTGAGACACATTGGTTTCAGCAGTTGAGCCGGCCAGGGTGGCACCGGCCTGAGCTACCGCGACCACGACTGCAGTCAGATTGGCCTGCAGCCAATCTCGAGGCGTCACTTCGGGATCACCGGCACGCTATAGGAACCGCTGGCCTTGATCTGCGTGACGCAGGCTTGGCCGCGACGGCGCACACCAACACCGAAGCTGCGCTGGAAAAAGCTGTCCTGCAACGGATACGGGCCAAGACCGGGAATAGTACGCAAACCTTGATATTGGCGCTGAGCGTGCTGCCTGAACCCGATGGCGTTGTCAGGGCTGTTGGCTCCGTAGGTGGCGACAACCGCGAAGTAGTCTTCTGGGATGAAGTCGCTCTGGATGATCCAGGTCTCGCCGTAGGAACCCTGCACCTTAAGACCGTTGTAGGACTCCGGCGCAACCTGACCCACGATATTTTCCGGTTGCAAGTAGGCCGGAGCGCCAGCGGACGGAATGTAGTCGTGTTTGGCAATAATGCCGCTGGCGTTTTCTTCGCCAGCTTTGAAGGTTGACACCACTTCCGCCTGTGCCGGGTTCATCAGCGCCAACAGCCGTGAGTTTGATTCAGTGCCGAAACCGTGCTCAGTGACATGGCGAACGGCAGTTTCGAGGTCTCCGGAATCAATAGTGGCGCTACCAGAGACAAGGTAGTGCTGGTGCGCCGCCGCAAACTGCTTGCCGAGATAGGCCGGTGGAACCATTGT